>JBEKON010000030.1:0-25395 GCA_049521735.1 Verrucomicrobiota bacterium
CGCTATTTCAAGGAGAACGATCTTTTGAACAAGACCTGCACGGGTTGTGTAAGGACAGTGGTGGAGACACTGGAGACCATCCTTTAAACCCGAAGCCGCCTGACCCCGCGCCGGCCTTCGCCATGATTTGAGATGAGCGATATTCTGATACAGATTGGCATATTCGGGACGTTTCTGATTTTCGCCCTCTGCGTTTGGCTGATTAAGAGGGAGAAAGATAAAGAGAAATGGGCCAAGCAGCTTCAGAAACAAAGCGCGAAAAGTCAGAGCCAGGATTAACTTGCCTGACACCACACAGAAGACTTCACGGCAGACGCCAGCAACCACGCTCGACGTGTAGCAGCAATCCGGTATCTCGCAAGACCTGAAGCTGCTGGCGAATCTTGTCTTTGACGTGGCGACCTGCCCCGATGCCGTTTATCGGGGTTGTCGGGATGAAGTTTTTACAACTCGCGGGTGAAAGCATAAACGTCCTCGTTTGTGAATTCATTTTCTGTGGTAGGGGCATCTCGCCGAGATGCCCATTGGTTTGGTAGGGACGGCTGGCCCAGCCGTCCGCGGACGCCTCACCCAATCGTTTTAGTGGTGATGCCCGCCGCCGCCGCCGTGCCAGTTTGGATGTGAATAACAATGTGAATAACAAACGCTTGAATTGGATGGAGGCGGTTATAGAGTCGAAATTGATCGGAAGGCTTTAAGTCACCTTGGTGGGTTGGGCTCAAGGTGCCGACAAAGCTGGCCGTGCAACAAATCCTGCACGCTCTCGTGGCATGACAACCTGAACATCGCAAACATCCAACTTTCAGCCCATCTTTTTTATGAAAACTTTATCCACTTGGGGGATCATCACCGCCTTTGTTTGCCTGACGGCCGGCCCTATTTCCGCTGATGACGCAACCGGTCTCGCCAATGGTCTGGACGGCTACTGGACTTTTGACGAAACGAGTGGGGGCATCCTGCACGACTCCAGCGGTCACGGCTACAATGGAACGCTGGTCAACTTTCCCAACGGGCAAGGGAATTGGACTTCCGGCCAAATCGGTGGCGCGTTGCAATTTGGCGGACCGAGCGCTCATGAATATGTCAACGTGCCAAATTTTGCCATGCCGACGACTTCCATGACCTTGACCGCCTGGGTCTGGGCCAACTCGACACCGCGCTGGGCAACCGTGGCGTGCAATTGGAACGGCTATTGGGGCGCGTTCAACTATGCCACGTTTGAAGGCACGCCCAGTATGAGTTTGTATACCGCCGATGCCCATGTTTCAGGCGGCATTAACATAGACTACGGTGTGTCTTCGGCAACCTTGACCACCAGCCAGTGGCACTTCGTGGCTTTTGTGGCCGACAGCCAGACCGACACCGTCACTTTCATGCAAGACGGAATTGCCTTCGGGGATTTTCACTATCGCGGACAACTGTTGGCTTCCTCGACACAACTGAATATCGGTGATGATCCATCGGACACCGCTTCCGGGCAGGGCAATTGGGATGGCGAGATAGATGACCTGGCCATTTGGACGCGGGCGTTAAGTTCTCAGGAATTAGCAAGCATCTACAACGCGGGATCGGACGGCCAACCCCTGTCGACGTTGATACCCGAACCTTCGGTCACGGCGATGTTTGGCCTCGGTATCCTGATGGTTGCGTGGACGCGTATTTCCAAACGTCAACCTTGGACGGCGCAAAGAAGAGCTAAACCGCTACCGGCTTTAGGTCCAAACCGAATTGAACAATGAATTTTCGCGGATTATTTTCCAAAAACCTCTTTCGTGGTAATTAGCAAAGTTGGCGGATTATCGAATCAATGGTGATGCCCGCCCCCACCGTGCCCGCCGCCACCGCCATGCCAGCCGCCACGATAGCCGCCGCCATAATAACCACCCCAGCCAAACGAGAACGACACCGCCGGATAAGGCCAGCCGTAGCAGCCGTAGTAAGGATAGTAATATGGTTGGTAGTAATAGGCGTTGTAATCATACGTCTGCGTATCGGGAATGACATAGACCGTCTGAGGCGGAGCCGTTTGGACATAAGAAACCGAGGGTTGCGCGACGACGGTCGCAGTTTGGGCGCTGGAAGTGTCCGTGCTGGCCGGCTGTGATGTTGCGGTCTGTGCGGTGGTCTGCGCCGTCTGCGTGCGTTGGTTGAGCATGGTGTCGATGACATCGGAGGAAACACCTTGCTGCTTCAAATAAATGATTTGGGCCGTGTCCAGACCGTAGTTGTTTCCCGAATTTCGGATGTAAGCAATGATGGTGCTGTCGCCGACTTTCGCCTGCGAAAGTTGCATGATTTGCACCACGCCGTAGGATAATTGCGGCACGGCCTGACTGGCGGCTGCCGGTTGGGCGACCGGAGTGGTGGCTGCCGGTTGAGCAGCGGCGGGCGTGGTTGTCGCTGCGGTTGTGGCAGTGGAGGAATCCTGCGCCACGGCGTTTCCTGCCAGAAGTGAAACTGCTACGACGGCGGTGATTGTCAGAACCAGACTTTGAAAGCTTCGAGTTTTCATAAAATCAGCACCTCTTTCAGTTCAACACCGGAAAATCGCGCGAGTTGCCGGACCTGTCAAGTGTTGGTAAACCGGTTTAACCACGAAGGCACTAAGGGACAAAGGATTTTTAACCACGAAGGCACTAAGGACACCAAGTTTTGTTTTCTTCTTTGTGTTCTTCGTGTCTTGGTGGTTCACAGTTTTTCCAGCCGTCGGAAGGCGCGCTCGCGCCTTTTGATTTCCGCGCACAGAAGTTCCTCCGCCGACCAGCCGTTGCGCTGCGCCTGTTCCGCCAGATCGAAAAGTTCATTGGCCAGAGCTGTTTTCGTCAGTCGCCGTTTTGGGCGGTGGCTGTCCGCCAGGACCTTGCGCGCTTTTTTGACGAGCTTTTCGGCGCGGAGCAGCGCGGGCAGGTGTTTCGGAATCCCGTCGAACACGGAAGGCCGCGCGTGTTTCGTTCCATGTTTTTCGGCGTGTTTGATTTTTTCCCAGTTCGCCCAGACTTCATCCACGCTTTTGACTTTTGTTTTGCCGAAAACATGCGGATGACGGCGCACCAGTTTTTCCACAATCAACCGGCAGACTTTTTCAAAATCGAATGCGCCGCGTTCGTTCGCCAGCTGGCAATGGAAAACGATCTGCAGGAGCAAATCGCCGAGTTCCTCGGCCATTTCGTGATCGTCGCCGGCCTCGATGGCATCAATCAATTCATAGACCTCCTCGATGGCGTGGCGGCGCAGCGACATGTGGCTTTGCTGGCGGTCCCATGGACAGCCGCGCGGCGAGCGCAGCGTGGCCATGACCTTCAACAAATCTTCAATTGCAGCTTTGCGTTTCATTAAATCTTAACCACGGATAAACACGGATGGACACGGATGCCGGTAGGGCGCGTCACTCCGTGCGCGCCGTGATTTGCATGTGGTTGGGCGGCGGGCTAGGGACAGCCCGCCCTACCAATTTTTAATCCGTGTTTATCTGTGTCCATCCGTGGTTAAAACGGCTTCACAAAATCACCAAATCATCGCGGTGCACGATTTCGACGCGCGCCAGTTTTCTGCCGCGCACTTCGGCGGCGCTGAACTTCGCAATGCCGCGCGCGAATTCCGTTCCGTCCAAATCGCAAATCCGCACGACGTCGCCGGCGTCGAATTCGCCTTCGCAGCGCGCAACACCCGGCGGCAGGAGGCTTTTGCCCGATTCGCGCAACGCCTTTTTCGCGCCGTCATCCACGAACAGCGCACCTTTGGGATGATGGAAGAACGCAATCCAGCGTTTGCGTCCCTGCAGTTTCGTCGGGTGCGCCACGAACAGCGTGCCTTCGTCCTCGCCCGCGAGCACGCGCGCGAGCACGTTTTTCTTTTTGCCGGACGCGATGACAAGCGGGATGCCGGAGCGCACGGCGATTTTCGCGGCTTCGATTTTCGATTTCATGCCGCCGACGGCAGTGTCGCTGTCCGTGCCGTGCGCGATTTTTTCCAAGGCGGAATCAATTTTTTCAATGACGGAAATGGTTTTCGGGTTCACCCGGCCGAAATTTTCGATGACGCCGTCCACGGTCGTGAGGATGACGAGCAAATCGGCGGGCAGGAGCGACGCGACGAGCGCGGACAATTTATCATTGTCGCCGAACTTGATTTCGGTGAACGACACGGCGTCGTTTTCGTTGATAATGGGCACGACGCCATGGTCGAGCAGGGTGACGAGCGTGTTGCGCGCGTTGAGATGGCGCTCGTGATGCTCGAGGTCGTCGTGCGTGAGCAGCACCTGCGCGACACGCAAATCGTGCGCGGCGAAAAGTTTTTCGTAAACCCCGATTAATCGGGGCTGGCCGACGGCGGCGCAGGCCTGCAATTCGGCGAGGTCGGTTGGACGTTTTTCGCAGCCGAGCGCGCTCATGCCCGCGCCGACGGCGCCGGACGTGACGAGCACGATTTCCCTGCCTGCTTTTCGCAATGCTGCGACCTGCGCGACGAGCTGTTCCAACTGCGCCTGGTCGGGCTGCTTGCGGCTGTCGGTGAGCACGCCGGTGCCGAGTTTCACGACGACGCGGGCGGCGGTCTTGATGGCTTTACGATGCACGCGGCGAGGTTAGAAAAAATTTCGCGCGCGGAAAATGCTAAAATGCAGTGGCGGGAACCCGGGTTTGCCCCCGCGACTATTGGTTCGTGCCCGGGCCGGGCTTTGGCGGATTGACCGGCAAGCCGACCGTGTGGCCGCCACGCAGCCAGATGAGCGCCCCCAGACCGGCCAAGTCGGCGGGTGATTTCACGTTTTTGATTATGCAGTTTTCGATGCCGATTTTTTGTGTGCGGTTGAGCCGCTGATCTTTCAGGTCAATGAACCTTGCCTTGCCGATGGAGACGTTCAACACGTCGATGCCCGTGAATTCAGGGCCGGTTTGCCGCAAAAAGCCGGTCGCGCGGCCGGCGGCGCCGGCCTTTTGAAACGATGCGATGCCGGCGATGGAAAAGATGTTCGTCTGGCCGGCCTGATTTTTCACGATGTCCAGTTCGGCCAGATTGAAACGGAGCAGCGTGATGTGCAAATCGTGTTTCCGCAGCGCATGGCGGTCGTATTCGGCGTGGATTTCCCGAATGTCGAGAAACGGCGTGCCGCCAAAGTCCGGCGGATTGTAAAGTTTGAAATTTTGAATCGTCACCGTCGGCTCGATGAGGCCGAGCGAAAATCCACCAATCTCCGCGTCCATGCCGGTCCGCGTGCGAATGCGATTTTCAATCAGCGCCTTGAGCAGCGGATTCACTGACAGCACCGCAATGACGACCAGCACGACCGCCAGAATGAACAGCCGGAAAAGCCATTTTAAAATCCACTTCATGGGAAATTTATACGGGGCGCAGTGATGCGGGACAACTGGATTCGTGCGAAAGCACGTTCAAAGGAAGAAGGAAGAATGCAAAATGCAGAAACAGTCAATAACGAACAGAGCGAAAGCCGTTTCTTCATTCTGCCTTCATCATTCCCGAAATCACACTGCCACGTCTTCCGGCCGCACTTCGAGACATTCGTCCTGATCCTCCCAAACGGCGGCGGGATAAAAATTCAGCAGCTTGGGCGCGAGTTCACGACCGGCGCGCGCGAGTAAACGCTCGGCTTCCTGCGCGGCGTTTTCACAGGCGGCGTCGTAATTGCCCGCGCTGCGGCGCTGGCGGTCGTCCCAATGCGCGACGGCGTGAACGGGTTCGTATTGCTGCGCCCAGGCATTGAGTTCGCCGCGCAACTCGGCGGGAATTTCATCGAACGGCATGAGTGTTTCGCTGCAGTGCTGGCAGATGAGGCCGGACTCGCGCACGTCTCGTGTGAGCAGCGGCAGGAACGGCGCGCGGCAGCACGGCGATTCCGCATAAGCCGCCGGCGGCGTGGCCAGACGCTTGAACCAGATTTGCCGGTCATGCGCGAACTGCGCCGCCAGCCGATACGCGCCGACAAGCGGATGCGACGATCGCCACACCCTGCCTTCGAGCTGGCCGAGCGTCTGCGCGAGCCAGCGCGCCAGCGTGAGGTCGTCCCAATCCTTGAATGCCAGGCCGTATTCCTGCCACAACAAATCAATGGGAGCGTCAGATTCGAATGCCATCACGGGCAGAATGGCGCTGGGAAAATGTTTTGTCGAGAGGTGTTGCTTAACGCCACCGCAGCAGCCGGAGCGCATTGCCAATCACAATCAAGTCGGACACGCCCATTGCCGCCGCGCACAAAATCGGGCTGATGAAGCCCAGCGCGGCGAGCGGCACGCCCAGCGCGTTGTAAAAAAACGCCCAGAACAGGTTTTGTTTGATGGTGAGCAACGTCGCGCGCGCCAGACCGAGCGCTTCCGGCACGGCCTCGATTTCTGATTTCAGCAAAATGATGTCCGCCGCCGCGCGCGCGATGTCACTGGCGCGGCTGACGGCAACGCCAAGGTCGGCCTGCTCCAGTGCCGGCGCGTCGTTGATGCCGTCGCCCACAAACGCCACGCGCTCGCCCTGTGCCTGAAGTTTTTTCACGAACCCGGCCTTCTGCTCCGGCCGCACTTCGGCAAACACATTTTTGCCTTCGATGCCGGCCTGCTTTGCGATGCTGACGGCGGTCAGCGCGTTGTCACCGGTCACAAGAAAAGTTTTTAGTCCCTGCCGCCGGAGTTGTTCGACGACTTTTGCCGCGTTTGGTTTCAGCGTGTCGCGCACGGCGAACAAACCAAGCAAGTTTTTTTCGGATGCCAAACCGACAATGGTTGCGCCCTGTCCCGACCATTCGGCGACAAATTTTTCGCCCACCGCCAGATTCACGCCTGATTCCTTGATCCAGCGTAACGAACCGAGGCGGACGGTTGAGAGTTGAGCGTTGAGAGTTGAGGGTTGGGCCTTTGCTTCGACACCGGCTCCGCGGATTTCCTGCCAACCTTTCAAGTCAGGGTGTCGTGTAACTCCGCCCTCCGATTCCAATTTTGCAATGGCCTGGCTGATGGGATGCGTCGAGTGGCGCGCCAATGAAGCGGCAAGAAATTGCGGATTGCGGATTGCGGATTGCGGATTTTCCCAAATTTGTGCCACAGTCGGTTTGCCCGCTGTCAACGTGCCAGTCTTGTCAAAAATAACGGCGGTGATTTGGCCCGCTTTCTCCAAAGCCACGCCATCGCGAATCAAAATGCCACGTCGTGCAGCGGCATTGGCCCCGGCCATGATGGCGGCAGGCGTCGCCAGACCCATCGCGCATGGGCAGGCGACAATCAAAACCGCCGCGGCGATGATGAATCCTGCTGCCGCGCCGATGGGCGGATGGGCGGTCCAGAGAAATGGCGCGAGCCAGTTGTGGATTTGTCCGGCCGATTCCGGCGCAAGTCCCCACCACAGTGCGGCGGCGATGGCGATGGCAACGACAACGGGCACGAACACGTTGCTGACACGGTCGCCGAGGCGCTGGATGTCGGCGCGGCTGGTTTGGGCGCGTTGCACGGCAGCGATGACATGCGCGAGCGCGGTGGATTCGCCGGTGGCCGTCACGCGCATCACGAGGCGGCCATTCAGATTCACCGTGCCGGCCAAAAGTTCACTGCCGGATTTCTTGTCCACGGGTGTGGATTCACCGGTGAGCATGGCTTCATCCACGGCGGAATCGCCTTCAACGGCCACGCCATCGGTCGGCACCCGGTCGCCGGGGCGCAAGACAACCCAATCGCCAATTTTCAGTTCGGCAACATGGACTTCGTGTTCAATTGCAGATTGCGGATTGCGGATTGCGGATTTGGAAATTCGTCGTGCCGTTTGCGGGGCGAGGTTCAGCAGGTTTTCCAGCGCACCCGATGCGCGCATGCTCACGCGGGCTTCAAGCCAGTGACCAATGCTGATGAGCGTGATGATGGCCGCGGCCTCCATGAAATAAACTTCACCGCCGCTTCCGCTCAATAACGCCCAGGCGCTATAACCGAATGCCGTCGTCGAGCCAAGCGCGACGAGCGTGTCCATGTTTGAGCTGCCGATTTTGAGTTGCGCCCACGCGCCGCGATAAAATTTTGCCCCGGCAAAAATTTGGACCGCACCCGCCAGCGCGAATGAAAGCCATTGAAACCAGCGCGCCATGCCGAGGCCGAAAATCCATTCGCCGGCCATCAGCGCGACGGTGACGGCGACGCCCAGCCAGAGATTGATTTGCCAGCTTGCATGTTTGGTTTTGCAGCAAGCGGAAGTGTCAGGTTGAATTTCCCTGGCTTCGTAGCCGGCTTTTTGGACGGCCTCAATGATGGCGGGAACGTTTTGCGATGCGCCGGGATTCCAGCGCACGGAAGCGCGTCCGACATCCAGAATTACTGACGCGCTACGGACGCCGGGCACGCTTTGAATGGCTTCGGTGACGTGCCGCGCGCAGTTTTGGCAAGTCATGCCTTTGACAAGCAATTCGGTGGCGATGGTTTGATGTGATTCCATTTTGCCCGCCTGCACATTGTATCGCATGCAGGGGCTTTCGTCGAATTTCGTTTGAGGCGGTTGGATTCCAAACTGGCGGAAGGGGTGGGATTCGAACCCACGGTAGGGTTACCCCTACGCCTGATTTCGAGTCAGGTGCCTTTAACCACTCAGCCACCCTTCCAAACCTTTGTTCTGAGGATTTAATAACGTAACAAAACTTACTGCTTGCTGCAAATCTGATACTGCAATCTGATACCGCTTGAAGGCGAACTGTGTCCAGATGAAATCATGCGCACGCCTATGTGGCCTAACACCGCGCTGGAGCCCCTTGAGCTTGTGGATGCCCAATTTTCAACCATTCCGCCTGCAACCTTCCGCCGCGATTCCCGTAGTATGAAGATGGGAACAAGATTGCTCCAAAGTGATTATGAGACCAAAGCCGTCTAACAAATCGTTGCAGGCAACAGACACCGGGCGTTCAGGAATGGCTAAGATGTGTCTTGCGAAAACAGTCTTTGCGGTTTTCACCCTTTTGGTGACTGGTTGCCTCACCGCCTGGCCGCAGACTAATGCGACGGCAATAGCAACCGTGCCGACACAGGTTGTGATTATTGGAACCATTCATGACGGCCACCGAGCGAACACGAATTACTCGCTCGACATTCTTCGGAACCTCATCGTGAAACTCAAGCCGTCGGCGATATTAATTGAACTGCCTCCAGAAATTAACGGGTGGCCTACGGTCCAGAACGGTCGTGTCACGAATGGTCTGGTGCGAAATGAGTGCGTGGCCGCAAACCAGGCGGCGGACGCTTTGGGTGTGAAGGTCATTCCGTTTGATCAGGAAGGGCGCAACGAGTTTTATCGGAAGACCGGATATTTGACGCGCGAGAAGGCTGCGTATGAGCACCTCAATAACTGGATTAAGGCCCAAACCCGGAAAGATGCCGATTCGATTCAAGTTCATGCGGCGCGTCTTGCATCGGATGCGATGGCAGGGCGATCCCGTATCAATGCCAGTGGCCGTCCTGAAGATCTAAACTCACCGGCGTATGATATGCTCGTCGCCACCAAGCATGGGATGTTTGACGACGTTCTGCCGAAACTGCTCGTCGTCGCAGGCGAACGCGAGTTGGCTGAAGAGTATCATTTCCTTACCGACGTATGGCAGGAACGCAATCGAACAATGGCTCGGAATATCCAGGACATTGCCCGGACATTCACGGGGAAGCGTCTGGTTGTTTTAACTGGATCGGAACATCGCTATATACTGCGCGAGTTGCTGGGCAAGGTTCCTGAGTTGGAGCTTAAGGAATTCTACCAAGTGCCCGATTGGACGGGCAGCGCTCGACCACCCGCATCGTTCAATTCCGTCGTTAGACGGCATGTTCCCATGACTCTTAAGTTACTACTCGTTCTCGCCTTCGTTTGGTTCGTGTTGGAGCGTTGTCTGACAAGACGTTCTGGACCGGATGCAACGTCCAAAGATCAAGGGTCGCGAATGGTGCTCATGATTGTACAAATGGTGGCCATCGGTTGCGGTATTATGGCTGCATATTATTTACGTGCCTATGGTCTCCCGGCGCGGAACTTTTTTTCTTGGTTTGGCCTATGTGTGTTTTTGATGGGTGTCACCTTGCGTTTATATTCGATAATTTATCTTGGCCACTTTTTCACGAACGATGTAGCCGTTGCCACGAATCATCGTTTGATAGATTCTGGCCCTTACCGCTTTATTCGTCATCCGAGTTACACAGGAGCATTGATGGGGTTCTTCGGACTCGGCTTGGGCATGGGGAATTGGCTCTCGGTTGCGGTTATCATCGTTCCAATTTTCGCCGCGTTCTGGTGGCGCATGGAGATCGAAGAGGCTGTGTTGCTTGAAGCTCTGGGCGAGCCATATCGCAGTTACATGAAAAGAACGAAGCGTCTGGTTCCGATGATATACTGAGTGCCGCCTTACACCACGCCGGAGCCAACGCCGACTGCGTATTGAGCCGAAACTATACCGCGCATTTCGCGCTTTTTTCGCGTTCAACGGTTGTTTAGAGTCGGGGCATGTTTTTTGTGTGCCGTTGGATTTTGATTGCCTTCGCGCTGGTGTTGAGCGGGGAGCGGATTTCAGCCGCCACCACGCGCGAGGAGCGCGCTTTCACCGCCGCCGCGAACGCATTTCGGGACGGGATGTGGAGTCGCGCGGAAGTGGAGTTCGCGCAATTCGCCGAGAAATATCCGAAATCCAGACGCGTCGCCGGGGCGGTGCTGATGCAGGCCGAGGCGGATTTCAACCAAGGGAAATTTTTACAAGCCGCCGAGTTGCTCGCCGTGCGCAAACCACAGGCCGGCGATCTGGCCGATCAATATGTTTACTGGCTTGGCGAAGCGCAGTTTCAAAACGCGGATTACGCCGCGGCCGCTGAAACATTTTCGCGGCTCGTGCGTGATTTTCAGAGTTCAAGCTGGCGGTTGAACGCGGCGGTGGATGAAGCCGCCGCGCGCGGGAAGCTCGGTCAATGGCCGCAAGTGGGCGCATTGTTGCGGGAGCCGGCCGGAATATTTCAGCAGGCGGCGAAAGCAAATCCCGCCGACGAGCGGGTGGTGCGCGGTCAACTGCTGCTGGCCGAAGCGCTGCTCAAGCAAAACAAACTGGACGAGGCCGCGGCGGTTTTGAATTCGCTTGGTTCGCGGCAGCTCAAACCGGAATTGGGCTGGCAGCGGATGCTTTTGCTCTGCCACGTTCAACTCGCGGGCGGAGACGCAAACGCGGCGCTGGCCTCAACGACAAATTTGGTCCGGCTGGCGGATTTGGCGGGACAGGACGATTTGCGCGCCGAGAGCGTGGTTGAGCAGGCCGGCGTTTTGGAGCGTCTGGGACGGACAGCCGAGGCGACGGCCGTGTATCAGGAAAATCTTTCAACAACAAACATGCCTGTTGAATGGCAGCGGCAGGCGATTTTGAAAATCGCCGAACTAGCTGCCGTGCAGGGGAAATTTTCGGAGGCCGAGCAATCGCTGCAAAATTTTCTCGCACAATTTCCAAATTCACCATCAGCGGATGTTGCGCTATTGACACTGGGTGAATTGCATTTAAAGAATTATGTCGCGCAACCGGCGGTGGCGACGAACGGCTTGCAGGAAGCGGAGGCGCAGTTCGATCAACTTCTCAAGAAGTATAAAAACAGCACGCTTACAGGCAAGGCGTATCTGGATCAGGGCTGGTGTTTCTGGATTGAGGGGAAGGTTCCAGAAAGCCTGGATGCCTTCAAAGCTGCCGCGCACAATCTTCCGCCATCGGTGGATTTGGCGGTGTCGCGATTTAAAATGGGCGATGCGCTGTTCGCACAAAAGAAATACGCGGGAGCGCGGGACAATTACCGGATGGTGGTGAATGACTTCACGAATTTTCCCGTTGTTGGCGAAACACTCGGCGCGCAAGTGTCTTATCAAATGCTGCGCGTGTGCCTGGAGTTGAATGATGTGGCGGGCGCGAGCAACGCGCTGGCGCGAATTTTGAAGGTTTATCCGACGAGCGATCTGGCCGACAACAGCGTGTTACTCGTTGGCGAGGGACTGACGGACATGCAACAGCCGGCGGCGGCGCGCGCGCTGTTCCAAAAATTTGAGGAGCGTTTTCCCAAATCGCCATTGCGACCGGAAGTGGAACTGGCGCTCGCCCGCACTTACGAGCAGGAGGACAATTGGCCTGCGGCAATCGGCGTATATGACAATTGGGTGGAGCATTTTGCAACCAACGCGCTTCTGTTGCCGCAGGTGGAATACACCCGCGCGTGGGCAAATTTTCAGGCTGGCCGCGAGACGAACGCCTTTCTGCTGTTCACCAATTTCATCGCGCAATTTCCGTCAAACAACCTCGCCCCCATCGCACAATGGTGGGTAGGCGACCATTTTTTCCGCGCGGGCGATTTCGTGGATGCGGAAAGGAGTTACAAACATGTCTTTCAAAACTGGCCCGAGTCCAGCCTCGCGTATCCGGCGAAAATGATGGCCGGGCGCGCGGCGATGGGCCGATTCGGCTACTCGGACGCGATTGATTATTTCACGAATTTGACGAGCGACACGAATTGCCCGCCTGACCTCGACGCGCAGGCGTTGTTCGCTTATGGCGGTGCGCTGATGCGCAAGGAATCGTCAGATACGAACAACCCGCTGGCCAATTTTGAGCAAGCCATCCGGGTGTTCAAAGCCATCTGCCAATCGTATCCGCAGACCGAACAGGCCGCGCTCGCTTTGGGCGAAATCGGCGACTGCGATTTGCAACTCGCCGGGCAACCGCAGGGCGCTCATTTTTACGACGATGCGACGAATACCTACGCGCAAGTCATCAGTTCACCGTTGGCGGGCGCCGCCGCGCGCAGCCAGGCACAAGTGGGCATCGGTCTCGTGTTTGAAAAACGCGCCGCGCAGGCGGCAGGCCAGGACCAAACGGCATTGCTTCAACTTGCGTTGCAGAATTATCTCGACGTGCTTTACGGAAAAAATCTGCGTGATGGCGAACAGGCGGATTCGTTCTGGATGGAAAAGGCGGGACTGCAGGCGGCAAGCGTGACTGAAGCATTGGGTGAATGGCCGCAGGCGGTGAATGTGTATCGGCGGCTGGAAGAGTTGCTGCCCCCATTGCGCGATTTGCTCGAAAAGAAAATTGCCAATGCGCAGGAACATTTCGCGCCGGTGAAAAATTGACGCGCCGTTTGGCGCGCGCTAGGGCTGCGGCCGTGGAAAATCCTTTAAGGTTTGAGCGGACCTGATCAGCCCGCGCAAGCCTGACAGTGCCGTTCCGTGTGATGCGGAACGGCTTTTTGTTCGCCGACAATGGTGGTCAAATCCAATTTTTACGAACCATCCAAGCCTTGATGAGTTGCGTCAGGCCGACGTAGCAAAGCAGGGTCGCCAGTAAAATCAGCCAGAACAACGGCGGCAATGGCACGAAACCCAACGGTGCCGCCAGTGGCGAATACGGCAGATACGCGCCGATGCCCATGATGAGCAGCGTGGTCATTGTCAGCTGCCAACTGGCGCGTGATTGGATGAAAGGAATCATGTTGGTGCGAATGACATGAATGATGAGTGTTTGTGTCATCAGCGATTCGACAAACCAGCCGGTGTTGAACAGCGCGGCGGCATAAGTATGATCGGCGAGGGCATTTGTAAAACGCGTCGCTAATTCCGGTGGTGGCACCAATCCCAACTGGCTGCATTTGAAGATGAACCACATGACGGCGAAGGTGGTGTAATCAAAAATCGAACTGATGGGGCCGATGAAAATAATGAACCGGGCAATCTCGCCGATATGCCAGGGGCGCGGTTTGGCAATTTGCTGCTGCCCGACGTTGTCCGTTGGAATCGGCACCTGCGAAAAATCGTAAAGCAAATTATTCGTGAGTACCTGAAGGGGTTGCATTGGCAGGTAAGGCAGCCACGCGCTCGCGCCGATAACGCTGAACATGTTGCCGAAATTCGAGCTGGCACCCATGCGGATGTATTTGAGGATGTTCGCGAACACTTTGCGTCCTTCGAGCACGCCTTCTTCGAGCACCATCAAACTTTTTTCCAGCAGAATCATGTCGGCGGATTCCTTGGCAATGTCCACTGCGTTGTCCACGGAAATACCCACGTCGGCGGCGCGGAGAGCCGGAGCGTCGTTGATGCCGTCGCCCAAAAAGCCGACAACGTGCCCTTTTTTCTGGAGCGCCTGCACGACGCGCTTTTTATGCGATGGCGAAAGCCGCGCGTAAACATCGGTACCATCAACCGCCTCGGCCAATTGCTCGTCAGTCATCTGCTCCACGTCGCTGCCCAGAATGATTTTTTCGGCGTTGATGCCGACTTCAGTGCAGACCTTGCGCGTGACCAGATCGTTGTCACCGGTCAGCACCTTGACCATGACGCCGTGCTGGCGAAGGGCGGTGATGGCCTTGGCGGCGGTGTCCTTGGGCGGATCAAGAAACGCGAGATAGCCGGTGAGAACCAGGTTTTCCTCATCGGCCTTGGAGTAGGCGGCTTGTCGCCCGACTTTTTTGTTCGCCACGGCCAGCACGCGGAAACCGTCCTCGCTCAGGTCATTGACCTGCTCAATGAGATTTCCGACCAGGATGGGTTCCATCGGAAAAATTTCACCCTCGCTTTCAAAGTGCGTGCATTTGGCGAAGACCGCTTCCGGCGCGCCTTTGGTCAATAATTGCCGCTTGCCATCCGGGTCTTCTACGGCCACCGACATCATGCGACGCGAAAAGTCGAATGGAATTTCATCCACTTTGGTGTATTTATCAATCCCGAGTTCCTTGTGCAGTTCCGAATACTTCAGCACGGCGCGGTCCAAAACATTTTTCAAACCCGTTTGAAAATGGCTGATGAGATACGCATCGCGCAGGACTTCTTCGCTTTCATTTTTGAACACGTCGCAATGCAGTTCGAGGATGACGTGATCAATGGTCAACGTGCCCGTTTTGTCGGTGCACAACACGTCCATGGCGCCGAAGTTCTGAATCGAATTCAGGCGTTTGACGATGACCTTCTTTTTCGACATTGCGAGCGCGCCTTTGGACAGGCAGACCGAGACAATCATCGGCAGCATTTCCGGCGTCAGGCCGACGGCCACCGCCAGCGCGAAAAGAAAGGTGTCTTTTCCCCAGCTATGTTTGGTAAAGCCATTGATGAAAAACACCATCGGTGACATCACCACCATGAAACCAATCATCAGCCAGGTGAATTTCTTCACGCCCCTGTCAAAGGCTGTTTCCACCTGCTGGCCGACTATGCTACTGGCCATTTTCCCAAAATACGTCTGTGCGCCGGTGGCGACGATGACGCCGGTGGCCGAACCGCTTTCCACGCTGGTGCCAAGGAAGCAGATATTTGAATATTCAGTTGGCGAAATGCCCTGACGCGAATCGGGCGCGTCATTTTTTTCGACCGGCAAAGATTCGCCGGTCAGCGTCGCTTGAATGATGAACAAGTCTTTTGCGGAAATCAGCCGGACGTCGCCGGGAATCATGTCGCCGGCGGAAAGTTTCACCACGTCGCCGGGCACAAGCTGGCTGATGGGAATTTCCTTCGGATCGCCATCGCGCATGGCGGTGGCCGTGACCTTGATCATGGCCTTGAGTTTGGCGGCAGCATTGTCGGCCTTCGTTTCCTGAACAAACCGCAGCGACAATCCCAAGGCCACCATTGCCAGTATCACCCAGCCGCCAATCATGTCGCTGGAACTTTGCGCCGTTGCGAAGGTCACGATGACGAGGACGGTCAACAAAATCACCAGGGGATTGCGCGCCGCGACATAGAACCGCCACAACCAGCCGCGCTTTTTTTCACGGGCGACCTCGTTGGGACCGTATTCTTCCAGGCGCGTGGCCGCTTCCACTTCACTCAAGCCCGACAGCGATGTGCACAGCCGTTGCAACACAACGGAAGTTTCCTGCATCGCGGCGTCGCGGACGGAATCGGATGCCTTGTGATTCACGGAATTTTTGGGACCCGGCATAGGTTTAATTGGTCACGGCAATCGCCAAACGCCGGAAGAAATACTACAAGCCGGGTCGGTTTGGCCAGCTTTGGCTGCGTCACATTTTTGAAAATGGGAACCAACGTTGTCAGCGTGTCGCACATATTGCGTTTGAACTTGCGCTTGTTATTGTGTCCGTGTGACGACGCTGCTCATTGCCACGCACAACACGCACAAGGTCGGGGAAATCCGTGTCATTCTTGGCGGCCAATTTCGATTTTTGACGCTCAACGACTTTCCCGCCGCGCCGCGAATCGTCGAAGACGCGGACACGTTTGACGGCAATGCGATGAAAAAAGCCGTTGAACTCGCACACTGGCTTTCAAGCTCTCAACCCTCAACTTTCAACTCTCAACTTTTTTTTGTGTTGGCCGATGATTCCGGCCTCGAGGTGGACGCGTTGGACGGCGCGCCGGGAGTGCATTCCGCAAGGTTTGCGGCAATGGATTCAGCCAAAACTGAAAATTCTTCCGCTGTTGAAAACAACGCCAAGCTGTTGCGCCTGCTTAAAAATGTTCCGTTGGAAAAACGCACCGCCCGATTCCATTGTGTAATTGCGTTAGTTGAAACCAATCCGCAATCGACAATCCGCAATCCGCAACCTGGCTCGCGCGAAGCGGAGTTATTCGATGGTGTTTGCGAAGGCCGCATCGCCCTCAAACCGCGCGGACAAAGCGGTTTTGGTTACGATCCGCTTTTCGTGCCGGACGGTTTTGAGCAGACGTTTGCGGAATTGGGCGAGGCAGTGAAAAATAAATTGAGCCACAGGGCGAAAGCGCTGAAGAAATTGCGAATTTATTTGAGCAAAGTTCCGATCTGAAGTTTCCGGCGCAATAAACCGTTGTCGGCCACCATCCGGAATTTCCCGCCCGGCGCGGGTTGGGTGTAAAATTCCCCGCCGGAACATTCGACCATCAAGCCGCCCGCCGCGATGTCCCAAAGATTAATGGTGCGCTCGACATAAGCATCCAACCGGCCCGAGGCGACATAGGCAAGTTCGAGCGCGGCCGAACCCATGATGCGGATTTTTAACGCACGGCGCGCCAGCCGGTTCACGTGCGGCAGGCTTTTCTCCAGGTTCAGTTTGCTCTTGGAAAATCCCATTGCAATGATGGCGTCGCCCACGTTCGCGCGTTTACTGACCCGGACGATGCGTCCGTTGAGCCGCGTCGGTCCGCCAAGCGTTGCCGTCCACAGTTCGTTTGCAAACGGGTCATAAATGACGCCTAAAAGAGTTTTGAATTTTGAATTTTTAGTTTTGAGTCGAGATTGAAGTGCAATCGAAACCGCAGCGTGCGGCATTCCAAAAAAGTAATTTACCGTGCCGTCAATCGGGTCCACCACCCAGCGAAAATCGGCGTTCACGTCACCGGAAAAACCTTCCTCGCCGAGCAATGGAATTTTTGGAAACGCGGCGCGCAGAATTTTCCCGATCAATTTTTGGCTGCGTACGTCGAGTTCGAGCTTGATGTCGTGGGCATCCGCGACGTTGACACGTTTGGGCAGGTGCCAGTTGGCGCGCATGAGCCGTCCAGCGGCTTTTGCCGCTTTCACCGCGGCGGCCAGAGCTTTATTTTGTAAAACAGTTTTCACGAGGGGAATGGATTCAGCTTTGCAGCGCGGCGAGCGCGGACTTTACGTGTTCGCGCTTGGATTGCCACTCGGCGACGCGCTGCCGGTGCTCCTCCAAAACGTTCGCCGGAACTTTTTGCGCAAAGTTGGGATTGTCCAGCTTCGACTGGACCTTTCCAATCTCGGCCTCGATTTTTTCCAGTTTTTTTTTCAACCGCGCCTTTTCAGCCTCGATGTCAATCAAACCTTCCAGCGGCAAAAACAAATCGCCCAACTCGACGCGCACCGTCATCGTGTTCTTCGCCGGTTGATAATTCGCGCTGATCTCAACCACCTCGGCGTTCAGCAGCAGCTTGAGCACCTCGATGTCGTGCGCTGCCAGTTCGCGCGCCGGCTTGAGAATGAACTTGATCTTTTTGTTCGCGGCGATGTTTGCGGCGCGGCGCAAATTACGGCCTTGTGTGACCAATTCGTTCCGCGCCTCGATATGCTTTTCGTCCCGTTTGGTCAGGCCGTAATGCGTTTTGAAATCGTCATTGAGCGGTTTCGGCCATGGCGCGAACATGATGGTTTTGCCGCCCTGATTTTCCGGCATGTCCTCGGCGTAACCCATCCCGTGCCAGAGTTCCTCCGTGATGAACGGGAGGAAAGGATGGAATAGACGCAACGTGTGCGACAAAACGAAATCAATCACCGCGAGCGTGTTTGCCTTGAGCTTTTCATCGGTGCTAAAGAACGCCGCTTTGCTCGCCTCGACATACCAATCGCAATACTCACTCCAGAAAAAGCGGTAAAGCGTGGCTGTGGCGTCGCTGAATTTATATTCGGCGAACGCATCGCTGATTTCGCGGATGGCCGCGTCGAGCTTCAGCAAAATCCATTTATCGTCGGACGTGAGAAGCTTCGGATCAATCTCACCTTGAATTGGGAAGTCGGAACTTCCGACCATCTGGCGGAAACGGCAGGCATTCCAGAGCTTGTTGCAGAAGTTGCGGCCCAGCTCGACGTTCTGTTCGTCGAACAAAATGTCCTGGCCGAGCGGCGCGCTGCGCATCGTGCCGAACCGGAGCGCATCGGCGCTGTATTTGCCGATGAGATCGAGCGGGTCGGGCGAATTGCCGAGACTCTTGGACATCTTGCGCCCCTGCTTGTCGCGGATGATGCCGGTGAAATAGACGTTCTGGAACGGCATCTCTTGCATAAACTCGTAGCCCGCCATGATCATGCGCGCGACCCAGAAGAAAATAATGTCCGGCCCGGTGACAAGATCGGTGGTCGGGTAGAACTTTTTCAACGTGTCGGTTTGTTCCGGCCAGCCCATCGTGGCGAACGGCCAGAGCCATGAACTGAACCAGGTGTCCAGCACGTCTGGGTCCTGCTCCCAATTTTCGGGATCAGGCGGGGGATTGACGTTACACCAAATCTCAGCGGCTACCGCTTTGGACTTTGGACTTTGGGCTTTGGACCTCTTGTACCAGACGGGGATGCGATGTCCCCACCAAAGCTGGCGGCTGATGCACCAATCCTGGATGTTGCCCATCCAGTGGTCATAAACCTTCGCCCACCGCTGCGGATGGAACCGCATTTTTTGGTAGGGCGCGGTGTCCCTACCGCGCCGCGGCTCGCTGGGGACAGCGAGCCCTACCTCAGCTTGTTCCACACACGCGCGTGATTTTTCCACGCTCGGATATTTCAAAAACCATTGCTCGCTCAAGCGTGATTCAATCGGCACATCGGCGCGTTCGCTGAAACCGACGTTATTGATATATGGTTCTTCCTTTTCCAGTGCGCCAAGTTCGGTAAGTTTTTCCACGGCAACCTTGCGAGCCTTGAAACGGTCGAGTCCCTTCAAGTCTGCACCCGCGAGGTCGTTCATGTGGCCGTTGGGATGCATGATGTCAATTTGCGCAAGCTTGTGGCGCACGCCGATTTCGAAGTCCGCCTTGTCATGCGCGGGCGTCACTTTCAAAACTCCAGTGCCGAACTCGAAATCCACGTGCTCGTCGCCGATGATGGGAATGAGCTTCTGCTCGCGCGGCAATTCGGCAGGCAACGGGCGCACAACATGTTTGCCGATGTATTTCGCATAGCGCGGGTCTTTTGGATTCACGGCCACGGCGGTGTCGCCGGGAATGGTCTCCGGCCGCGTCGTGGCAATGGTCAGCCATACGCCGGTTGAGCGGATGCCGTCATTCGTAGGACAGGCATCTTGCCTGTCTCCATTTTTCTCTTTTTCAGTTTGAGACAGGCTGGAAGCCTGTCCTACTTTTTCCACGACTTCGACTTTGAAGTAATAGAGGGAACCTTTTTGCTCCTTCATGATGACTTCCTCGTCGGACAGCGCGGTGAGCGAGGCGGGACACCAGTTCACCATCCGTTTGCCGCGATAGATGAGGCCCTTGTTGTAAAGCTCGACGAAAACTTTCTGCACACAGCGCGAGTAGGCCTCGTCCATCGTGAACCGTTCGCGCGTCCAATCGCATGATGCGCCGAGCTTTTTCAATTGCTGGATGATGATGCCGCCGTGTTTTTCCTTCCACTGCCAGACGCGTTCGAGGAATTTTTCGCGGCCCAAATCGTCGCGATGCCGAATTTCGCCGGCTTTCTTCAGTGTTTTCTCCACGACCGTTTGCGTGGCGATGCCGGCGTGATCGGTACCGGGCAGCCAGAGGACTTCCTTGCCGTCCATGCGCGCCTTGCGGGCGAGGATGTCCTGGATGGTGTTGTTGAGGACGTGGCCCATCGTGAGCACGCCGGTGACGTTCGGCGGCGGGATGACGATGGAATAAGCCGGGCGTTTGGCGGAAACGCGCACGGGATCGGCGACGAAACATTTCCGGTCGAGCCAGAATTGGTACCATTTTTCCTCGACGGCTTGCGGCTCGTAGGCTTTGGGGATTTCAGACATGTTTTAGAACCGCAGAGACGCCGAGGCGCAGAGGAAAAATTTCTGAATTAAATCAACTCTGCGCCTCTGCGCCTCTGCGGTAAGATTCATTTTCGTAAAAGCGCGTATTCCATGCTGTCCACCAGTGCTTGCAGGCTGGCTTCGATGATGTTTTCGCTCACGCCGACCGTGCCCCATTCGCGTTTGCCGTCGGTGGATTGGATCAGCACGCGCGTTTTGGCGGCCGTGCCGGTGACACTGTCCAAGATGCGAACTTTGTAATCCGTGAGCGTCACTTTTTTGAGTTGTGGAAAAAATCTCACCAGCGCCAGCCGCAACGCGCCATCGAGGGCGTTCACCGGCCCGTCGCCTTCGGCGACACTGTGTGCATATTCATCCCCGACGCGCACCCTCACTGTTGCCTCGCAAATATGCTCCCGACCGTCGCGGCGCATGGAAACGTGATACGCATGCACGGTGAAAGGCAGTTTGCGGTGCTTGAGCGTCTTGCCGATGAGCAACGCGAGTGAGCCTTCGGCGGCTTCATATTCGTAGCCTTGATTTTCCAATTCCTTGACGCGCGCCGTGATGGTTTTCACTTCCGGCATGTCCGGCTTGAGTTTGAAGCCGAGTTCGGCGGCTTTCATCAAAATGTTGGTGCGCCCGGACATGTCACTGACGAGCACGCGGCGGGAATTGCCGACAGCTTCAGGATTAATGTGCTCGTAACTGCGCGCGACACGGTCAATGGCATGGGCGTGCATCCCGCCCTTGTGCGCGAACGCCGTCTGCCCCACCCACGGCTGGCGTGGATTGTGGCGCATGTTGGCGATTTCATCCACGAACTCGGAAAGTTCCTTCAACTTCGGCAACGACTTCGCGGGCACACCGAGCTTTTTCAACTTGAAATGCACCAGCGGAATGACGCTGATCAAATTGCAATTGCCCGTGCGTTCGCCGTAGCCGTTGATGGTGCCCTGCACTTGCGTCGCGCCGGCTTCGATGGCAGCAATCGCGTTTGCGACGCCGAGGCCGCAATCGTCATGCGTGTGAATGCCGATGTTGCAATTCAATTTATCCCTGGCAAATGACGTGATGCGCGCGATTTCGTCCGGCAAACAACCCCCATTTGTTTCGCAAAGCACAACGCAATCCGCGCCCGCCTTTTCCGCGACCTGCCATGTCGCCAGCGCGTAATCCGGCTCGTCTTTGTAACCGTCGAAACTGTGCTCGGCGTCGTAAATGACTATTTTGCCGTGGTCTTTCAAAAAGCGGATGGTGTCGCCGATCATCGCCAGATTTTCGTCGGGCTTGGCGCGGAGCACTTCGGTCACATGCAGCAGCCAGGTCTTGCCGACGATGGTGACGACCGGCGTTTCAGCTTCGAGAATCTGCCGCATCAACTCGTCCTTCTCCACGACCACACCCTTGCGGCGCGTCATGCTGAACGCCGCGATTTTGGCGTTGCGCCACTTGCGCCGCGCGGCCTGTTTAAAAAATTCCAAATCCTTTGGATTGCTGCCGGGCCAGCCGCCTTCGATGTAATGCACCCCGAACGCGTCGAGCTTCTCGGCAATGCGGAGTTTGTCCGCGACCGAGAAATTGATGCCTTCACCCTGCGAACCGTCGCGCAGGGTCGTGTCATAGATTTCAACTTGGGGTTTCATAAAATGGCCCGTGAAAAAAAGCGGCAGACAGTATCTCCATACTTGGCGGGTCTGGCAAATCCCAAAACGGGAATCAATGGGCGGCTGGCAAAAGCGCGGGGTCAGGTTGCCGGCTTCGGCGACAACCCGGCGGTTTGCCCGAAGTTTTAGTATGATTTTTTATTTTTCAATAACTGCGTGACAAGCAGTTCACGCGGTGGTTATTTATTTGCAACAAATTTTTGGCAATATGAGCAAGCAAATCAACTTCACGCTGCGCGAGCAGGACATTCCTACTCAATGGTACAATCTTCTGGCGGATTTTCCCGAGCCGCTGCCGCCGCCGCTGCATCCGGGCACCAAGCAACCAATACCGCCGGAAGCGTTGCTCGCGATTTTCCCGGAAAATCTTGTGAAACAGGAAATGTGTCCCGATCGGTGGATTCCGATTCCTGATGAAGTCCGCGAAATCTACACGCTGTGGCGGCCCACGCCGCTGTTGCGCGCGGTGCGACTCGAACGCGCGCTGCAAACTCCGGCGCATATTTATTATAAATACGAAGGCGCCAGCCCCGCCGGCAGTCACAAGCCCAACACCGCCGTCGCCCAAGCCTACTACAACAAGGTCGCCGGCACCAAGCGCCTTGCCACCGAGACCGGCGCGGGTCAATGGGGTGCGGCACTCGCGTTTGCATGCAAACTCTTCGGGCTGGAGTGCAATGTTTACATGGTCAAAGTGAGTTACCAGCAAAAGCCGTATCGCCGCATGCTCATGCACACGTGGGGTGCGACGGTGCATCCCAGTCCCAGCGACCAGACCGAATACGGGCGCAAGCTGCTCCACGACGATCCGGATTGTCCCGGCAGCCTCGGCATTGCCATTAGCGAGGCGATTGAGGACACCGTCAAGCATCCGAACACGAAATACTCGCTCGGCAGCGTGCTGAATCACGTTTGCCTGCATCAAACCGTCATCGGCCAGGAATCCATCAAGCAGATGGAAATGGCGGGCGAGGAGCCGGACTCAATCATCGCCTGCTGCGGGGGCGGGAGCAATTTCGCCGGCATCGCGTTCCCGTTCATTCACAAGAAAATCACCGGGAAGAAAAAATATCGCATCGTGGCGGTGGAACCGACGGCCTGTCCGTCGCTGACGAAAGGTGAACTGCGCTACGATTTCGGCGACACGGCGGAGATGACGCCGTTGCTGATGATGTACACGCTCGGCCACAAATTCATGCCGCCGTCGATTCACGCGGGCGGACTGCGTTACCACGGCATGTCGCCGATGGTCAGCCACGCGCTCAAGCTCGGGCTGATTGAGGCGGAGGCGTATCATCAGACGAAAGTGTTCGAGGCCGGGACACTTTTTGCGCGGACGGAAGGCATCGTGCCCGCGCCGGAATCCGCGCACGCCATTTGCGCCGTGGTGGAGGAAGCGAACCGCGCGCGCGAGGCCGGCAAGAAGCGCGTGATCCTGTTCAATCTCTCCGGCCACGGGTTGCTCGACCTGAGCGCCTACGAAACTTATCTCACTGGTAAATTGCAGGATGTTTAAAACAACAACTTGGAGGCACACAACAACTCACAACCATGAAAACTCGTATTCAATTCCTCCTGCTGGTCGTGTCACTGGCGGCACTGCCGGGCCTCGTTCACGCGCAATCCGTCCCCGTCGTGGCCGCTCATTATCCGGCTGGCGCGGAAGGCATCAAAGGCGCATCCCTGCCGCCGCCAGGGGTTTATTTCCGCGACTACAACTTCTTTTACACCGCTGACAACTTCAAGGATGGCCCGCCGCAGTTCGACATCTTTGCCTACCTCAACGCGCCGCGTGTGATCTGGATGACCGACTGGAAAATTCTAACAGTTTGACCTCGCGGGCGGTTACGCGGTGTGGGCGCCGACAGGTGACTACAGTCCCAGCCGTCCCGATATGCTTGCAAAAGGGTTCTGGTCGCACATGCTCACGCTGGGTGGTACCTGGTATCCGGATGAGGAAAAAACCTGGGCACTGTCACTGCTGAACCGCTACGAGTTTTGCCAGGAACAGGAACAGACCCACACCGACCCGGGTCAGGTTTACACGATCGAATGGGGACTCAGCAAAAGTCTCACCAAGACAGTGGATGCAGGCATAATTGGATATTACCAGCAACAGGTGACCAAGGACTCCGGCCCAGTGGCCACAACCAAGCTGGACCGTAAAGTGGGCATCGGACCGGAAATCAATGCGGTCTGGCCCAAGCTGGGACTGATCACCTCGTTGAGGTATGCCTACGAATTCGCCGCCGTGGAACGTCCGGAAGGTCATATGGTGACGCTGACTCTCACGAGGCGGTTCTAGCCCGGTTTTTCGTTTGGAGTTCCGCCTTTGGGCGGTTCATTCGAGAATCAGCGGGTTGGCGTGTGATGATGGCGGTGCGGAATATAAAACTCCGTTGAGCCGGCGACAGAGAGAGGTGGTGCGCAAGGCAAAATCGCCTGAAAATATGTTGCGCGCGTGAGGGTCGGCTCGTAGATTTTCCCCTTTGGGTGCACCCATAGCTCAATTGGATAGAGCGGCTGACTACGGATCAGCAGGTTTCAGGTTCAACTCCTGATGGGTGCGCCAGTTTGGATGAGCAACGCGCATTGACAATACCGCGCGGACAGGTAGTTTTCCCTGAAAATACCGTCAAACTTGTGAAGTAAGCACAGCAAACCGTGGCTGAAAAAGACGATTATCTGGCAGACGTGCTGGTGGACTTGGGGTTTGTGAAAGCCGACCAGGTCGCCAAAACACGCCAAGAAGCTCAGGCCTCCGGCGTGGGTGTGGTGGATTTGTTGTTGGCCAACAAAATCATCCGCCAGGCGGATGTCACGCAAGCCAAAGCGGCCCAATTCGGCGCGGAAGTCATTCAACTCAGCGGATTGAAGATCCCCGACGATGTCATTGCCATTATCCCGCGCCACATCGCCAAAAAATACCGCGTCGTTCCCGTTTTCAAAAGTGACGGCAAGGTGGCCGTGGCCATTGCCGACCCGTCCGATCTGAACACGATTGACACGCTGACGCATTTGCTCAACTCGGAAATTGAACTGTGCGTCGCGTCCGAACCGGACGTCGAAGCCGCGCTCAACAAGTATTATGGTCGCACGGGCGAGACAGCCGTTGACAAGGTGATTCAGGAACTTACGGAAAGTGAAGTCGAAATGCCGGCAGGCCCGCTTGACGATGACAACACGACGGTGGATGCGGATGCGCCACTCATCCGGCTCGTCAATCAGATCATCGTGGACGCTTTCAAGATGCGTGCGTCGGACATCCATTTGGAGCCGCTGGCGAAACGTTTCCGTTTGCGTTACCGCGTTGACGGCATGTTGCACGA
>JBEKON010000031.1:0-28324 GCA_049521735.1 Verrucomicrobiota bacterium
CCGCAAAATATTGGTTTCCAGAATGGCTGCTGGTCTCTCAAAGATCGGAATAGTTTGTCAATTCCTGCCGCAGCCAGTGTGATGGGGCCAATACTGGCCAAATATTGAAAATGATCGGCCACAAATGAAAAGCGGAAAAAAAAGACGTTGAAAAAGCCCAAGACCGGAAACAGCAATGCCAGAAAATAGGCCAGCGCCACCAGCATCGGTCGCGCCCAGCCCCTGCGGTTGAACCACAAAATGAACAGGGTCACAATGACGGCCACCACCGGCAGATAAGCCGCCGGGTGCGACGCATTAAAATTCCAACGCGGATAGATAAAAATCAAAGGATGCGGCCACGCCAGCTTGCCAAGATAAAACCAGACGTCTTTGCCGGCAATGAGGCACCGCTCCAGGAACGAAAACGCCCACTCACTTCCCGTCGCATGCACGAAATGTTTTTCAACCCACACTGTCAGCAGCCCCATCACCATCCCCACCGCCAGAAACGGAGCCAGGGGGAAAAGCTCCCGCCATCCCATTTTACCGCGTTTCCACCACACTACCAGCAATACGGCCACCGGGAGCGCGACCGCTGCCGTTTTCGCCAGCAGTGCGCAGAGATAAAGAATCAGTGCCAGCCAATAGAATTTCCAGCTCCCCAAGCCGATGGCTGGAGTTTCCGAAAAACTTGTGGCGCGACCATCCGCCGTCGCCGGGTTCGGCAGCCAGAACCGCAGACAGGCCAGCGCCGAACTGAGGTAAAAAAATCCGGCCAGCAGGTTTTTGCGTTCGGCCACACAAGCCACCGTTTCCACGTTCACCGGATGCAACGCAAAAATGGCCGCCGCCAGCCAGGCGCCCGGCACGTTCAGCCGGCGCAGGACGGCCCACAGCAGAATTGCATTGAGCGCCTGCAGCAGGACATTGGTCAGGTGGTAGCCCAACGGATTCAATTGCCACAGGTGATAATCCACCCAGAAGCTCGTGAACAACAGCGGGTAATATTGCGGGGTGGCACCCGGCACAGACCAGATTAGCCAAAGGCCCTTGAGGGAATGCAACAGCAGGTTGTGGGTCACGTAATCATCATCGTCCCAGAAGAACCCGCCGTGCCACACCTGCTGGTAAGCAATAATCGTGGCAAACACCAGGATCAGACCGAAAATCCAATCGCGGTTGCCAAACAGCCTGCCGTTTGGGTTTGACTGCGTAATCGCGGTTTTCAGCGGGCGGGAGTCGGCCACTCCGGGCATTTTAACGGTCGGCGAAACAGGCACACTCGAAGGCACGGCAGCGGCCTTTTCCTGACTGGGATGACAGCAGGGTCGCTCCCGCACAATCGACGTTAACCCATGCTGAAATTCCCGACCGGCTTTCGTCCCTACTTTTCAAACTTTTCACCAACCCTGAGCGCATGTCCAACCAGAAATTCCGCTGCGCTCATCCGCCGTCCGCCTTCGCGCTGCAATTCAAGAATCCGCAACGCGTGTTCGCCGCAACCGACAGTAATGCCGGTTTTGTCAGCCGACAAAATCTCCCCCGGTCTTTGGGGTGGGGTCGCCTCGGCGAGGCGACCGGCGGAAGTTCCGCCTCCCAACGGACGGCTCGGCCCGTCCTCCGTAGCAGCACTGCGGAGGGTGGACGAGCCGTCCCTACCGTGAATGGACTCACCGGATTGTTCAATGACTTCAGCTTTCCAAATTTTGATCAGCTGCGGCTTGGGTGGCATGGGGCTTCGCTCTGAAGCTTCGACCCCGCAAGCTTTCAAAAACGTGAACGCGCCCGGCCATGGCATGAACGCGCGCAGCCGGTTCAAAATGGTTCGCGCGGGTTGATTCCAATCAATGTGACCGTCTTCTTTTTTGATTTTGGGCGCATGGCTTGCGCCTTCGGCGGCTTGCGGCACCGGCTGGATTTTTCCGGCGACGTAATCGGGAATGGTCTGCGCAAGCAGTTCCGCGCCGAGGCGCGCAAGCCGGTCGTTGAGTGTGACTGAATCGTCTGCAGGACGGATGGACGTGCGGCGTTGTGCAAGAATGTCGCCAGTGTCCAATCCCTCGTCCATTTTCATAATGGTGACGCCGGTCCCGGTCTCGCCGTTGGCAATCGCCCATTGAATCGGCGCTGCGCCGCGATATTTCGGCAGGAGCGAGGTGTGAATGTTCAGGCAGCCGAACCGTGGCAGATCCAAAATGGCCGGCGGCAAAATGTGCCCGTAAGCGGCGACAATAATCAAATCCGGCCGCAGCGCGCGGAGTTCGGCGATGAATTTTTCGTCACGGGCGCATTCCGGTTGGAGCACGGGCAATTTGAATTTAAGCGCGAGTGATTTGACGGGTGACGGTTGCGGCTTGAGTCCGCGGCCTTTGGGATGGTCCGGGTGCGTGACGATGGCGGCGATTTGGAATTTTGCGTCATGCGCCAGGGCTTCGAGGCCGGCGCAGGACGATTCCGCCGTGCCCATAAAGATGATTCGCAACGTCGTCATGCGAACAGCGAAATGGAAATGGCGCGCGAGCGAAAGGAAAAATTTCGGAGGGCCGTGTTCCACGAAGCCCTGAATAAAATCAGTTCGCCGAAATTGAGGGACTCGCAGGGTTCGCCCCTCCGGGGAAGGGATTGATGGCGACTTGACGGCAATGTGCAAAATGTCGGCGGGGACTCTGGCTGGCGTTTGATTCGCGTTAATTTCACGCGTCCTTGTGCCTGATCTGAACTTCCTGAATGTCGGCGAACGGCATTATGATTTCCCGCCGCGACGTGCCCTGCAAAATTTCGAGATGCATTTCGTTGGTGGTAATGCGCGTGATGCGTTGCACGATAATCTGGGCGTATGCAGTTTTGACGATGAGCACCAGATCCTTTTCGGCCTCACGCCGAAACGAGCCGAAGAAATTGGCAAACTTGGTCTCAAAAAACCGGCGGTTGAACATAAACTGTCCCCGTTGAAAAATTTGAGGCTCTTGATCCGCCGCTTCCTTTTGCCACGATGACTCGACAATGTGAAATTCATCCGCCGCGCCGGGCAGGGCGAAAGTTTCCGCCTTGACTGCGGGATGTACTATTGCAGGTTCGGCGATTTCCCCTCCCATCGGCATGGAAAGAAAAATGATCGGCCCTAAAATCGGCAACACCACCGCCGCACTCATCACCAGCCCAAGCGAATGCGCACGCAGGGCGGCAATTTCGTAAGCCGCATACAGATTCGCCACATAAATCAACAGTAGGATGATAAAGCCGGTCGATGAGTAAAAAAAGGAGAGGAATATGGATTGTTTTGGTGGAAGCTCCAGACGCGGCACCCCTTGAATTGTTATTTTCGGTTTTGGTGGTCGTTGCGGAGTCGGGGATTCAATGAACGGCTCCACGAGCGGTTTGAGTTTCGGGTTTTTCTCCAACTGCACGAGCGCGTCCCGCGAAAAATCCATCCACAAAAAGTTGGTGTAGCTGTCATCCGCCATGCGGAGCATCAGGCCGTTGTCGTTGAAGGTAACGATATCGCCGGATACCGATGAACCATCGGCCAATTGAAACGAATCGGCGCGGGCGGCGACGAGCAGCCCGCAAAACCACAAACCAAGAATTGGCCGGAAGATTTTACGCACGAGGTTTTTTAACAAATGCAAGCCGCCAGCGAAAGAAAATTCAAACGGCGGGTTGCCTCCACTCCTGCGGAGAAATTCGCGGATAAAAAATCCGTGTCCATCCGTGTCATCCGTGGTTAAATCCCCTCCGTGTTCGACATCCCCAAAACCATGCGCGCCGTCGTCTATCGCGGTGTGAACGACTTGCGCGTCGAGACCGTGCCCGTCCCGCGCATCAACGCGGATGAACTGCTCGTCAAAGTCGCCGTCTGCGGCGTCTGCCCGACCGACATCAAAAAAATCCAATACGGCGCCATCCAGCCGCCGCGCATTTTCGGACACGAAACCGCCGGGACGATTGTGAAACTCGGAGCAGGGAGCACGAAGCAAGGATTCAAAGTGGGCGACCGCGTCGCGCTGCACCATCATGTTCCATGCTTGGATTGCCATTTTTGCCGCCACCGCGCCTTCGCCCAATGTCCGCAATACAAGCGCACCGGCATCACCGCCGGCTTCGAGCCGGCCGGCGGCGGCTACGCCGAATACGTTCGCGTCATGAATTTTGTTCTGCCCGGCGTCGTGAAAATTCCGGCGCGCAATTCCTTTGAAGAAGGCGCCATGCTCGAACCCGTCAACACCGTGCTCAAGGCCGTGAAACGACTTTCCATCTTGCGCGGCGATGTCGTGCTCGTGGCCGGGCAGGGACCCATTGGCCTGATGTTCACGCGGCTGCTGCAATTGCAAGGGGCGGATGTCATCGCGACGGACTTGCTGGAACCACGCTTGCGGCTCGCAAAAAAATTCGGCGCGCGCTGGGTCTTTCAGGTAGGGTCGTCTCGTCCACCCTCCGTAGCAGAGCTACTGCGGAGGACGGGCCGAGGCGACCGTTATGGGAGGCGGAACTTCCGCCGGACGCGCGGGCCGCGCGTCCCTACCTTGATGATTCAACGCCTCACCCATAGTCGGGGTCTCGACGCCGCTGTTATCGCAATTCCCTCCGATGCCGTCGTGCAACAAGCCCTGCAACTCGTGCGCGATGGGGGACAGGTGCTCCTCTTCGCCCACACCAAACGCGCTGTGTCGTCCTCCCTCTCCGCCGCTTGCGGGGGAGAGGGTCGCCTGTCCTCCGTAGCCGCGGGGCGAAGGATGGAGGGTGAGGTGGTTCAAAATTCCACTCTCAACCCTCAACTCTCAACCCTCAACTTTCCTTTGGATCTGGCCTCCGTTTGTCTGGACGAAAAGGACTTGCTCGGCAGCTACTCGTCCGATTTCACGCTCCAGCGCGAAGTGGCGCGCCTGGTGTTCTCGCGCCAACTGGATGTGCGCCGTTTGATCTCCCATCGCTTTCCGCTCGAACAAACCGCTGCCGCCGTCGCCCTGGCTGCTCGTCCAACGCCAGACTCATTGAAAATTCTTGTGACGCAGATTGGGTAGGGTCGCCTAGCCTTGTCGCGCCGAAATGGAATGAAGGCGGACGAGGCGACCGTTATGGGAGGCGGAACTTCCGCCGGACGCATGAGGCCCCCACGCGTCCCTGCCTGATGTTTTATGCCGCCAAAAATCCGCGTAAATCTGCATTATTTGTGGATGCCACCCCTGCTTTTCCTGCTCAAATACGCAAAATCGGCATTTTTGTCCCTAACCCCTTGTAAAACAACCCCTTTTCCGTAACACGAATGTTACAAAAAACGTTCAAAAAAAATCAAAAAAATGTTGACATCCCCCTGTAAATCTGGGATATTGGCACCACACACGGTAATAACAGAACAAAACACACGGTAAACGCGTAAAAAAATGTTGACATTTCCCTGTGAATTTGGGATATTGGCGTCACACATGGTAACAACCAACTAAAAATTATGAGAACAAAAACACTACTTATTGCGGTTGCCGCGCTCGCCCTCACAATCGCCACATCGCAAGCGCAGGCTGTTTATTCCCAAAACGTCGTTGGTTATGTCCAGTTGGGTCTGACGAATGGATATAACTTTATCGCAAACCAGTTGGACCTTACGGGAACTGGAACCAACAACACGTTGCTCAGTTGTTTTGGAACCAACATGCCCAATAATACCAAGGCGTTTGCGTTTGTGAATGGTGGATGGCTGGGTGCGACATATAATGCCTCACAGGCAAAATGGGTGGGAAGTGCCACCAATTACGTTAATGCCGCTTTGAATCCGGGCGGTGGCGTAATGGTTCAGATTCCGGCAACACCTCCCACCAACGTCACGGTTACGTTCGTGGGCAATGTTCTTCAAGGTGCGATAACAAACACGGTGAATGCTGGCTATCAAGTCATTTCCACGCCATTTCCGTTATCGGGTCAATGTGACACCAACTTTGGTTACAAACCTTCAAAGAATGACAAGATATTTACGTGGAATCCCTCAACACAACTCTACAATAGTGGCTCGATTTATAACGGTACAAGGTTTACTCCTTCGGATCCCCAACTAGCGGTGGGGCAGCCTGTATTTCTCCAAGCATCCAGCAACAATGTGTGGGGACTTAAATTCAACGTTAATACAAATTGACAAATTGATTTGATGCAGTTAAATTTAGCAAACAACAACAACAAAACCTAAGCAACAACATATGAAAAAATTAGTACTTAGTCTCTTAGTTACCGGCTTGGCGGCTGGTGTTTATGGCCAAGATCTCGGCCCTCAGGGTACACTAACTCCGGGCACCCAAGGAACATTCACATTTGATAACGCTGGCAATAGTGGCGTAACAGATACTGTCCTTACCAATGGTATGGTATGGATTGGCGCTACCGTTCCCTCGGCGACGCTGTTAAATGAGGATATAAACATGTCGATCGCTGATGGCAGCGGTTTGATTGTTTCACTCCTCTTGAGTGACGGTGGGGCGAGCGGAATCTCTTGGGGCGGTGGCGAGGTAGTTGATCCTGCCTTTAACACTTATTATGTCCTTGGTACTGTTGGCGGTGGCACAGTGTCCGTCACGATAGATGCTTGGACAGGCAGCGGGAATACCTATGCGGGAGATTTGCTCGATCCTAGTCAGTATGCCGGCCAGGTTACATTCAACCTAATATTGGGTAATGGTGGCAGTCCTGCAGGTCCGCCGACCGACTTTACGGGCATGCCCGCGTTGGTTCTGTTGCCCGGTGTGTCTCAGGTTCCGGAACCGGCAACGCTGGCGTTGGTTGGTTTGGGCAGCCTCTCGCTGATGCTGTTCCGCCGCAAGAATAGTTAAGTTGATTTTGTTGTTTTTGTTCACCCCGCTCTTGCGTGTGCAAGAGCGGGTTTTTTATTTCCCTTGGTAGGGGCGCCCCGCCGGGGCGTCCGTTTTCATCATTTTTTGGTAGGGACGCATGGCTTGCCTTGGCGTAGCTTGGCGAAGCCTGGCCTCATGCGTCCGTTTATTTGGACGGACATCTCAGCGAGATGTCCCCACCTAAATCTGGGTAGGAGCACACGGCCATCAAACCACGGCAGTCGTCCCCATAAATCCGCAAAAAGTCGTGACACTTAACCCACGCTTTCGTTATAAGCCAACGAATCATCATGGTCATTTTATGGCTCTTCTTTTTCTCCGGTGCCACGGCGCTGGTTTACGAAGTAATTTGGTCCAAATATCTGGCGCTGCTTTTGGGCAGCACCATTCAGGCACAGACCGTGGTGTTGGCCGTTTTCATGGGCGGGCTGGCTTTGGGCAACAAACTTTTTAGCCGGCGTGCCGACACGACCCCGCGTCCGTTGGTCATTTATGGCTGCATTGAAATCCTCATCGGACTTTACGCGTCGTTTTTTCCGTTGGTTTATAAAGTGGCGGACGGTCTCTTTACCATCGTGGGAGTGAAATTTCTGGATCACAGCGGCTGGCTTTTGTTGCTCAAGGGTATTATCAGCGTGGTGCTGTTGCTCGGCCCGACAATTTTGATGGGTGGTACCCTGCCGGTGCTGGCGGCATGGCTGCAAAAGAGCACGACTGACGCCGGGCGCCGTGCGGCGCGATTTTACTCCACGAACACCTTGGGCGCGGTTTGCGGCGCGGGTCTGGCCGGATTCGTTCTGGTGCGATGGCTGGGCATGTCAATGACCATGGAAACGACTGCGCTGGTCAACTGGCTCATCGGCCTGATCGCCGTTGGTATTGGCCTGACTCAAACAGCGCAACTTTCAAAATCGAACCAGAACCTCAGCCCGTCCAGCCCTCCGGCAGATCCGCCGCCGGTCCCGACGGCCATTTTTCGCTGGAGCTGTGTGTTGGTGGCGCTGACAGGGGCGGTTTCGATGGGGCTGGAAATATTGGCCTCGCGCTGTTTATGTTTGGTCTTCGGCGCTTCATTGCAGGTGTTTTCAATTGTGCTCATGGCGTTCATCCTGGGGATCGGTTTGGGCAGCGCGGTGATTGCCTCGCCTCGCCACCAACGTTGGCCGAAAGACATCACCACGATCCTGCTTTTGCTCGGCGCGTCGGCGTTCCTGGGCCTATTGGTGCTCAACATTGAGAAATTGGCGGCGATTTATCTTTATGCGCAAATGGGTTTGAGCCGGACCTTTATTGGCTACTGTTACCATCAAGTCTTCACGTCGCTGGTTTCGATTTGTGTTCTGGGTTTGCCGGCGGCGGCGCTGGGGTCGGTGCTGCCACTTTGGATTCGCGCGGTGCCGGAAACGTCCCATCTCCTGGGCGACCGCGTGGGACGGCTGCTGACGTGGAACACCCTGGGCGCCGTGGGTGGTGTGTTGCTGACAGGCTTTGTGCTGATGCCGAAGATTGGTCTGCGCGGTTCGTTTACGGCGCTGGGGTTGTTGCTGGCCATTGCCGCGATCATCGCGGCGTTGGCCACGCAACGACGGCTCGTTGCCGTGGCCGGTGTGATGGTCGGCGCACTTTTGCTGCTGGCGTCGGAGAAGGGCGGCGAGGACTGGCGGTATGTATTTAGTTCCGGCATTTTCCGCCTGCCCGATACGGACAATCCCATGGCGTTGATAGCCGAACGACGTCAGACGGTGCATTTGTTGTTTTATGAAGACGCCGCCGACGCGACGGTTTCGGTTGAAAGTGAGAAGACTCCGTCCGCCCCTCATGGCTCAGAGGACATGATTTTGAGCATCGACGGCAAACCGGACGCCTCGGCCTACGCTGATTTCTCCACTCAAGTTTTACTGGCACAGTTGCCGTTGATGGTAAAACCCGGCAGCCGGGACGTTTTTTGTTTTGGCCTGGGCAGCGGCATCACGGCCGGATCCGTGTTGGGTTATCCCATCCAGCATCTGACGGTGGCGGAAAATTGCGCGCCGGTACTGCGCGCGGTGAAGCTGTTTGCACCCTGGAATCATGGCGTGTTCACCAATGACCGCGTGCGTATTTACCAGGAGGACGCCCGCACCGTGCTGAAGCTCAGCCCGCAAAAATATGACGTGATCATTTCCGAGCCTTCCAATCCGTGGATGGCCAATGTTGGCAGCGTGTTCAGCCGTGAGTTTTACCAGCTGGCTGCCAGCCGGCTCAAGCCCGGCGGCATCATGGCGCAATGGTTTCACATCTATGAGATGGACGACAAAACCATTGATCTGGTGATACGCACGTTCGGAACCGTGTTTCCGGCGATGGAAATTTGGGACGTGGGGGACAATGACATTATTCTGCTCGGCTCAAAACAGCCGTGGGAATCCGACCCCAAAGTTTACCGGCACGCCTTCGAATTGGAGCAGCCGCGCCAGGAGCTGGTCGCAATCGGTTGGACAACGCCGCAATCCGTCCTTGCGCGACAGTTTGCCTCGCAACAAACGGCTTTTGCCATACCCGGGCCTGGCGCCATCCAAAGAGACAACCTTCCCCTTTTGGAATATGAAGCGCCCCGGGCGTTCTACATGTACCACCATGGAAGCATCGGCGTGCAACACCTGCAGATTTATGATGAGCGTACCTGGCAGATGAACCTCGCGCCCATCGAGAAAGACCGCACGCTGGCAGGACTGGACGCGGCGGGCTTGAAGGCGATCTTCGGCAATCATTTCAGTTCGTGGAATCCGCAATTGCAATCTTACCTGGGCAATTATATTGAAGGCCGCGTGGGTTCGCTGGCCTTTGGCAACCTGATAATGCCATGCGTTTTTCAGGATACAAACGCCAGCCCCATCGTCTCCGCCCCGCCCAGCGCGGCAACCAACCTGATTTCCCGTCAACTCTTTTACGCGGAAGTCATGTTGCGAACAGAACCGCAGGAACGGCTGGCAGCGATTCAAGGCATCGGGAAGATGCTGGACGGCCTGACAAATTACAACCCGCAGGATATTGACTGGTCGCCGGCCTATTATGCCGATCTCGCCGTGAAGGCGAGTTTGCGGCTGGGAAATACCGCGGAGGCAAAAACCATTTTGTTACGCGGGTTGCAACTGGAACCTGACTCGGAGCAACTTCGGTATCTCTCGCGAATTTTGGTTCGCCGGGGGATTCTCCGACCCGATGAGATTCCTCCAATCATCGCCAATAACTAAGCTCCATTTTTTATCACCTCGCTGTTGAGTGACAGAGCGGTTTTTTTATTTCCCCGCAAGGAACCGCCAGGGCGCAAAAGGCGCAACAAAATCCCAATTTTAATCTTCGTGTTTTTTGTGTCTTTGTGGTTGAATCGCCGGCGTGGCGTGTTCGTCTATCGGTTAGGACGCTGGATTCTCAATCCGGAAAGACGGGTTCGATTCCCGTACGCGCTACCAACAAACCACAAACAACGGTAGTGGATTAGCTTGACGGAAACCGGTGGGGGCACCCTATAATCCCCGAGGCGGCCAGCAACAAGCTGTGGGGATTGAATTTCAACATTCCACAATGATTTGATGCCGTTAAAAATTCAGTAAACGCAACAAAACCCAAACAACAACCTATGAAAAAATTAGCACTTGCTCTATCTTTGGTGACTGGCTTGGCAGCCGGTGTTTATGCCGATGGCGGCGATCTCGGCTCTCAGGGTTCACTCACCAGTTCCCCTTATCCGAACAACATCGGTTCATTCACATTTGACAACGGTGACAATTATAACACAAGCAAAACTGCCACTTCTGGTGGTCTGGCATGGATTGGCAGCAGTATTGCCACGGCGACGCTGTTAAATCAGGATGTGAATATGTCGCTCTCCGATGGCAGCGGTTTGATTGTTAAACTCCTCTTGAGTGACGGTACGGCAAGCGGAATCTCTTGGGGCGGTGGCGAGTTCGTTGATCCCTATGTCGGTGTCTATTATATCCTTGGTGTTCCTGGCGGTGGCACGGTGACCGTCAGGTTGGATGCTTGGACAGGTAGCGAAACCTCCTATACGGCAGCTTTGAGCGATCCTAATGATTATGTTGGCAGTGTTACATTTAATTTGGTGACGGGCAATTACACGACGGGTGGCTTACCACCAAGTTTTCCGCCCGACTTTGCGGCCATGCCCGCGTTGGTTATGTATGGTACTCCGGAGCCGGCCACGCTGGCGTTGATGGGTTTGGGCAGCCTCTCGCTGATGTTGTTCCGCCGCAAAAACAGTTGATTGGGTTGTTTTTCGTTCACCCCGCTCTTGTGCGCAAGAGCGGGGTTTTTATTTCCCCTGGTAGGGACGCATGGCCTCATGCGTCCGGCGGAAGTTCCGCCTCCCATCTCGGTCGCCTCGGTCCCGCATTGCGGGACCAGCAGTCTCGCCCCACCAAATTAACCCACTACCCAAACAATCTGAGGCTTGACTCTCAACCCTCAACCCTCAACCCTCAACCAATGTTTCAAATCATCTTTACTCCGACCAGCGCCGCTGAACTGGGGAAAATGCCCAAGGAACTTCAGTTGCAAATCCTCGGGGAGTTTCGCGGTCTGCCGCAGCAGGTGCGCGGCGCGGAATTGGACGCGTTCGGCAAGTTGGAGCGCGGGGGGCGGGTATTGCACCGCTTTCGTGTGGGCGACTACCGCGTTTATTTTGAGCGGCACGAATTGGGCGTGCTTGTGCATCGGATTCTCAGCCGCCACACGTTGAAAGACTTTTTGTTTCGTTCCGGCTTGAAAACCGGCGAAGACGAGGCGCTTCAGGAAAATCCGAAGTTTTGGGAAATGATCGAATCCGCAAAAACGTCCGCCAAAGTGTAAGGGCCGGGAAATGATTACGGTGATGGCGGAGGAACCACTCCAGCCTCGGCGTCTATTGGAGTGGGTGGATAGATTGCGGCCACGGGATCGCCCTCTTGCTGGGCTTTGGCGTGTTGGGCTGCAATCATAAGCATCTGCACTTCCGGCGTCATTGGCGTCATTGTATTCTGAAGCTGTTGTCGGCCGGCGGAATAGCCGGCGCCCGTCTGAACAGGTGTCAACGTTGAATCATTACCCCCGCCGCGATTTCGTGCCGCGTCGGGACCGCCGCCAAAACTCCCCCGGCCACTATTATCGCCCTTGGGCGATGGAACATTGGGCATTGGAACCAGCCTGCCCTGTGCCGGCGTCGTGGTGGAGACCTCCGGCGCTTTGACCAGCGGAATTTCCTGCACCGTCCCGTGGTTGTTGAAGGTCACGACCCCGGCTTTTTCGTCAATGCGTGTCACCTCAACATCATCCTGTCGCTGGCCCTCGCTGAGAATGTAAGACTCGGGCTTGCCCGGCTGGCCGGGCTTGCTCACGCCGTCAACCGTGAACAATACCTGGCGGGTGCCGAAAATGGTCATGATGCCCGTGGGCGTGATTTTAGGCGGTGGAGTGGCGTCGGTTGCGGCGCCGGCGGCCGGCGGCGGGTTCAAATGGAAAATATTGTGCGCGGCAATCGGCGCGTAAGGATTGTCCGGCAACACCACGTTGGCCGCGCGCGCGCCGGCGTTCAACACCAGCCCGCTCGCAAGGCAAACAACGATTTTTCCCAAGCGCTTCACGGCTTAAATATAACAGCCTGCTGCTCAAAATTCAAACCCCAACGACCGGCAAAAGTTGCTGGCGCCTCTCATTTTTTGTGCGGGTTCCTGTCTGGCTCTTATTAACACCCTGCTTTAGCGGGGTGTTGATGTTGGGTGTTTCCCCTGCTGCTATTCCATATCTTCGCCCAACTCAACGTTCCAGTAGGCAAGATCAATAAAGTGTTTCCAGCTGTCGTGCCGGTGCAGGCTGAAGTTGATCTGCACGAACGGCCGCCATTTCGGCCGCTTCGGCTTGCGAATGAGGTGCAGACCGGCCTCCTGCGGTTTGCGGTTGGCTTTCTGCGTATTGCATTCAACACAGGAACAAACAATGTTTTCCCATGTCGTCGGCCCGCCGCGGTCGCGCGGAATGACGTGGTCCAGATTCAAATCCTTCCGGTCGAACGCGCGCCCGCAGTATTGGCAGGTGTTTTTGTCGCGCTCAAAGATGTTGTGACGGGTGAACTTGACTTCCTTTTTCGGCAACCGGTCGTAGACAAGCAGCAAAATGATTCGCGGCACGCGGATGCGAAACGAAATGGTGTGGACCGATTCCTCGCGCGGCGCGTCTTCCGAAAGGTCACGCCATTCATCGAAATCAAACGTGTGGAACGACCCGTCGTCGGTGTTGACAACGACCTGCGCCTGACCTTGAAACAACAACGCGAGGGCGCGCCGGGCGGTGCAGACGTTGACTGCCTGCCACAACCGGTTCAACACCAGCACGTGCTGATTTAACGTGGTATTCATGGCGCGCTTCAGGCTGTCGAACGGTAGCAGAAGCGTTGGGTCAGGTCAACGCGCGAGTCGGCATTGCCAAACCACATGCTGTTGGGCTATTGTGCGGGCATGAAACGCCTTGTTGTGTTTATGAGTTTTGTTTTGGCGCTGTCGTTGTTGCCGACGCGCGCAGAGCAGAATCCCGACGACCAATACATCATTATTTACGCCCTGATGCAACAGGCGGACACGCTCGAAGATTCCGGCGACTTGCATCAGGCATTGGCTGATTATGTCGAAGCGCGAAATGAATTGGGAAAATTCCAGAAGGTTTTTCCCGATTGGAACCCGAAAATCGTCAACTTCCGGCTCGATTACCTTGCCGAAAAAATCGCCGGGCTGACCGCCAGGCTGCCGGCGGCCCCGCAAAGCGAGACGCCTTTGTCAGCGGCGGCGCCGGCCCCTGTTCCGCCTGTTGCGGCGGCTTCGGCCACTGCCGGGCTTGAATCCCAGCTTGGCGCGCTGCGCGACCAGGTCAAACAACTGCAGGCGGACAACGGGACGCTCCAGGCCAAGCTCAAGGAAGCGCTGGCGGTGCAACCGGCGGCGGTGGATCCGCGTGAACTGGCTCGAATACGGGAGCAACTCCGGTCATTGATGAAGGAAAATGATTTGCTGAAGATGAGTCTGGCGCAGGGGCATGGCGGAACGCCGGCGGGTGTTGACGCAAAATCTTTCGAGGCATTGCAGCAGGCCCTGGCCGGGGTGAACCAAAAACTGGCCGACCAAACGGCGCGCGCTGACAAACTGGCGCTGGAAAACCAGGCGTTCCAGGCGCGCATGCAATCGCTGCTGGCAAGCGCGGACGCCAGCGGGGCATTGCGCGAGGAAAATGAATTGTTGAAGAAAGAGGTGGCCACTTTGAAGGCCACGCCGCCGGCTTCGATTGAAAGCGGCAATGCAAATTCTGAATTGGCAAAGGCGCGGGCGCAGATAGCCGGGTTGCAGTCGGATGCGGAGATGAATTCGCTGGAAAAAATGGCGTTGGAGAATCGCATCAGGCAATTGCGGGCCTCAGCCATGCCGGGCCGGAATGAAAACGAGGCGCGCATTCGCGAGTTGGAGCGCGAGCGCGATGATTTGCTGGCGAAGCTGGACAAAGCCGGCAAAAAACTTAACGAACGCAAAGGCAGGAACGCAGCGGCGCAGATTGAAGCGCTGGCGCGGCAGGTGGACACGTTGCGTGCGCGCCTGACGGTGGACGAAGCGCAGGCGATTTCTTACACGCCGGACGAACTGGCTTTGTTCGAGCCATCGGCGCCGGCATTGCCCGTAAATCATGGCGTCGGGAATAAATCCATTCGCGAATTGCCCAATGGCTCGGCTTCGCTGGCGGCAGAGGCGCAGAATTATTTTGCCGCGAAACAATACGACAAGGCCGGGGATGATTACCGGGAAATTTTACGGCGCGACGAAAACAACCCGCCGGCGCTGGCCAATCTTGCCATGATTGAGCTGGAACAAAACAAACTCGACGATGCGGAAGGGCATATCAAACAGGCACTTGCGCAAAGTCCGAATGACGCTTACAACCTGGCGGTTTTTGGCCGCATCAAATTCAGCCAGAAAAAATACGATGAAGCGCTCGATGCGTTGAGCCGCGCGGCAAAACTCGACCCGCAAAATCCGGACATTGAAAATTACCTCGGAGTGACGCTGGCCCAAAAGGGTCTGCGCGCACAGGCGGAAACGGCGTTGCGCAAGGCGATTCAGATTGATCCCAATAATGGCGCGGCGCACAACAATCTGGCGGTGATTTACATCAGCCATCAGCCGCCGCTGGTCGAACTGGCGCGCTGGCATTATCAAAAGGCGCTCGCCGCAGGCCAGCCCCACAACCCGGATTTGGAAAAGTTGCTGGGTGAAATAAACGCGCCGGCAAATTCACAATAAAAACGCGCCGGCGGGGACCCTTTCAAAATGTTGCGCCGGGTTTTCTGCGGACCGGCCCTTTCAACACGCGGCCGCGGGCTTTGCTTGTGAGAACACCACAAGCATGGACACACTCACCGTATCCTGTTGCATTTTGCAGGTGAATAAACTCGCCAGGCGCCCCGGCGAATGGCAGTTTGCGGGTGATTTATGCAGGGCATGAAATTTTTACGTTGCGCCATTTTGTCGGCGTTGTTTTTCAGTTTTCATTTCGTTCTTCACGGCGCGGGCGCGACGAACAGTTTCGGTTTCGCCCTTCATGAATCCTATCCCATTGACGATCAAATCGGCCAGTTGCACGCGGCGGATTTGGACGGTGACGGTTTGAACGACCTCATTGTCGTCAACAATCTGCGCTCAAAAATCAATTTACTTTACAACCTGACGGGCAAAACGAACCTCGCTGCCGCCGCGAACCCGCCGCAACCGCTGGACATCAATCAATTGCCGCCGGACGCCCGCTTTCGCATTGATTCACTTCCCGTTGACGAACACATCGGCTCAATGGTGGTGACCGACCTCAACGGCGATGGTCGCCCTGATATTGCCTTTTATGGTGACGGCAGAGACCTTGAAGTGCTCTACAATCTGGGCACCAATGGCTGGAGTGATCCGAAACGCTGGCACATCGAGGACGGACAGATGAACCCGAACGCGCTGGCCGAGGGCGATTTGAACGGGGATGGCCGCACGGACCTGGTTTTGCTTGGCGACAACGGCTCGCTTTATTTTTTGCCGCAATTGCCGGACCACACGCTGGGCGAGCCGCAAAAAATCCCATACTCGGGCACCCCGAAGGCGGTGCAAATTATTGACGTAAACGGCGATGGACGAAAGGATCTGCTGCTGGTGGATTGGGACAGCCCGACGCCGTTTCGTTTCCGGTTGCAGAACGCGACCGGCCAGCTCGGCCCGGAAATTTATTTCAAAACACAACCCATTCGTTCGTATTGTGCGGACAATTTGGAGGGTGACGCAAAGACTTATATCGTGACCATCGCGCAAAATTCCGATCGCGCGGAAGTTTCGCAATTCGTCCGCAAGCCCGCGGAAGTTTTGTCCGGCGCATTCCGGCAGGGACAATTTCAAATTTCGCCATTGAGAAAAGCGGAAGGCACACAACGCGGTTTGCTTTGGGCCGACGTGAATGGCGATGGCCGGCCGGATTTGCTCGTTGCCCAGCCGGATAGCGGCCAGATCTCCGTTTATCTGCAACGGGCGGATGGTTCGTTGGCCGAGCCGCATACGTTTCCGACATTGGCCGGTGTGAGCCAAATCGCGGCGGCGAATGGGGACATGAGCGGCCGGCCGGATATTTTTCTGTTGAGCCAGAGTGAAAACGCGGTGGGAGTGACCCGGTTTGATAAAAATGGCCGGCTGCCGTTTCCGACGCTTCTTCCGATTGACGGCAAGCCGCTGGTGATGGCAGTCGGCGCCTTGCGTCCCGGCGCCAAGCCGACCCTTGCGATCATTGTGGATCGAAATGGACAGCGTTTTCTTGTGACGCGCGCGGCTGACGGCAAAACACGAACGCAAAAACTCAGCGAAAAATTCACATCCAATCCAACCATGATGGCCGTTCAGGATGTGAACCAGGATGGGCTGCCGGATTTGGTGGTGCTGATTCCCTATGAAAAAATCAAAGTCCTTTTGCAGAAATCCAATGGTGATTTTGATGAAGAAGATGTGGACCCGCCCGGCGGCGCGATCGAACAGCCATGGCTGGCATCGGCGGACGTGGACGGCGACGGCAAGCCGGAATTGCTGCTGCCGCAGAAAAATTTCGTGCGAGCCGTCGTGCTCGAACAGGAGGCCAAAATACCGGGTTCAACCAATCAAGCAGATTGGGTTTTTCGCGTGAAGGATCAGATCAATGGCGTGGCGGGCGATTCGCGCATTGCCGGCGCAACGGCGGTGTGGAACGGCACGAATAATGTGCCGGCGATTTTCCTGCTCGACGCGGAGCACAAACAATTGACGTTGTGCGAGCGTGATGCGACGGGCGTTTGGAATGTGACGCGCAACGTGGAATTGCCGGTTTCCGATTTCAGCGGTTTGCAAACGGTTGCGCTCGGTAACACGAACACACCCAACATTGCGTTTCTGGGTCAAAACGCCGTCGCGTGGCTGCCGTTGGCGGGTGAAACGTGGCAGCTGGAAGCGCTCGATGGCTACAACACGCCGGTTAAAGACGGCAATTTGAATGACGTGACGACTGGCGATTTGAACAATGACGGGCGCAAGGAACTCGTGTTTTTGGAGGTAGCCAAAAATTATCTCGATATTGTCAGCTTCAACTCACACCACAAACTTGTGCCAGCCACTCGCTGGCAGGTTTTTGAGCAACACACGTTTCGTGGAAGCACGGATGTATTGCCGGAACCGCGCGAGGCACTGGTGACGGATGTGACTGGTGACGGGAAAAATGATCTGATCGTGGTGGTGCACGACCGGCTCCTGGTTTATCCGCACGAATGATTCAGGGTGTCATCTGCGGCGGGCGCGGGGCAAAAACTTCAAAGGAAAGACCGTCTGTCGTGACAGAGCCGCTGCACACGGTGAAGTAAAAGTATTTGGAGACCCTGTCGTAGTCCGGCAAAAGCGGGAAATCCAGCCAGTCACGGATACCCTTTCCCAAACCACCTAAAAGAGGGCCGGTGCCGATAAGCGTCGTGTCCGGATTATTTTTCAAGGTGGTAAAAATCACACGCATGAGTTCACGCTGATTTTCATAACCAAACAAACCGTTGCCCGCGCCTCCGACATGCCGGGTGGCGTCGGCCAAACCGGTGGTTTCGCGCAATGGCTTGGTTTTGCTGCTGGCGCTCCGCAGATATTCTTCAATCATGGAAACATCCGTGGTCAGGGCGACGTAACCGCCGCTGGACGCGCAGTAAAGCGAATATGATGTGACTGCATTTGTTCCCGGCGTGCGCCCGGATGGCAGGGGGATCGTATAAATTTTCCGGCCAAGAAAATCGCGCGTCTGTGACTGATTTTCCCGTGAACCGGCGAGCGCCAGGATGTTTTTGGCCGCAATTTTTATCGCAAGGGCGGTTTGGTCGGGATTGGACGCGGCAAAAATGAGAATGGACGGCGCATTGTTCAAATCGGCCAGGGTCGTTCCGCCGGCTTTTTTTTGGTAACTGATCCAATCATCGCCAAGGTTGCCGATGATGTTTTTGCGAACATCAAAGTCGGGGTCTTGCTGCTGCGCAGCGTTGTTGGCGATGTCGAGAAACGAGTTGAGGCTGTTGAGCGCCACAGGTGAAATGTTGCCGAGCATTTTTTCAAGCGTGGCCCACGATTTTCGGCCGTCCACGCGCCAGCGCCAGAATTTCACCGCGTCGGCGGGCACAAACGCGGGCGGGTTCGCGTCCTTTGGCACGGAGGTGATCATTTTGATGATTCCCTCCCGACTTGTGTCCGGCGCGGAAATGAAGAAATCAGCCAGCGCGCCGTCACGGGATTGGCGGTAGGAAAAACTGACGGTTTTCAAGCTGGTGAGTCCTGACGCGCCAATGACTTTATCCCATGGAATTTGCGGCGTCGGGCTGGGCGCTTCAGGATTCGGCTGCGGCTGCGGAATGTGAACGAGAACATCGAAAAGGGTTTTTGCGTTGAGCCATCCGTAATACAGCGGCGCGGCGCGAAATTGCGCGAGCCGGTCGGCGGCAAAAAGCGGATTGTCGCCCAATGGCGGCAACGCACCGCCGGTCAGCCGTGTGGCGACCGGTTCGACGGCTTTCATTGAACTGCCGACAATCAGCAGCGATTCAAACTGCCCGACGACGATTTCGCCGTATGGCGGTGTTTTGGTTTTGCCGCCCGGTTCTTGGGCAGGCCTGTGTTTGGGGAATACGCCGGCAAGCACCGCTGGAATGTCATTGCTGGAAAGGGGCATGACGGAAAATGAGATGCCGCGTATGGTTTCGTTGTGCATCGGCCTGCCCGTGTCCGTCCATTTTTTACGGAGGCTGGTCAGGTTGGTTTTAAGCAGATCGCTTTTGTCTTTGGCGTCGAGCAGCAACAGCACGCCGGGTACCGGGTCGTCACCGCCCGTCCATCCGTTTTGCGTGACGGCGAAGGTCAACTGGCCTTGCGGCAAATTGGTGAAATCGCTGAGCTTGACGCCGAGGTCGTGTTCCAGCGGAGCAATGAATTTTTCGTTCCACCTGGCCATGAACTTGTCGTGGAACGGCTTCATCGCCGGGTCATTCCAGAAAAGCCACTGCGGCGATTGCCTGCCGGCGGCGCGCAGCGTTGAAAAATCGGGCACGCTGATGAGCAGAAGCGTGTCCGACGGCAGCAGGTTTTCAGCAGGCGGAATCGCGGCGTGAACGGGCGGTGCTTGTGGAGTCGTGCGACACGATGTGCACAGCAAAATCGCGGCGAGCGTTGCAAAAGAAATTCCAGCCGCGCGCTGGGGAATCGGACGGAAAATTCGCGGGATCATGATGAATCAAAGTTCAACGGCGGTAAAAATTTGCGCCGAAACTATTGCTCCGCCGGTTCGTGCCTGGTGCGGCTGGGTGGTTCGAGATAGCGATACGGATTGTTCGGGTTGTCGGCGGAGTAGGCGAATGCGTCGCGGTGGTCGAGAAAGTTTTTCACCAGTTCGACGGGAATTGCAAAGCCCAGGCCTTCGCCGAACATGATTTTCATGTTCGTGACGCCAATGACTTCCCCGGCCATGTTAAACAGCGGGCCGCCGCTGTTGCCGGGATTGATCTGTGCGGTCGTCTGCAAATAAAGCTCGCCCTCCAATTCGCGCGTCTTGGTGCTCAAAATGCCCGAAGTCACCGTGCGCTCCAGTCCCATCGGACTGCCGATGGCGAACACCGGGTCCCCAACGCTCAACGCATCCGAATTGCCGAGGATGATGTATTTAAACTTCGGCGCGTTCTTGTCTTTGATTTTCAGCAGTGCGAGGTCCTGGAATTTGTTGATGGCAACAATATGCACCTGCTTGTAGGTCTCGCGGTCGAGCTGGCCGTCATGGCGATAATAAACCTCGACGGAAATTTCCGTCTCGCCCTGGATGACATGAAAATTCGTAATCAAATAACCGTCCGCATTGATGAAAAATCCCGAACCCAGACCCCCGGGCGTGCGCACCTGCACGACGGCCTCGCCGATTTGTTTGACTAGGTCCTGCACATCGCGCGCCCCCGCCGCGCGCCCGCCAGTGTAATAAAATTGTGCCGGCGCATTGACATTGGGAAGCGAACCTGTGGCTGATGCCATTTGAGTTACTGCGTCACTGGTTCTGGAAATGTTGGCGATGACGCTGCGCGGCACGACGAGCGCGGTGTAACCCACGTCCACGATGATGGAATCAGGCTTTTCGGCGAGGATTTTGCCGGTAATAGAGGCGTGATCCTTCAATCGAATCACATCGGCGGACGCGAGACACAAACCGCAGAAAAGCAGGACCGGCAATACAAAATGTTTCTTCAACGACATTGTCAAATCCTAACGGAGCAAGGGGCTTTTTACAAGCCGTGCGCGTGTGAAAAATCCAGCGTGGGTCAGTTGCTATTGTCGGTGATTCCGGTGTAACGCCAAATGGCCCAAACATGACATTTGGCTTCGTCGCGGTTCGGGTAGCGTTGGCGCAGGGTGTCGCGAATTTCAAAGGCTCGTTCCCGCGACATGATCAGTCCTGACTCCGGTGAAAGCTCCGAGACATCGAACACTCCGGGAAAACGGCTGCTGTTGAAGAGCGCACTGGCGACCAGCTGAACATCGACAACATCAAAACCTGCAAACTCGAAATCGGTGTGCGAGAAACCGGAGACATCGGCTGCCGAAGGATCACGGGCGACTGCAATCACCACCGAAGGGCGATGGCCGGCAACGCGCTGCAGGACGAAGTCGAGGTCTGTAAAGAAGTCGAGCATGAACTCCTCTTTCGCGACGAACTGCCAGTCGTCACTGGACTCAACATGGACGACCGGAGGGCAGAGGATGCTGTCGAGTGTGACGATGCGTATCAGGTCGGTGCGGTCCATGTATCGGATATACTCCACCCACCGCGCACCGTTGTTGCGGTCAAATCGCTCAATGGCGGCATAATAATACATGGTCGAATGCGAGGAAGATATGCCTAAACCCGGGCCACGTCACGCCCGTAACGCAAGAACTAACACGTGCTGACTGGAACCAGGCCTGAAAATAATGATTGCCATCGCATGTTTCTTTGCTATTTTCCCGCCCCCTTGCAAGACGCTGAATCAGCCGGGTTGCAAAGGAAAACGGCCTTAAATTTTCGTATTCGAGTGGATGCGAAGGGCCACAACAACATCAAACATCAATCCCGTGTTCCGCGGGATGGTTCGTCGCCGCAGTGCGGGGCGAATTTTTAACCAAAGGAAACTTGTGTTAAGCATTGGCATTAAAGAATTGTTGGAATCGGGCGTCCATTTCGGACACCAAACGAAGCGTTGGAACCCCAAGATGAAGCCGTTCATCTTCGATGCGCGCAACGGCGTTCATATCATTGACCTCAGCAAGACGCTCGCGCAGCTCGAAACTGCGTGCGACTTTTTGTCTGAAACGGTCCGCAAAGGCGGGAAAGTTTTGTTCGTTGGCACCAAAAAGCAGGCGCAGCAATGCGTCAAGGAAACCGCGAAGGAAACCGGCCAATTTCATGTCACCGAACGTTGGCTCGGCGGCACATTGACGAATTACAACACGATTAAATCGTCCATCAAACGGTTGAAGGAAATTGAGAAGATGGACGCCGACGGCACACTGGCCAATTACGGGAAACAGGAGCAATCCTCCATTCACCGCGAAGCCGGCCGGTTGCATAAATATTTCGACGGCATCCGCACGATGGACAAGATTCCCGCCGCGCTGTTCGTCGTGGACATCAAGCGCGAGCACAACGCCGTCGCCGAGGCGCGCAAACTCAAGGTGCCCCTCGTTGCACTCGTGGACACCAATTGCGATCCTGATCTCGTGAATTTTCCCATTGCTGCGAATGATGACGCCATCCGGTCTGTGCGCATGATTCTGGCCACCGTCGGCCAAGCCATCACGCTGGCGCAGGCGGAGTTTGAGTCCAAACATTCGCGCCGTCCGGCAACAGAAGAAGCCGCTCCGGCTGAAGCGCAAACCGCTGAAACCGCACCAACAGAAACCGCCCCGGTTGTTGCCGAGGCCGCTCCACAGGCGCCCGCTTGAAACCCTGCGATTTTTCCAGGAAGTGCAAATGGCTTTTTCTTTCAACATTTAACTCTCAACGAATGACAATTTTATATGGCTGAAATTACTGCTGCTGACGTTGCCAAACTCCGCGAAATGACCGGTGTGGGCATGATGGACTGCAAAAAGGCGCTGACCGCGGCGAAGGGCGATCTCGGTGCCGCCGTGGACATTCTGCGCAAAAAAGGCCAGGCCACCGCCGCCGTGAAATCCGCACGCGAAGCAAAGGAGGGTGCCATCGCCCAATACATCACACCGGGTGGGAGGGTCGGGGTTCTCGTGGAAGTGAACAGCGAGACGGACTTTGTGGCGCGCAACGAAACCTTCCGCGCGTTTTGCGACGACGCGGCGAAGCGCTATGCCGCTGAATCCAATCCGGATTTGGAGGCCGGGCGTCAGGCGCTGGTTGCCAGGATTCGTGAGAACATCAAAATTGCCCGCCACGCACGCATGGAAGTCAACGGCAACGGGCTGATTGCCGGTTACATTCACACCGGCGCGAAAGTGGGCGTGCTTGTCGAAGTTGGCGCGGGCAGGGCGGAGACTGTCGGCAGGGACGAATTCAAGCAACTGGTCAAGGACATCACGCTGCAAATTGCCGCGGGACATCCCCACGCTGTTTCGCGTGAGCAAGTGCCGGCCGAAGTCATCGCAAAGGAACGGGAAATCGCCGCGCAATCCGACCGTCTCAAAGGCAAGCCGGCGCAGGCAATGGGAAAAATTCTGCAGGGCGTTCTGGAAAAGTTTTACCAGACCTACTGTCTCGTGGATCAAGGTTTCGTGAAACAGAATTCCGAGGTGAGCGTAAAAGAACACGTGGCGCAAATCGCCAAACAACTCGGCGACGAAATCACAATCCGCCGGTTTGTGCGTTTCCAGGTCGGCGAAAGCGCCGCTTAAGACCGGCGAATCAATTGCGCGAAAGGCGTCCGCAAGGCGCCTTTTTCGGATTTTTTTACTTGCAGTTTTTTTAAAACCCGCTCCTTTGGTGGAAGTTGGAAAATAAAGAAAGGCGTTTATGAAAACAAAGGTGTTACTGGCGGTATTAATGGCGGCGGCCTTGCCCTTTGGCAGCGGTTGCGCGTTGTTTTTGGTTGGCGGCGCCGCGGCGGCGGGCGCGGGCACGGAACGACATGCAATATGCGATCGTGGATAAATCGAAGGCCGGGATTACGGCGAAAATTCTCGCGCGCACGAGCGGCGACGAGAAAATTCAAGTGACTCTGGAAAAACAATCCGCCTCCGTCACGGAAATCCACATCCGCGTGGGCACGTTCGGCGACGAAAGTCTGTCACGGCAGATTCTCGACAAAATCAAAAGTCACTTTTAACGCTGACTTATAAATAGCCACGCTGGCGGTGACTTGCTGACAAGTCCCGACGATGTCTGCCGGGATTGGCTGCAGCGTGGTGTTGGGCGGTCGTTTGTATCCCCGCGGGTTGACTTTGATTTGACGTTTCACCGGGCAGTTGTTAGAAGTTTTGCGTGAAGTTTCACGCGCTCCAACCCGTATGACCGCCGCCAAACGACCTCAATTTTACCGCATTCTGCTCAAGTTGAGCGGTGAAGCGCTCGGCGACGAACATGGTGTCGGCATTCGTCCCGCGGCGGTGCATCACATGGCCGGACAAATTCGCGAAGTGCGCGAACTCGGCGTGCAGGTGGTGGTGGTGGTCGGCGGTGGGAATATTTTTCGCGGCGTGTCTGGCAGCGAACACGGCATCGAGCGCGCCACGGGCGATTACATGGGGATGCTCGCCACGGTCATCAACGCGCTGGCATTGCAGGACGCTCTGGAAAAACTTGGGTCGCCCACGCGCGTGCAAAGCGCCATTGCCATGTCACAGGTCGCCGAGCCGTTCATCCGCCGGCGCGCGGTGCGGCATCTGGAAAAGGGCAGGGTGGTCATCTTCGGCGGCGGCACGGGCAATCCGTATTTTTCGACCGACACGGCGGCGGCCCTGCGCGCCAATGAAATCGGCGCGGAAGTGATTTTGAAGGCGACAAAGGTTGACGGCATTTACGACAGCGACCCGAAGAAAAATTCCAAGGCAAAACGCTTCACGCAAATCACGTATCCGGAAGCGTTGCAAAAGCGGCTCAAGGTGATGGATTCAACCGCGTTCTCGCTTTGCATGGACAATAAGATGCCGATTATTGTTTTCGATTTATTTCGCCCGCATAACCTGCGACGTGTCGTCATGGGCGAGAAAGTGGGCACGCTCGTCGCCGGTTGATTTTTAAACGGGCGGATTCGTGTATCATGAGGTTTGCATCGCGCCAGGATGCGGGACGCCGGCTTGGACAACGTCTGAAGGAGCAGGGTGTGGATGTTGATCTGGTTCTGGGGTTGCCGCGTGGCGGTGTGGTGGTCGCTGCCGAAGTGGCGCGGCTCTTGCAATGCCCGCTCGACGTGCTGGTCGTCCGCAAGATCGGACATCCAATGCATCGTGAATTTGCCGTTGGGGCGCTCGCTGAACCCGATGTCGTCATTTTCGACAAGGCTTCTTTGTCTGAAATTCCCGTGGCGCGTTCTCAATTGGACGGGGTTGTGGCGGAAGAAATCGCCCGTTTACGGGAGTATCGCCAGCGGTTTCACCGTTCCGATGCGCCGGTGCTTCACGACAAAATCGTGTTGCTTGTGGACGACGGCCTCGCCACGGGTGCGACGGCCGAGGCGGCGGTGCTTTCCGCCAGGAAACAAGGCGTTCGCCGGGCCATCATCGCCGTGCCGGTGGCTTCAACGAAGGCAGTCGAACGGCTTCGTCGTGTTGCGGACGATGTCCTGGCGCTGGTCGTTGACCCTGATTTCGCGGCAGTCGGCCAATATTACGACGAGTTCTCGCAAACGAGTGACGAGGAAGTCATCGCGTTATTGCGGGACGCTGCTTGTGCTCGTAATGAATCCGTTTGACGCGATGCAAGGCGATTTGTAGATTGATTTCTCTTCTGTTCCAGAGTAGCTCAATGGTAGAGCAGCCGGCTGTTAACCGGCGGGTTGCAGGTTCGAGCCCTGCCTCTGGAGCCAATCTTTGCCATAGAAATCCGGCCAGCGGCAGTTGCGGCTTTGAAAAGTCTTGGTTTCGGCAAGACGGCGGCTTATGCGGCGTTATCACCAGACGGACGCTTTGCCTCTTGGCTGCAAGTCGCGCCGGACGGAACAATTACTTGGGCGGACTGACTCAAAATCGCCAACGGAAAGCGGAAAATCGGGAATTTCCGCTTATTTCCGGGCGGACACGGTGGCGAATGCGGATTTCCGCCGGAATTTGCCGGAATGCGGCGATTTCCGTCACTTTCCGGCGGCTTACACCACGACAAACTTTGTTTTTCCGGCAAGTTGTGGCGGTTTGTGGTGATGTTCCGGTAAATCCGTGAGCGGTAAGCGGAAAATTCCGTTATTTTCCAGCGGAAGATGAAAGATCGTGTTAAAAAAACTTCTAATTTCCCTAGGACACCACGACCGCCTTGTCATCATTGGGGCTTTTTTGCTTTTCATTTTCCGTATTCTAATCAAGAATGGCACCTGAGTTCTTGAAAAATGTGGTTGAATTTCTTTTGAGCGTTCATTTACGCTCTGCTTGTTTTTATGGAAATTTGTAATTATTGTAACGGGGAATTCCCTGCCTATAGAGAACTTTGTCCCCATTGTGGTCGACACGTTGGTTTTCCAAATGTTCGTCATAGCAAACGCAGTGAAGAGGAATTAGCACTGAACGGTCGTTACGAAGTGGCCATGCAAGATGCTCAAATGCGCGGTTGTGAAAGTGAAGTTAGAAATTTTGAAAAACTTGTTGGCAGTAATTCTAAGGCAATCCTAAACCGAACCGCAGAAGAAACCATTCGCCTAGCTACTGACGGCGTTGAACTTTATGCGAATTATTACCAACTTACAGAATCTGAAATCCGTCTTCCTCTGGGGGCTGAATGGGATTTTTGGAGACGCACCGCAGAAGAGGCAGTTCTGCCGGGTTATAAGGAAAAAATTAACTTTGCTGCCCTTTCTCTTACTTCGGCGGGCTTACCTAATTACGGCCAGTGCTCATGGGTTTGTAAAACCGCGCAAATTGCCCATCGCACTACCGTCTTCGAGCAGAACTGCGTCACATTTATGTGGCCAATCAACATCAAAGATGCTGCCCATTTACCAGTTGGTTATCGTGCCTCATGGGAAGCGCGTGGCAAGCTAGCTGTTGCAAAAGTTGCTGGAAAAATCCAACCCAACACGATGCCCGATGTGTTTCCCGCGTTACTACTGGCACCTAACACAAGCATAGAAAAAGATGAATTTATTGAAGTTCACATTTATGGGACATTAAGTATACATTCCCTTGAAAAGATTAGTTTGCGAAACACTGATCTTCCGTGTAAATCCGAAATTGGAGCATTGAAGCATAAACTGTCAGCAATAGGTGTTCCACTAGAAATCGTCCAATGCAGGCTGTAATTTCAGGCCGGGCAGGCATCGCCGTTTTGCGCGATAATGACCAATGGTTCGCGCTCCAAGCACAAACTTCAGAGCAGCCAACGCCTTGTCACCCATCTTTCCGCAACAGGCTTTTAGGCGCTGGGCGTGATTTGGTTTTCCTAAATCAAACCAATTTTACCGCTGCTGGCCAGCGACTGAAGCTGGAATACACGGTTGCACATGCACTTGATATTTTTCTTTTCCTGCTTGATGCAGATTTGCCAAAATCAGTCAGGGAAGATGCCGCTGTGGAATTGCTTCCCCTTTTTATCGAAGTGGAGAAGCAGCTTACGAACGTGCTCTTTGCATGCCCTCTTCCAGACGGAGCAGACACTGAAACGGCGTTGAATATCTGCAATAAAAACAACGCCCAACCAATTCTCGTTTTTCTTCAAAAGTTGCTAGATGCCCAACCATTCATTTGTGAAGTATACGAAGCTTGGAAGGCCATTCCCGAAACGGCCTTTGTTGATGCGAGTGCACGTAAAGGAGCACAAGCGCTTTTTGCGCGTGAAGGTTTGTTTCACAATTTAGCAGACATTGCGCGTGAAAAACGAGGAATTGGAGCTTTTCAATTTAATGCATTAGCTTTAACCGAGATTCGTGAATTTCCAAATCACCGAACTATTCTACTAGACTGGATTTATCCATTTCAACAAGTCCAGCGAGAACACGAGACATCAGATTCTCAGAAATTCACAGTAGCGCTGAATTACGAAGAAGATTACCCACAAAAAGCAAAACCACGACTTCAACCAATCCATAAAGTCAAAGAAACCGTGGACAAGCAGAAGAAAGCCGTTATCGAAGCAATGGTAGCACACCGACTTGATCGAGCAAAAGATTATGTCGAAGACTTAATCCTGTTTCAACTGGCCAACGGTGAGCCAGAATTTGCCTGCAAGTCGCTTTGTGATTTAGCTATTCAAGCTCAAAAACTTTACCAACACCAATTTCAACATTGGCTCACCAGCAAGGCTGTTTCGATTAAAAAGGATGATGGCTGGTCATGGGCGCAACATGGTAAGGCACTGCTCAACCTTAATCGTCCTCATGAAGCATTGAAAGCTTGCGATGAAGCCATTATTTGGGTGAACGACGCTGTGCCAAAGTGCGGGCGGGCGGAGGTGCTCAAAGCGCTCTTCCGTTTGCCGGATGCTCTGGCGGCTTACGATGCCATCATCTCCGAACATCCCGAATATGTCGTGGCTAGGTGCGGGCGGGCGGAGGTGCTCAAAGCGCTCTTCCGTTTGCCGGATGCTCTGGCGGCTTACGATGCCATCATCTCCGAATATCCCGAATATGTCGTGGCCGAAAACGGGCGGGCGGAGGTGCTCAAAGCGCTCTTCCGTTTTCCGGATGCTCTGGCGGCTTACGATGCCATCATCTCCGAACATCCTGAAGAAGTCGTGACTAGGTGCGGGCGGGCGGAGGTGCTCAAAGCGCTCAATCGTTTGCCGGATGCTCTGGCGGCTTA
>JBEKON010000032.1:0-40506 GCA_049521735.1 Verrucomicrobiota bacterium
CCGCGCGAGCGGCCGACCGCGTCAATTTCATCAATGAAAATCAGGCACGGCACATTTTTGCGCGCCTGTTCGAACATGTCGCGCACGCGGCTGGCGCCGACGCCGACAAACATTTCCACGAAGTCCGAGCCGCTAATGCTGAAAAAGCTTGCGTCCGCCTCGCCGGCGATGGCCTTGGCCAAAAGCGTCTTACCCGTGCCGGGCGCCCCGACCATCAGCACGCCCTTGGGAATTCGCCCGCCGAGCCGCTGGAATTTTTTTGGGTCCCTCAAAAATTCGACCAGCTCGGAAACCTCCTCAATGGCTTCGTCCACGCCCGCCACTTCCTTGAAGGTGATTTTGTTGCGTTCCTTGGCAAGCAGCCGCGCCTTGCTCCTGCCAAAACTCAACGCGCCTTTGCCGGCCATCTTGATTTGACGAATGAAGAAAAACCAGAGCAACACGCCAATCCCGACAAAAAACAACAGTTGGTAGCCGATCGACCAAAGCAACGAGTTCGGGATGTTTGCGTTGATTTTGTCCGACGCAAACAGTTGATCCTGCTTTTCTGAAGTGAGAAAGGCGTTCTTGACGACAAAGGGCACCTCGATGGACTTGCCGGTTTTGTCCTTGATGACGCTTCCGTCCTTGCCGGTTTTGTAATAGGTGCCGCTGATTTCCGTCAGCGGGGCTGTCTGTGGATTGAAATTAATCGTCGCGGATACAATCGCGTTGGACTGGAATTTTTGGAAAAAGTCATACTGTGACAGCGTGACATCCGGTGTGCTGAGGCGGTGTTGCACCAGCATCAACGCTATAAAGCTGCCGAGGATGATAATCCACGTGATCCACGCCGTAGGCGGCATTCTGAAACCATCCGTCGGCTTTTTGGGTCCGTGGTCGTTTTCTTTTTTTTGATCTTCGTCGAACATGTCTTTTGCTTTAATAGTCAAGCTAACATGCCGTTGCCGCTTTCGCAATGAGCTAATTCGCTTATAATGCCGCCCATGCGCATTGGTTCGCTGACGCTCCAATCCAATCTGTTCCTTTCGCCGCTGGCGGGTTACACCAACCTGCCCTTCCGGCTCGTCGTGCGTGAAATCGGCGGTGTCGGACTTTGCACCACTGACCTTGTTAATGCCCGTTCGCTGCTCGAAAAAAATAAAAATGCGCTCAAGCTGATTGAGACTCGTCCTGCTGATTCGCCGCTCGCCGTCCAGCTTTTCGGCTCCGTGCCCGGAGAAATGCGCGATGCCGCGCTTCTGCTCGAATCGCTCGGCTTTGCTTCCGTGGACATCAATATGGGCTGTCCCGTCCGCAAAGTCTGCAATGTCGGCGGCGGCTCCGCCATGATGACCGGGCTCGATAAAACTGTTGCGCTCGTCCGTGGCATGGTCGAGGCCGTCAAAATTCCCGTCACCGCCAAAATGCGGCTCGGTTGGGACGACGACAATCTCACCGCGCCGGATTTGGCAAGTGCGCTCGAAGATGCGGGCATTGCCGCGATTTTTATTCATGGCCGGACGCGCAAACAAGGTTTTGGCGGCACAGTGAATCTCGCCGGCATTCGTGCGGTCGTCGAAGCTGTGAAAACCATTCCGGTCCTCGGCAACGGCGACATCACCACGCCGCAGGCCGCGAAGAAGATGTTCGATGAAACCGGCTGCGCGGGCGTGAGCATCGGACGCGGCGCGTTTTATGATCCCTGGCTTTTCAAGCGCACACTGCATTATTTAGTTAGGGCGGGCTCTCCGCAGCCCGCCGCTCATTCGAATGCAGACAACGGCGCGATAGGGACATCGCGCCCTACCTTAACAGACGGCGAATTGTTGCCCGAACCCATCTTTGCCGAGCGCGTGCGAGTGATGTGCCGGCATTTGGATTTGATGATTGAAGTTTTTGGCGAGCCGCACGGCTGCCGGATGTTCCGTAAAATCGTGCCGTGGTATTCCAAGCGGTTCGGCCCCAGTCACGAATTCAACAAACGCGCCGTGAAAGTTTCCACCAAGGCTGAATTTCACGATGTTTTGGAAAATTACATCCGCTGGCGTCAGCAATTCCTTGATGCAAACGGCGAACTACTGCCGCGCTTCCGTCCACCGCCGATGGTAGCATCGTTCATGCGTGAACCCGAATCAACGACGCGTGAACAAATTCCCGTACCAAAAGGGCCGGTGGAGGTGTGGTAGAATAATTGGGTAGCGTCTTAATTCGAAATGTTGTCAGTCTTTTAAAACCTTGTTCCTTGACACCTGAGCTGAACTATTAAATGATTCGAGTAACTGGAAAATTCGGGCGATATTATTATGCCACGTGATATTAAATGTTTCGTAATCATGCCGTTCTCTCAATCAACAGCAGAACATACTGAGGCCTACTGGAATGCACTTTTTGAAAATTTGATTAAACCGCTCATCGAAGAGAATTCTGGAATCGATGTGTTTCGATCGGCACCACGCCGCGAAGATGTCCTAGGCGAAATAATTAAAAATTTGGTTACCCAACACATAGTCGTTGCCGATTTAACAGATCATAACCCTAATGTGTTCTGGGAACTTGGTGTTAGACAAAGTTTCCAACACCGCACCATTACTATTGCCGAGCATGGCACCAAACTGCCTTTCGATTTAGGAAAGAAAGGTACTCTCTTTTACCATACAAAGGATGCCGTCAAAAATGAACAATTCCGCCACGATCTCAGAACCGCTATTCAAGATTGCATTGATCATCCAGACCGCCCGGATAGTTATGTCTTGGAAGCTATTGCTGGCCGTGGTTCGCTATTTGAAATTATTCGCAGAGAAGAAGTCCAACGACGAATTCACGCACTCAAAAGTGAGTTGGATTTTAATTTGTATTTGCTTGAACTAGTTACAAACAGAGTAAAAAATAACATTGAAATTCAATCCAAAAAAATTAAAGGCGAAACGGCAACTAACAAAAAGGTAACGGTAACAGCCCGTTTTCGATACCCTTCCATAGAACTTCTCGTAGCTACTAGATATCTTGATGCATCAGATGATTTATATTCTAATGCTGAAAGCTATTATGATGACCTTCACCGTCTTAATGACCAAATGCTAGTCTGGGAAACCTGCACGGAAGAGACAGATAGTTATATTGCCAAGACATCCGATTCATATTTGAGGGTATTTCAATCTTTTGCTAAAGATTTGAAGCCGTATCTTAAATAGCGGTTCATTATTTTTGACTTTAATTAAAAAACAGAAAGACCGAATCGCTTCTATTTCCCAATCCAAAACTGGCTGAAGATGGAGTCGAGCAAGTCTTCCGTCGCCGTTTGTTCCGGAAAGCGGGCTTCAATCTGCTATGGCGCAGATCCAAGTCGAACCCACTGAGTTTGCGTGCGATATTCAAGCCCGTCGGCAGTCTCGACGATAGCATAGAAGGGATGCAGCCCGTCCCATAAATTCGTTCCATTCACCTGGAAGACCGCCGTGGATACATTGGTGGCCATGCCCAGCGCACCACCGGTGCTGAACAAAGTGATCAAGCTTACAGTGTTGGTGTTGGCGGTAACCTGAATGTGGTAGGTGCCCTGCACCGGAGCCTGATTGGTCAGATCGAGCAGTGTTAAAGTTGCGCTCAAGGAACTGTTTTGTACCACGACGGGTACCGTCGCCCTGGTTTGAGTTCGCACGTTGCTCCCTTCGTAGGCGACCGCCGTCAGTTCATGATAACCGTCAGCCAGGGCCGTGGTATCCAATGGGAAGGTCAAGGCCAGGGCGGTTGCGCCGGCAGTGACATAAAGATGGTTTCGGGGTTGAAGATCGGACAGGTTTTGCGTGAGGGTGCTGCCCATAGTCGTGAACGAGGGAACCTTGAAGGACGACACCGTGGGGATTACTTGTATTGCGGCAGCCTGGTAGCCGGGACTCCGCGCATACAGATTGAAGGAGGTGAAGTTGAACGTGCCGTATTGGTTCACAACATAATCCTCGGCCACAACACCGTCACTGCCCTGCAAGGCGGGATTCGCGTTTATCGAGGCGTACAACTGGCTGGCGAGCGCCGCGGAATTGCCGGATGACTGGTTGGTGACGGCCACGACCACGGTCTGGCCATTGGTCTTGGTAAAAGTGAACTGCATCCAGGAATTGGCGGGAACCGAATTGCTTCTCTCCGAGTACCCCTGCATGCCGAAAGCCCCTGAGGCCAGCATGGCGGGCTGGCTGGCGGTTAGAAAAGTTGAGAGGCTGTCGGCATTTCCGATCGCGCTCGCGGCGGTGGTTTGGATTTCGCCGAGGGCTGAAAAATTATAATTGGTTTCCAGCGCGGTCCATTGCCCCTGGTTGGTGGAGACGTCAACCACGTAAGGCCGCGAGGCGCTGTCAACGCGGACCAAGGTGACGTTCGTTGCCTCCTCAAGCACCGTAAAACTGGGTGGCACAGGAGGCACGAGCCTTGCCCGGTAAAATTGGCAGGCGGAATTCGTGGCATTGGCATCAACAAAGTCCATCGCCCCGCCGAGTTGGTTGGTCAAGACGGGCGCCCAATTAACGAGGTCAGTGGATACTTGGATGGCCCACGGCAACCCGGGCACGCTGTCCACGTGCATCTGGAACGCGCCGTTGCCGACAATGCCTGGCGCAGACAGTATTGGCGGTTGATCAGGGAGCGGCCAGGTCATGCGGTAAAAGCGCGCGGGATAGTTCGTGGCATCAAAATCAATAAAATCCAGCAGCCCCGGCACGACATTCGTGAAGATTGGCAGCCAGTCCAGCAAATTTGTTGAGGCTTGGATAACGTAAGGCAAAGTGCTCGGAATCTCCACCTCCATCGTGAAGGCCCCGCTTTTATCAGGATGACCGGGTATCATCTGTGGCGGGGAAGAATCAGGCAGATAGTTGACGCTGTACGAAAGGCCCGGCGTATTCGTGGGGGTGTTATCGGCAACATAGAACGGAACCGTCGTGAGATTGGTGGCGATGGATAGCAATTCGATGCGGTCGCCATAAACCAGGGCCTTTACATTTGTGGCGTTGGTGACGGCCGGAGCGTTGATCAGGGCTGCCAATCCCGATGCGATCGCGCTTAAGGTCGAGTTGGTGGGGACAGTGTAAGTGATGGGATATCCATTCAGGGTGACGGTCAGCAGATTTCCGGGACACGGTGCCAGGTTGGTCAGCGTGCTGAAATACGTGCCATCCACAAACAAATCAACTTGTTGCAGAGGATGATTCTTATCGCCGGCGGAAAATTGCACGGAAAGCATGGAAGTACCGCTTAAAGTGGAGTTGGGAAGGTTGGTGTTCCATGTGCCGCTGCCTGTTCGAGCAAAGGGTGCCGCCAGCGGTTCGGCCACAATCAGACCAAGATACGGCGCGTTGATGCTCTGATAATAGCTCTCGGCCAGACTGAAGCCGCGCGCCTGGTAAAAGTAGTCCTGGGGATTGGGAAACTTCTGCGTGTCGCCTTCGGGTTCCGCGACGGTACCATAACTGCCTGCCGCCCCGGCATTGATGAAGGCCAGCAAATTGGTCTGGTCGTTGGAACCGAAGATGATGCCGCCATAGGATGTCAAACTGTCCCCCATCGCCCCGGGAACGAAAGTGCTTGGCGGGACGCTGAATTGCGCCAAACCCGTTTCGAAACCCAGACAGCCGCCCGGCCACGAAACCGAATCGCTGTTGGTGCGCAAAATTGAGGAGATTCCCAGGATGTTCACATTGAAAATGGCATTGTCGAAATAAGTATAACGGATGTTGCGAAGCATGTCGGAACTCTTTTCCAAGATTACCGGTTGTGAGGGAAAAGTTCCGTCGCTGGCAACTCCCTGATCCACCAACTGCTCCGCCTGGGTGAGCGAATCAGCCGTAATCATGGTAGCGAGAAAGGAATAGCCGGGCGCGCCGACGGGTGTCGCTTGGCGGAAGATCGCCTCGCTGGCAGCGTAACTGTTGGTGACACCCAATGGATCGCTCCCGTTGCCCAGCCTTGAGCCGTAGAACAAAGCCGAGGTTGTTCCGTTGACGGTGGAACCGAAACTGGTCTGGAACGGAATATCCATCGAGAGGACAACGTAATCAATCTGGTTTGTCAACTGGCGGGCCGCCAGCATGTTCAGCAGGGGCGTCAGCAGATTGGTTTGAAAATCATTGCTGGTCCATAATGTATTGCCGCCCGACCAATTGATGAACAATACGTTTTGAGGCGGCACCTGGCGGCTTTCACAGAAATAATTGCCCAGCTCACACGAGTTCGAACTGCTTTGGTTGACGACGACGACCGTGTTCAAGCCGCTGCCGCCAGCCTGCAGCTTGAATGCCAAGACACAGTTCAACAGAACCAGCGCCAGCATTCTTCGGTGAAGGCTGCCGTTCATACGCTTAATCTATCACGGATATGACACGCTTGCTATCGGAGGGCTGTGACAACATAAACAGCCCTTTTTCTGATGTTTGCAAAAAAAAAAGCCGGTCAATGACCGGCTTGCTTCTGCATTTTTTACCAGAGAAATTCCAGCCTCTAGGATGACTGCCGGCGTCGCGCCAATCCCCATGCACCGAGGCCCAACGCGATGAAAGTCAAAGTTGATGGCTCGGGAACCATTTGGATAGACAAGCCTTTGTCCTTGCTTATGTCCAACTCGTCGCCTGGTTGAAGCGTTGCGTTCCATTGGAACGCCCACGTCACATCGCCCGGCCCCGCATTTTGATTGTCATTAAGCTGCAAATTAGGCGTGCCGTTGAGTTCAGCCAGCGTCTGCCCGACATACGCAGCTTCGGCGCGGTTTGCACTCGGCGCGTTAATGACCTCAGCTATGCCCGATCCCCCCGGACCACCAGTTGTTTGCAACGCTCCGTTATAGCCACCAGAACCATCGCTTGAAACACTAACGTTATTGTTATTGTTCTGAAGCAAATTGAAATTGGAATATTGATAGAATCTCAAAGTGACCGAACTGGCCGAATTATTATCTATCCATATATACTCCATCAGATCGGCACTTCCAGAACCGACGCCGTTGCCGTTCAAAACGTATTCGATATTCGCCGATAGTTGCCCGTTATCATACGTCACGGTGACATCATTGAGCCCTTCAGTACCGGAAGCATTGTCGCTAACACTCAACGTGCCGAGCGTGTTAAGGGGCTGCGCAACACCCCCGCCAACCGAATACCAAAACCACTGCTGAACCAATTGGTTCTGCCCGACTACACTCCAACTGTTCATCCCAAGGTTTCCACTGCCGTTGCCAGGATTTATTATCGCCGAGGATCCTCCGTCTTGCATTGTGATGTTTTGAGCCATGCCATTGCTTGGCATAAGTAAAATGCCCAATACCACCAGCATTGCACACAGCGATGCAACACATTTACCCTTGGAAACAATTTGAAGATGCGTATTCATAAAACTCTCTGATTGTTATTTTGCGGCCAATTCGACTGGAATCGTGCTTTTTTAACGTAATCCGGGGTGCAAGTCAAGCTTTTTTACCCCTCCGTTGCCGGAATATCAAGGCCACAGCCAGCATACCCGACGAAATCAGCGCCAAGGATGAAGGTTCAGGCACCGGGTCCGGGAAAGTCGTGTTTTCGCTGATCGTAAGAAAATTACCGTTCGCCACGCTCCCGGAGAATTCATAGCCAAAAACTGCGGAGGTATTGTTAGCAGTCAAAGTGGTGTTATTGAGATTGCCGGACCCAGTAAAAGCGCCAAACGGAGCACCGCTGGAATCAGCCTGCACCAAAGTGGTATAGCCGATTGCATCCCCATTCCAAGTAAGTGTTAACCCCCCTCCACTCTGATAGGCATAGGCGTACCCCCCAGAAGCCGGTGTCATACTAACAGTCTGGCTTCCCGCATAACCGGAACCGCCCAGAACAAAATCCGAGTATTGGAATATGCTCACGTTGTTGAGATCACCACCACTCGTATTGTTAAACCTGATTGATTCGCTCAAATTATAACCAGTAAAAGTCACTATCTCTTGGAGGGTTCCATCAGGAATTGCATAATTGACAGTTATTTTTTTGCCGGAACCAGCGTTACCAGTAGTAACTGACGTACTGGTTAACTGGGTTACCGGCCCTCCATTTATACTGTAGTATAGCCATTGCAACGCCAATTGATTTGCCCCGTTCTGTGACCAGACGGTAAAACCGTTCTGCGAGCCGTCATAAGTCGCACTGTAGGCATTGCCACTAGAGGTGTAATTGATGGTATAAAGCGTCGCCTCGCTGCGAACGACGGAGCTCGCGAGCAAAATCGCAATCAGAGCGCCTCGAAACGACCGCACCCTGTTCGCGAAAGACGTTTTCAAATTCTTCATGCTTTCGCTTGGGTTTCGGACCTTTTTACTACTGCTGTTATGAGGCCATCCAAGTCAAAAGTCAAGACTCTTTATTGTCACAAAAAATGATGCAAAAAGGGTTGTGCCTCGTCCTCCTAAGAGGTTGAAATTCAACAACCGGCCGCAGGTCTAAGGCTGCTCAACCTTTGCGCGGCCAACCGTGAGTAATTGCAATCATCACTTCCCGATGCAAAACTGGCTGAAAATCGAGTCGAGCAAATCTTCCGTCGCCGTTTTGCCGACGATTTCGCCGACGGCATTGACAGCAATGCGCAAATCCATCGCCACCAGTTCGAGCGTCGTGTCGCCGCGCAGCGCGTCAACCGTTCGCTGCGTCGCCGCCCGGGCACGGTTCAGTGCGTCCTGATGCCGCGAGTTAATCATTACCTGAAGCATGCTGGCCTTGATTTCGCCCGACCAGACCAGTTCCTTGATGGCGTCCTTCAACGCTTCAATCCCCTGCCCGCTTAAGCAGCAAACTTCAATTTGGTAGGGACGCGCGGCCCGCGCGTCCGCGCGGACGGCTCGGCGAGCCGTCCCTATCTTCTCTGGTAATTTCAGCTCCCTCGGCAAATCAATTTTATTCACGACCAAAATCCGTTTCTTGCCGGCAAATTCGGCAAAATAGTTTTCATCCGCAGCTGTTAGTGGTTCGCTCGCGTCGAGCATGTGCAAAACGAATTCAGCTTTGGCCAGTGATTCGCGGCTGCGGCGGACGCCTTCCTGCTCGATTTCGTCGCGCGCTTCGCGCAAACCCGCCGTGTCGATGAACACAACGGGAATGCCGCGGATGTTCGCCGTTTCTTCAATCGTGTCCCGCGTCGTGCCGGGAATCGGCGAGACGATGGCGCGGTCGCGTCCGAGAAGTTGATTGAGCAGACTCGATTTGCCCACGTTTGGCCGGCCGACAATCGCGGCGCGAATGCCGCGACGCAAAATTTGCCCTTCATTGGCCGTGCGCAGCAGTTCGTCCATGAACTTCACGCCGTTTTCCAGTCGCGTGATGAGTTGTGCGCGTGTGTCCGGCGCAATGTCTTCGTCGGGAAAATCAATGTGCGCTTCAACGTGCGCGAGCGTGTGCATCAAATCATCCCGCAATTCGTTGATGCGCTGCGAAAGTTTGCCAGCGAGTTGCTCGTTGGCGGCGGCCAGCGCGAGTTCCGTGCGCGAATGAATCAGATCGGCGACGGCCTCGGCTTGGGCGAGGTCAATGCGTCCGTTGAGAAAGGCGCGGCGGGTAAATTCGCCGGGTTCGGCCAGTCGCGCGCCATTTTCCAAAATCGTGTCGAGCACCAGTTTCGCCGGTAAAATGCCGCCGTGACAGGTGATTTCCACCGTGTCCTCGACCGTGAACGTGTGCGGCGCGCGCAGGACGGCCAGCAACACTTCGTCAATAATTTCAAACTCGCCCTCACCCCGCCCCTCTCCCGTCAGACGGGAGAGGGAGTTGGATTTTTTGTAACGAACGATTTTGCCGTAATGAATCGTGTGCGACGCCGCAGCGGACGGCTTCAGCGAATTTTTCCCAACCGGCAGAAAACTTTTGTCGGCGACGGCGAGCGCCTGCGGGCCGGAAATGCGCACGACGGCCAGCCCGCCTTCGCCCAGCGGGGTGGCAATTGCGGCGATGGTGTCGTCGGGCATGGAGAGAAATTACGAATTACGAATTGCCAATGTCGAATCATTCGTCACTCAAAATTCGCCATTCACAATTTAGAATCCGCTTTCGCCGGCGCGATGTCCGTGCTTAACTCGGCTCGATGGACGTCAACCTCGGCATCTGGAGCAAACTGACAAAAGTTGTCGTCGCCCTCGTCGTCACGGCTTTTGTGCTGCTGATTGGGATGTATTATCTGCCGCTCATTCATCAGAACGAGCGGATGCGCGCGGACATTCTGCAGTTGAAAGCCCAGCTCCAAAAGGAAGAGGCGAATTCCAGGCGGCTCAAGGCCGAGATTGACGCCATTCGCAACGATCCAAAAACCCTTGAGCGCCTGACCCGCGAAAAACTGGGCTACGCCCGGCCCGGCGAAACCGTGGTGCGCTTTGAATCGCCCGCAACCAATGCGCCAATGCGTTAGTAGAATTTTAAGAGAGGAGGAGCCGACGCAAGGAGGCTCTGAGTTGAATTTGAGTCTCGTTACCTCGACTCCTACAAAATCAACTCACACTGTTAAAATTTCCTTTTCCTTGTGCACGACGTGCTGATCAATCTTGGCGATATATTGGTCGGTCAGCTTTTGTAAATCCTTTTCGGCCTGTTTTTCCTGGTCTTCGGTGATGCCGCTGTCGTGCGCGTGTTTTTTCAGCTGCTCCATCGCGTCACGCCGCACGTGACGAATCGCCACGCGCCCGTCCTCGGCCATCTTCTTGGTGATCTTCACGAATTCCTCCCGCCGTTCCGTGCTCAATTCAGGAAACGAAAGGCGGATGACTTTGCCCTGCACCGCCGGGTTCAGGCCGAGGTTCGCCTTTTGGATCGCCTTTTCAATCGGATGCGCCGAGTTCGCGTCCCACGGCTGGATGACCAGTTGCCGCGGCTCCGGCGTCGTGATGCCAGCCAGTTCGCGGATGCGCATCTGCGAGCCATAAACATCGACAATGATATTTTCGACGAGCGCCGCGGACGCCTTGCCGGTGCGCACGCCGGCAAATTCGTTCACGACCACCTGCTCGGTCTTGATCATCCTGTCCTCTGCTTCCAGTAAAATATCGTCGGGTGTCATAGTCATGGTGCATGCAGGTTAACAATAAAAACGCTCCGGGTCGAATAAAAAGTCAGGCGCGGCATTTGGTTTGAAATTTATTTACGCTCCGGTAGTTTTATTCACAGTTGTATGACGCCCACTCAACAATTGGCCGCATTGCACGCGGCAAATTGCGATGTCGCCTTTGACAATCTTACCCGCCAGCTTTACGCCACGGACGCCTCGATCTATCAAATCGAGCCGATGGCGGTGGCATTTCCCAAAGATGCGCGCCAGGCCAGTGACATCATTTTAGCAGCCGCGCAGGCGGGCGTGTCGGTGATTCCGCGCGGCGCAGGAACAGGACTTTCGGGCGGCGCCATTGGCGACGGGTTGGTGGTTGATTTCGCGCGCCACAACCGGGGCATTTTCAACCTGGATTTGGAACGCAGGAGCGTCCGCGTCGGCGCCGGCGTTGTGTTGGATCAGTTGAATGACTTTCTGTACCCGCACGGATTTCATTTCGGTCCGGACGTGGCGACGAGTTCGCGCGCGACCCTGGGCGGCATGATTGCCAGCGATTCGTCCGGTTCCCACACGCCGGTTTATGGCACAATGGCAGGACACGTCAGCAAACTCGAAATCGTGCTCAGCAACGGGCGGGTGGTAAAGGTCGGTTCCGGTCTCAACCCCTTGTCGCGACAACGTGACCTGATTGAGAGCATCACTTCATTCAACGCGCTGCAAATCGCCGGGCGTTTTCCGCCGGGACTCTTAAAGCGCTGGCCGGGATACGCGCTGGCGCGGGCGGCGGGCGAACCGGGCAATCTGATTCACCTATTGGCCGGGAGTGAAGGCACGCTGGCGGGCATTATCTCCGCCGAATTGAAAATCGTCCGGTTGCCCGACGAACGCGGAATGGGTTTGCTGTTTTTCGCATCCATGGCCGAGGCGATGCAGGCCACGCAACAACTGCTCGATCTGAAACCGGCGGCGATTGAACACATTGACCGTTTGTTGTTCGGCCAGACGCGCGGCCGGCGCGAGTTTCAACCTGTGCGTGATTTGCTCGAACTCGACGCCAAGCCGTGTGAATCCATTTTAATCGTTGAATTTTTCGAAGACGTTCGTGAACGGCTGGCGCTGCTGGCCGAGCGCCGCCTTGGCCTGCGCAAATTGATTTTGCAAACGCAGGCCGAGGCCGACCTCGTGTGGGAGATGCGCAAGGCGGGCTTGTCACTGTTGACCGGCTGCAAAGGCGGTGCCAAACCCATGACAGGCATTGAAGACACGGCGGTCCGGCCGCGGGACTTGCCGGAATACGCCGCCGGTTTGAAAAAATTGATGCAAAGCGTGGGCGTGCAGGCTTCCTATTACGGGCACGCGGCGGCGGGGTTGCTGCACGTGCGGCCGGTGCTGGATTTGCATCGCGCGGAAGACTTGAAAAAATACCGGCAAATTGCCGACGAAGTGGCCGCGCTGGTTTTGCAATTCAAAGGAACGTTGTCCGGCGAACATGGCGTTGGCATTGCGCGCACCGAGTATCTCAGGGAGCAGGTTGGCGAGGAGATTTACCAGCTCATGCACCAAATCAAGCAGTCCTTCGACCCGTATAATTTGTTCAATCCGGGAAAGATTATCTCGGATGACCGCTATAAAATTGACAGTAACCTGCGCCTCGGCGCGGGTTATTCGCTGAAACTTCCGTTTGAGCCCGTACTCGCATTCGCCGCCAGGGACGGTTCGTTCACAGGCAACCTGGAACAATGCAACGGCTGCGGCGCTTGCCTCAAGCAAACGCCGACCATGTGCCCCACGTTCATCGCCACCGGCGAGGAAATCATGTCCACGCGCGGACGCGCCAACGCCATTCGCGCAGTGCTGGAGTTGCGCGGCAGCAACGGCGATCCACTGCGTTCAGTGGAATTTGAAACGGCGTTAAGCAACTGTTTGTCGTGCAAGGCCTGCACCACGGAATGCCCGTCCAATGTGAACATGGCCTTGCTAAAGGCGGAATTGCTTCATGCGCGCATTCGTCGCGACGGATTGACCCTGCGCGAGCGGCTGTTCAGTTCGGTGGATCGCCTGGGCCAACTGGGTTGCACCATGCCGCTTGTGGCCAATGAGCTTTTGAAATTTACGCCGCTGCGTCATGTTTTAAGCCGTTTTTTGGGCATCACAACCCACCGGCCATTGCCGCATTTCGCGCGGGTGCGGTTCGATCACTGGTTTGCGAAGCATCCACGTTTCGAATCTGCGCATCGCGGCCGGGTGATGCTCTGGGATGACACGTTCGTGCGCTATCACGAACCTCACATTGGCGTGGCCGCCGTCAAAGTGCTCGAAGCCGCGGGCTTTGAAGTCCTATTGCCAACAAGGCGCAAATGTTGCGGACGGCCTGCCTTCAGCCAGGGCAACCTGGACGAAGCCGCGCGGCTGGGCCGGCACAACCTCGCCCTGCTGAACGAAGACACGACCGATACGCCGATTATTTTCCTTGAACCCTCATGTTATTCAATGTTCGTGGAAGATTATCGGGAGTTGAAATTGCCGGACGCGGAACGCGTCGCGCGGCGTTGTTTTTTATTCGAGGAATTCATTGAAAATTTCCTGAATTGGGAACCCGCCGCGCTTCAATTCAATGACAAGCCCGAGCGCATGATCATTCACGCGCATTGCCACGCCAGGGCGCTGACCAATCCCAATCTCATACGCCAATTGGCCGAGCGGCTGCCGAAACGGACGGTGACATTGCTCGACGCGGGTTGCTGCGGCATGGCGGGCGCATTCGGGATGCTGGAATCGAAGTATGAACTTTCCGTGAAGGTGGCGGAGCCGCTCATTCAAAAAATCAAAAATCAGCCCTACGGAGCGACTGTCGTGGCTTCCGGCACGAGTTGCCGCCAGCAAATCCAGCATCTGGCGCCGGTCAAAATCCGTCACATGGCAGAGGTGCTCGCTGACGCCCTGGTTTTGAGCGAGACCGGTTTCCGTCAGGCTGATCCGCCGACATGTGATGATGCTTCGCGTTGACAACTCCCCCGCCCTGCGACACCCTGCGCGCATGGCGAAACCTGCTTTGGGACGCGGCCTCAGTGCGTTGTTGGGGGGCAGTCCGGTTTTGACTCCACTCGCGCCTGCACCCGTTCGGTCTTCCGCTCCAAACCCAAACACCGCGCCGGACGTGCACGAACGCGTGCAGCGCGTGCCGCTGAATCATATCCGCCCCTGTCCGTTGCAACCGCGCAAGGATTTTTCCGCCGAGGCGTTGCGGGAACTGGCCGATTCGATTCGTGAACAGGGCATCGTGCAACCGCTCATCGTGCGCGAACGCAGCGGCAATTTTGAATTGATTGCGGGCGAACGGCGCTGGCGCGCGGCGCAACTTTTGAATTTGCCGGAAGTTCCGGTTATTGTTCGCCAAGCCGATGACCGGGTGGTGCTCGAACTGGCGCTCATCGAGAATCTCCAGCGCGAAAATCTCAACCCCATTGAAGAAGCCCACGGTTATGCGCAACTCGTCGGGCAATTTCAACTCACCCAGGAGGAAATCGCCGCCAAAGTCGCCAAAAGCCGGGCTGTCGTTGCCAACGCATTGCGCCTGTTGAAATTGCCCGCGGCGATCCAGAAATATATTCGTGAAGGCAGACTTTCCGTCGGCCACGCAAAAGTAATTTTGGGATTGGCGGATGAGAAGAAGCAGCAACTCGCCGCCGAGCGCGTCATCAAGGAAGGCTTGAACGTCCGCCAAACGGAAGGCCTGGTCGCAAAACTGCAAAAGCGCGGCTCGCGCCAGACCGCGGCAAAACTGGAATCCGTCGCGGCGCCCGCCGGCGATCCGCATGTGGCGGAAATGGAAGACCGCCTGCGCGAAATCTTCGCCACGAAAGTGCAGCTTCATTATGCGCAGGGCAAAGGCGCGGTGGAAATTTCCTTTTTCAGCGACGAGGAATTGGAGCGGATTCTGCAGATCCTAGGCGTAATGCCAAGTTGACCATCATGATTCTGCCCGTAATCAAATACGGCCATCCAGCCCTTCGACAAAAAGGCGCGCGAATCGAAAAAATCACGCCGGAAATCAAAAGCCTTGTTGCCGACATGCTTGAAACGATGCATGCGAATAAAGGCGTCGGCCTGGCGACGCAACAAGTCGGGAAAGCTTTGCAACTTACGGTGATTGATGTGCGCGAGGTCAAAGATCGTCCGTCCATCCTCGAACTCAAAGGCAAACCCGCTGACGTGAACAACTTCATGCCGCTTGTTCTGATTAATCCCGAAATCAAACCGTTCGGCGAACCGGTCACCGGCGGCGAAGGGTGCCTGAGTTTTCCTGAAATTTATGCGGAAATCACGCGACCAGAATCCGTGGACGTGAAGGCTCTCAACCAAAAGGGCAAACCGGTTGAATTTCGCTGCGGCGGACTGCTGGCGCGCATCGTTCAACACGAAGTGGACCATCTTAACGGCATTTTGTTCATTGACCGGATGTCTGCGGCAACAAAAAGCGAGTTAAAACCTGAACTGGACGAGCTACAGGCGAAAACAAAGGCTGAGTTGCAGGAAGCACAAAAAAAGTAGCGGAGAACGGAGCGTTCTTGCAGTCGTGGAATGTTGTGGTTTTCAAGTTTCAAGAATCTATCCCCTTGATGGCCCTTGCCTTCCTATTGATGTTTCCTAGGCTGATGGGTTCCATGTTGCGCGGCCCAATTTATGGCGTGGAGGAACGGTAGAAGCGGACAGGGTAATTGGAGGCGTTCGTGTCAGTGAACTGCCATGCGCCATTGGCCCCGGCAACGTTGCTGTAGATGGGCTGCCAGACCACCGGCGGCGTCAGATTCGTCGTCGCGAGGACACGGCTGCTGATGTTCGGAGTGGTCAAAAGATTGAGCATCACACTGCCATTCGCGTTGCAAACGATTTGATAAATAATCGGTGATGAAGCCACCGTCAGGGTGGCCACACTGCTGGTGACACTGCCGTAGGGACTGGTAATGAAGACGGTGTAATTGCCCGCATTGTTCGTGGTGACGTTACACAGCGTAAGGGTGGGATAGGTGGCAAACAACACTACCTCCCGGATGCGTTGGTTTTCTGTGTCCGCAATGAACAGGTCGCCGGAGGCGTCCATGGCTACACCGAAAGGGTCATTCAGGCTGGCATTGGTGGCCTGGCTACCGTCGCCGCCATAGCTTCCGCCTGTGTTGTAGTTACCCGCCACCGTCGTAATAAAGCCGTCGTTGTCCACTTTGCGGATGACGTTGTTGCCTGTGTCCGCAATGAACAGGTCGCCAAAGGCGGCCACGGCTAGACCGCGAGGGACATCCAGGCTGGCATTGGTGGCCGCGCCACCGTCGCCGTCATAGTTTCCGCCTGTGCTGTAGTTACCCGCCATCGTCGTAATAATGCCGTTGTTGTCCACTTTGCGAATGACACTGTTGTCCCAGTCGGCGATATACAGGTTGCCAGAGGCGTCCACGGCTACACCGAGCGGGCTATACAGGCTGGCATTGGTGGCCTGGCCGCCGTCGCCGCCATAGCTTCCGCCTGTGTTGTAGTTACCCGCCACCGTCATAATAGTGCCATTGTTGTCCACTTTGCGAATGACGTTGTTGTCTGTGTCCGCAATAAACAGATTGCCGGAGGCGTCCACGGCTACACCAGAAGGGTTAGCCAGGTTGGCATTGGTGGCATTGGTACCGTCGCCGGAATAACCATAACTGCCATTGCCCGCCACAGTCGTAATAAAGCCGTTGGTGTCCACTTTGCGGATGCGCTGGTTGGCTGTGTCCGCAATGAACAGGTTACCGGAGGCATCCACAACTACACCGGCAGGCCAATGCAGGCTGGCATTGGTGGCTCGGCCACCGTCGCCGCCATAGCTTCCGCCTGTGTTGTAGTTACCCGCCACCGTCGTAATAAAGCCGTTGGGGTCCACTTTGCGGATGACGTTGTTGAGCCTGTCCGCAATGAACAGGTTGCTGGCGGCGTCCACGGCCACGCTATAAGGATTATTCAGACTGGCATTGGTGGCCCGGCCATTGTCGCCGGAATAACCATACCCGCCATTGCCCGCCACCGTAGTGATGATGCCGTTGGGCAAATTGGTGCCGTTCAACTGCCATTGGTAAGTGAACGGGCCAATGCCGAAAACCGCCACGCTGAAGGTCGCCGTGCCTCCCGCCATGACTGTCTGGTTGGTCGGCCCGGGCGGCAACACGACGGGCGACGACACGACTACCAGACTGGCCACACTGCTGATCACGCTGCCACACGTATTGGTGATGATGACAGTGTAACTGCCGTCGTCGTTGGTCGTTGTGGGGTTCAAAACCAGGGTTGCCGTGGTCGAACCGGAAATGTTGGTGCCGTCGGTCAGATTCGTCCCGTTCTTCTGCCATTGGAAATACAACGTCGGCGTGCCGGAAACCGAGACGTTAAACGAGGCTGTTGCCCCGTTGGTAACGAACAGGCTTTGGGGTTGGGACACAATGGTCGGCGGCAGTTCCACCGCCAGAACAGCCACACTGCTGGTCACACTGCCACACGCATCGGTGATGATGACAGTGTAACTGCCGTCGTCGTTGGTCGTTGTGGGGTTCAAAACCAGGGTTGCCGTGGTCGAACCGGAAATGTTGGTGCCGTCGGTCAGATTCGTCCCGTCCTTCTGCCATTGGAAATACAACGGCGTGCCGGAGACCGAAACGCCAAACGAGGCCGGAGACCCGTCGCACACGGCGAGTCCCTGGGGTTGGGATAGAATGGTCGGCAGACCGACGGCCAGGGTGAACTGACGGCTTTGCACAACACCGTCATTCAGATTGGTAAACCATACAGTCGCAGTATAAATCCTCGATGTTAGAGAGTAAGCGTTGGAACTCAGACTCACAGTTACGTTGGTTGTTCCGCCGGTCGCCAGTGTGCCGCCGCCAGGCGAGGCATTGAGCCAGGATGAAGTGTTAGCGAGCGACCAAGTTAGTGAATTCGTCCCCATATTGCTTAAAGAAAAAGTCTCGTTCGTTGTGCTGAACGGCCCGCCAACGCATCCTGTGGCATCAAAGCCTACTGCCGGTGTGATGAGGAGGGGGTCATAAGTAATTGAAAAGACTTGTGCAATCCAAACCATGCAATCTGGACCGCCTTGCACAGTTGCTGTCGCGCTGGTGTCCCCTGGAGAGATTAGAGACGTAACATCCACAGTCATTGTATCCCACAAGTTACCCAGACTGAACGTGGGGCCATCCTGAGGATCACTGCCATACCATGCGACAGTGGGAAGGAAGTTTCCATTGAACATGCTGCCAGGTTTGACTGCTGCCTGTCCATCTGCGCCTATAAATGTTGTTGTCGCACTGAACATCGAATTGGGGGCGATGAAGCCGTCGATGGTCACTTCCAAAAGATTTCCTGTATAGCCCGATGTCAATGCAGCGCCCTCGTAAATGAGAATCGTGTTTGGAGGACTGGACAAATTCTTATAGATGATGACCAATGATGCGCCTTCCATCATCGGCGGGCTGCTGCCAACGGCCCATGGATCGCTTCCATCGGTTGTTCCCGAAGCGAAATTAGTCAATGAATAGGTTCCATTGCCGGTCACGAGACTCGTGACGTCAGCGCGATAGGCGAAGTTACACGTAGCATTATCCCAGCACGGATCTCCGCCTGTCGCCACCAGTTGTCCTGTTATTTGCTGACCGTTGATTTCACCTTGAGAAAAAGTGTCGTCGTTCGTGGTTCCCAGAATGTCCCAATACAAATAAGCTGCATGAATGATTGAGCCGGCTGGAATGCCCGCAACAGATATATGCCCGAATCCGCGGTTCCGCATTCCGACACCGCTAGCTACGTAGCCGCCCTGAAGGCTAAAACTTTGAAACTTAACCAGCGCTGGGGTTGTGTCTTGTGCCTGAAGTGTCGGGCGTGCATTAGCGCAGAACTCTGTTGTTCCAGGAATAGCGGCGTGGCCCAGCGAGGGGGAGATGGCAGTCCAATTCGTCCCGCCCTGATAGGCGTAGACCTTGCCTTCTTCGTACCCGCTGGTGCCCGCTAAAAGCTGGGCGTAAATCTCAACAGGCATGGCGGACAGCATCATTGCTCCCGCGACTGAAATCACTAAATGTATGTTTTTCATGGTCTTTCTCCTGCTTCCCGAGGGAAGCAGAGACGGAACGACTTTGCCACCGCTTCGATTTGGCAACGACTCATGAGGTTGCTCGGGGCTCACGCTCCTGAATTCGCCGGAAACCGCACGCTTCAGTTCGTCATAAGTGCATCTGGTCCGACGATATCGAGTTGTAAAGCCGCATTTTTCTAAATATAAGCCCAAAACCAGAAAACTGCGAGCGTGCGGGGCTGGAACTTGAGCCAGCGCGCTGATGGCCACTGTTTCCACTGGGAAATCGCTCTTCATAAATCCTCTGAATTTCACCTAACATTTTTACTTACGGCCTTCCACACAACATATACCGTCACAACATCAGTTAGACATTGCGCCTTTGCCGCCTTCGTTGCGCGCTCAATAAACCTTGCGTAAATTCGATGGCAGAATATTGAGTTCAGAGCGGTATTTGGCGACGGTCCGACGCGCGATGACAATGCCTTTGTCGCCGAGCATTTTCACAACCTCCTGATCCGATAACGGCTTGGTTTGGTCTTCCCTCTTGAAAATTTCGGCGACCATGTCCTTGACACTTTCGTTGGATACGTCTTTGCCGCTGGTGGTTTGCAGGCCGGCGGTGAAGAAAAATTTCATCTCAAACATGCCCTGTGGCGTTTGCATATACTTGCCGGAAACGGCGCGGCTGACTGTGGTTTCATGAACGCCCACTTTTTCGGCGACTTGCGCCATCGTCATCGGCCTCAAATGCGCAACGCCATTTTCCATGAACTCGCGTTGGCGTTTCGCGATTTCCCTGGCGATGTTCAAAATCGTTTGTTGCCGCTGGTGCAGACTCTTGATTAGAAACTTGCCGGCGCGGATTTTTTCGCGAATGTAATTTTTAACTTCCTCCGAGTTTCCGCCTTGCGACATGAGGTCTTTGTAAACGTTGCTGATGTGCAAGTGGGGAATGTGCTCGTTATTGGTCGTCACGACAAAATCGTTTCCGACCTTTTGCACGGACGCTTCAGGCAAAATGTATTGGTTCGTGCCCGGCAAAAAGGCACGACCCGGTCGCGGCTCCAAACGCCCGATGCGTCCGAGCGCTAGTTGCACGTCTTCAATGGAGCAGCCCGTGCCACGCGCGATTTCAGGAATGCGCCTCTTGCCCAGCGCGTCCATGTAATCGCGCACAATGCGATATTCAAGAGAGTCCTGCCGGCTGGCGCGTTCCAGCTGGAGCAGAAGACATTCCCGCAAGTCGCGCGCGCCCACTCCCGGCGGATCAAAGGTTTGAATGACTTTTAGAATTTCCGAAATTGTTTCCTCCGGCAAGTTGGTGGAAGTCGCTAATTCTTCAACCGTCGCTTTGAGGTAACCGTGCTCATCAATGTTGCCGATAATCAACTCAGCCACGCCATGTTGTTCCCCGGCTAAATCCGTTTCACGCACTTGGTCCGTCAATATTTGCGCGAGCGACGAGCCCACCGTCAGCGAGTCGAACATGAACTGGCGCTTTTCCTCATCCTCGGCGGATTGGCGGATGGGAATGTTTGATTGCGCAAAATGGTCGCGCCATTCCTGATCGAGTTGAACAAGCCGGTCGAATTCCACCTGGAAATCGTCTACAGGGGCTTCCTTGTTTTTCTCTAATGCGGAACCGGCAGTGTCTTCCGAGAGGTCCTCATAATTGCCGGAAATTTCACTTTCTTCACTTTCATCGCCAGTCGCTTTGTCGTCCAAGTCGGATTCCGATGATACCTCTTCAAGCACGGGATTTTGCTGCAACTCCTGTTCCACCAATGCCTTAAGCTCAAGCGTTGGCGCATGGAGCAGCGCCAGCGACTGTTGCATTTGTGGCGACAGCACCTGCGATTGCGTCTGCCACTGCGACAGTCGTGGACCCATCATAAGTGATTTCAGTATAAATCCGGCTTGGCCCGGAGACAAGTAAAATTGGCACGACATTCGCTTCATCCTCCAAATTCAAGGAAAATCTGGATTTTATGGTCGTTTGATTGCATCTTGAATGTATGAAGTTGATTCTTTCGACGCACAACATCACACTGACCGATGCCATCGAAGACCATATTCTCAACAAGCTGGAAAAACTCGATCACTACGACAAACGGGCTCTTGATGCGCGCGTCACGCTCGAACACGATCATACCCGCGTTCCGGAAAAACAGTTCAGTTGCTCCATTCGTCTGGACATGCGCGGCCCGGACTTGTTTGCCGAGGACCGCGAAAGAGACCTTTATGCGGCCATTCTGCCAGTTTCACAGCCGCCCATTGAAAATGGCGCGGTGGCCGTTTCGGGAAATCGCATTCGTGCCGTTGGCTCGTGGTCTGATTTGCCGCAAACACTGTGAAAAGTTTCAATCGCGAACTGAATGAGCGTCTCGATGCTTTGCACGCACAAGGATTGCATCGCGAAACGCGCCGTGTAGATTCACCTCAAGGCACGCGCATCCAAATTGGTGGCCGGACTTTTCTGAATTTCTCCTCGAATGACTACCTCGGCCTTGCCAACGATCCGTTGATCAAAGAGGCGGCCATCAGAGCTGTGGAAAAATTTGGCGCCGGCTCCGGCGCGTCACGGCTGATTTGCGGCTCGCTTGCGCCACACCACGAACTCGAAGAAACGCTTGCCTCTTTTAAAAGCACCGAAGCCGCGCTTGGCTTTTCTTCCGGCTACGCTGCGGCGCTTGGAACCATTTGCGCGCTGCTTGGCAAAAACGACATCATAGTTCTTGATAAACTCGTTCACGCCTGCGTTGTGGACGCTGCGCGGCTTTCCGGTGCGAAAATTCGCGTATTCGCCCATAACGATTTGGATGACTTGGAAAAAATTTTAAAATGGACTCGGAGGGGCGAGCTATGCGAGTCCCAAATCAAATCAGGGACTCGTGTAACTCATCCCTCCGAAAGACGACGCACGCTTATCGTCACTGAAAGTATTTTCTCCATGGACGGCGACGCCGCGCCGCTGCGCGAAATCACCGCGCTCAAGGAAAAATACGGCGCATGGCTCATGGTGGACGAAGCGCACGCCACCGGGCTTTACGGGAAAAACCGCCGCGGACTCGCGGAGGAATTTGGCGTCAGCGACCGGATCGAAATCCAGATGGGCACGCTCGGCAAGGCGCTGGGCGCGAGCGGCGGGTTCATTTGCGGCTCGCGGACGCTGATTGATTTCCTTGTGAATCGCGCCCGCAGCTTTATTTTCAGCACCGCGCCCGTTCCGGCTGCGGCCGCAGCGGCCACGGCGGCGATTCAAATAGTCCAATCCGCCAAAGGCGAAACGCGGCGGAAAATGCTTTGGGCGCGAGTCCGTGAACTCAAATCGGAAATCGGAAACCGGAAATCGGAAATTCCCAGCGCTATCATCCCGGTTCTAATCGGCGACGAAACCAGGGCGGTTGCAGCTTCCGCCGCCTTGCGCGAACGCGGTTTCTTTGTTCCGGCAATTCGTTATCCGACCGTTGCCCGCGGAAAAGCGCGCCTGCGCATAACGCTTTCGGCGGCGCATTTGTCTGCCGAGATTGCAGCTTTCACGATCGCGTTAAAGCAAATCGCAAATTGTAAACCCAAAATCTAAATGCGCCGTCTTGTCGAACTTGATCACCGATTTGTCTGGCATCCTTTCACGCAAATGCGCGATTGGCTGCGGCGCGAACCGATTGTCATTGTGCGGGGGAAAGGCGCAATATTGCGCGACATTCACGGGCACGAATACCTCGATGCCAATTCTTCGATTTGGACCAATCTTCACGGCCACAATCATCCCAAAATCAACGCGGCGATTCAGCGGCAACTCAAAAAAATCGCGCACAGTTCCGCCCTCGGTCTGGCCAATGAGCCGGCAGGTTTGCTGGCCGAAAGACTCGTCGCACTTACAAACTCAAAACTGGTAGGGCGCGGTGTCCTCACCGCGCCGCAGGGCTGGTTCCGTGCGAAACGGCGCGCTGGGGACAGCGCGCCCAACTTGGAGAAAGTATTTTTTTCCGATGACGGTTCGACCGCGCTCGAAGTCGCGTTGAAACTCGCTTATGAGTTTTCCCGCCGGACTGGCCGCGGCAAAAATCCGAAATTCCTGTCACTCGAAGGCGCGTATCACGGCGACACTGTTGGTGCGGTCGCGCTCGGCCACATAAACTTGTTCCATAAAAATTATTCCGAGCTGTTGTTCAAAACGGACAGGGTTATGTCGCCGTATTGCTATTGTTGTCCATTTAATCGAGCCAAACCGGAACGCGCCGATGCGCGCGACTATCGCAAATGCAACTGGGAATGCGTCGGGTTGGTTGAAAAGAAATTCGCGTTGCAAAAACGAAAGGGAAATTCTTATGCAGCGTTCGTTTTTGAACCCTTAATCCAAGGCGCGGCAGGAATGATTGCGCAACCGGGCGGCTGGCTGAATCGCGTCACTCAAATCGCCCGCAGTCATGGCGCGCTGCTCATCGCGGATGAAGTCATGACCGGATTTGGCAGAGTAGGACAGGCATCTTGCCTGTCTCCATCTTCAGAAAAAGTTAGAGACAGGCTGGAAGCCTGTCCTACGTTGTTCGCCTGTCAGCATGAAAACGTCAAACCGGATTTTCTCTGCCTGGCCAAAGGCCTGACCGGCGGTTATCTGCCGATGGCGGCAACGTTGACAACGCAAAAAGTTTTCGACGCTTTTCTTGGCGAGTATCACGAGTTCAAAACTTTTTTCCATGGCCACAGTTATACAGCCAATCAACTCGGCGCAGCGGCGGCGCTGGCGAGTTTGCAGATTTTGCAAAGTGAAAAATCCATTCGCGCAAGGCAAAATCTCGGGAAAAATCTGCACGACGAATTGCAAACGCTCTGGTCGTTGCCGAACGTCGGCGATGTCCGTCAGGTCGGCTTGATTGCCGGCATCGAACTGGTTCGGGACTGGCGGACGTGCGTGCCGTTTGCTTTGCGGGAATGCGCGGGCATTCGCGTTTGCGAAGCGATGGCGCGGCATGGCGTGTTGACGCGGCCCGTCGGCAACGTCGTCGTGCTGATGCCGCCCTACTGCACGACTCCAAGGCAGGTGCGAAAAATGATTCGCGCAGTTTTTGATTCAGTCCGCGAAGTCTTTGGCCGCACGAGCGTTTAAGATAGAGACGGTTTGCCGAGCCGTCCGATGGGAAGCGGAACTTCCGCCGGACGCGCGGGCCACGCATTCCTACCATTTTATTTACGATTCACGATTTACAATTTACGATTAGAACATGGACTTGGCGGCCAATCTGGATTCCATTCAAAAGCGGATTGCAGCGGCGTGCGGACGCGCCGGGCGCGCGCCGGGCGACGTGACTTTGCTGGCGGTGACCAAAAGCCATCCGCCGGAAGTGGTGCAGGCGGCGGCGCGGCTCGGTCAGATTTTTTTTGGCGAGAACAAGATGCAGGAGGCCAGGGCAAAAATTCCGCTGTGCCCGGGCCGATTGCGCTGGCATTTCATCGGGCATTTGCAGTCGAACAAATGCCGCGACGCAGTGGAGCTGTTTGAGATGATACAGAGCGTGGACAGTCTGCCACTCGCGCAGGAAATCGCCAAACGCGCGGAACAGGCAGCCAAGACGATGCCGGTAATGCTGGAGGTGAACGTCGCGGGCGAAGCGAGCAAGTTCGGCTACCGGCCGGAGCAATTGCTGGCAGAACTCGGGGAACTCAACGCGCTGTCGCGATTGGAAATTCAAGGTCTGATGACTGTGCCGCCGTGGTCGGCGGAATCGGAAAAATCGCGGCCTCATTTTCGCCGGTTGTGCGAAGTGAAAGCGCAGTGCGAACAGATCCTCGGCGTTCCCCTGCTCCATTTGAGCATGGGGATGAGCGACGATTTTGAAACAGCCATTGAAGAAGGCTCGACGATGGTGAGAATCGGCACGGCGTTGTTCGGACCAAGACCGAAGTTTAATCGGTAGGGACGGCTGGCCCGGCCGTCCGTGCAGTCGGCTCGGCGAGCCGACCCTACCAAAGCAACTAACCGAGATCGGTCTGAAAATTGCATTTCAATTTCGGTGAAGATTTTTTAGATTTGAATTTGTGACAGTCGAAACATTCAAACAGGAAATCGCTGCGGCAGTCAAAGCCTACGACAAATACATCGTGTGCATTGACAAGACGCCGGAGGATTTCGAGGTGTCGCTTAATTCGCTGATGACGAAGGCGATCAAGGCCTATGAAAATCGCGGCGAAGGGTTGCGTCATGGCATTGCGCTGGACAGGCACGTGACGATCATTTTGAGCCAAAGCGACGAAGAACGTCCGCTGTGCGGGATTTATTTCAATCTCCACTCGCCATACCAGAGAAACGCGCTCCCCAAGACGGTGAAATCATTCGCCGAGAAATCGCAAAAGAAAGAAGATTGAATTTTTCGGAGGGGCGCTCATTTCGGAGGGGCGAGTTACACGAGCCCATCAATTCACAAGCAGTCAGAATTTGAGACTCGCATAGCTCGTCCCTCCGGCAAAAAGTTATTGATCACGCACTTCGTCGCCAACTTGGGCTTCGCCGGTGACGAGGTCGGCTACGACATTGTTGTCGCGCTGCGGGCCGGTGATTTTAACTTCTCCAACCTTCAGACCGGCGCGATACAGGAAAAAGGTTTGATCCATCTTCGGCATTTGACCAACGGGAAAACCTAGAACAACAAAACGTCCGGTGGCATTATATGAGACCACCCTGGCTGTGAGTGAAGCGTCCGGGTTGACGATTGTTTGTGATGCAACTCCGGCGGCTGAAGTTTTGGCATGCGCCGGTTTTTTTGAGGCGCAACCGGCGGCCAACATTCCTGAGAGCAACAACGCGAGCAGTGTGAGCGATTTCATGGCAACAGTTAAACGTGTAACGCTGCGCAGGTCAATTCATGATTCGGCTATGCGCGTCCTTGTTTCCACTGGCTGGCACCCGGAAACAGGTTGTGGCGGGGATGAAACCGAACGACGTTGAAAACAGACACGGTTGAGCGCGTTGGCGAGCGCGACAACCTTTTCCTTTGTGCACTCGCCCATAAGACAAGCCTGGATCCAATTTTTGCAGCGCAGATATTCACTGTTATAACTCAAAAGATAACCCGCTTCCTGCATGGCTTCGCCAATTTTCCGCGAATTCATTTCCGGCGGCAGTGAAATCGTGATGACCGCCGGCGACAATAACGCGCCGTTGCCAACCAGATTGAAGCCCATTTCAAACAATCGCTCACGCAACCACGCCGACCATTCAGCCGTTTCGATGAACCGTCTTTCCCAATTCACGCGTTTTACCGCAGCGTGCAACGCGTGAAGTAAATTGGACGAAAATGTGAACGGTGTGCCGCTTTGCCGGCCGTAAAAACCGAGATCAAGATAACGCGGCAACTTGTCCGGCGCAGCGGCGATTTCGTGGCTGTAAAAAACCATTGAGATGCCCGGATACGCGCGCAAGCCCTTGCCACTGGAACACGATGCCAGATAAACGCCGGTCAAATCCACGGGCATCGTCCCGATGGCACTGATGCAATCGAGGCACAACTTCGTTCCGTTCTTCGCGCATAATATTTTGATCGCGGCAAGATCGGCCAAAATGCTGCTGGATGTTTCACAATGCGCACACCATAGCCAGGCAGGTCTGGCTGCCAGTTTCTTTTCGACCATGGACAAATCCAGCGGTTTGCCCCACGGAAACTCAAGCGCATCAAAATCCAGGTTGAATCGCCGCGCGTGATCAACAAGCCGGGCGCCGAATTCACCGTTGCTCAGGACCAAACCACGACCGGCGAGCAAGGAAAGCTGTCCCGCAACCGCGTCGTTTGCCAAGGTGCCTGAACCCATGAAAAGTTCGACGCCTTTTGCACATACCAATTCACAAAGGATTTGTTTTATCGTTTGAAAATCTTTTTTGAAACTTTCACTGCGATGCGACTCCGGGGCCTGCTCGAACGCGCGGCGGACTTCACGGCGCACCGCGACCGGGCCGGGAAGGAAATTAACCGCGCTGGGATGGAATGAGCGCGCAGGCGACGAACGCAAAAATTCCCGCGCGGTGACTTCAAACGTTTCGAGCGTGACATACATCGGTTGAAACTGCGCGTCGCCGCTGCCGACAGGCGGTCCGAACGGGACAAATCCGAGGTGCCGGTAAAGTTTGAATTGCCGCGTTGTGCCGGAAATAATCGCGAGGTCGTAGCCTTTCTCGACGCCATGCTGCCAGAGCAGCGCGAGAATGCCTTGCAAGACCTGCGCGCCGCGGAATTTTTTCTCGATGGCTAGCAGGCGGATTTCACAAATGCTTCGTCCGGGCGGCAAATACGAATCGAGGTTCGGCAGCTTCTGGTCGAGTGAGAACGGCCGGTTGCCGCGCACAGCCAGCATGCCAACAAGTTTTTGGTTTCTCAGGCAGATGTGATAGGTGTTCTCGGTGTGAAATTTGTCCACCAGCCGTTGCGCGGGCGACGGCTGGTGCTGCGGAATTTCCCCGACGAACGTTTTGTAATTGAGCCGGTGAATTTGCTCGAATTCCCAATCTTCCGTCGCGAATTTGAATATCAACGGTTCCTGCGCATTCATAATTTGGGTTGTTCCACTCGCCACGGTGAAACCGCTGTGTTCAAAAAACCAACCCACCAGCGGCAAACAAGCAAAGGCAAACATCCCGGGCAAAACTGTTTTTCGGGTCAATAAATATCCGGCCAAAAACAGCAGGGAAAGCATCAGCGCAACCCGATAATCAAAAACAAGCAATGCGCCGAGCGACGTCGCCACGCCCTTGCCGCCGCAAAAACGAAGTTGGATGGGCCAAATGTGCCCGAAGACGACCGCGAGCATCGCCAGCAAAGCGATATGGCCGTTATTTGTCCATGCTTGCGCGAGCCAGACCGCCACCGCGCCTTTGCCGGAATCGCAGAGCAACGTCATGGCAAAACCGGATTTTCCCAAAACGCGTCCGACGTTGCGAGCGCCAACGCTGCCACTTTTGATTCCGCGGATGTCTTTGCCGGTGCGGGCGCGGACGAGGTAATAACCGGCGGTAAAACAGCCAAGAAAATAAGCGCCAAGCGCGCAGCCGGTTGATCGGAACCAGTTTACGGACAGCAATTGTTCCATCCACTCCATGCGAGCATCCATTACTTTCTGACGATCCGCCCGCAGTTTAGCCTGAACCATGTCATGGTGCGAATCAAAAATGTTGTCCCGCCCTTGATTTTTTCGGAGCGCCGTAAATTCCCAAAAGCTTGACTTATTGCGCGGAAACCTGAAGCAATGGTTCATGCGCGCGGCGAAGAAAACCTTGTTGGTTGGCGTGGATCTCGGCGGCACAAATGTTCGCGCCGGTTTGGTTCAAAACGGCAAAATCGCCGCGTTGCATACACGGGCGATTTCTTCCCGGGCAAAACAGGAGGTGGTCGTTGATGAAGTTTGCGAAAACATCGCGGCGGTTTTGCAGCCGGGTGTGCGCGGCATCGGCATTGGTGTGCCGAGTTTGGTCAACAAAGGTGTTGTTTATTCAACCAAGAACATTCCGTCGTGGCGCGCAGTGCCGCTCAAAAAAATACTGGAGCGGCGTTTTCACGTTCCTGTTTTCATTGATAACGACGCCAATTGTTTCGCCCTCGGCGAACTGTATTTTGGCGCAGGACGCGGTTATCAAAATCTGGTCGGCCTGATTATCGGCACCGGCCTTGGCGCGGGCGTGGTCATTAACGGCAAACTTTATTCCGGTAGCAACGGTGGCGCGGGCGAAATCGGTGCGATTGCCTACAAGGAAAAGGATTTCGAACATTATTGCAGCGGGCGGTTTTTTCGGCGCGAATTCGGCCTCGACGGCGCGACGCTCCATGAGCGCGCGGAAAAGGGTGATCGCAAGGCCCGGGCGATGCTCGCCGCATTCGGTGACGATTTCGCCAATGTCATCATGGCTTTGCTTTATGCCTACGACCCGGAAATCATCGTGCTCGGCGGTTCGATCAGCAAGGCGTATCCGTATTTTGAAAAGCGGATGCGCAAAAAACTGTGCGCGTTTCATTTCCAGAACAGCTTGAAGAAAGTGGTCATTACTCAAACCCAAAAACCCAACATAGCCGTGCTTGCCGCTGCGGCCTTGTGTCTGGAGGGAAAATGAGTCTTGCGCGAACCGTTTCTCCTTGAAGCCACCGTCGGCCTGCCACATCATTTCCGTGCCAGGGCCCACGGAATGTGGACTTATGAACCCCGCCAGGGCCGGAAGGCAGCAACGGTAGTTTGCTCGACATCTGCCGTGGTCACCCTGGCATTTCTCAATTTTGAGTTTTCAGTTTTAAGTTTTGAGTTCATGCTCTCTTCGACTTAAAACTTAAAATTCAAAACTTAAAATTCTGTGTCTTATCTGGTCATAGCGCGAAAATACCGTCCGCAGCGGTTCGCCGATGTTGTCGGGCAGGAACACGTCACGCAGACGCTTGCCAACGCCATCGAGCAAAAACGCATCGCGCATGCTTATCTTTTTTGCGGTCCGCGCGGCACCGGCAAAACCACCATCGCCCGCATCTTCGCCAAATGTTTGAATTGTACCGGCGGGCCAAAGGTGAATTTTGACGACAAAGACCCGCGCTGCACCGAAATTGCCGAAGGCCGTTCGCTCGATGTGTTGGAAATTGACGGTGCGAGCAATAACGGCGTCGAGCAGGTCCGCGAGCTTCGTGAAACCTGCAAATACGCGCCGGCCAATTCGGCGTTCAAAATCTACATCATTGACGAGGTTCACATGCTCTCAACGGCGGCGTTCAATGCGCTGCTCAAAACGCTTGAAGAGCCGCCCGCGCACGTGAAGTTCATGTTCGCCACGACGGATCCGGAAAAAGTTTTGCCGACGATTCTCTCTCGCTGCCAGCGCTTCGATTTGCGCCGGATCCCGGCCGCGCTCATCACCAAGCGCCTCGCGCACATCGCGAAACTGGAAAAGGTGAAGATTGACGACCCCACCCTTTACGCCATTGCCCGTGGCGCGGACGGCGGGATGCGTGATGCGGAATCCACTCTCGACCAACTCATCAGTTTTTGCGGCGACAAAATCGAGGAAGCCGACGTCCTCTCCATGTTCGGCCTCGCGGCCCAAAGCCAGGTCCTGGGATTGGTCAAAGCCATTCTCGCCAGCGAAATTCAAACCACGCTCAGCCTGCTGAACGAACTCGCGCAAAACGGCAAAGACCTCGGCCGCTTGCTCACCGATTTGCTGAATCATTTTCGCAACCTGCTCATTTTCCGGGTCTCACACGGTGACTTGAGCCTGCTGGAAGTTTCAGAAGCCGAAGTCGCGGCGCTCAAAGAACAGTCCGCCCTGGCCAGCACTGAATCGCTCACGCGGATTCTTGAAGTGCTGACTGACTCCGAAATCCGTCTTCGCGACGCCACGTCCAGGAAAATTCTGATCGAAGTCACGCTGCTCAAGGCCATCGAAGCCCGTAACGCCATCAGTCTTGATTTGGTCTTGAAGCAACTGAACCAATTGCGCGGCGGCGGTGGCGCAGGCTTCCAACCTGTGCCTTCAACACCTCCAGTAGGGACACATTCCATTGTGCCCCCATCCTCATCCCGGATGAAATTAGCCGCGGCAGAGAATGCGGCCTCCCCATCTCCCGCCGGGACACCGCCGCCCTCCGCCGACTTGACCGGGCTTTGGGGCAAACTCATTGAGGCCGTTGGCCGCGTCAGTTCATTCACGCGCAGCTATCTTGTGGACGCGCATCCGGTTTCGTTTGAGAAAAAACTTCTGACCATTGGTTTCGATCCTGAATTTGAGGATCACCTTGGACTCGTGGACAATGCACGCAACCACACATTGCTCCAAACCAAGCTCGCCGAACTGGGTCATTCCGATTGCCAAATCAAATTCGTCAGGGCTGAAGCGCAGGTTGGTCGAACGATAAAACCGGCGGAAACTGCGTCGGCAGCACCAGCACAAAAACCTACCGCATCTGCGGCCAAGCCTGTTTCTCCTATCTCAACAAATGAAAAATCCGCGCCGGGTTCGTTCAACAAGGAAGATTTCAAGAAGGATCCGTTGATTCAAAAGGCGCTGGAAATTTTCAAAGGCCAGATTGTGGAAATCCGCACCTGATTATCCCTCAACTCTCAACCCTCAACCTCTTAAAAATGTCCGGCATCGGCAAACTCATGAAACAGGCTGCGCGAATGCAGCAGCAAATGGAACAAGTCCAGGCCCAGCTCGCGGCCCGCACGGTCGAAGCCACCAGCGGCGGCGACGGCAACATCGCGTCCATCAAAATCGATCCGCAGGCGCTCAATCCGTCTGACGCGCAATTGCTCGAAGATATGATTGTGACCGCCGCAAACCAGGCACTCGGCCAGGCCAAGGAAATTTCCAACGCCGAAATGAGCAAAGTCACGGCGGGTTTGAGTTTGCCAGGATTTGGATAAAATGCAGAAGGAAGAAGGCAGCATGAAGAAATCCAGTTTCGCGCGAAGCGCGCCAATTTTATTCCATCATTCATAATTTTACTCCCCATGCTTCCTGATTCCATCACTGCCCTGATTTCGGCGCTCAACCAGCTGCCCGGCATCGGGCCGCGCTCCGCCGAGCGCATCGCCTTGCATCTCGTTCAAACCGATTCGGCGGCGGTGAAGCAGCTTGCCGATGCGATTCTTCGCGCCCGCGAGAAAATCCGGTTCTGTGAAATTTGCGGCGCACTGACAGAGGATTCCCCCTGCCCTATTTGCGCCGATGCACGGCGCGATTCGTCGCTCGTGTGCGTTGTCGAACGCGCGGTGGATATTTTAAGCATCGAAAAATCCGGCGCGCTTCGCGGGAAATTTCACGTTCTCGGCGGGAAAATTTCCCCGCTCGACGGCATCGAACCGGAAGACCTGCGCATCGCCGAATTGGAAAAACGTCTGGCACACGAACCCATCAAGGAAATTATCATCGCACTCGGCACGGATGTGGAAGGCGACGCAACGAGTTATTACCTCGCCAAGCGGCTTGCGCGCAAAGGAGTGAAAATTTCCCGCATCGCCTACGGTTTGCCGGCGGGCAGCGGCTTGGAATTCGCCGATGAATTGACGCTCAACCGCGCACTTGAAGGCCGAAGAGAAATGTTGTGAACACCGCCGTCGTTTTCGATTTGGGCAAGGTTTTGGTGGATTTTGATTACAACATCGCCGTCCCTCGAATCGCCGCGCGCAGCACGTTGCCACCCGCCGAAGTCAAAAGATTCTTCTCCCAATCTCATTTGCTCGTTGACTATGAATCCGGCCGGTTGACACGGCAGATTTTTTTTAAAGAAGTCCGCAAAGTCATCGGCTTTCGCGGCACAATCGAGGAGTTTGGCGGATTTTTCGCGGACATTTTCACGCCGATTCCGCCGATGATTGAACTTCACGCCGGGCTGCGCCGGCGGGGCGTCCCAACCTATGTTTTCTCAAACACGAATGATCTTGCCGTCGAACACGTCCGCCGGAATTTTCCGTTCTTCCGCGACTTTGACGGCTACATCTTTTCTTACAAGGTCAAGACCATGAAACCCAACGCCGAAATTTACGAGGCACTGGAGAAACTCGCCGGACGACACGGTGCAGACATTCTTTACATTGATGACCGCCCGGAAAATGTGGCGGCGGGCGCGGCTCGCGGCTGGGCAACCATTCTGCACGAAACACCGGGAAAAACACGCGCGGCCCTCGAACAATTCATGTAATTAACGGGTGCGGCAGCACCGCCCAGCCATTTCAGTTCGAGCGCGGTTTGACCGGTTTGACCTTCTTCAACCCGACTTCCTGGGCGATATCGTCGAATTCATCGTGGCCGACTTCCTCGAGTTGCTTGCCGCGCGCCTTGAGCTTTTCGTTGATCTTGATGGCCTTCTCGGTCATCTGCGCGTGCGTGTCCTCCGTGCCGCCGACCAGCGCAAAGTTCGGCCCGGTCGTAAGCCGTTTGTGGCCGTCAGAATCCAGCCCGACGCCGAGAATCACTGCTCTGCGCCTTTTCTTTTCGCTGTGGTTGGCCATGGAAAAAACGTAAATGCAACACGCCACTTCGTCAACCTCGCGGATTGAAACGGGATTCGCGTGCAAGTTATTCCTGTAATTTTTCCTTCGTTTCCGTGATTTTGGGAGACACGACAATGCGGGTTTATCGACAAACCACCGGCCTTTTATTGACAAAGCCACACCACCCGAACAACATCACCTCTGTTCTTGTTCCGGTGATGATTGCCGGAGGGATAATATGCAATCAACAATTGACAATCGCTGCTGGATGTTGCGGCCCGATGTTGTTTCCACCGTGCTAAACGACGGCGCGGTGATCCTGGACCTGCGCTCGAAATTCTTTTTTTCCACCAACCCGACGGGCTGGGCCATCGCGCAGATGTTCGAGACCGGCGCCACGCGGGCCGAAATCCACACCGCCAGCCGGCAATGGGGGGCCAATGGCGCCGACACACAGGCCATTGACAGTGTCATTGACCAAATGATCTCCGAGGGACTGGTCGAACCCGCAAACGCGCCGGCGTCCGCAGTTGCCGGCGTTGCCGTGGCCGTGTGGATTCCGCCCGCCTTGACCAAGCACCGCGAACCGCTCCAACGAATCATGGTCAGCGCGTTCGATCCCGGTTTGCCGTTGGCCGAATGACTTTCGCTGTGACTGCACAGAAACAATGCACCGCCGCATATTCGTGCGGCCCGGTAAAACTTTCGTTGACGTTCGATGAATCTCCACTGCAAAAAGCCCTGGACGGATTGCTAAGTCAATATGACGCGCCCTGGCCGGCAACCGCCACGGAAGTATTCGTGACAATCGAGCAAGGATTGCCGCCGGATGACATTCCGAACCCTGCCGGCGCTTATTTGCATTCGTATCGGCTGCACGTGGACCGGTGCAGCACTCATCTTGTTTCGCTTAGCAATGTCGGCGTTTGGATGGACTTTGATGAAGCAGCAAAAAAGGCGCGAATCATTGTATCTCATCATCCTGACCGGGAGACAGTGATTGAAGAAGTTGAACAACAGCTGGTATTACTGCTGGCTCGCGCTTGGGCAAGCCAGGGTTGGACTCCGCTTCATGCCGGCTCGCTCATTCCACCGGGGAAAACGGATTGTGTTCTTGTATGCGCTCCTTCTGGCGTTGGGAAAACGACGTTTATCAGCGCATTGCTCTGTCGTGGATGGCGTACTCTTGGGGACGACAAAGTATTGCTTCGAAAAGAAAACGGCAGCATCGTGGCGCGCGCCTTGTCCCGCCGCATTCATTTGCATCCCGCGCTTGTAAATTGGTTTCCCGAAATCGGGGAAATTGAAAAGTGGCCGCGTTACTCGCGTTGGACGGAAAAGCGCATGGTAAAAATGGAAGCAATCTGGCCGGGACAATTGATCGATTCCGCAATTCCAACCGGACTGGTGCAACTTGAACGGGCTGAAAATGGCCCAATGCTGAACATCGAGCCACTCGATTCGGTTGGCGCCTTAAACAGCTTGCTGCACCAAATTGCAATTCCCAGCGATGCAGTGGACGCCCGGTTTCTCATTTCCTGTGCGGCGGCAATGGCTGGCCGGCTTCGCGCGGCGCTCGTCACGGTGGGCAACAACGCGTTTTCAAATTCTTCAACCGCTGAGCGTCTTGAAGAAGCATTGCGAGGATTATTGCCATGAGCAATTCATTAACAGCCAGTGTCATTGTCCCGGTGCTCAATGGCGAAGCGACCCTGGGCGATCTGCTTGCCGCGTTGAAAAATCAGGCCGGAGCAGGCCCGTTTGAAATTATCGTTGTGGACAACGGTTCGACAGATCGCACGGTCGAAATTGCCCGTTCCTGCGGTGTCACCGTTTTACACCAGCCGATTCGAGGTCCTTCGGCAGCGCGCAATCTGGGTTTGCGTCATGCACGTGCGGAAATTGTAGTTTACACTGATTCCGACGCGATTCCGTCCCGCCGCTGGCTGGCAGCGTTGCTGGCGGCATTTGCCGATTCCAAAGTTATCATCGCCAGCGGCCCGATTCTCGGCTGGCAACCGACTACCGCCGCAGAACGTTTTTGTAGCGTCCGTGCCGCCTACTCGCGGGAAAATTCCATTGACCATCCGCGCCACGCTTACACGCCCGGAATGAGCCTGGCTGTGCGGCGCAAGCATGCCGTTGAGATTGGCGGCTGGGATGAACTGATGACCAGCGGCGAAGACGTGGATTTCTGTTTTCGTTTGCGGTTGCGATTTGGAAACACAATTCAATTCGTCGATGAAGCCGTGTTGTTTCATCAACATCGTTGTACCGATGAAGCGCTCTGGCGGCAGGCGCGCTGGCATGGCGCCGGACACGCGCTTTTTCTCGAACGCCATTCCCAATATGTTCCGTGGACAATTGTTCATTCAGGGATGTCCTGCTTTACCGTCGCATTTTTGCATCTGGTGGTGCCGGTGATTGCCTTTGCGCGAAGAGTCGGATTGATGAGCGCGGAGCGGGCCGAATTCGAATACTATCACAGGCTCTGGACCCGGAATTTCTGGGCGGGATTTTTTGAACAGCGTAAAAAGAAAACGATATGACGCCGCGAATTTCTGTCGTCATTCCAGCGCTCAACGCCGAATCCTGTATTGCCGATGCGGTTCGGGCCGTTGTGGCGCAACCGCTGCCGCGCAGCGATTTTGAGTGCATCGTGATCGTGGACGCCGGCACGCGCGACCGCACCGCGGAAGCCGCCAAGCGCGCTGGAGCCACGATAGTATTGCTGGCTGATGTTCGTGGCCGAACCGTCGCGCGCAACGCGGGTATCGGACGCGCCAGTGGAGAATGGATTGCGTTTACCGACGCGGATTGCGTGCCGTCACGCCGCTGGCTGCCCGCCTTGCTGGCGGCCGCGCAAGCCGCCGACCGTTCGACACTCGCGCTGGCCGGCAAAACAATCGGTCTCGATTCCAAAACCCCTGCCGCCCGTTTTGTGGATCTCATTGGCGCACTCGACGCGGAAATTTATTTGCGGCACGAAACGATGCCGTGGGCGCCTTCCGGCAATCTCGCCTGCCGGCGCGCCGACTTGCTGGCCGTCGGCGGATTCGATCCTGGGTTCAAGTCGTATGAAGCGGCTGACTTGCTGTTGCGGATGACAGAGCGGTTCGGCGGACGAATTTTCTACGTGCCCACAGCCGTGGTAATGCACCACCATCGTTCCACCTGGCTGGAATTTTGGAAACAACAGTTGAGTTACGGCGGTGGTTATGCGCAATTTCTTTTACGGTATGCGAACCGATGGCCATGGTCGGCTGGCCGCGAACTGGCCGAATGGAAACGCATCGGACATTTCGCCGCTCGCGCCTGCGTCACGCACGGAGATGCCAATCTGGTCCAGCGTGGACTTTTTGTAAAATTCCTGGCCCAGCGTATTGGGTTCGTTTCGGAATATTTTTTGTCACGGCGCCCAGCACCCCGGCCAATCGCACTGGAAAGGAGACCTGCATGAAACCGCCGACGCCATTGTTGATGCCCGGAAGCAAATTTCCGTTGTGGCTGGCGGTCGGTCATTTCATTTTACGCGCGCCGGTCCGGCTGGAGCGAATGGATTTGCCCTCGTTTTTGTCCCGCGTCGCGGCTCAACCGCGCGGAGACGCGGATTTTTTGCGAGTCGCGCGAATTTATCGCCGCTGGCTGCGGCTGCCGGGGCTGCGTTCGCGCAATACGTGTTACTTTCGGTCATTGCTTCAGTTTCGATTTATGAATCCACAAAACCGGGATTTGTGTCTGCACTTCGGCGTGGACGAAACAACCACTTCGGACACGCGCCAGCATGGTCACGCGTGGGTCAGTCTCGATGGTGTGGCGTGGAACGCGCCGGGCACCATGGCCGAGGGAAGGCTGCGGGAAATTTATCGGTTCTCCACGCTCACCGGCGGCTCTTCAACATCTGGCGCAATATTCGCCGCCGCCATGTTACGCGACGGCGACCTGCTCCCTGTGACCGCACCACCGTCATCGGCGTCATAAGCAGTCGAACGATGCGACGCGGCCAGCGCAACCCCAGCCGCGCCAGCAATTGCGCGCAGGTCGGTTCGTTCAAGGAACGCGCCGTCAAATCCAATGCGGTTGCCAGAGACAGGCTGGCGCCTGTTTTTGCCACGCATTCCCGCAATAACTTCTCGTCAACCGGTCCGGCCCGGCCGCGCACCACTTGCGCGATGTCGCACAGATGTTGCACTTTCTCGAAACCATGACTCGCCGCGCCGTGCACCGCCGCAATGATCAACAACCCCGCGGGTGTGGCACGGGGCCGTCCGTCAGGTCCGTGTTCCAACGGCAAATCTTCCAGTCGCACGGACACACCGTGCCGGACGGTTGGAGAATTCACCAGATTGTTGTGTAACTCGACCATTGCTCCGGGCATCGCCGGATGTTCCCAGGAACGCTCCGAGTAACCACCGGCGTGTTTCATTGGTGTCTCACGTGGTTCGTATCCCAGCCGTGCCATGGTCGCATTCACGGTCTTCCAGTCGCCCATGCGAACGAGCAAATCAATATCACCGAACGTCCGCAACGCGGGGTGCGCGTAAAGGCGGACTGCGAAATCCGCGCCCTTGAGCACAATAGCCTCAGCACCTGTTGCGGCAAGCTCACCAACCAGCCGCTGTGCCTCCGCGCCGAGGAACATGGCCATCGCCGAGCGCTGTGCCAGCCGGTTCTTCACCAGCCCAATGGCCGGAAACAGCTTTGAAACAGTCCTTTCGTCCGCGAGCAATTTTGCCGGTTCGTTGTGCAACAGGTATTCAACCTGTCGCAGCACGGCGGGCAAAACTCCGTGCCTGTTCGCCAGCAAACAGAGCGACGTGACACCCTGCTCATCCAGCCGGCGTCCTGGCAATTTGCCTCGCGGCCCTTCGGGGTCGGCCAAGGCCAGCAGCCATTCCTCATCAGGTTTCATAAAAGTTCTCCGGGACGAGGACGAACGAGAGACCGCGTTTCCAAACCTCAATGCTCACGATTAATTTCGCGGTTTGAAACGGGATTCGCGGGCAAGCTGCTCCCACAATTTTTGTTCCGCAGCCGTGACCTTGTTCGGCACGGCGATTTGCGTGACGACAATCAAATCGCCGCGCGCGCCATCGCGTTGCGGCAGGCCGCGTCCGCGCACGCGGAGTTTCTGGCCGTTTTGGGTGCCGGGAGGAATTTTGATATTCACGCGACCGTCGAGTGCAGGCACGGAAAGATTTGTTCCAAGCACGGCTTCCCACGGCGCAAGTTCGGCCTCATAAATCAGGTTATGATCCTCGACCTCGAAGTCGGGATGCCTGGCCAGTCGCACGCGCAAATATAAATCGCCTGCGCCGCCACCGTCAGTGCCGGCTTCGCCGCGGCCTGCGAGCCTCAATTTCTGGCCTTCAGTCACACCGGGCGGAATTTTGACCTGGCAGGTCTCTGTCCTCACCGAACGACCCGCGGGACGGCGCACATTGACAGTCCGCACCGAACCGCGCATCGCCTCCTCAAGCGTCACCATGATGTCGCCCTCGATGTCGCGGCCTCGTTCCGGGAATTCCTCCTCTTCGAAGCCCGCGGAGTGACCAAAGCCGCCTGCGCCGCCACGCATCCGCGACCCGAACAATTGCTCGAAGAAATCACTGAACCCGGTGCCGCTGAATTCAAATTCCTGACCGCCTCCGCCACGACCGCGAAATGCCTGGCCGCCTGAAAAACTTTCCCATCCCGGCGGCGGACGAAAATCCGCCCCAGACTTCCAATTGGCGCCCAGCTCGTCGTATTTCTTGCGCTTGGCCGCGTCGCCCAAGACTTCATAGGCCTCGTTGACTTCCTTGAATTTTTCCTCGGCCTTCTTTTTGTCCTTGGCAACGTCGGGATGGTATTGCCGCGCAAGTTTGCGAAAGGCCTTCTTGATTTCGACCTCGCTCGCGCCCCGCGGCACGCCGAGGGTTTCGTAGTAATCTTTGTATTGAACGGGCATAAACGGCAGCTGTCATTCAAGACGGCTGTTCGGAAGAGAATTTGCCCGTTTGTAAAATTTTGTCAAAACTGGCGCGATTATTTCTGTTTCGAGTCTTTCTTTGTGTTGTCCACGGTAAGATAACGCGCGCCGGAAGGTCCGCCGCCGCCATGCCACACTTTCAAGAGAATTTGATCGCCTTTGGCCTGTTTGCAAAGCTTGACGGCATCGCTGGCATTGCCCACCGGTTGACGATTGATTTCCACAATGACATCACCCTGTTTCAGGCCGGCTTCGGCTGAATTCGAATCCTGATCAACGTCCACAACAAGCGCGCCTTTGATTTCGCCGGGAATTTTCATCTGTTCCCGTGCCTGCGAGTTCAAATCCGTCACCGTCACACCGTCAAGCACGCCGGTTTTTGCGTTGTCCGGATTGGAATTGTTGGATTCGTTTTGGTTGTTCGCCTCATCCTTCGGCCTTTCGCCCAGCATGACATTGATAGTCCGCGCGTGTCCGTCACGAATCAACTTGATGATCGCCTGGCTTCCCGGCGCACATTCGGAAACTGTCAATTGAAAGCTGTGGGAATCGGCGACTGCCTTGCCGTTGAACTCAACAATAACGTCACCGGATTTGATTCCGGCTTTTTCAGCGGACGAATTGCTGGAAACGTCACTTACCAATGCGCCGCTTTGATTCGGCAGATCAAAGGATTTGGCCAAATTGGCGTCAATATCCTGCAGCACAACGCCAAGAAAACCGCGCGTGACTTTGCCGCCGTTAATGAGTCGTTCCATGACATTCCGCGCCATATTGATGGGCACGGCGAAACCAATGCCTTCGCTGCCACCACTGCTGGAAGCAATCCATGTGTTGATGCCGATTAGCCGGCCTTCGGCGTCCACGAGCGCGCCGCCGGAGTTGCCGCGATTGATGGCGGCATCGGTCTGAATGAAATCTTCGTATCCATTGGGGCCATTAATGCCGTAGCCATGACGCCCCAACGCGCTGACAATGCCCATCGTCACTGTCCGGCTGAGGCCGAATGGATTGCCAATGGCAAGAACGATGTCGCCGACTTCCAATTGATCGCTGTCGCCGAGCGTGATGGCGGGCAAATCCTTCGCGTCAATTTTCAGCACGGCAACGTCTGTCTGCCGGTCTGTGCCAACGACTTTGCAGGTGAACTTTTTATCATTGTCGCCGATGACGACCCTGATTTCGTCCGCGCCATCCACGACGTGATTGGCTGTCAAAATATAGCCGTTCGGCGACACAATGACGCCTGAACCGAGGACCTGTTCCCTCCGCGTGATTTCGCGGTTGCCATTCGGGCCAGGTCGATCCCCAAAAAATTGGCGGAAAAACGGGTCGTCAAAAAATGGATTTGGGAATGCCCGCATGTGAACAATGTGTGTGGAGTAAATATTCACCACACTCGGCGCGGCCTCTTTGACAACCGGCGCGAAGCTGACACCCAGCTTGACATCGCGGTTAACCGGCGTGGTTTGGACTTTGA
>JBEKON010000033.1:0-20875 GCA_049521735.1 Verrucomicrobiota bacterium
GCGTGAACATTCCACACATTACCATTCCCGTGCGGCCCGGACGCGATTTGGCGCGGCTCATTGAAGTTGCCGCGTTTCAGACCAAATTAAAAATGTCCGGCCAAAACGCCGCGCAGGAATTGGATGACCGCCTCATCGCCCGCATGGCTTCGAACAAACTGCCCCCGCCGGCGCAAAAAAAAGTGGTAATTGGGGCGGGATCGCTTGGTGAAAAATGAGCAAACCGATGAGCGCGAGAAAGTTGCCGGACAAGAAGTTTCTCACCAAGGAACTTACCATTACCAACAAGCTGGGCATTCACGCCAGGCCCGCCGCCGTCTTTGTGAAGACCGCCAACCGGTTTGTGGCCGAAATTTTCGTCGAAAAGGACGGCGAAAAAGTCAACGGCAAAAGCATCATGGGCTTGATGATGCTCGCTGCCGGCCCCGGCAGCAAATTGATCCTGCACGTCCGCGGCGCGGACGCCCAGGCCGCCATCACCGAACTCGAAGCCCTCGTCCAACAGAAGTTCGATGAGGAATGACAGATAACTCGGTTGCCGACTTTGGACTTTCAACTTTGGGCTTTGGACTTTAGTTTGCGGGCATGGCAACGGCTCAATTTGATGTCAAATACGTCGCGCATCTGGCGCGGCTGCATCTCACGCCCGATGAGGAGAAAAAATTCGGCGCGCAACTCGGCAACATCCTCGGCTACATCGAAAAGTTAAAGGAACTCGATGTTGCCAATGTCGAGCCGACCGCACACGCCACACCCATGGTCAATGTCATGCGCCCTGATGAAATGCGCCCGTCGCTCCCGCATAACGACGCCCTGCGCAACGCGCCCGCGCAGGCCAACGGGCTTTTCATCGTGCCCAAAATTGTGGAATAAAAACCACGGATTAACACAGATGCACACGGATAAAGGCAAAAAATTGAAGGAAGCTTGCACGAATGTTGTTCTCATCATCCGTGTTTATCCGTGTCCATCTGTGGTTGGATTTTCATGTTGAACCAACTCACCATTTCCGAACTCGCCGTCAAGCTCGCCAAACGCGAAGTCTCCGCGCGTGAAGTCATGCAATCGTGTCTCGATCAAATCGCGCGCGTGGATGAAAAAATTCACGCCTTCATCAGTTACAACGCCAATGACGCGCTTGCGCAGGCGGACGCGGCAGATAAATTGTTTTCTCACGGTGACAGCGGCGCAAACCGCCCGTTGCTCGGTGTGCCGGTTGCGGTCAAGGATGTGCTGGCCGTCAAAGATCAGCCGCTCAATTGCGGTTCCAAAATCCTCGGCAAATTTGTTTCGCCCTACGACGCAACGGTTGTGGAAAAATTAAAAGCGGCGGGCGCAATCATCTTTGGGCGGCTGAACATGGACGAGTTTGCGATGGGCAGCTCGACGGAAAATTCCGCATTCGGCGTCACAAAAAATCCATGGGACACGACGCGCATTCCCGGCGGCTCCTCCGGCGGCTCGGCGGCGGCGGTCGCCGCGGACGAAACGATTGCCGCGCTCGGCTCGGATACCGGCGGTTCGATCCGCCAACCGGCGGCGCTCTGCGGTTGCGTCGGCTTGAAACCGACTTACGGTCGCGTCTCGCGCTACGGCCTTGTCGCCTTCGCGTCGTCGCTCGATCAAATCGGTTCCTTCACAAAAGACGCGCGTGACGCGGCGACGATGCTTGGCGTGATCAGCGGACACGATCCGCGCGATTCAACAAGTGTGTCCCAGCCTGTTCCCAATTACGCCGCGAGTCTTACTGGCGACATCAAAGGTCTAAAGCTCGGTTTGCCGAAGGAATACATGATCGGCGGACTGGACCTGGAAGTGAAAGCGACAGTGGACGCCGCCGTGAAACAATTTGGAAAGCTCGGCGCGGAAATCGTGGAAATTTCCCTGCCGCACACGGATTACGCAGCGGCCACATACTACATCATCGCGCCCGCAGAGGCGTCGGCAAACCTCGCGCGCTTTGACGGTATCCGTTACGGCGCACGGGTGGACGGCGCTGATCCGATCGAACTTTACTGCAAAACGCGTGGCGCGGGTTTTGGCGCGGAAGTGAAGCGCCGCATCATTCTCGGCACTTACGTTTTGAGCAGTGGCTACTACGACGCCTATTATTTGCGCGCACAAAAAGTCCGCACGCTCGTCCGCAACGACTTTTTGAAGGCGTTTGAAAAAGTGGACGCCATCGTCACGCCTACCACACCGACTGCGGCGTTCAGGATTGGCGAGAAATTCGACGACCCGCTGCAAATGTATCTGTGCGACGTGTTCACTCTTGCGTGCAACCTGGCGGGCATCTGCGGCGTCAGCATTCCGTGCGGGTTCACAAAAACCCCGAAACTGCCCATGGGGCTGCAATTGCTCGGCAAGCCGTTCGGCGAGGAAATCATTTTGCGCCTCGGGCACGCTTACGAACAAAGCACGCCCTGGCACAGGGAGAAATCGCCGCTCTAATCCGCAAATAATCAGACTTGCTTTTTAAGTAACTCAATGGTTACTTATCCAACGTATGGTAAAGCCCGCACGGTTGAATGACGGCGCGGTGGAGCGCAATCCCGAACGCACGCGCGAACGCATCTTGTCCGCCGCGCTCAAGGAATTCGCCGCCAATGGTTTTGCCGGCGCGCGCGTGGACATGATTGCGCGGCGCGCGGCCATCAACAAACGGATGCTGTACCATTATTTCGGCAACAAGGAACATTTGTTCCGCGAAGTGTTGCGCCTGAAAATGGCCAAGCGACAGGCATGGGCGGAAACGTTGTCGGGCGACCCGGCGGAAAGCCTCACCTTTTGGTTTGAAGCCGCGTGCAAGGACACAGACTGGGTCCGTCTGCTGGAATGGGAGGCGTTGCAGGAGGCCGACAAGAGGTTGATTGACGAAAAAAACCGGCGCGCGACAACGGCACGCGGCCTGGAGCGCATCCGGCAGCGGCAGGCGCGCGGCCAAATTTCCGCCGAACTCGACCCGCGTCATGTGATGCTGGCCATGCGGTCGCTGACCATGTTTCCAGCGGCGTTTCCACAATTGACCCGGCTTATCATGGGGCGGTCGGTTTTCGACCCCCGATTTCAGAAGGAGCGCGTGGATTTTTTGAAAAAATTCGCTGCGGCTTTTCAGCCGGGGTGTCAAAATCACTTTTAAAAATGAAAACCCCAGAGAAAAATTCCGTTTTGATTTTGGCGGCGCTGGCGCTCGCCGCGGCAATGCTGGCCAACGGCTGTTCGCGCGGTAAAAACAACGCAGGCGGCGCGGGCGTGCCAGTGCTCGTGGCGCGTGCGGTTGAAACGAACCTCCCGGTGCAAATTGATCCGCCGCCGGTCGGCCATGTGACGCCGTATTCGACGGTGACGTTGCGTTCGCAAATCGGGGGCATTATCAGCGAGGTGCATTTCAAGGAAGGCAACGAGGTCAAATCAAACGCGCTGCTGTTCACGATTGACCCGCGGCCGGCGCAGGCGGTTTTGGCGCGCGACAAAGCGCAATTAGAAAATGCGACGGCGCAATTCAATCGCGATCAAAAACTCCTTGAAGCAAAAATTGAATCGCAGGATCAATTCGATGTCAGCAAAGCCAACAGGGATACGCTCGCGGCAACCGTGCAATCGGACGAATTGAATTTGAGTTTCACCGAAATCCGCGCGCCGTTTGACGGCGTGGTGGGGGCGCTGCAATTTTACCAGGGCAACGTGGTCAAAGCGCCGGACGACATACTCCTGACCATCAACCAGATTCATCCGATTTACGTCGAGTTTGCCGTGCCGGAACAATACCTGCCGGAAATTAAAAAACAGATGGGCGAGCGGACGCTCAAGGTGCAGGTCATGTTTGAAAACATGAACGTGCCGCCGCCGCAAGGCGAATTGACGTTCGTGAACAATGCGGTGGACGAAGCGACCGGGACGATTTTGCTCAAGGCGACGTTTCCGAACGAAGACAGCGTGTTGTGGCCGGGGCAATTCGTGAATGTGGAACTGACCCTTTCGGAATTGACGAACGTGGTTGTCGTGCCGTCACAAGCGGTGCAGACGGGACAAAATAATCAGTTCGTCTACATCGTGAAACCGGATCCAACGAACACAACAAGTCAAATTGTTGAGAATCGCCCGGTCACAGTTGGCATCACATATCAAAACGAAACAGTGGTGGAAAAAGGTTTGCAGGCCGGCGAAACAGTGGTGACAGACGGCCAATTGCGCCTCGCGCCCGGCGTGAAAGTGAGCGTCAAGAGTTCAATCCAGCCTGCCGCGACAGCTTCAGCCACCAACGCGCCATGAGCGTTCCCGAATTGTTCATTCGCCGGCCCGTGATGACCACGCTGGTCATGTCGGGCATTCTGTTGTTCGGCGTCATCGGCTACAGCCTGCTGCCGGTGAGCGATCTGCCGAGCGTGGATTATCCGACGATTCAAGTCTCGGTAAGTTTGCCCGGCGCGAGTCCCGAAACAATGGCTTCGGCGGTGGCCACGCCGCTGGAAAAGCAATTCTCCACTATTGCGGGTGTGGATTCGATGTCATCGGTCAGCGCACTGGGCAATTCGCAAATCATAATCCAATTTTCGCTCGACCGGAACATTGACGCCGCGGCGCAGGACGTGCAGGCGGCCATCACGCTCGCGGCGAAACAATTGCCGCCCAATCTGCCCACCCCGCCGACTTATCGGAAAGTCAATCCGGCAGATGCGCCGATTTTGTATGTTGCAATGTCGTCGCCGGCACTGCCGCTATCAACGGTGGACAATTACGCCGAGAACATGCTGGCGCAACGCATTTCGATGGTGAACGGCGTGGCGCAAGTTTCCGTTTACGGCTCGCAACAATACGCGGTGCGTATCCAGGTGGACCCGAACAAGCTGGCGGCTTACGGCCTGGGCATTGATCAAGTCGAGCAGGCGGTTGCACACGGCAACGTGGATCAGCCGACCGGCATCCTCTACGGCAAACATCAGGCGTTCACAGTGGAGGCCAACGGCCAGCTTGAGGACGCGGCAGCTTTTCGCCCGATGGTTGTCGCCTATCGCAATGGCAATCCCGTGCGTCTGCAGGAATTGGGGCATGTGCTCGACAGCGTGCAAAATAACAAAGTGGCGGCGTGGTATAATACGCCGGAGAGCAGCACCCGCGCCATCGTGCTGGCCATTCAACGCCAGCCGGGCGCGAACACCGTCGCCGTGGTGGACAATATCAAGAAATTACTGCCGCAGTTCCGCGAACAAATTCCGGCGGCGGTGAACCTGGACATTCTTTTTGACCGTTCGCAGTCCATTCGCAATTCGGTGGCGGATGTCGAACACACGCTCTTTCTGGCTGTGTGCCTCGTCGTTTTGGTCATCTTCATTTTTCTGCGAAATCTTTCGGCGACGATTATTCCGAGCCTGGCGCTGCCGATGTCCATCATCGGCACGTTCGCCGTAATGGCGCTGCTCGGCTACAGCCTCGACAACCTCTCGCTTATGTCGCTGACGCTGTGCGTCGGGTTTGTGGTGGATGACGCCATCGTCATGCTCGAGAACATCGTGCGCCACATAGAAAATGGCGAACCGCCCATGCAGGCGGCGCTAAACGGCTCCAAGGAAATCAGCTTCACGATTGTTTCGATGACACTGTCGCTTTCGGCGGTGTTCATTCCGGTGCTGTTTATGAGCGGGTTGCTCGGCCGTTTGCTGCATGAATTTGCCGTGACCATCGTTTGCGCCGTGCTGGTGTCCGGAGTCGTTTCGCTGACGTTGACGCCGATGATGTGCAGCCGGTTCGTGCATTCGGAACACGAACGCAAGCACGGACGGATTTACAACGCCTTCGAGCGTTTCTTCGATGGAATGCGCGGAACCTACGACCGCACGCTGCAAGTTGTATTGCGCCACCGGCGCGCGACCTTGGTCGTTTCGGTGGTGATTTTCCTCGTCACCCTGTTTTTGTTTGTCTGGATTCCCAAGGGCTTTTTCCCCAGCGAAGACACCGGCCAGATTTTCGCGATCACCGAGGCGTCGCAGGACATTTCCTTCGATGCGATGAAGGAACATCAGCAGGCCGCGGCGAAAATCATCGCCGCAGACCCGAATATTGACGGGTTCATGTCCGCAATTGGCGCTGGTGGGGCTTCCACTTTGAACAACGGTCGCATGTTGATGCGCTTGAAACCGCGCTCCGAACGCAAGTTGAGCGCGGACCAAATCATCCAAAAACTCCGCAAGAAACTGGCGCAGGTGCCGGGCTTCAACGTTTATATGCAAAATCCGCCGTTGATTCGTGTCGGCGGCAACCTGACCAAGGCGTTGTATCAATATGCCTTGCAGGACACCGACACGAAAGAGCTCTTTCACTGGGCGCCGATTTTGAAGGAAAAAATGGGCCAGTTGCCCGGCTTGCAGGATGTGACCAGTGATTTGCAAATCGCCAACCCGTACGTCAATGTGAATATTGACCGCGACAAAGCCGCCGCGCTGGGCGTGACGGCGCAACAAATCGAAAATGCCCTCAACGATGCCTACGGTGAAATGCAGGCCTCCACGATCTATTCCGATGTGGCCGAATACTGGGTCGTTTTTGAAGTCGAACCACAGTTTCAACTCGACCCCGCCGCACTGGCGCAACTTTACGTCGCCAGTTCGTTTACCGATTCCAATAACGTACCCAAACTCATTCCCTTGAGCGCCGTTGCCACGTTCACGCGCAGCATCGGTCCCATGAGCATTTCCCACGTCGGCCAGTTGCCGTCCGTCACCATTTCCTTTAACCTCGCCCCTGGCGTGGCTCTCGGCACGGCGGTCTCGGAAATTCAGAAACTTGAAGGTCAAATGCGCCTGCCAGCGACCATCACCGGCAGCTTTCAAGGCGCTGCACAGGTTTACCAATCCTCACAACAGGGACTGCTCGTTTTGCTCATCATGTCCATTCTCATCATCTACATCATCCTGGGCATTCTTTACGAAAGCTTCATTCATCCGCTGACAATTTTGTCCGGCCTGCCCTCGGCGGGCTTTGGCGCGCTGATTACGTTGATACTGTTCCGCCTTGATTTGAACATCTACGGCTTTGTTGGCCTCATTATGTTGGTCGGTATCGTGAAGAAAAACGCCATCCTGATGATTGATTTCGCCATTGAAGCACAACGGCGCGGCAAAAATCCGGAAGACGCGATTTATGAAGGCTGCCTGCTGCGTTTCCGTCCGATTATGATGACGACGATGTCGGCATTCTGTGCCACGCTGCCCATCGCGCTCGGCCTCGGCGCGGGCGGCGAATCCCGCCGGGCGCTTGGCCTGGCCGTCGTTGGTGGACTGCTGGTGTCCCAACTGCTCACGCTCTATATCACACCGGTGATTTATCTCTACTTGGAATCATTCCATCAATGGTATCTGCACAAACGCGCCAGACACACCGCAGTTCAGATGGGAACTGATCCAGCGGCGGTGTAAAACCCTTTTCGTTCCGCTCGATTTCATGAAACCAACAGGCAATGAAAGATTTGATGCCGCCGCGCTCCGGCAATTCGGGGAGGCGCTCCTCGTTACTTCCGGACTTGCGGACGGGCGCGCCCGCGACGTGGCGGAAGTGCTGCTGGAAGGCGACCTGCTCGGACACACCACCCACGGCTTCGCCCTGCTGCCCGCCTACCTCAAGGCGCTCAAAGACGACACGATGGAAAAACGCGGCGAGCCGTTCGTTGTGGCGGACCACGGCGCGGCGCTCACGTGGGACGGACGTTACCTGCCCGGCCCGTGGCTCGTGCGGCGCGCGATTCACACAGCTCAAAAACGTCTGGCCGAACATCCGGTCACGACCGTCGTCATCCGGCGCAGCCATCACATCGGTTGTCTTCAGGCTTACCTCAAACCGGTCGCCGACGCGGGTTGTTTCATTTTGCTGACCTGTTCCGACCCGCAGTCCCGCACCGTCACGCCACATGGCGGCACGGCGCCGCGTTACAGTCCCAACCCGCTCGCCGTCGGCATCCCGACCGGCAGCGATCCGGTGCTCATTGACATCAGCATGTCCTCAACCGCGAATGCTCTTTGCCAACGGCGGGCGGCGGCGGGCAAACGGTTGCCCGGGCCGTGGCTCGTGGATCGTGAAGGACAACCGACGGACGACCCGCAGGTGCTTTTCAACAATCGCGGCGGGGCCATCCTGCCGCTGGGCGGAACGGATTTGGGCTACAAAGGTTTTGCCCTGGGTCTTTTCGTCGAAGCCCTCACCAACGCCCTTGGCGGTCATGGCCGCGCCGATGGCGAAACGCGCTGGGGTGCCTCGGTGTTTTTGCAGCTCATCAATCCGGACCAATTCGGCGGACGCGAAGCCTTCCTGCGTGAGACCAGTTTCTTCGCCCAATACTGCACCGAAACACCCGTGCCCGCGGGCAGACCGCCCGTGCGCCTGCCCGGTCACACCGCGCTCGCGCGCCGCGCAGACCAACTCGCCCACGGCGTCCAACTGCATTCCACCATCCTGCCGGCGCTGATTCCGTGGGCTGAATCTTTGAAGGTGAAACCGCCGCCATGCGTCTGAAAAATCCGTGTGCATCGGTGTTTATCTGTGGTTAAATTCTCCGCGCGACTTATGGACTACGAAGCGGTCATCGGGCTGGAAACCCATGTCCAGCTGAAGACGAAATCGAAGATGTGGTGCGGGTGCGCCAACGCCTTCGGCTCGCCGCCCAATACCAACGTCTGCCCGGTTTGCCTTGGTCTGCCTGGTGTATTGCCAGTTGCGAACGAAGAAGCGCTGCGGCTCACGGCACTGACCGGTTTTCTGCTCAACTGCACCGTATCGCGCTACGTCAAGTTCGACCGGAAGAACTATTTCTATCCGGACATGCCGAAGAATTACCAGATCACGCAATATGACAAGCCGTCCACGATGAACGGTTTTGTGGAATTCGAATTCAAGGGTGGCATTTCACGCGTGCGCATCACCCGGGCGCACCTCGAGGAAGACGTGGGCAAAAGTTTTCATTTCGAGCGCAACAGCGGCGTGGATTTCAACCGCGCCGGCGTGCCATTGATGGAAATCGTTTCCGAACCTGACCTCACCAGCGCCGACATGGCCTACGAGTATCTCAACGCTCTAAAAGACATCCTCGTTTATGGCGGCGTGAGCGATTGCGACATGGAGAAGGGCATGGTGCGCTGCGACGTGAACGTGAGCGTGCGGCCCACAGGCGCGAAGGAACTTGGCGCGAAGATCGAAATCAAAAACATGAACAGTTTCAGCGGCGTGCGCCGCGCACTGGAATACGAAATTCCGCGTCAGATCGAAATGCTGAAACGCGGCGGCAAGCTCATCCAATCCACGCGCCGTTGGGACGACGCGACGGGTGTTACCGAAGAGATGCGGACGAAAGAGTACGCACACGATTACCGGTATTTTCCAGACCCGGACCTGATGCCGTTTGAGCCGACGGAGAAATGGCTCGCGGAGGTGAAGTCGCGCGTGGTGGAACTGCCACTGGCGCGCAAGCAGCGGTTTATGCGTGATTATCAATTGCCCGCATCCGACGCGCAGACGTTTGTTTGGGACGTGCCGCTAGGAAATTATTTTGAAGGGATTGCAAAAAAGTCGAAGAACCCGAAATCCATTGCGAACTGGGTCATCAACAATTTGCGGGCGAAATTAACGGAATCACAAACAACACTGGCGGAATTGAAATTCAAACCAGAAGGAATTGTTGAATTGGTTGGTTTGGTTGGAAGCACAACTATCAACAGCGCATCAGCGCAACAGGTGTTTGCCGAAATGTTCGACACCGGCAAAGCGCCTGCTGCCATCGTTCAGGAAAAAGGCCTTGCGCAGGTCAGCGATACCGGCGCGATTGAAAAATTCTGCGATGAAGCCATCGCCGCCAATCCCGGCCCGGTGGCCGATTTCAAGGCCGGCAAGGCCGCCGCGCTGAATTTTCTCAAAGGCCAGGTGATGAAATTGAGCAAGGGCAAGGCGAACCCGGCACTGGTGGGAGAAATCCTGGAACGGAAACTCAAGGGCTGACTGCCGCCGTCGGTTCCTTCAGAAGAAATTCCGTCAACGTGCAATTCGTCGACCGGCGCAAGCCTTCCACCACGCACGCGGCATTCAATTCCGCGCCTGCCCGGTTGAAATGCGTGTTGTCCTTGGGCGTGAAGTAGTTTGTTTTGATTTCGTCGGGTGTTTTTCCATCCCATCGGGCGAGCACGAGGCTGTTCAAATCGATCAACGGCACGTTTTCCCGGCCGGCGAGTTCGCGTGACCACGCCGCATAGCGCGTTGTGTCGAGTTCCTTGCCCTGGCTGGGAAGGCGCGACACGGGCGTGCAGAGAATCGGCGTCATGCCTTTGGCCCGGGCATCGGCAATAAACTGGCGCAGATACCAGCCGTAGGTGTGGACAGTTTCGGACTGGTGCGTGAGACCGTTGACGATGTTGGTGCTTTCTTCGCCAATACCCGGAATCGTGCCGCGCGAGCGGTTCGTGTCGTTGATAGGGCTGCTGTCGTTGTGACCGAGCTGGATGATGACAAAATCGGTGGGCCGCGCTTCGGCAAGGATTTGCGCCCACCAGCCTTGGGTTTGGAACGTGCGGCTGCTCCGGCCGGGGCGCGCGTGGTTTTCCACTTTAATTTTCGCGGGATCAAAATAGCAGCCAATCACATCGCCCCAGCCGACGATGCCCGGCGCGGTGTTGTGAACGGTGGAATCGCCCACGAGAAACAGGATGGGCAACGAGCCTTCTCTTGACGGCGTGGCTTGAGGGGCGGTCCCATTTGCCTCGGCCGTTGCCAGCGGCGCCACGACCGGAGCTTTGCAACCGACAAGCAGCAGACTGAGCGCGACGAACAGTAGATTCAGACGAAATACCGAAAACGAGATGGCTGAATACGGCATAATTTCCAGGAGGGTCACATTTTTTCTTTGGCGTGGCAAACCCGACATTTGCCGACGAAATCCTGGAACGGAAACTCAAGAACTATTTTTTCACTTTTTTGATTTCCACCGCATAGACTTGTGCCGCGCCGTGCATGTTCGAGCGGAAGACGAGCCACTCGCCATCGGGCGTGAAGTTCGCGTTGGGTTCGAGCGAATAATCATGCTTGGCCATGTTCACCAATCGTTCCGCCTTGAACACGCCGGGTTGGATCAAGTTTGTTGCGCCGGCATCCATCCGGTTCGGCACGAGTTCAGGGTGGAAGAGATAAATCCACTTGCCGTCCCTGGCGTGGGCAACCATGCCCGCACCGCCGCCATCGCCGGAAAAAAGTTTCCCGTCCGGTGACACGTTGAAATGCACCGACCACTCGTCGCGCTGCAAATGATACCAGGTCCGCGCGCCGGTCAAGACGTTGTAGCCGCCGACCCAGAAATCCTCACCGCGCGGCGTTTGCAGGTCATACCAAATGGTTTTGCCGTCGGCACTCCAGAATTCGTGCCCGGCGATCTCCATCGCCATCGTCCGCTGGTGGATTAACTTCAAATCCGTGCCGTCAGAACGAATTGTCCAGATGCGGTCAACGTTGTGCCATGGGCCTTCGTGACAAAACATCAACAGGTTCGGGTCGGTGGGCGAGAACTGAAGATGATTCAACCAGTCGTTGCAATGATTGAACTTTTTGACTTCACCCGTCTGGAGGTTCAGAAAAAAAAGTTCCATTGGCAAATGTTTGTTGAACCGGTCTTCGATTTTTTTTGCCTTGGTTTTAGGCGTTTCCTGTGCGCGAAAATTTTCAGGAATCTCCGTTTCCTCGGTGATTGTGCCTGCCAGCAATGTTTCGTCGGCATTGACGGCCGCCACTGTTCCGTTGGTCGGCAACCGGGCGATTTCGCGCGTCGTTTTGGTTGTGATGTCCATCGCAAAAACAGCATTACTTCGCGCAAAATAAATCTGTCCGCTCTTGCGCCCGACCATGATGAGGTTGACACGGTCATCCACGACTTTTTCGATTGCGCGCGTGTTCAGATCAATCGTCGAAAGTCCCGTCGGCGTGGTGATGACCATTTTTTTCCCGTCCGGCGTGAACGGGTTCAGATTGAAGTAAAGGCTCACGCTGCCCGGCTCGCGCGAGAGCTGGACGACGCGATGACCAGTGTCAGGATCAATCCACTCGGTCGGCGGCTCGCTGGTGGCGGCAGACGAACCGGCATTCGTCGTTGTGCCGAGCGTTTGCTGCAGCCACGCGACCATTTTGTCGCCCCAATTCGGATCGGATTTATCCCACTCCACAATGCGATGCGGTGCGTTGGTGAGCGTGATAAGGTCGCACGTCACGTTGTTTGAGTGGAGCGCCGCCTGGAAATTTGCCGACTGCGACCACGGCACGGTGCGGTCCGCGTCGCCTTGCATCAACAGAAACGGCGGCAGGCCCGGCTTGACGTGATTGATGGGGGAGATGTCGTGTAGGATTTTTGTCGTCCCGGCATTCGTCGTCTGCGGGCGGTCGAGTAAAGCCTGCAGCGACTTGCTGACCTCGCCTCGCCGCGTGGTGTCCGCCACCAAATCCGTCACCGCCGCGAGGCCGACCACGGCTTGCACACGCGTGTCGTCGCCGGCCAGCACCGCCGCCGCGCAGACCAGATGCCCGCCAGCGGAATGCCCGATGAGCGCGATGCGCCGCGGGTCGCCCTTGAATTCCGCCGCGTGCGCCTTTACCCAGCGGATGGCCGTCTGCACGTCTTCCAGACCGGCAGGCCAGCGGTTCGTGGGCGCGAGCCGGTAATCAATCGAGAACCATGTGAAATTTCCGCGTGTGAGCGGCGCGAACAACGGCGAGATGTCGCGCCCCAAATTCGAGTCGCGCTGTTTGCTGCCGCTGCTCCAGCCGCCGCCGTGGACGATGATGGCCACCGGGAACGGCCCGTCGCCGTCCGGCACGGACACGTCGAGCAACAACGCCTTGTTCCCGGCGCGGCCGTATTCGATGTCCGGCTTGAGTTCTGCGCCAACGGCGGAATGAAAAAAGGCCAGGGCAACAAGCGCAGCAAAGAATGTTTTCATGCGTTTCGGAATTGAAATGCACTTTGCCCGTGGCGGCAATGGAATTTACCGCCGGAAATTGGTGAGGCCGCTTTTAACTTTTCACGCCTGCATCACCGCTTATCCTGTCGGTCATGTTTTCATCGGAAATCAAAACGGTTCACTTCGTCGGCATCGGCGGCACGGCGATGGCGTCCGCCGCGGTGGCCATGAAGGAAAAAGGTTTCGAGATCGCGGGCTCGGACCAGAACGTTTATCCGCCGATGTCCGTGTTTCTGGCCGGAAAAAAAATCGAGGTGATGAACGGTTATGCGGAGCAAAATCTTACCCGCAAGCCCGATCTGGTGGTGATTGGTAATGTCATCTCGCGCGGCAATCCGGAAGCGGAGTTCGTGCTCGAGCACAAACTCCGCTATTGCTCGCTGCCGGAGTTGCTCAAGGAATTTTTCATTCGCGGCAAACGTTCCATCGTCGTCGCCGGCACGCATGGCAAGACCACGACGACTTCTCTGCTGACGTGGGTATTCGAGCACAACGGACTGAATCCGGGTTATCTCATCGGCGGCATCCCGAACAATCTGAACCAGGGTGCGCGGTTCACGGACAGTCCATGGTTCATCATCGAAGGTGACGAATACGACACCGCGTTTTTCGACAAGCGCAGCAAATTCGTCCATTACATGCCGGAAATTGGCATTGTCAACAACCTCGAGTTTGATCATGCGGACATTTTTGAAAACCTGGATGCGATCAAAAAATCGTTCTCGCATTTCATCCGGCTCATCCCGCGCAACGGCCTGCTGCTTGGCAATGGCGACGATCTCAATCTCACGGCGCTGTTGAATGTGACGCATTGTCCGGTCAGGCGTTTCGGTCTCGGCGAAGGCAACGCGATCCAGGCATTCAACCTCCGTTATGGCCCGACAGCGACGGAGTTCGAAATTCCCAGTTTCAAATTTCACCTGAACATGGTGGGCGAACTCAACGTGCGGAATGCGCTGGCGGTCGTCGCGTGCGCCAAACACTGCGGGCTATCCAACAAGCAGATTCAATCCGCGTTCGACACGTTCAAAGGCATCAAGCGCCGGATGGAGGTGCGTGGCATTGCGGGCGGGGTGACGGTGGTGGATGATTTCGGGCATCACCCGACAGCGATTCGCGAGACGCTGAAGGCGCTGCGGCTGAGATATCCACACGAGAAAATCTGGGCCATTTTCGAACCGCGCTCGAATACGACACGCCGCAAGGTTTTTCAGAATGAACTGGTGGGCGCGTTTGCGGATGCGAATGCGGTGGTGATTTCCGAGGTGGCGCGGCTGGAGCAAATCCCCGCCGAGGACCGCCTCAATCCCGAAAAGCTGATGCAGGATTTGAAAACCTCAGGCAAGGATGCGGCTTATTTGCCCGACGTGGATTCCATTGTCGCCCACCTGGCGAAAAGTGCACAAGGTGGCGACGTCGTTTGTGTTTTTAGCAACGGCGGGTTTGGCGGAATTCACGGAAAACTGCTGGAACAGCTGGGGCGCAAATAATCCACATGGCATCTACCGGCGTTTGGATTCGGCCAAAACAGTCTGCAAGCAATTAAAAACCTGCTCAGGCGAAATAGCCGCAAGACAATGTTTATCGCTGTGACAAACCTTCGCGCCAGCGCCGCAGGAACATAGACTCCCCGTCAGAGCCCGATGACGTTCACCCACCGGCGCCCACCGTGTGGCGGAACTGGGGCCAAACAACGAAATGGTTGGCACGCCCAAACCGGCGGCAAAATGCAGCGGACCGGTGTCGCCGGAAATGAAGGCTTCCGCCCGTTTTAACAGCGCGAGAAACTGCGCCAATTCGGGCACGACCGGCAAAATTGGCGCGTCCGGCAGAATTTTCTTCAACTCCGCCATCAACGTCTGTTCGTGCGCGCCGGTGGGGGTTGTGAAAGCCAGTCGCCATCCCGCCTCGGCAGCCAATTGATAAAAGGCCACCCAGTGACCGACCGGCCACTCTTTTTTCGGCTGGCTTGAGGCGATGTGACAAATGATCGTGCCCGTCGGCAGCAGCTTTTCCGCCGCCGCCGCCAAAGTCGGTTCGGCCCGGATTTCCAGTTCCAGCGAAGAGGGTGGTGCAATGTTCCAAGCAGACAAAACGTGCGCCAATCGCAGCGATTCGTGCTGCGTGGCCGGCGCGGCCGGAACGCGCTGGTTGTAACAAAACCGGCGGCCCAAAAATCCGCCGCGCTGCGCCCAGCTGAGCCGCTGGCGCGCCCCGGCGAGAAAACTCACAATCGCGCCGCGGTCGTTGCCGGCAAAATCCACCGAACGGTCGAATTTTTCGCGGCGCAATGCGCGGATGACCGGCCAGGTTTCGCGCAGGTTCGCGCTGCCGCGACGGCGCGGCATGGCCCAGACGCTCGTGAGCCATGGCAGATGCTGGAACAACGGCGCGATTTCCACCGGCACGAGCACGTGCAGTTCACACTGCGGAAAATGTTCGCGAATCGCCCGCAATGCCGGAGTCATCAACACCGCGTCGCCAAAGTATTTGAACTGGAGGGCGAGAATTTTTTCGGGCCGGGCGCTCACGAGGCAAATTGCAGTTCGTAAAGTTTCTGGTAAATGCCGCCGCGCCGGATCAATTCGTCATGCTTGCCGGTTTCAATGACGCGGCCCTGGTCGAGCACGACAATCATGTCCGCGTGGAAAATGGTGGAAAGCCGGTGCGCAATGCACAGGGTCGTGCGTCCGCGCATCAATTCGTCGAGTGCGGCCTGCACCGCGCGTTCGGATTCCGTGTCCAGCGCGCTGGTGGCCTCGTCGAGAATAAGAATCGGCGCATTTCGCAAAACGGCACGGGCGATGGCGAGGCGCTGGCGTTGGCCGCCGGAAAACATCACGCCTTTTTCGCCGATGACGGTGTCGTAGCCATTCGGGCTTTCAATGATGAAATTGTGCGCGTTCGCGTGCCGTGCGGCGGCGATAATTTCCTCCCTCGTTGCACCGGGCCGGCCGAGTTCAATGTTCCGGCTGACGGTGTCGTTGAAAAGGATGATTTCCTGTGTGACGACGGCGGTTTGGCTGCGAAGGTCACGCGTGGCAACTTCGCGAATGTCCGTGTCGCCGATGCGAATCGCGCCGCGCGTGGGGTCGTAAAAGCGGAGCAGCAAATTGGAAAGTGTCGTTTTACCGGAACCGCTCGCGCCAACGAGTGCAACGAGTTGGCCGGAACGGATTTGCAAATTGATGTCGTGCAAAACCTCCTTGTCGCCGTAGGAAAAACAGACATTGTCGAAACACACCGCCGCGCCCGCCGCATGCAGGGGCACGGGTTGCGCCGGTTCGCGCACGGAGTTTTCCATGGCCAGCAAATCGAAGACCCGCTGGCTGGCGGCACGCGCCTGTTGAAGCTGGCTCTGAAGACGGACGATATTTTTGATGGGGCGATACACGAGAAACACTCCTATCGCAAATTGGATGAATTTGACGGCGTGAGGGCTCGTCTGAAACGCGAAGTAGATGAACAACAGGGCGACGCCGATGGAGGCAAAAAACTCAATCAACGGACCTGGAATTTCCACCGAGCGGATGATCCGCATATAATGGCTGACGAAGCGCTGGGAAACATCCTTGAATTGTTGGACGGCCTTTTCTTCGAGGTTATAGGCCTTGATGATGCGATTGCCGGTAAAGGATTCGTGCATCACCGTTGACAATTCGGAGTAACTATCTTGAATGACGGCGCTGGATTTGCGCACTTTGCGGCTGTAGATGATGATGGGAATGAGACTGACGGGAAAAACCAGCATCGCGACCAGTGTGAGTTTGGCGTCCACGAAAAGAAACAGAGAAACCACCATGCCTATCACTGTGACCGGGTCCTTGACCACAACCGCCAGCGGCGCAGTGATGGTGTTCTGCAAGGCGCTGGTGTCCATGTTGATGCGCGACATCAAATCTCCGGTGCTGGACTGGGCAAAAAAACCGACGGAAAGATTTTGGAGATGGGTGAACAATCGAGTGCGCAAGTCAGTGACGGCGCGGATGGCAACCCATTGCAGGCAATACACATTCAAGTAGCTCAACAGGCCGCGCAGGATGAACATGAACGGCACCAGCAAGATCACGAGAATTTTTATTGTAGCTGCCGAGGGAGATTCGGAATGGGGAAACCATGAAGTGATTATATTCGCAACGGTTTGCAGCCGGGGCGACAGATTTTTCAGCACGGCCGCGGCGCTGTCCGCGCCCGCGCCGGTAAAAACCACCAGCCCCACCACCGGAATGACTAACATTAGCAGCGGATCAACAAAGCCACTAAGGAACCCAAATACGATGCCCAAGACCAGGCGCAGCCTATACGGCTTGGCCAGATTCAGTAATCGGTGGAGAAATTCAGCCATGCAACGGCAGGATTTAACCATCAATGGACGACGGTTGCGAGTTTTATTCCAACGACCCGGAGCGACTGTGCGTTTAATTGTTTATTCCATGTGAAGAAGTTAAAATCTTGTTTTGCGAATGAGAAACCACATAAAATTGAGCCAATACAACAGTGCAGTCAAAACTCATGTCAAAAGCCCGGTTGTTTTGAAGTCTGAATCAATTGAACACATTTCCACAACAGAACACTGGATTTCCTCTGGTTCAGCTGATTGATTTTACGATTAGGGGAGACCGCCGTGGTTCGCTCATTGCGCTGGAAACGCAACGAGAAATTCCATTTACCATTGCACGTGTTTACTACATCTTTGGAACCCAGCCGGGGGTGGTGCGCGGATTGCACGCCCATAAGACGTTCCGGCAAGTATGTGTTGCTGTGTGTGGTAGTCTGCGCATGATGTTGGACAATGGATTTGAGCGTGCTGAGGTGATTCTCAATCGACCTGACAAAGGTCTTTTTATAGGACCTGGAGTTTGGCTTGAAATGGATGATTTTTCCCCGGATTGCGTCATGATGGTGCTGGCTGATGCCCCATATGAAGAAGCTGATTACATTCGTGATAAAAAGCAGTTTTTAAATTATGCTCATTCATCCAACCGCTGATGTCCAGTCTCAGTCAATTGGCCGGGGAACGCATATTTGGCAGTTTGTGGTAGTTTTGCCAGAAGCTAAAATTGGCAAAGATTGCAACATCTGTTCCCATTGCTTTATTGAAAACAAGGTTTTGGTGGGCGATCGTGTGACCATCAAATGCGGGGTTCAACTTTGGGATGGCGTGATTCTTGAGGACGACGTTTTTATCGGTCCAAACGTAACTTTTACCAATAATCCCATGCCGCGCTCTCGCCAGTTACTGGAGCAGAATCCGGTTACTCTGGTCAAGAAGGGCGCTTCGATTGGTGCCAATGCAACTATTCTTCCCGGAATAACTGTTGGAGAGGGTGCAATAGTTGGGGCCGGGGCTGTAGTCACCAAAGATGTGCCTCCTAGCGCTGTAGTCATAGGGAATCCTGCTCGCCTTCTCCGATGACCACTATATCCCGCCTGATTCACCTGATTGCCCTGCTTCCCGCATTGGTGGGCGGACGGTTGCGACTGCAAGGCATTCCTGTTTTTGAAGTGTCCCTCTTGTGCGATGGTCATGGCATAGTTGAGATTGGCCCCAAGGTCGGAATTGGTTATCGAAAAGCACCCTTGTTAGGTTCCGGGATGGTGCGCCTTCAGGCACGAAGCCAGAATGCAATCATCAGCGTGGGGGCAGGAACTCTTTTTTCTAACAACGTCCAAATCATCGCAGAAAAATCCGTTCGGATTGGTCGTGAATGTCTGATTGGGGATAGTGTTCTCATTTTGGATTCCGATTTTCATCATATTGACCCCATACGACGCCACGAGCCGGGTGTACCTTCTTCGCCAGTCGTGCTGGGGGACCGTGTTTGGATTGGCAGCAGGGCTATTATTCTAAAAGGTGTTGAAATCGGGGAAGGCAGCGTGGTGGCTGCCGGTTCGGTGGTTACGCGTTCAGTTTCACCAAGAGTTGTGGTTGCTGGCAATCCCGCAAAGTTAATCCGGGAAATTTGATTCGATGCAAAACATTCCTTTTCTCGATCTGCGCGCTATCAATGCGCTTGATGCCGAGCAGTTGAAGGCCGCCGCCCGGGTCATCAATTCTGGCTTGTATATCCTTGGCGAGGAGGTGAAAGCCTTTGAGACCGAGTTCGCCGCCTGGGTTGGCCGTCCGCACGGCGTTGGAACTTCCGATGGCCTTTCTGCATGAACTCTTTCCTTGCCGATTAGCCCGGTGATGACTCAAATGCAAATTAATGCTGTTATTGATGCTGTAAATAGTTATCGACCATGAGTCCATCCAGTTTACAAAAAGATCCGCTTATCAGCGTATTGGTGCCATTGTATAACCACGCTGCCTATGTAGAAGAGTGTCTGAATTCCATTCGAGATGAAGACTGGCCGCGCTTGGAACTGCTGGTTTTGGATGATGGCTCCAAGGACGATTCCTTTACCCGGTTACAAGCCTGGGTGGCCAGACATGGCGCGCGTTTTGAGAATGTTTGGATCGCATCCCAGCCCAACCAGGGGATTTGCAAAACATTGAACAAGCTGATTGCAGCAGCCCAAGGCGATTTTCTTGTCATCACCGACAGCGATGACACGCTGGTGCGCGGAGGCATCCGGTCCCGGTTCAACCATTTGCAAAATCACCCAGAACATCTCGCCGTCTTTGGCAAAACAGAACTCATCGGGGATGCCGGAAAAGCCATGTCCCGAATCCAAAAATCGCACGCGCGTGGCATCCGGGCTTGGCGGCATCCTCATTTACTGGTGAGAAATTTGCTCTTAAACTGGAGTTTAGCCGGCTCCATTCTCATGTGCCGCCGCCAGACATTTGATGCAAAGGATGGTTTTGGCCTTTATGATGGCAGTCTGGCCTGCGACGATTTTGACATGTATCTGCGCTTCATGTCCCGTCAGGCCCTGGGATTTGTCGAGCAGACGGTTGGATGTTACCGCATTCATGATAAAAGTTTTTGCCGTGACAAGAATCATCGTCCGCCTAAGGACGAATCGTATCGCGTCCTGGCCCGGCACAAAGATCATTTTCATGGTGTGAGCCGGTGGATTGTCATCTTACAAATGTGGAAGAGTGAACGGGTGCTTTATAAACGACCACACCTGCGCCATATATTCGCACGCCATGCCATTTCTGTCTGGAGAAGGCTGCATTATCTGTATCTCTTCTTCCGAACCTTGCTCTCCACCCCGGCTAAAGTCCACTGACCATGCCGCGCGCGGAAATTTTCCGTCCGCCAAAATTAGGATGTCCCTTTCGGTCGTCCAATGAAATAAATCTGCGCCGGGCCGGGAACACTGGTGCTGGCGGCCAGCATTTCCGCCACGGTGGTGCAGCGCTGCGCCTTGGGCCGGCGGAATTTTTCCAGGCTTCGCCTGAAACGCGAGGTGTGGCGGCCAATTTGAAAATACCAAAATTCGAGTTCGTAATCCGGCGAAATCAATTCCAGCAGCTCGCGGGTTGAATGTCCGAAGGTCACAAGCTGTTCCGGGTGGACTTCGATGAACAGCAGTGGCCGGTGGCGTTTAAGCAACTGTTGCGCACCTTGCAGGATTTGATACTCGAAACCTTCGCAATCAATTTTCAACAAGGCGATGGATGACTTGTCCGCCAAATCCTCGTCGAGCGTTGTGATCGGTATTTTCGTTATCGTATCGCCGCAATAGAGCCGGTGTGCCTGTGTTTCCCAATCCATTGGCGCGGAAAGCGGGGACGCAGCAACGGAAGAAGCGTCAATTCCGACCGCCACCGAGCCGTTTGGATTGTTATGAAACGGAAGCTCACCGCGTTCCGCGCCGCAACCGACGTTTCGCACTTCGATATCAGCAAAGTGGTTGAGCGCGACACTTCGGCGGGCTAAATCGCAAAGAAAAGGCTGCGGTTCGTAGGCGACAATCGGCAGCGTCGAATTCGAGCGCATGAACAT
>JBEKON010000034.1:0-19866 GCA_049521735.1 Verrucomicrobiota bacterium
GAAATTCCCGACATGGGCCGCGCCGCCAAGGGCCGGAGCATCGCCAATTTGCTCGAATTGAAGGCGGGCGAGACCATCGCCGCGCTCATCCGCGTTCTTTCCAAGACCAACGCGAACAAGGAGGACGTCACGTGGGAACAGCCGGGCTTTGTGCTTTTCTCGACCAAACAGGGCACGGTGAAGAAAACCGCGCTTGCGGATTTCGCCAACGTCCGCAAAGGCGGCATCATCGCCATCGGCATTGATCCGGGCGACACGTTGATTGATGTGGAGCTGACGACTGGCCGGAACGAAGCCGTGCTCATCACCCGCGACGGCATGAGCATTCGCTTCAACGAGGAGGACGCGCGCCCGATGGGTCGTCCCGCGGGTGGTGTGCGCGGCATTAAATTGGAGAAACGCGATGAAGTCGTCGCGCTGGCCATTGTTGTGCCGGACGCCAAACTGCTGGTCGCCGGCGAAAACGGCATCGGCAAACGCACTGATTTTGAGGAGTACCGCGCTCAATCCCGCGGTGGCAAAGGCATCATCACGATGAAGACCACCGAGAAGACCGGCGCGGTCATTGGCGCACTCACCGTGCGCGATGCGGATGAAATCATGCTCATCACCGTCAAAGGCCAGATGGTGCGGACGTCAGTGAAGGACATCCGTGAAACCGGCCGCAATACGCAGGGTGTGAAGCTGATAGAATTGGAATCCGGCGACAAATTGCAGGCCATCGCCCCGGTCATTGGCGAGGACAAGGAAGACGCCGCCGTCGAAGACAAACCGGCGAAATAATCAAGGCGCAAGCCGTTCCAATTTCCAAGAACCGTCCGGCTGCCGCGTGTAGCAAAACCGGTCGTGCAACCGGTTCAGCCGGCCTTGCCAGAATTCAATCCGCTCCGGTCTTAAAACAAAACCGCCCCAATTCGGCGGCAGCGGCACATCGTTCGGAAAACGCGCCGCCATTTCATTCCACTTCGTTTCGAGTGCCGCGCGATCTTTGACCACGTCGCGTTGGTTTGACGCCCATGCAGCCAGGCAACTGCCGTGTGGACGGCTTTTGAAATACGCCTCTGATTCTTCGCGTGAAATTTTTTGAACCGGACCCCTCACGCAAACCTGTCGTTCCAAATCCGGCCAGTAAAATGTCAGTGCGGCATTGGGATTTTCCGCCAGTTCCCGTCCCTTGCGGCTGTCATAATTTGTGAAAAAAACAAAGCCGCGTTCATCCGCGCCTTTGAGCAAGACCGCGCGTGCCGAGGGTTGTCCGTCCTTGCCGACGGTTGCGAGTGTCACGGCGTTCACGTCGGTTGGCGTGAGACCAAGAATGGCCTGCCAGAGTTTGAAAAGCGCGATGCCGATCTTTCGCCAGCGGCTGCGCGCTGCCGCCTGCGTGAACCATTCATTGAACTGCGTGAGCGGATTCGCGTCCAAATCCGCGCGCCGCAAGCTGCCGAGCGCGTATTCCCGTCTGATGTCCGCCATCGCCATACGGGGCGGAATTTACAACGGCGGCGGGTTTTCAGCGACTCCTTTTTGCTTCAACCATTTCTCAAGCGCGAAAAGAATTACGCCTTGGAATTGACTGATTTCCAATCCCCGGTTCATTGTCTGAATTTTATGGACTTTTCGCGCGCTTTCGAGACCCTGCTTCCAACCATGTTTTCACTCCAAACACTCTTCGGAAAAGGCGACCGGTTTTATCAATTGTTGGAGGACGCCGCGCGCGAAGCGCACGAAAGCGTCCGGCTGGTCATCGAGTTGATCAAATCCCCGGCGTCCGCCAAAGGTCTGGACGATCTTGCGCTCACGCGCCGCAAGGAGAAGAAAATCGCCGAGCAGATCAGCACGGAACTGGTGAAAACATTTGTGACCGGCCTCGAACGCGAGGACATCGAGGCGTTGGCACTGGCGCTCTACAAAATTCCCAAGACAGTCGAGAAACTGGCGGAACGCATCAACCTCGGCCATCAGCACATTGAAGGCGTGGATTTTGCCCGTCAAATTGAAATCATGGGACAAGCCACCGACGTGGTGCTGACCATGGTGAAACAACTTCGCGACGTGAAACATTTGGAAAAAATCCACGAGCTGAACACCAAGCTTCAATATCTCGAAGGCGAGGCGGATGGGTTAATGATAGACTTGCTAAAGGACCTTTACAGCGGACGCTACGATGCGCTGAAAGCCATGGTCATCCGCGACCTTTTTGAATTGATGGAGAAAGTCATTGACCGCTGCCGCGACGCCGGCAACGTGGTCATGCACATCGTGCTCAAAAATTCCTGAACGGCGCGATGACCCTTATCTTTACCGTCGTTTTGGTGGCGTTGGTATTTACCTACCTCAACGGTTTTCACGACACCGCCAATTCCATCGCCACCGTTGTTGCCACGAAAGTGTTGTCGCCGCGCCAGGCCGTCATGCTGGCGGCGGTCACCAACTTGGGCGGCGCCTTCATGGGCACCGCCGTCGCCACCACGATTGCCTCCGGGCTCGTTGACCCGAAAGTCGCCACGTCCGAAGTCCTGATTTGCGCATTGCTGGCCGCCATCGCGTGGAATCTTCTGACGTGGTGGTTTGGCTTGCCGTCGAGTTCTTCCCACGCGCTGGTCGGCGGGTTGTGCGGCGCGTGTCTGGCTGCCGCGCGCAACAATTGGAATGTTTTGGTCTGGTCCGTCCCCAATCACGAACATTGGTGGCTGGGCACAGGACTGATTTGGAAAGTCATTGTTCCGATGGTTTTGTCTCCCGTTTTGGGTTTGGTCTTTGGGTTTCTGGTTATGGGAGCGCTTTATTTTCTGCTGCGCAACTGGCGTCCAACCACCGTCAACAAAACCTTCGGCAAACTGCAACTCTTCAGCTCGGCCTACATGGGTTTCAGCCACGGCACCAACGACGCGCAAAAGACCATGGGCATCATCGCGCTGGCGCTGCTGACCGGCACGAGCAGCGGCATGTTCGAACATCTTCCCTGGTGGTTGTCGTTTTTGCGCACCACTCCGCCGCAGGGGAACCAGCCGCTGGGAATTGCTGCGTGGATCAAAGTCCTCTGCGCCCTGACCATGTGCGCCGGCACCGCTGTGGGCGGCTGGCGAATCATCAAAACCCTCGGACATAAAATGATCCGCATCCATCCGGTCCATGGTTTCGCCGCCGAAACCACCGCCGCCACAGTGCTGGTCACCGCCGCCCATTTCGGAATGCCCGTGTCCACCACCCACGCCGTCACAACTTCCATCATGGGCGTCGGCTGCGCCAAGGGCTTGAATCATCTCAAGCTGGAAGTGGTCGAACGCATCATCTGGGCGTGGATCATGACGCTTCCGGCCAGCGCTGGTGTCGCCTATCTGCTGGTCAAGCTGGCGCAAGCCGCCGGTTGGATTCAGTAAAGCCCGTCCACCCTCCGCAGTGCTGCTACGGAGGACGGGCGCGACCCTACCTTTGCACTGATTATCATTGAGAAATGGTATTATCCCGCATTTTCAATCGGTTTCGCCGAAATCTCCAGCATCCGCTCAATCGGCAACCGCGCGCGCTTCAAAATTTCCTTTGGCAATTCAATTCGCGGCGCGAGTTTTTTCATGCAGTCACGCACCTTTTCGAGCGTGTTCATCTTCATGTATTTGCACTCGCTGCAACGGCAGTTGTCCGATGGCATCCGCATCACGTCAAACACCGGCGCGCACAGAAATTCCTTGCCCGGACATTCCTTCTGCATCCGATGAATGATGCCCGATTCGGTCACGATGACGAACCGTCTGGCCGGATCGGTCTTGCAGAATAAAATCATTTTTTCCGTCGAACAAACCGCGTCCGCCAAATCGCGCACCTCGCGCAAACTTTCCGGGTGAACCACCACTTTCGCGTCGGGAAATTTCTCGCGCAATCGCAGCACTTGATCGCGCCGGAACTCAACGTGCGCGTAACAATTGCCCTTCCACAACGTCATTGGGCGGCCCGTCTGTTCCATCACCCACTGGCCGAGATTTTCGTCGGGCACAAACAGCAAATCTTTGTCCTTCGGTGCGGCCTCGACGATTTTCACCGCGTTGCCGCTGGTGCAAATCACGTCGGTCAGGGCCTTCACAGCGGCGCTGCAATTGATGTAGGCGATGGTCCAGAAATTCGGATTCGTCGCCTGGAGCGCGGACAGCTTGTCCGCCGGACAACTCTCTTCCAGCGAACAGCCGGCGTCCTTGTCCGGCAGCACGACGATTTTGTTTGGGTTCAAAATCTTTGCCGTCTCGGCCATGAAATGCACGCCGCAGAAGACAATCACGTCTGCGCTCGTTTTGGCGGCCTGCTGCGAGAGGCCGAGCGAATCACCGACGTAATCCGCCACGTCCTGGATTTCCGGCACTTGATAATTGTGCGCCAGAATGACGGCATTGAGCTGCTTCTTGAGCGCAGAAATTTCCTTTGCCAGCGGCTCGAATCTGGCGCGCGGCATCGCTTTGCGAACTTGCAGATCGTCCACACTGCGCGGCTGAATTTCAGTCATACCAATCATAGTAGGAAGTTACCGCTACGAATTGGCGGCGTCAACGGACGTGCGTTCTTTTGCCGTCAAAACCCGCCACTGGCCTGCTGGCAAGTCGCTGAGCCGGAAATTGCCGATGCGGACGCGAATCAAACGCAGCGTCGGATGACCAATGGTGGCGGTCATGCGCCGCACCTGACGATTTTTACCTTCAATCAATTCCAAGCCAATCCAGCAATCGGACACATTTTTGCGGAATCGAATCGGCGGATTGCGTGGCGGCAAGGTAGGGCGCGTCACTCCGTGCGCGCCGCGAGGTTCAATGATTCCTTCCGACGGCGCGCAGGGGACTGCGCGCCCTACCTCCGGTTGCGGCTCCAGAATCCATGCATGACACGGCAACGTTTTCCGGCCTTGAATGGAAATGCCACGCCCCAATTTTTTCAAGGCTTCCGGCGTCGGGATATTTTCCACCTGCGCCCAATACTCTCGTTCGTGCGCATGACGGGGATGCAATAGTTGTTCGTTCCATTCCGGTTCGTCGCTCAACAGCAGCAGGCCCTCGGAATCCACATCAAGCCGGCCAATCGGATAAACGTTTTTTGGAAAACCGAATTCTGCGAGTGTGCGATTTACCGAACTGTCGCTGGTGAATTGTGAAAGCACGCCGTAAGGTTTGTTGAACGCAATGAGCATAAAAATTTAATGGTAGGGACGCGCGGCTCGCGCGTCCCACTTATTCCGGCTTGGGGAACCAAACGTATTCCCAATCCTCGGGTTTTTCGATTAAACTGGCCCGGACAGGGTTTGCCAAAATATAATTTGCCTTCTCAATCCAATTTTCATCATTGCGCAGCCGATGCTCGAAAAAATCCCGCTGCCAGCGAATGCCAAATTGTTTGGCCGTCCATGCCTTCCATTGGGAAATGATTTTCCGCATAGGAGTCTTCGTCGAGGGAAAACGCAGCAGCGCATGAACATGATCCGGCATCAATAGAAAGACATGGGCAAACCAAGTTTTCTGTCGGCATCGGTGCTCGACTGTTTCAAACAGGAGCAACGCGAGTTGTTTGTGGCAAAGCTGGTTCATATGGCGCGGGGTACAGCAGATTGTGATGAAATAAACGGATCGTGCCGGATTAATCCAAAGCGGAACCGTATGTAATAGAGATCTTCTGCCGACTTGATCCACACGCATGATTCTAGCTTGGGAACGAATGCAGGCAATTTGATTTTGGGACGAGCCAGCGGCTCGTCCCTACCTATATTTGAGAAATTTTTGTTTCTCTTTGTGCCTTTGTGTCTTTGTGGTTAATTTGCACATGTGATTCGTAACATCATTTTCGACTGGTCAGGCACGTTGGTGGACGATTTGCCCGCCGTCTGGAAAGCGACCAATGTCGTTCTTGCCAAGGCCGACCGTCCCGAAATGTCGCTGGAAGAATTTCGCGCGGAGTTTTCCCTGCCATTTGTGGACTTTTATGATCGCCATACGCCGCATGTGCCATTGCCGGAACTGGAGGATTGGTTTCACGCGCATTACCGACAGATACAAGATTCGGTCACTGAATTGCCGCATGTGCGCGCCTTTCTCGAATTTTGCCGCGCAAAAAAACTTCACACGTTCGTATTGAGCACCATCCAGCACGACCATTTTCTAGTTCAATGCCGTGTAACCGGATTCGACGCTTTTCTCGACCGCTCTTATACCGGCGTTCCGGATAAACGGGAAAAAATCCACGAAATCCTCGCCGAGAACCATCTCAAGCCGGACGAAACGCTTTTTATCGGCGACATGCAGCACGATATCGAAACCGCGCGGCACGGCGGCATTCATTCCTGCGCTGTGCTCACCGGCTACAATACGCTGGAACAATTACGCGAGGCGAAACCGGACTTGATCGTCGAACATCTCGGCGAATTGCGCCGCATTTTGGAACAGAACGGCTTGCGCCTGAAGCCAGAGACGGAAAAGTGCGAGGGGATTCATCCACCGCAGGCGACCGTCGGCGCTCTCATCTTCAACGACAAGGGGGAAGTGTTGATGATTCACACGCACAAATGGTCGAATCTTTGGGGCATTCCCGGCGGAAAAATCAAATGGGGCGAAACCTCCGTGAACGCGCTACGCCGCGAAATCCAGGAGGAAACCGGCCTCAACGTGACGGACATCGAATTCGTGCTCGTGCAGGATTGCATTCACTCAAAGGAATTTTATCGCGACGCACATTTTGTCCTTCTGAATTACACCTGTCGCTGCAAAGGCAAACCGCGCGTGAAACTCAACGACGAAGCCCGCGAATCCAAATGGGTCAAGCCTGTTGAAGCGTGCAAGATGCCGCTCAACACACCGACACGAATTCTCCTCGAAGCCGTGATAAAACAAAAGGGTAGGGCGCGTTCTCCGCAACGCGCCGCCAAGCACAAGAAAAGCAAGAATGTCCAAAATCTCCATCGTTGACCTTGAAGTTTTTTACCGCGTCGGCGTGCCGGACGAAGAACGCGCCAAGCCGCAACGCTTGTTGCTAACGGTGGAGATGGATTGCGATTTCTCAAAGGCGGCGAAATCCGACGGCATTGCCGGCACGATTGATTATTTTGCCGTCAGCCAGCGGCTCTTGAAATTCGGCGATGGCCACAGTTGGAAGCTGATTGAAAAACTGGCTGCCGACATCGCCGACATGATTTTGTCCAAGTTCAAACCGAAAAGTGTCACCGTCGAAGTCAAAAAATTTCCGATTCCGGAAGCACGTTATATTTCGGTCGTTGTTGCACGCAAAAGGTAGGGCCGCGCTGCCGTGCGGCCAGCGGCGCAGCAGCGCCGCCCTACCGAAAATTACTGGATACAAATTTTTGTCCGTCCATCGTCCGCAATTCCCAGCCTTTTGGACGCGTGACAATTGTCACCGCGCCCGCCGTTCGCGTGTAAATCACCGGCACTTTTCGTCCGGCCAAACGTTCTTTTAATTCAGAACTCGCACGCCGCGTTGCCGGAAATTCCGAATCGGCAATCACAATGACTTTGGGATGAATTGCATCGAGCAGCGCGTCGCAAAGCAGTTCTCCTTCGTTCGGCAAACCGGCGATGACAATGTCGGCGCGCAGGTCATTCGTGCGTGCGAGCAACACGCTTTGGCCGTTGCGTCCCAGGTCCGACAGGAGTAAAAGGCGCGTGTCGTTAAGATTTCCGAGCAGCACGAGTGCCGCGTCGTCCGAATGCGCAAAATTTTCTCCGGCGCCGGGATGCAAAACCCGCCAGCAACCAAGACAGTCACCGCAATTCAAAATTTTGCGCCGCGTCGGCGCATCTGATTTTTGGGTGGGGCGAGCGTCCTCGCGAGCCGGGTTGTTTTCAGGCGACGGCTCGTCAGTAGCCTCGCCCCACCGACTGGGTTTGTTAACCGATGGTTTTTCAGAAGGACTGATCGTTTCGTTGTAAACGCGCGAACGGAATTGAACTGGGCTGGTGTAAATTTCGCGAACGCCGAAAAGTTTGTTGAGCCTTTCCACGCCGCCGACGTTCCGCAAATCGCCGTGTGTCAGCACGAGCCGCAAGGCGGCGTTCACGCCCTGCGCGCGCAGAAATGGTTTGAGAGTGAACTCGACCGCGTTTGTGTTTCCGCAGTCAATGAGCCAGTCATTTTTCCGGCCCGGTGCGTCCACAAAAACACAATGCCCGCCGTTCAGCGGCAAAACGGTCAATTCGGTTTCGTTGCGTGATTGTTCCCAGCGCCCGAAATAAATCACACCGATCAAAATCAGCACTGCCACGCCCCAAATTCGCCGTTTCGGCGCGAACAGCCAGCCGCTCAACACGCCGACGAGGACGGCGTAATAAATTCCAATTTCCAGCCACGACGGCGCGGGCACGTAGAAAAATGCGCCGGGAATTTTCGTGAAAAATACGCTTACATCCGTCATCGCCACCATGAAAAACCACGCGCTGTTATTGAACAATTCCGTCGTCCACAGCAGCCAGTTGCCACAGACGAGCGCGCCGAGATTGCTCATCAGCGCAAGCGTGCCCAGCGGCACGGCGATGATGTTCGCAGGCGTCGAAACCGGGCTGAACAGGTGAAAATACTTTGCCGCCAGAGGAATCGAGCCGACCCAAGCCGCGAATGAAAGCGCGAAGTAACGCGACAACATTCGCAGCGTGGCGGTCAGCGCGCGCCGCCAGCGCGGGAGCAATTCATCTGGCAGCAGCGGATCGTGGCGCAACAACCGGTCGGAAATTTTGTTCAGCGGAGGCATCAGCAGTCCGATGACGAGCACGACGAAAAATGAGAGTTGAAAACTCGCTTCAAAAAGCTGGCGCGGTTCCCAGAGCAAAATGATGAACGCGGCGCCGGCAAGTGAGTTGATCAAATCGCCCGGCCGTTTCAATGCCCAGCCGCCGATGACAATGGTCATCATCACAGAGGCGCGAATGGCCGACGATTCCCACCCGGTTGCGGCGGTGTAAAACCAGATGGGAGGGATCGCGATGAGGCCGCACCACGCGCGCGAGATTTGCAGCATGCGCAACAACGCGACGAGCATCCCGGAAATCAGCGCGATGCGCAGGCCGTCAATCGCGAACAGATGCATCGTGCCCGCGCGCAGGAACGGTTCGCTGATGTCGCCCGTGAACGCCGTTCGCCAGCCGAGTGTCATTGCCCAGAGCAAACGCAACGGTTCGTCTTCCACCGGCAAACCCAGCGCCAGCGTGTGCTTCGACCAGGTCAAAAACCGGTCGGTCAACGGCGGCTTGGTCAATGACGATGCGCCGAGCTGCCAGTCGTTCGTGGAACTGGTTTTAAGCTGGTAAAAAATTCCGCGCGTCTGGAGATAATCGCGGTAATCAAAAAGCCCTTCGGCCAGCGGCGGTGATGGCCGCGCTATGACGCCTCTGATTTCCACGGGCTGTCCGGCGAAAAAATTACCGGGGAGCGTGCCAGGCGTGGTGACGACGATTTCACCGTCGGCTGGCTGCCAATGATCATCCCGCCGCAACCCGGTCACCCGAACCCGGGCGAGAGAATGCTCGGTTTGTTGCTCATCGTGCTCGATGATTTTGATGTGGGGCATCTCAACCAGATTGCCGCGCACGGTCGCGAGCGCGGCGTTGTTGCCAAGCGACGTCCGCAAATCATCCGGTGAAATGATGGCGGTGCGGCTGGCGAGGTTGGTCCAACCGATGAGCACAAGCAGCGGCCAGATGAGAAGCAGGCGAAATCGTCCCCAAGCCAGTGTTATTGCGAGCAGGCCGAATGAAGTGACAAAAAGCGCGATGAGCGGCGGCTGGGAAAATTGGGCGATAAGCAATCCGGCTGCATAACACGAAACGACGGCAACGAGCGGGCGTTTCATGACAAATGCCACCCGCGTATTCGCCAGAGGTCAGGAATCCAAAGCGCCAGCAAACCTGCGGCAGCGCCGGCGGTGTCAATGAACACGTCCAAAACCAGCGAGGTCCGGGTGAGAACAAAACGTTGATGGAATTCGTCGGTCGCCGCGTAGAGCATGACCGTCAACAGCACAAGCCGGACTTCGTGCCAACTCCATTCCCGTAGATTGTCCTTCGATGGTTTGTGCACTCCACGCCATAGCAGCATCGCGAGCACGGCGTATTCAGTCAGATGTGCGCATTTGCGGAGCAGATAATGAATCGCCTGGATTTGTACTTCCAGCATGTGCGGGAAGAGCCAGCGTAACAGGGGTTCGATGAGACGGGACGAACGTTCATAGGAATGCGAGTCGCCCGACGCTGAAAAAATCAGCCCCATCCAAATCAACACCGGCAACCAATATTTGAAAAATGTGCGGACGTTCGGCACACCGAATAAAATCGGATTCGGCGCGGTGGGGCAATCAGAATGTAATTGAATTTGCCAAACGGCGATGCATTTGGCACAGAAAAGCCCCTTGATGACCGGGTTTTTAACCGTTTCGTTTTGTGCGGCATTTGAACTTGTTGCACTCGCGAATTGGCTCGAAACAACAAATTTTCCATGTCGCGATTTGCGTTTGCCTCCGCGTTCCAATAATTTGGCCGCACCGTGAAATCTTATGCTCAAACTCGGCGTTAACATTGACCATGTCGCCACGCTGCGCGAGGCGCGCTATCGTGGCCGCGGCTTTGGTGAACCGAATCCCATCGAGGCCGCGCGGATTTGTGAAGCCGCAGGCGCGCACGGCATCACCGCGCATTTGCGCGAAGACCGCCGGCACATTCAAGATCGCGATGCCTGGAAGCTGCGCGAGGTCGTCAAGACGCGGTTGAATCTGGAAATGGCCATCGTGCCGGAAATCATCGCCATCGCGCTGAAACTGAAACCGGACATCGTTTGCATCGTGCCCGAACGGCGGCTGGAAGTGACGACCGAAGGCGGACTCGATGTGGTTGCGAACGAAAAAGCCATCGCCGGGACGCGCAAAAAAATGAACGATGCGGACATCGAGGTCAGTTTATTCATTGCGCCGGATGCGGAACAAATTGAAGCGGCGGCGCGGACGGGCAGCCAATTCATTGAATTGCACACCGGCGCATTTGCGGAAGCTTTTGGCGATATACGAAAACGTGATGTGGAATTACAGCGGCTGATTTCCGGTGCGGAACAAGCGCATGCGCTTGGTTTGAAAGTGAACGCCGGGCACGGGTTGAATTACACAAACCTGCCGACGTTGTGTCGCGTGCCGCATCTGGTGGAATTGAACATCGGCCACAGCATCGTCAGCCGCGCCGTGATGGTCGGCCTCAAAACTGCCGTCAAAGAAATGCTGCGCTTGATGGAAAATTATCGCAATTAGACAAAACATTTCCCGAGTAAAATGATTTTGGGCGTCGGTATTGACATCATCGAGGTGACGCGAATTCAGGCGTCGCACAAGCGGTTCGGCGGGCGTTTTCTCAATCGCGTTCTGCTCGCGGACGAAATCGCCTACTGCCTGACGTACAAAAAGCCAGCGCCGTTCATCGCCGCGCGATTCGCGGCCAAGGAGGCGATTTCCAAGGCGTTTGGCACTGGCATCGGCGCGGCGCTCGGCTGGCGCGATATGGAAATCCGCCGCAAGAAATCGGGCGAACCGTTCGTGGTTTTGCACGGCAAGGGGAAAAGATTATTCAAGTCACGCCGTGCAAAACGATTGCTCATCAGCTTGAGCCACACGAGAGATTACGCGGCGGTGATGGCGGTTTTGGAAGGTTAAATGGTAGGGACGGCTCGCCGAGCCGTCCGTGTGGTCGCCTCGGCGAGGCGACCCTGCCCAAACAATTCAATTCGAGTCAATTCGTGTAATTCGCGTCGCTCCTTTCTGCTTTTTTCAGCGGACAATTTGAGTCAAACTGCGCGTGTGGGGACGGCGATTGTGGCGATTCTGGTTTTCGCGGGCGCGAGTTTTTTTTTCGCGCTGGCGGAAACGGCGTTGTTTTCCTTGAGCAAATGGCAGGCGCGGCAACTGTCCGAAGGACATCCGCGCAGGGGCAAAATCGTCGCGGAACTGCTCGAACGCCCGCAGGATTTGCTGGCAACGCTGGCGCTGGGCAACACGTTCGCCAGCGCCGCGATGCTCGCCGTCGCGCTGCTGATGGTGTTCAATGCGCACTGGGCGCTCGCACTGACGATGGTCGCGTTGCTCGCGCTCGTGTTTATCGGTTGCGAAGTTTTTCCAAAAACCCTGGCAGTGCGACAGCCGGAACGATGGGCGTTGCGCGTGGCGGGAGCATTATTGGTTCTAGAAAAATTGACCACGCCGCTGCGTCATGTTGCTCAATGGCTGGACACCACCATTTTAAGAATGGTCGCGCTTCGAACGGCTTCGGCACAAAGCGCCGGAGCGTTGACGGATGCCGAATATCACGAGCTGCTCGAAATGGCGTATCAACAGGGCACACTCGCCGAGTCTGAAAAAGAAATCATCCTGCAAATCATCAGCCTCGATCGGCGCACGGTTCGCGACGTGATGCGCCCGCGCGCGGGCATGGCGTGCATTTCGGACGATGCAACAGTGGAAGAGATGATTGCCGCCGCAAAAAAATCCAAGCATCGCCGCCTGCCAATTTATGACGAAACGCCGGACACGATCGTTGGCATTTTGAACACGCGCGCGTTGTTGCTCGATCCGAAAATTGATCTGGCCGACGCCATTGAATTACCGTCGTTCGTGCCGGAGACAACGAATCTGCTCCAACTTTTTAAAAGTTTGCAAAAACAGCAACGGGGTCTGGCGGTTGTCCTCGATGAATTTGGCGGCACAGCAGGTTTGGTGACGATGGAAGATATTCTAAGTCAACTCGTCGGTAAAATCCGCCTCGAAGTGCAGCAGCCGGAGGGGTTTGTCATGGAAAAACTCGCGCCGGCCTGCTGGCGTGTCAATGGCACGATGCGGCTGGAAGATTTCCGCCGCGAATTTCCCGCGCTCGGCAACGTGAACGAAGTGGAGACAATGGGCGGATTGCTTGCGCACTTGCTTGGCGTCGTGCCGGCGGCTGGCGAATCCGCGGTATACCGGGGTTTAAAATTTACCGCGCTGGTCGTCGACGAGCGTCGTGTGCGCGAACTGCTGGTGGAACAAATCAAATAATGGCAACAAATGTTATCAACTGGGTGGCGTTGGCGGTTTGTCTGATGCTGTCGTTTTTGCTGTCGGGCATGGAGGCGGGTGTGTTTGCGTTGAACCGGTTGCGCATACGGCAAATGGCGCGTGCGGGCCGGCCTTCGGCAGAATTGCTCCATGGATTTCTCGAAAATCCCGAAAGGTTCATGTGGACAATTCTCGTGGGCAACACGCTGGCGAATTTTCTCATTCTTGGCTGGATTTTGACAAAGCTTTACGAATGGCTGCCGGGGCGGGGCGTCTGGCTTGTCGCCATTTTCACGGTCATCGTCTTTTTATTTTACGCGCTGTTCGACCTGCTCCCGAAAATGGTGTTTCGCGTCCATCCAAATCAATTCTGCCTGTCGGTGGCCAGTGTGTTCCGGCTCGTGCATCTCACATTGCGTCCACTCGTCGCATTGGTCGAGCAGATCTCCGTCATGGTGCTGCACTGGACTGGCGGGCGGGCATTTACCGGCCGGCTCTTTGGCAACCGGGAGGAAATGCGCGCGGTCATGCAGGAATCCGAACAAGCTCTTACAAGCGACGAACGCGCCATGATCAACCGTGTGCTCGATTTGCAAAATTTCACCGTGCGGCAAATCACCACGCCGCTCGCTCAAATGGTGACGGTTGAAATGGAAACACCCCTCAGTGAGGCGTTGAGGCTGGCGCGGGAACGGAAATTTTCGCGCCTGCCGGTTTGGGAAACACGCGACGGACAGCGGCGCATTGCGGGGCTGCTCATGCTCGGCCCGCTGTTGTTCCGTGACCATTTGGACATGCAGAAACCTGCTGCAGCGCATATGACGCCGGCTTTGTTTCTTGAAGAGGATACCCGGTTGGAAATCGCGTTGCGGCGGATGCAACGTGTTGGAGAGCGGCTGGCTTTTGTGCTGGCGCGTGACGGACACGAGTCGGGAGTGGTAACACTCGAAGACATTCTAAAAGTGATGTTTGGCGAGGTGAAATTGTGAACGGGGATGCTTTCATTTTGGTTGCGCTGAAGATTCTGGCGGTGCTCGCGCTTGTGCTGATGAATGGATTTTTTGTCGCCGCGGAATTTGCCCTCGTCCGCGTCCGGGAAACGCAACTGGATGCGCTCGCTGGCAAAGGCCAGCGCCGGGCGAAAATGGCGCTGCACATCGTCCGCAACCTCAATTCGTATCTTAGCGCAACGCAGCTCGGAATCACCATGGCAAGCCTCGGTCTTGGCTGGATTGGGCAGCCGGTCTTTACCACGTTGCTGGAACCGTTGCTCGTTTCGCTCGGTGTTCTATCGCCGGTCTGGCAACATTCCATTTCCTTCGCCGTCGGTTTCAGCGCGCTGACGTTTCTGCACATCACAGCGGGCGAACTCGCGCCCAAATGGATGACAATCCAAAAGCCGTTGCCAATTGCACTTTGGGTGGCTCACCCGTTGCGGTGGTTTTACCTCGCGTTTTATCCGTTCAACCGGCTGCTGAACCTCTCGGCGCGCTGGCTTTTGCAGAAAATCGGCATCGAGCTGGACGTGGCAAGCAACCGCACGCATTCGGAAGAGGAATTGCGCCTCGTGCTTGCGTCGGCGCAAAGCGAAGCTGGCGGACGCAACATCATTTTGAACGCGCTCGATCTGCGTCATCGCGTCGTGCGCGAAGTCATGCGACCGCGCCACGAAATCACCGCGTTCAACACCGGGATGACGATTGCCGAGTGTCTCACGATTGCGGAACAAACGCACTACTCGCGTTTTCCGCTTTGCGAAGGTGGGGATTTGGACAGTACGCGCGGTATCATTCACATCAAGGACCTTTATGCGTTGCGTGACAAGGCGCGGACGGCGGCGGATTTGCTGCCGGTCGCGCGTCCGTTAATTTACGTGCCGGAAACCGCGCGCCTCGAAAAATTGCTGCAATTGTTTCTTGAACGGAAGTTGCATTTTGCCGTTGTTGTGGATGAATACGGCGGCACGGTCGGCATCGTGACACTCGAAAACGTGCTTGAAGAACTCGTGGGCCAGATTCAAGACGAATTCGATCAGGAAAAATTGAAACTGGAACGTGTCGGCGAAAACATCTGGGAAGCTGCCGGCACGCTGCCGCTGCATGAATTGGAAAAAATCATCGGCGGGATGCAACGCGAAGAATCTGTCGCAACCGCAAGCGGTTGGATGACGCAAAAACTCGGCGGTTTTCCAAAGGTCGGCGATGCGTTGACAGTCGGCGCGTGCGAATTGCGAGTTGAAGAAACGGACGGTCCGCGCGTGGTGCGTTTGAAAATCACGAAGCGCGCCGAGGCTGAACGATCGAAGGAATAGGGCGCATTGCGATAATCACCCTGTTCCGCCGCGAATGGCGAACACGGTTATGACAGCAGCCACAATCCCGTCCGCCATTGCGGCGGACAGAAGCCCATGCTGCGCACAGGCAATCCCGAAAAACAAAATTGCGCCGAGCCAAATGGCAAACGGATGAAAATCGGGCGAATTTCCCTTACCCGGCTGTTTATTAATCAATGAGGGCGCGATGAATACCACGATTAGCAGGGACACGACCAGCCAGCCCAGGAAATTTGACAGTGGCGCACCTTGCCACGTCGCCGGAAACGTCGTCGGCGTCCACAGCCAGTAATGTTTCACGCGTGAAGCGAACGGTTCAAACGCGAAGTCAAAGAGCACCGTCAGCGCCGCCGTCAATCCCATGAGCCAAAAACCATAGGTGCCAATCTTTCGCCATGGACGCAAAATCAACCGCGCCACGCCGCGCGAATTCAAAATGGCGGCAACCCAAATCAGCGGGATGCTCCACGGCAGTGTTTTGAAAAGTTCCTCTCCGGCTGCCGTGCTAATAAACGTGAACGGGCCAAATGGAATGCTGGTAATCGCGCCGAGCGCATGTATCGCCCCGCCAATGACGGCAATGACGAACGTGGCCAGTAAAACATTCTGCAGCGGTAATCGCCGCGCAAGCGCGGTGACCGTGCCGGCCGCCGCCAGCAAAAGCAACAGCGCTTCCAGCCAGCCGGGCTTGCCGGGAAGTTTCAGCGGTGTGAAAAGGGCCGCCAACACGAGCACAAATACGGCGGCGAGTGAAAGGGTCAATATCCAGTGAACCCACGCGATTATTTTCGAGCTGGAGTCGGTTGCTTGTTGTTTCTTGAACGGCATTAGCGTCTGGTTTTTCGCGAGATTACAGGGTTATGCGCTGCAACGAAGTAAAGCTGCGCGAATTCCCAAAGGCAATTTTTTTAGCGCGTCCGGCATTGGAAAATTCGGAATTCACCCTGTTTCCTGCGGACAAACTTGTTTTGCCGGTGGCCATCAATCCATTCGCTTTATGACGTTGGGACAGGCCACAACTTGCATCAAGTCATGCGCAAGCCAGATGAATGCGCGCTACGGCAAAACCGTTTTCGATGGATGGGCTGTGATCTCGCTTGCGCAAAACTGCTGAAGTTCCACAAAACTTCCGTGACAAGGGAAAGACATTTCAGCCCAACAACCCTTTGTAAAGGAATACACCGTAAGCCGCGACCAGCACCCAGCCGACGAAACGCGGCAATTGTCCGAAAATGGTGACGAAGAGAAGATGCACCAGCGTCGCGCCGAGGAGGATGAACATTCCGGTGTGGAAGAATGGCGGCAGGTCCATCGTGTGATACAGCGCGTAAACGCCGATGCACAGCGGGATGGACACGTGCGCATCGCCGACTTGCGAGGCGTAGACCGTTTCCGGCTGTTTGCACCAGCCGTAATAAAACGCCAGGACCGCGTTCGGCAGCACCATCAGCCAGCCGCTGAGCCAGCCGAGATATTTCACGCTGATGAAGCCGGTGTGAATGTTGGAAATCCAGGCCACAAGCCAGTCGGTGCTCGCGTAAATGCCATACGCGCAAACGGCCAGCAACGCCAGATCAAGGGGCAGCGTCCAACTCAGCGATTTGCCCTGGCGCACGTTGCTTTTGAGAACTTCAAAGACGTGAAAGCATTGCCAGAATAAAAACAACCCGACCAAAACCAGCCCATCGTTGAAATCAATCCGCCCCTTGCGGCCCATTGTCCAAACCACGCCCGTGAAAAACAAAACGGCGGTGAGCGTCAGCAACGACGAAAGCCGGTTCAGTTCGTGCGCCTTGCCGCCGGTTTTCTTTTGCGACGGCGAAATCTTCATTCCCCAGATAATCGCTGGCAGTCCGAGCACAAGCGTCATGTTGGTGACGTTGTTGACGAGTGAGTTGACCATCACGTCCGCGCCGGAACCGCCGTTGCGACCGAGAATGAAAGCGAAGATGAGATTGCCCATGCCGGTGCAATACGGCATGACGAGCGTGCCGAGCGCCGTGCCTTCGAAGCCCTTGGCGCTCAAAACTTCCAGCCGCCAGATCATCAGGAACGACGCGACGAGGAACAGCGCCAGAAACAGCCACGGCGCATAAGGCCCTTTGGCTTCAATCCAATGGATGAACGGGTTCAGCACGCGGAAAAGATTAACCAATTTTTGTAAGCGCGCGATCCAAACGCGCGAGCACCTTTTCCTTTCCAAGCACTTCGAGCAGATGATACAGGCTCGGCCCGGCGGTGTTGCCGGTGCAGGCGAGCCGGCATGGATGCACCAGCACACCGGCTTTCACGCCAAGTTCGGCAGCGGTGCTTTTCAGCGCGATTTCCAGATTTACGGCGTTGAAGGGTGCAACCTTCGCAAAGGCGTCGTGGAGTTTTTGCAGGCGCGGTTTGTTCTCCGGCACAAAATCCTTTTTCGCGCCGTCGGGGTTGTATTCAAAGCTGTCCTTGAAATAAAAACCGGCGTAGGCGGGCAGCTCGCTGAACAGCTTGAACTTGCCTTTGCATGTATCAAGCGCGGCTTTGACGTAGGGCAGGGGAAAGGCGTTCGTGTTCAACCCGGCCTTGGCGAAGGCGTGAACGGCCAGTTCGTAAAAACGGTCGTCGCCGAGTTCGCGCGCGTATTCGCCTTGCAGCCAGAGCAGTTTTTCGTGATCGAACCGCGCGTTGTGCCGAAGGATTTGCGGCAAATCAAAACGCTCAATAACCTCGGCGCATGTCAATTTTTCGCGGTTGTCCTTCGGCGACCAGCCGAGCAGACACAAATAATTCACGACCGCTTCGGACAGAAAACCTTCTCCGATATAATTCGTGAGCGATGCGCCGGTGTCGCGTTTGCTCATCTTCGTGCCGTCGGCGTTTAGAATGAGTGGAATGTGCGCGTAATGCGGCGGGTGGACGCCAAAGGCGCGGAAAAGCGCGATGTGTTTTGGAGTGTTGCTTAAATGATCCTCGCCGCGGATGACATGTGTGATACCCATTTCCAGATCATCCACGACGTTGGTGAGATGAAATACCGGCTGGCCGTCCGAACGCCGAATCACGAAGTCCGGGTCTTGCTCCTCGCGGTCGGTGAGTTTACGGACAACATCGCCGACAACGAGGTCGTGAATGGTAATTGGCTCACGCTGCATTTTGAATTTAACCGCGCCTTCATGTTCATAGGCGAGGCCGTGCGACAGCAACGCCTCGACGCGGCGCTGGTAATTTTCCTTCCGCTGGCTTTGGAAATACGGGCCGCGGTCGCCTTTGCACGGGCTGGTGGCGTCGCCGGTGAGCGGGCCTTCATCCCAATCGAGTCCGAGCCAGCGCAGGCCGTTGAGAATCACGTCCACGGCTTCCTGCGAATTACGCGCGGTGTCAGTGTCCTCGACGCGGAGGATGAACGTGCCGCCGGTATGGCGGGCGTAGAGCCAGTTGAAGAGGGCGGTGCGCGCGCCGCCGATGTGCAGAAAACCGGTCGGCGAAGGGGCGAAGCGGACGCGCGGTTTCATAAAATTATTTCAGCCACAGATGGACACGGATTAAAATTTTGGCACGGCACGCTTTTGCTGTTCTTCATCAGCCATTTTTTGGCGCAAATCTTGGAAAAGCGCAGGAGAATAAAACATCAATTCCTCGATGGTTTTATAGGCCAAAATACCAGAATTGCTCTGAAAAGTAGAAGGTGTTTGATCCGGCATCAAAGATTTCATGATAGCCGCTCCTACACTTGCCACCCCCGTGTTTGAATTTGTGGCAGTCCATTTGTTGTCATAAGCACCCAATGCTGCCTTAATCTGTTCCTGTGTCCAAGGGTTTGGGAGAGTGTATTTGACCCAGATCGCATGAGGAGATGTCTCCAAAAAAATAACCGTTATGTTTAATTTCCCACTGGCATATTGTTGTATTACGAAAGACTCATTCAGTTTTATGAGATGGCCAACTGAAGGAAGAGAAAAGTCGTATTCACTTACACGTTTTTGGGATTTCGCAGGGCCATATAGATTGGAGAAATAATTTACATCCTTTCCCAAACCCGTAGAACGGTTTTCTTCTTTCTTTGAACAGCCGATAACAAGAAGAATTAGAACAAAGGCTATAACAAAGTTCTTCATAATTGTTTCCAGAAAGATATGCACCCGACGAAATTTAGAAACAAAAAAGGCGCTCCGACGAATCGAAGCGCCTTTTGAAAAAGCTGGGGCTTATTTGCCGCCGAGGATGGCGTCTTTTGCGGCTTTGGCGACGCGGAATTTCACGACGCGTTTGGCCGGAATCGAGATGGTCTCGCCGGTCTTGGGGTTGCGGCCCATGCGGGCGGCGCGATTCTTCAGCACGAGCTTGCCGATGCCGGGCAGCGTGAAGGTGTCCTTCGCGTGCTTGTAGGCGAGCTGGGCGATGTGTTCGAGGATTTCCACCGCCTGCTTTTTGGAGATTTCAGCCTTCTCAGCAATTGCGGCGGCAAGTTGGGATTTCGAGATTGCATTTGCCATAATGTCGGTGTCCTTCGGTTGTT
>JBEKON010000035.1:0-19230 GCA_049521735.1 Verrucomicrobiota bacterium
CACAGAGCGGCAACTGGTCGGCATGGATCAACGGGATGTTGCAGAGTAGTACCACCACCAACACTTATAGTACCAATGTTTATCCGACGCTGGGGAATTCGGGTTCATATTATTTTGCCGGGGACGTGGCGGAAGTGCTGGTGTTCAACAGAGTGTTAAGTGCCGATGAACGGGACACGGTCAACGGTTACTTGAACTTGAAGTATGGAATGATACCGCGGGTTTCAATCACCACTCCGACCAACAACTCTGTGTTCGTTACTGGTTCCGACGTTGGCCTCACAGCCAGCGCATTTGAAGTAGCTGGCGGCACCATTAAGCAGGTCGAATATTTTCAAGGAACGAACAGTTTGGGTCTCAGCATGAATGCGCCTTACAGTGTTACCTGGAATAATGTTGCCGCCAGTTCTTTGACAACCAATATTTACGCTTTGACGGCCCGGGTCACTGGCAACAATGGCTTGATGTCAACTTCCGATATCGTGAATATCAAGGTTGATCCACCGCCGACAATTTCGATTACAAATCCGACGAATAATGCTTATCTGGGGATTGCCCCAGTCAATATAACCATCAATGCGACAGCAAGTGATGTAATGGGTGTCAGCCAAGTTCAATTTTTTCAAGGGACAAACAATCTGGGTGTATTAACCAATGCGCCTTACAATCTAGTTTGGAGCAATGTGCCGGCTGGAAACTATTCTCTCACAGCCGTGACGTTGGGTAATGACGGTTTTTCCACTACTTCCTCAACGGTAAATGTGCTCGTTGACACCGACGCTGACTCCGACGGATTGGGCGATGTGCAGGAATATCTTTATGGCACCAATCCGAACGTATCGGACGGATTTTGGATATGGATAGGCGAGCCCGATGGTGGTTTAACTCCATAGACCTTAAAAGCAATTAACAACAACATAAAACCTGTGAAATGATTATAACAAACCCTATGAAAATCAGAGGTGTTTTACTATTAACCGGTTCTGCCAATCCTGTCGGCGGGGATTTTATGAAGTTTGTTGAACAGCCGTTCAAAGTGAACATCATGTGTCCGGATAACGGAGGTATGCTATGAATCGGCAAATCTTAAGTTTCTTCCTGCGGCATTTGCTGGTGCAACTGCTGCGGCAACCGTTTGTGTTGTTGCGCTCGGCGCTCGTGCTGTCAAACGGCTGTGGAGAGACTGCAGTTAAGCAATCGCTTGGAGAAGTGACTGTAACCAGTCGCTCCCCTGGAACTTTTTATGGAATCAACGATTTTACCGCTTGTTAATCATCCGGTTTCTCTTTCGATGAAAAAGCTACTGGTAATTTTGTTGTTTGTTCCTTCGCTCGTTTTTGCAACTTCTGTTACGGTTTACAATACCGGCACCTGTCCTGCTGTTTTTTCTGCGAGTGAATTGGATGTTGATGGAAATGATCGTTGGATTCCGATGGGTTCTGATCAAACTATCGCTGCCGGCGATTCCTATACGTTTACTGTAACTTGGGATTCTGCTCAAAACGGTCATGTTTGTTATGTAATAGCTGGTTCAGCTTGTTACGATTCCCAAGGTAATGTGATAACTTCTGCTACTTCGGGTGCCATGACTGGTCATGTTGGGGGCATATTTTCCTGGTCGTCGGCGTTGGTGGGTTGTGGTTGCACGACAAATCCTCCCCCGCCTCCCCCGTTCATTCCACCTATCATAAATGACAATAACGACTTGGGACCAAATAACAATAATGACGACTGTGGTGGAAAGGGAATGCCAACATGGAGTGTTTCGGAACCATTTATTTCGCTGTGGTTATATGATGAACCGCTCGGCTATCAACCGGCGGTTGGGCTGCGTGTTTCCTTTGAACTGGTGTTCAAACAGCGGGAATCCACTGCCGGCTTAAATCCCAATCTGTTCGGCGTCGGAAAGCGCTGGAATTGCTCCTGGCTTTCGTATGTGACGCACCAGGGAACGAGCAATACGGTCTATTACGCCGGCGGTGGACAGGAATCCTATTCTTCCACCAACATTGACTATCTCACCAACACGCAGCTGACTGGAGATACCACCAACGGCTTTACGCTTTCCTATCCGGATGGCGGCCAAGATATTTATGGATTTATCGTCACCAACAGCGCTGGCGCGTTTCAAATGGCGTTTTTGTCGCAACACCTGAACGCACAAGGGCAGGCAATAACTTTGAATTATGCCAGTTACACCCCCGGCTCCACGCCGGTCATCCGCCTGCAATCGGTCGTGGACGGGGATGGCCGGACTAACCGGATTTATTACAATTCCAGCAACAGCTACAGCACCAACCTTATCAGTCAGGTGGTGGACCCGTTTGGTCGCACCAATTTTCTGGCCTACAACAGCAATGGCGACCTGACCAACATCACGGATGTGGCTGGAAATTCTAGTGCTTTGAGCTATGATACCAACGATTGGGTGACCAACTTGACCACTCCCTATGGCACAACTACTTTCGGCATTACTGATTCAACCAATAGCAGCAGCACTTTAAACGGACGCTCCATTTTGGTGACAAGGCCGGATAACAGCCATGAATTATACCTGTATAACGACTTTGCTTTTGGAAGCGGATTGTCACTCCCAATGCCAAACACCTCCCCTTTTGCCAATATGTTTGTCAATGCAGGTCTGACTAATTTCAACAGCTTTCATTGGGGTCCCAGACAATATGCTGCATTATCCACAACCAATGTTGCTGCGTTTACACGCAATGACTACACAAAAGCACGCATGCAGCACTGGCTTTTATCTTCTGTCAACTCGGTGCTTTTCGTGGTGCCGACGGTTGCCTTTGAAATAGAACCGAGTCCAGACAGTGCCGGCGCGATTGAAGGACAAACAATCTGGTATGACTATGCTGGCAAAACGAACACTGAGCTTATGGGCACGCAGTCGTCGCCTTTGTTTGTCGCCCGCGTTCTGCCCGACGGTACAACATCCTTCACGCGGACTGAATGCAATGCCTGGGGAAACGTTATCACCAATGTAAGCACTTATTCCGGTGGATTTCGCACCAACATATTCGGCTATAATCCAAACGGCATTGATTTGCTCACAGTGACCAATGCCTTGGGCGTGCAAGTGTCCAGCAACAGCTACAATGCCTATCACGAAGTACTGACGCATTATGACGCTTTGGGAGAATTGACGGTCTACACCTACAACACCAATCAGCAAGTTACCAGTATCACCACTCCTGCCGAACTTGTTACCACCAACGTTTACGGAAGTGATAATTCTTTGTTACAGCAAATTATCATTGGCTTTGCCACGAACAGTTTTACCTATACGAACGACTTGGTGTTCACGCACACCGATGCGCGCGGGTTGACGACGATAAACACTTGGGACAATTTGAGTCGCCTGACCAGCACCATGTTCCCTGACGGCAGCACTATTTCCAACCAATACACCTGGCTGGATTTGACGGCGACGAAGGATCGTCTGGGCAATTGGACTTATTTTGGCTACGACAACATGGGGCGCAACACGACAATCACCAATGCGCTGAATAATGTCACTATCAACACCTATTGCACCTGCGGCGAACTCGAATCCATCATGGATGCGGCCAGCAACATCACGCAGTTCTACTACGATAATCAGGGGAATCTGACTAATACCGTTCGCGCCGATGGCTATTCCACAATCAAAACCTACAATCTTTTGCGGCAGGTGGTGACAGTCAGCGACGGCGCGGGTGACAGCGTGACCAACACCTATAACAATCAAGGTTTGATCACCACCGTCAAGAATGCCGCTGGAACGGCGGCCACCTACGCTTACGATATTCTCGACCGCGTGACGAACAGCGTGAATGCCGATGGTGTAAGCATTAACATGACCTACGACAATCTGGGTCGTCCGCTGACGCGCAGTTATCCCGACAACGGCGTGGAGCAATTCGGCTATACGCTCGATGTGCCCGGCATGACCAGTTACACCAACCAGATTGGCAACGTAATGTTTTACGCTTACGATGCGATGGGGCGTAAGACGAACGAAGTGTCCGTGGGCGTAACAACGAATCAGTTCGCTTACGATGGCGCGGGCGATTTGTTGACCTTGACGGATGGCCGGAATCAAGCGACGCATTGGAATTATGATTCATTTGGCAGGGTGACCAATAAGGTGGACGCGGCGGGTGTTATAGCCTTTGTGTATCAATACGACGCGAACAACCGATTAACGAACCGCTGGACGCCGGCCAAGGGCGTGACAGCCTACGCCTACGACGCCGTCGGCAACCGGACGGGCGTCATCTACCCGCAATCCACGATTACCTACACCTACGACGCTTTGAACCGGATGACCAACATGGTGGACAGCGCAGGAACGACGCATTTCAGCTACGATGCGGCCGGAGAGCTCTTGAACGCGGGCGGATTGTGGAGCAATGACACGGTCAGTTACACCTACACCAACCGGCTGCGCGCCAGCATGACCGTCAACTCTCAACCCTCAACCCTCAACCTTTCCTACAGCTACGACAAGGCGCTGCGCATGACCAATCTCACATCGGGGGTGGGCAGTTTTGGTTACCATTATCTCCCTCAACGCTCAACTCTCATCTCTCAACTACTTTTGCCCAACTCCGCCTATATCACGAACAGCTATGACAACGTGAGCCGTTTGCAATCTACGGCGCTTGCCAATAGTTCGGGTCATGTGCTGGATGGCTATACGTATGGTTACGACCGGCTTGGTCAACGGACGAACATCGTGCGCGACTACGGGCTGATGAATTCAACGGCCAATGCAGGCTACGATGCGATTGGCGAATTGACATCATGGACAGCCAAAGAAGCCAACGGCACAGCAAGGCTGAATGAACAACTCGGCTACATTTATGACGCGGCGGGGAATTTGAAACAACGCACGAATAATGCCCTTGTACAAAGTTTTATTGTTGACGCGGTCAATGAGTTGACGAACATCACGCGCATGGGCACGTTGACAGTAAGCGGAAACACGCCCTTGCCAGCTTCGAGTGTGACGGTGAACGGGCAACCGGCGTTGACGTATGCGGACTTCACGTTTGCCAGCAGCAACGGATTCACACTGAACGATGGACAAAATAATTTCACAAATGTTGCCAGTAACTATTACGGAACAGCAAGCGTGACGAACAGCCTGACAGTGAACCTGCCGCAGAGCGTGACGATGCAATTCGATGCAAACGGGAATCTAACCAACCTCGGAGGGGCGAGCTCCGCGAGTCCCACTATTTACGCCTATGACGCCGAGAATCAGTTAACGAATGTGACGATGGCCGGGCAATGGCGGGAAGATTATGTCTATGACGGGTTGAACCGCCGCCGCATCACACGACAATGCATTTGGCAAAGCGGAGTGTGGTTGCTTACTAATGAAGTACGCTTCATCTACGATGGCAATGTGGTGATTCAGGAATGGGACGGCAACAATGTGGCGCAAGTCACTTACACGCGCGGTCTGGACCTTTCTGGTTCACTGCAAGGTGCGGGCGGCATCGGTGGGTTGCTTGCCCGAGCGGATGGCAATGGCTCGACGTTCTATCATGCTGATGGTAATGGGAACATCACATCTTTGATGGATGCCAACCAATACATGATAGCGCGGTATCTGTATGATCCATTTGGAAAGCTGATTGGCAAATGGGGAACAATGGCCGATGCGAATAAATACAGATTCTCTAGCAAGGAGTATGATGCGAACTCTGGACTATATTACTACCTTTACAGATTCTATGATCCGAATTTGCAGCGGTGGTCAAATCAAGACCGCATCGGGGAACGAGGGGGAATCAATCTCTACAACTACGTTAAAAACAATCCGCTTAACGCAATTGATCCATTTGGACGCGATGTGGTTTATCTGCTCGACCCGAATGCGGTCGGCGGTGCTGGCCATGCGGCCACCTTAATTGGCAATGACAAAAACGGCTGGTATTATTTCTCTTTCGGTCCTGGTAAATGCATGATGAATCCATACGGTGGCAACACCGCCGACAACCTCGACTATCGCAGTTTTAAGAGCTTCGACGACGCTCGTAAAGATAGTGGTCTCTCACGCTACACGAAATACGAACGATGGAACACAGATAATGCCGCTGATCGGAAAGCAGTTGATGCGGTCAGGAAGTATTTCAACAAGAGTTACAACATTTGTAGTCAAAACTGTGATGACGTGGCTGCTGCTGGAATAAAAGCAGCGGGCGTCAACTTCAATGACAATTGGAAACCTGTAAATTCCTACGATGCAAACAAAGGAGGTGCGAATGAATCCGGTGACTTCCCAAAACAGTCCAGCCCACCAATCCCCTAAAAGTTTGGGGCTGGCCATTATCTGGTTTGGTATTTATACACTCGCAGTCTTCGGACTGGCTATTCTGTTCTATCGCCTTCTCCTAAATAAAATGTGGCTCGTGCCGATGTTGGCCGAAATTGTCCTCATAAAGAGCATGTCGACGACCTCGCCCCTTTGGAAGGGCTTGGTAGTTCGGTTTGCCGGAATCACGATTGGCAATATGCTTGCCTACTTCCTCTACATCGTTCCTGTGATTTACCACGGCAAAGAACCTTGGTCAGAGGAAGTGCTTTGGATTTACATAGCCGTCGCGGTTCAAACATCAGTAGCTGTAATTGCACAGCTGGTGAGCCGCTGTCTTTTGCAGAAGAAGCAAGCAAGTTCACTGAAATAGGCAGGGGTTGCATCTTAACAAATAGTTGCCAAACCATTCTTAAAAAGCGTGCCAAGTTTGTGCCAAAGGCAGACGTTCCGGTTGAATTCTCATGGCAATTGGACTCTCAAACCGCCGCCACCGCTTTTGGCATCGCCTTTGCCAGCTTTTCATAGCCCCAACGCAACAGCCGTTCGGTGGTTTCCCAGCTAATACAAGAGTCTGTCAACGACACGCCGTAACGCAAGTCGGCGAGATTTTTAGGAATCGGCTGGTTGCCTTCGTTGATGTTGCTCTCGACCATCATACCAATCAACGAGTGCGTGCCTTCGACGCGCTGCTGAATCACGCTGCGCCACACGTCTTCCTGTCGCGCGTGTTGTTTCCCTGAATTCGCGTGACTGCAGTCCACCATCAGCACCGGCTGCAATTTTTCCGATTTCAATTTTTTCTCCGCCTTGCGAATGCTTTTGGCGTCGTAATTCGTCTGCGTGCGTCCGCCGCGCAACACGATATGCGTGTGCGGATTGCCCGTCGTGCGCACGATGGCGGTGACGCCGTCTTCGTTGATGCCCAGAAAGCTGTGCGGATGCCGGGCGGCGCCCATCGCGTCAATTGCCGATTGCAGGCTGCCGTCGGTGTTGTTCTTCAGGCCGACCGGCATCGAGAGGCCGCTGGCCATCTCGCGGTGTGTCTGCGATTCCGTCGTGCGCGCGCCAATCGCCGCCCACGTCACGAGGTCGGCGATGTATTGCGGCACAATCGGATCGAGAAATTCAGTCGCCGCCGGCAGCCCCATGCCGGTTATTTCGAGCAGCAGCCGCCGCGCAATTTTCAAACCTGTCTCGATGTCCTGCGAACCGTCGAGGCGCGGGTCGTTGATCAACCCTTTCCAGCCGACGGACGTGCGCGGTTTCTCAAAATAGACGCGCATGACGATTTCCATGCGGTTTGCAAATTCCTTGCGCAGAGTGTTGAGCCGCGTCGCGTAATCCAGAGCGCTTTTTTCGTCGTGGATTGAGCACGGTCCGATGACGACGAGCAGGCGCGGGTCTTCCTGTCGCAAAATGCGAACAATCCGTTCGCGGCTGCGCGCCACGGTGGCGTTGGCCGCGCCGGTTGCCGGCAACTGCGCCTTCAACTCGCGCGGCGTCAGCAGCCGGACGATTTCTTTGACGTGCAAATCCTGCGTCCGAAACATGCGGACAATATACCGCATTGGTACGGCGCGGAAAGTTGAAACGCGCAAAGGCTAATTGACTTGGTGATGCGGGTCTGGTGGTGAGACAGGAAGTCTGCCGGATATGGCATCTGTCAGATCATTGGCAATTTGAACCGAAATGAATATAATAAGGCCATGGGAAAATTTCTTTTGGCTGTCATGATGACAATACTCACTACTTCCGTTCACGCCGGCATCCAGACCAAGACTGTCGAATATCAACAAGGTGATACGACGCTCGAAGGATTTGTCGCCTACGATGATGCTTTCAAGGGCATGCGACCCGGTGTCCTCGTCGTGCATCAATGGCTCGGCTTCACCGATTACGAAAAACACCGCGCCGAAATGCTCGCACAACTTGGCTACATCGCGTTTTGCGCGGACATCTACGGCAAGGGTGTCCACCCGCAAAACACGGCGGAAGCCGGTGCGCAGGCGGGCAAATACAAAAACGATCGCCAGCTTTTGCGCGCCCGCGTCAGCGCCGGTCTGGATGCGCTACGGCAACAACCGCAGGTTGATCCCAAGCGCATCGCGGCCGTCGGCTATTGTTTTGGCGGCACGACGGTGCTGGAACTGGCGCGCAGCGGCGCGGACATCGCGGGCGTGGTGAGTTTTCACGGCGGATTGGATGCGCCGGACCCGGCGGACGGCAAAAACATCAAATGCAGGGTTCTGGTATGCCACGGTGCGGATGATCCCTTTTCATCGCCACAAGACATCGCCGCTTTTGAAAACGAAATGCGCAAGGGCGGCGTGGATTGGCAACTCATACAATACGGCGGCGCGGTTCATTCCTTTACCCAACCCATGGCAGGCAATGATAATTCCAAAGGCGCGGCCTACAACGAAAAGGCGGACAAACGTTCGTGGGAGGCCATGAAGCAATTCTTCGCTGAAATCTTCAGATGATTGAGATCGGAAGGATGAGTTACACGAGTCCCCAATTTCATTATTTTAAGAATGGGACTCGCAGAGCTCGTCCCTCCGAAATTAGGGTTTAATTCGTGTCCATCCGTGGTTAAAATTCCCCATGCGCATCACCGGCGGCAAGGCGGCGCGACGGATTTTGAAAACGCCGAAAGGTTTGGGAGTTCGTCCCACACCCGATCTCGTCAAACAGGCGGTCTTCAACAGTCTCGGCGTGCGGGTCGTCGGTGCGCGCGTGCTGGAGCTGTTCGCCGGCACCGGCGCGTTGAGCCTTGAATGTTTGAGCCGGGGCGCGGCATCGGCGCTGTGCATCGAAAAATCGCACAAGCACGCCGGGTTCATCCAGCAAAATGCGGCGGCGTTGCCGGGCGCAAATTTACAGGTGCGAACGCAGGACGTTTTCACCGCGCTCGCGCAACTCGCCCAGACCGGATCGCAATTTGATTTGATTCTGGCCGACCCGCCTTACGGAGAAAAAAACATCGGTCGCCGCTCGACTTCATTCGCGCAGCAATTGCTCGATGACGCGAACCTGCCGAAGCTCCTTGCGCCGGGAGGACGATTCATTCTGGGCCACACCAAACGCGACACGCTGGAAATCATCGGACCGTGGCGCGAAGTGAAGCTGCTCAAGCACGGCGACAGCGTCATGCGGTTTTTTGAAATCGAGAAGTAGGACAGGCGTCTCGCCTGTCTCCATCTTCAAAAGTTTGCCTATTGTCCAGCTTGTTCCACTACAATGAAGTTCGTTCGGAAAGAAACAGACAAAGTAAGTTTAGAGACAGGCTGGAAGCCTGTCCTACATTGAAGACGTTTCCTTCACCGCTTCGCGGATGGTTTTTTTGAATTTTTCCACGCCTTGATCAAACGCGGCGGAAATGGGCATTGGTGATACTTTGCGAATTTTCTTTTTGAACTGTTTCAATTTTTTTACGGCGGCCGGCTCGTCCATTTTGTTTGCCACGACAAGGCGCGGCTTGTCGAGCAACGCAGGGTCGTAAAGCTTCAGTTCATTCAGCAATTGCTTGTAATCGTCCCACGGCGCGCGGTTGTCCGTGCCGGCCATGTCGAGCAGCAACACGAGAATTTTGCAGCGCTCGATGTGGCGCAGAAATTCGTGGCCGAGGCCGACATTTTGGTGGGCGCCTTCAATCAACCCCGGCACGTCGCAAACCGTGAGCCGATGGAAGTCGGCATATTCCACGATGCCGATTTGCGGGTGCAACGTCGTGAACGGATACGGCGCAATTTTCGGGCGCGCCTTGGAAATGGCCGTGAGCAGCGTGGATTTGCCCGCGTTCGGATAGCCGGTCAGCCCGACTTCGGCCATGATACGCAACTCGAAAAGAAAATCGCCTTCCTCGCCCGGCTCGCCCGGCTGCGCGAAACGCGGCGTCTGGCGCGCGGCAGTCGCAAAATTCCGGTTGCCCAATCCGCCGCGGCCGCCCTTGCACAGCACGAATTGTTTTCCGTGTTCGGTAAGGTCGGCGACCAATTCGCCTTTGGCGTGTGCGCCGGGACGCGTGGCGACGTCCTTGCTCAAATCGATTTCGAGCGCAGTTTCATTCCCGGCGCGCCGAAACAACGGTCGTTTGCCGGCGCTGGTTTTGAAAGTTGGTTTTCCGTCCTCGTCCTCGATATTTTCCTTTTCGACCGGCCGGCCGCCGCCGGCAAGCCGCCAGACGAGCGTGCCGCAGGGCACTTTTACGATGAGGTCTTTGCCGGCGTGGCCGTCCATGCCTTTGCCGAGGCCGGACTGGCCGACCTCGGCGATGAGGCGCGGCTGATAATACTGCGCGATGAGATTGTTGAGGTCGTGGTCGGCCTGCAAAATCACGCTGCCGCCGTGCCCGCCGTTGCCGCCGCTCGGTCCGCCTTTGGGACGAAACTTCTCGCGCTGGAACGCGACACAGCCTTTGCCGCCGTGTCCCGCCCTCGCATAAATTTTTATTTCGTCAACAAACATGGGAAAACCCTATAAGGAAAAGATGAATTCAGGAATTTTTTTATTCCTCTGTTCCTGCTTTCCTGATTCCTAAAGCAAAAAAGGCGAGGCAGAAGCCCCGCCTGAAATTCGTTCGCGCCGTTTAATTCTTCGCGGTGGGTCCGGCCTTCACATTCACGCGCCGTCCGTTTTTGTCGAACTTCACATTGCCGTCTATAAGCGCGAAGAGCGTCCAATCGCGGCCCGTGCCGACATTTTGGCCCGCTTCGAACTTCGTGCCGCGCTGCCGGACGATGATGCTGCCGGCGGTGACGAATTCACCGCCAAATTCCTTCACGCCGAGCCGTTTGCTGACGCTGTCGCGGCCGTTGCGGACGCTGCCTTGACCTTTCTTGTGTGCCATAAAAAGTTGAGGGTTGAAAGTTGAGAGTTGAGAGCGTCCTTTGAATTACGCTTTGATTTCCTTGATTTTGACCACCGTCAATTCCTGACGATGACCGATGGTTTTGTGATAACCTTTGCGGCGTTTCATTTTGAACGTGAGCTTTTTCTCGCCGCGCTTGTGTTCCACCACATCGGCCACGACGCTCGCGCCACTGACCGTGGGCGCGCCCACGGCGACCTTGCCATCGCGATTGACCAGCAACACGCGGTCAAACGTGACCGGCTTGCCGGCCTCGACGGCCAGACGCTCGATTTCCAACGTGTCGCCCGCGGCGACGCGATACTGTTTGCTTCCGGTTTCCAATACGGCGTACATAAAATTCCCCGCAAAAGGGGTGTGATAAGAACAGGATTGCGCCGGCCTGTCAACGCCGGATTTGGGGAAATTGGCCTGGAACTCAAACTTCCAACGCGCTGAACGGGAAAGGCAGGCGCGTTTTCAGGTTTGAACACCGGTTCCAAACGCGGATGATGCGTTGAGATTTTCCCCGGGCAAAAGCCGTAAAAATTTCTTGCGTTCCCCGGTTCTGATTATAGCCTGCACCCGCACTCTTGGATTTGATTGCCCTATTTTCAAGGCATGGTGAATCTTCAGGTGAACTCGGTTCAATGATGATTTGAAACCCGGCAGTCGGGAACAGTCAGGAAGAGCAAACAAGTCCAGAGACAAGTCATAATGAACACAAAGTTATACGTCGGGAATCTCTCCTTTGACACCGCCGAAAAGGATCTTCGGGATTTGTTCGCCGGGTTTGGCCCGGTCAACGAAGTCAATCTGATGACCGACCGTTCCACGGGTCGTTCGCGCGGGTTCGCCTTCGTCACCATGGCGGCGGAAGAAGGCGCGAAAGCCGCTCTTGAAGGTTTGGTCAACAAAGAGCTGCATGGCCGCGTCCTTACGGTGAATGAAGCCCGTCCGCGTGAAGAACGCAGTGGCGGCGGCAACCGTTCGGGCGGCGGGCCGCGCCCGGGTTTTTCGCGATAATCATTTGAAGTTTCGTTTCGCCGGCGGAAGCGGGCGGCGCTTTCACTGGTTTTTTTATGAGCAGCGAACAGCCGATTGAACTTGAAGGAACGGTCCGGACCGTTCTGCCCGGCACCATGTTTCGCGTCACGTTGGATAACCAGCACGAAGTTCTGGCTCACATGTCCGGCAAAATGCGCAAACATTTTGTGCGCCTGACCGTCGGCGACCGCGTGCGAATGGAAATGTCGCCTTACGATTTGACCAAAGCGCGCATCACCTACCGGCTTCGCTGATGAATGGGAATTTCATCCCGCTTTAGAGCGAAAGTTTTTTGATCGCCTCCGCCATGTTCTTGCAAGTGACCACCTGTGGATGATGCGGGTAATGGAAGAGCGAAAGGATATTCAGCCCGATGTCCTTGTTCGAATCGGGAATGACGCGCACCACCATGCCCACACCGCTTCGGTCAAGCAATTCCATGATCCGGCCTATCTCCGGCGTGCAGGCGGGATCCGTGGACTCCAACCGGCCCAAGTCCACCAGCAGGCGGAAGCCCGGCGGCAAATCAACCAACAACGTTTTCATGTCCTCCAAGCCGCGCTTAAGCTCCTCCGGTTTTATATGCTGGATGTAACTCAAGTGCAGCAACCGTTTTGCCTTGTTCGACGTGGCCAGAAACATGGGAATCATCCTAGCTGGTCCTCAATGGAAATTCGAGCGAATTACCGCCAGGACACCAAAACGCGAAGACAAAACCTTGAAACCGAGTGAAAAAGGGACAAAACCTTGAAACCAAACGAAAGTTTCTTGTCACCTCTTTGGCTTCGCGAGGGACATCTTTAGCAGTATGATTACAAATGAAACCATGGCAGCAACGGAATATAGCGATGCGGAACTGGTCTCACGCACCCTGGGTGGCGACCGGGACGCCTTCAGCCGGATTGTCTCGCGCTATCAGATATTGATTTGTTCGCTGGCTTACAGCCGTATCGGCCATCTCGGCCAGAGCGAGGATGTGGCCCAGGAAACGTTTATCACCGCGTGGAAACACCTCCGGTTCCTGCGCGAACCGGAGAAACTTCGCGCCTGGTTGTGCGGCATCGTCCGCAACCGGATTCACAAAAGCCTGAAGCGGGAGGGCCGCGAGCCGGCGCATGATGCCGAGCTATTGGAAGCCGTGCACGATTTACCGGCGCAGGAAGCGCTGCCATCGGAACAAGCCATCAGCCGGGAGGAAGAGGCGATTTTGTGGCGGTCGCTGGAAAGAATGCCCGAAATCTATCGCGAACCGCTCATCCTGTTCTATCGCGAACACCAGTCCATCGAACACGTGGCGGTGGAACTGGAATTGTCCGAAGACGCCGTCAAGCAACGGCTGTCGCGCGGGCGCAAAATGTTGCAGGAGGAAGTGCAGACGTTCGTGGAAAGCGCCCTGAGCCGGACGGCCCCGGGCCAGGCGTTTGCCAGCGCGGTGCTTGCGGCATTGCCTGCCGCCCCGGCGGCGGTTGGTGTCGGCTTGGCGGGCAAAGGCGCGGCGGCGGCCAAGTCGGGTTTTCTGGTCGCGTGGCTGGTGCCGATGATCGGGATCCTTTCTGGCATTGTGGCGGGTTGGCTGGTTGTTCGGTCCGCTCCGACCGCTCGCGAACGGCGGGCCAAAAAAATCGCACTTTGGAGTATATGGATTTTCGCGCTGGCATGGTGTGTGCCGGGACAACTTGCTCTGGGGGCTTTGAGTAAACATTGGGAATGGAGTCACTGGACGTTTTTTGTCGTGATGGCGGGTTTTTGGTGGTTCTACTTCATCATCATCACCACGCTGATCATCGTAATGTTTCGGCAGATCCTGGCCAGCCGCCGACAGAGCGAGGAAGAAGTCGGGATTTTGCAGACATCTGGAACGCCACTGACGTGGGGGACGCGCATTATCGTGGTTGCTGGCTTGTATCTGACGTTTTTTTTGTGGCTGATCACACTGGCGTGGCGGGCGCAAGACTTGTTATCGGTCGGAATCCTTGCCGGGGCGATGGTGGTGTTCAGCGTTTGTCATTTCTTCCAGTTCCATAACCGGAGTGCCGGAGTGGCGGCAATGCGGGGAGGTATAAAGTGTCTGACTTCGGCTTTTGGCGTGATTGTGCTGATGTTGAACTGGCGCCTGGATGTGTGGCTGGCGTCACGGTATGAAGTCAGCGTTGCTGAAATGCACCATCTGTATCCCATGTGGCTCATTCCCTCACTCACGCTGGTCTTGTTGCTCTGGATCGGACTGGTCATCGCCATCACCAAACCCAAGCGCCGTATCTAGGCGTTCTGCCTCCAAATTTTCGCAGATTGATTTTTCTGCGCCATCTGCGCTCGTGCCCGTTCGCCCGACCCTCGCGAGCCTTTGCTTGCCGGTGCGTGACCGCCGGTCTTTGGACTGATACTGCCGGGCGACAAAAGTTGAAAGTGCATTTTCTTTGTAAGAAAGGGCGGGGTTCGGTCACTATTTAACTGAATGCAGACCCATTCCATGAATGCCCAGGAACAGGAAACCCTGTTCCGGCGATGGCTGGATGAGCATCTGGGACTGATGTTGAAAGTGGTTCGTGGCTGCGCAACGGCACCACAAGACCAGGACGATTTGCTTCAGGACATTCTCCTGCAAATCTGGTCATCCATCCCAGCCTTTCGCGGGGAGGCAAAGGAAACCACCTGGATTTATCGTGTGGCTTTCAACACCGCGCTGGCCTGGCGACGTGGGGAGCGGCGGTGGCGAAAGAAGCATGAAATATTTTTAAAATTGGACACATCGCCCCAGGCACAGCCGAGCCATGTGGATTCGCTGTCGGAACAGGAAATTGTGGAACGGCTTTACGCCGCCATCCGCCAACTGCCCAAAGTGGATGCCTCGTTGGCGCTCATGCACCTCGACGGCTTGAGCTATCAGGAAATGGCCGAGGTGCTCGGCATTTCCGAAAATTACATTGGCGTGAAACTGAATCGCATCCGCAAACAACTGGCGGATTTACTGAAAGGAGCAACCGATGAACTTTGAAGCATTGCAAAAGGCGTGGCAATCGCAGGACGCCAGCGCGAAAATGACGATCGACGCCGACGTGCTGTTGAAGGAAGTCCGGCACAACCAGCAGCATTTCCGGGCGACGATATTCTGGCGCGATGTGCGGGAGGTGGGCGTGGCGGCCATCATGGCCTGCCTGTTTTTGCATTGGGCCATCCGCGACCGGGAATGGTCCCTGTATCTGCTGTCCCTCGGCTGTTTTGGCGTGGGCCTTTTCATGCTGGTGGACCGCTGGCTTCAGCGCAAGAAACAGCCCGTCACGAATGACCCGCTCCGCTCCTGCATCGAGGCATCGCTGCTTCAGATCAACCACCAGATTCGGCTGCTGAAAAATGTGCTTTGGTGGTATTTGCTGCCGGTCATGGTTGGCTCGGCGGCGGCGATTGGTTCTCAAACCTGGGCGATGCGCGATGGCGGGTCGCGCGTATTCATCTTCATGACGGGCTGCACGTTGTTCTGTGGGTTGGTTTTCTGGGGTGTTTACTGGTTGAACCAGTTCGCCGTGCGGAAAGGTCTGGAACCGCGCCGGCAGGAACTCGAAACGCTGCTGGCCAGCCTTAAATAAAAATCACGTAAACACTTGGAATGCGGAACGGCTTATCCGCAGATTTCGCTGATGAATGGGAATTTCGCGCGAAGAACGCGAAGAACGCAAGAGGTTGACGCTAATTACACGAATTTGCGCCAATTTTTTCAGAATCGGGTGCCGTTTTTAATTCATGGAAATTCGCGGAATTCGCGTCTATATATAATTCACAGCAGACGCCAATGCGCTCGACAATTCAAACCCCGCCATGAAAAATAACCAGCCACGAGCATGACCATACAATTTGTAGCACTCTGCTGGTTAATCTTCGTTCTTTTTTGGATTGTTTCGGCCTTTTCAGTCAAAGCCGCCAAAGAACGTCCAAGCCGCGGCAGCCACTTGGCCACGATTTGCCTCTTGATAATATTTTTTTTGTTCCTTGTCGGCATCAACTCGCTCAAACCCGGCTTGCTCAGGCTGAACACACGCTTTTTGCCGGATACACTCGCGCTTCGCATCATAAGTGATGTCATTGTGTTGACTGGGTTAATCATCGCTCTCTGGGCGCGGACCGTTTTGGGAGGTAATTGGAGCGGGTTCCCCACCTTTAGGGAAAACCACGAGCTGATTGAACGCGGGCCGTATCGTTTCGTGCGCCACCCGATTTACACGGGCGTCCTCCTCATGATACTCGGCACGGCAATCATCAGTGGCCGGGCCACCCCGTTTCTGGCACTGGTAATTTGTTTCCTTATTTACTGGCAAAGACTGCGTCAGGAAGAAGTCTTGCTCACCAAACACTTTCCCGAAACCTATCCCGCTTACAAATCACGCACCAAAGCCCTCATCCCATTTCTGTTTTAAACGGAATTATTTCACCACAAAGACACAAAGACGCGGAGACGCGGTTTTTTATCCGCAGATTTCGCAAATTTTCGCTGATGAATGGGAATTTCGCGCGAAGAACGCGAAGAACGCAAAGCACACGAAAGGGAAAATCATCATTAAAACCCTTCGCAACCGGACGAAACCGGCGGCTCACTCAATCGGCACGCCCAGGGCTTTGGCGGCCGCCTGTATCGCCTGTTCTTTTTCGGTGTGCTCACGGTCGGACTTCTGTTGGCGCATCACATCAGCATGTTTCAAGTATGACTCTGCGTTGCTCAAAAGGCGTTCCACGTTTTCACGAAAACCGGGCGGGAAGGTTGAAGGACTAAAAATGAGCATCCCGTCCCTGACAAAGGCTGGATGATAATGACCCAGTTGCTCGTCAGTCTCCAACATCTGCCGAAACTTCTCAAAGACCTGCCCGCTCAATTTCGGGTCTGTGGTCATGGCAATACTATGTTCACCACAGAGCTCCCTGTTGATGGATTTGATTTTCATGTGGTGGTAGTTGGTTTAGGATACGATTAACTGCCATATTTTCAGATCTGTCAAACCGAATCGGAACCCCGGCAACAATCAACTCACGTTGCAAGGCGTGCGGACGGATTTAACGCAAAGGCGCAAAGGGTCTGACGCTAATTACGCGAACCGTCGCGAATTGAATTCGTGATAATTGGCGACCACAATTCGCGGGAGCCAACATCCGCGATTCTCATTTATATTTATCCAAAAGCTTTTTGAGTATTTGATCGTCGAGATATTGGGGCATGCCCTCGTAACGAACAATGCCTTTGGGATCGATCAAGATGCTATGGGGAATCCCCGTAATCGCCAGGGTGCGCATCATGCGTTTCTGGGTGTCAATGGCAACGGCATAATTGATTTGTGGTGAGGTCATTTTTCGAACGTCCGCTTCCGATTCGTCGCTCACACCGATGACGGCCATGCGGTCGCCGTATTTGGCGTAAAACTTGTTGAGGTCAGGAATTGAACGGCGGCAGGGACCGCACCACGTGGCCCAAAAATCAATCAAAATGAATTTGCCCTTGGTGTCGGGTGCCGGCGTAAGCCATTTTTCCACGACAAAGTAAGGTGCATGTTTGCCCCGAAATGAGCGGGCATAAAGCTTCGGCACCACAAAATCGTCTCCGCCCGCCGCTGCGGAAGGTCGTGGTTGATCGGCGAATTGTATAAGCGGCAAACCCAGCACGGCGATGGCCAAGCAGCGAAGCACTTTCATAATGAAAGAAGGTTCAGACCGGCACTCAAACCGGTCAAGGACAAATGAAATTCACGACAGACGCCAGCGACCGCAAAGTGGTTGAAGGTTGAGAGTTGAGGGTCACGGCAATCGCCATTCGCTACGACCAATGTGCAAAAGCAAATTGCGGTCGCGGAGAACTTGTAGCTGTTGGCGAATCTTATATCTTATCCTTTACGTGCCGGCCTGCTCGCGATGACTATCGGAGTTATCAGGATGCAGTTTTTCCAATTCGCCGTCAAAGGTCCCGCATTGCGGGATCTTCATTCGTGAACGCCGTTTTGCCGATGCGCGATTGCTGGCCCTTGAATTGATATCCATTTGTGTCAATATCAAGAACCGACCCGTTTTTTGGCGATTTGTGTCGCGAGCAGAGCAACCATCAACGAATGAAAGAACCGGTTTATGAAAACTGACCTAGAATTGAAAAAGGACATATTAGCTGAACTCGCATACGAGCCAAGCATCAACGCCGCGGACATTGGTGTCTTGGTGAAGCAAGGGGGTGTATTGCTCAATGGCTCGGTGAGCAGTTATGCCGCGAAAGAGGCGGCGGCGCACGCGGCCAAACGGGTTGCCGGGGTGAAGGGTGTGGCGAATGAAATTGCCGTTCATCTGCCTGCTTCCTCCCGCCGCACCGACGACGAGATTGCTGCTGCCGCAACCAAATCGATAGACTGGGACACCACAGTTCCGGTCGGTGCCGTCACGGTAACAGTCCGCGATGGCTGGCTTACTTTGAAGGGCGTTGTCGAATGGGCGCACCAGAAGTACGCCGCTGAAGAAGTGGTGCAGCATTTGACTGGGGTTAAAGGGATAAACAATTTAATCATCATTAAACCGAAGCAACCGACCCCCTCGGACGTAAACACGGCAATTAAAGCAGCCTTTGAGCGGCACGCACTGCTCGACGCCGGGAAAATCACGGTGGAGACTTCCGGAAGCAAAGTGGTGCTCCGTGGCACTCTTGGCAGTTGCTTAGAGCGTGAGGAAGCCGAGCGCGCTGCCCGGTCTGCACCCGGCGTGTCCGAAGTCGAGAATAACATTATTATTCATCTGTGGTGATCACGGCAGACGCCGGCAACTGCGAATTGAATTCGTGATCATTCGTGAAATCCGTGTCTAAAATCTGTTGGACAAGAAGGGAACCGGCTCATAGCGTCGGTTGCGTGAACCAATCAAACCGCGCTTTTGCGGTTGAACAACCGACCGGGCATCACCAATGAAAATCCGCGGCACCGACTTCGTCATGTATCCGGTATCCGACCTGGCGCGGGCGGCAAAATTCTACCGCGAGGTTCTGGGTCTGCCGCAG
>JBEKON010000036.1:0-19119 GCA_049521735.1 Verrucomicrobiota bacterium
CAACGCGAAGTCGCGGTCAAAATTGTCCGTGCCCGAATCCGCCATGTGCAGGCTGTAGCCCGGCATCTCCTCCGCGGATTCCTTGGCCAGCCCGTTCATCTGCCGGAGCAACTGCTCGCGCAATTCGAGCAGCCGGTTGTAATACTTCTGCCATTCGGGCTTGATCTTCTTCATCGCGACGGGGGCCCTGGATTTCGACGCTGGCCGGCCGAGAATCGCAGCTGTCGCGGCGGAGGTTTGCAGCTTGCCGTGCGACATTTTCATATTTTTTCCTTATTCTTTATTGTCACAATTTCAAATCCGTTTCCGCTGTTAGAGCAGGTTTCAGACCATTAAAAGCGCGGGAATGTAACAAAGGAGATTAAATACGCCATAAAAATCTTCAGGAATTCTTGGGCGGGAAAATCAGCCCTTCTCAATGCACGCATAGGCGTTGTGATTGTGGATGCTCTCGAAGTTTTCCGCTTCGACCTTGTACCACCGCACCCGCGCATCGGCATTCAGCTTCAGCGCCACGTTGCGCACCAAATCCTCGGCGAACACCGGGTTCTTATACGCGCGCTCTGTCACCGCCTTTTCGTCCTGCCGCTTGAGCAGCGCAAACAGTTCCGAACTCGCCGAGCTTTCGACCATTGCAATCAAATCTTCAATCCAGACTGATTTGTTCATGCGAATCGCCACCGTGACTTCGCCGCGCTGATTGTGTGCGCCGTATTTGGCAATCGCTTTGGAACATGGGCACAGCGTCGTGACGTTCGCCTTCACCGTCAGGACGAAATCAATGTCCGGCCCGCACGCCGTGGCATCGAACCGCGCGGTGTAATCCATCACGCTTTCCATGCGCGACACCGGCGCTTTTTTGACCATGAAATACGGGAACTCGATTTCCAGATGCGATATGGCCGCGTGAAATTTTTTCTGCAGTGCGTAAAGGATTTCGCGGATGTTCTCCACATGGATGATGCTGCCGTGCGCGTTGAGCACCTCGATGAACCGGCTCATGTGCGTGCCTTTGAATTCCTTCGGCAAATCCACAAACATCCCGATGGTGGCCACCGTGTTTTGCACGCTGCGCGCCTTGTCGCGCACCTGGATCGGAAAACGCAGCCCGCGCACGCCCACCTTGTCCACCCGCAACTCACGGTGGTCGCACTCGCTCTGCTTGTCATGCAATTTTCCCGCCGCGACCTTTCGCCTGGCCGCGCGGAACGCGATTCCGTTCTGGCTGATTTTCAGCACGGGGAGACAGTAGCAGCGCGGGCGAAATTTGCAAACGCTTCATCTCATCGAAAAATTTTTTGACCCGTCTTAACATCCCGTTTATCCTGCCGCCCGTGCCAAAACGTTTTTGGTTTCAGTTTATCCTGCTTCAGTTTGCGTTGTTTTGTTCGATTGCCTTCGGGGCGGACACATTTCGCGTGGCCACTTATAACGTGGAAAATTATCTCGACCAGCCGACGGAATCGCGTCCGCAGGCCAAACCCGTTGAGGCGCGCGCCAAAGTCCGCGAAAGCATTCGCGCGCTGAATCCCGACGTGCTCGCGCTCGAAGAAATGGGCGGCACCAACGCGCTCATGGAACTGCGCGCCTCGCTAAAAGCCGAGGGCGCGGATTATCCATATTGGGAATTTATCAGCGGGATGGACACGAACATCCACGTGGCCGTTTTGAGCAAGCTGCCCATCGTCGCCCGTCATCCGTACACGAACGACGTTTTTCTGCTCGATGGACGCCAGTTCCGCGTCAGCCGCGGTTTTGCCGAAGTGGACATTCGCGCCGCTCCAAATTTCACATTCACGCTCATTGCCGCGCATCTGAAATCGCGCCGACCCGTGCCCGACGCCGACCAAGCCGAGGAACGCTTCGAAGAAGCCAGAATTCTGCGCGGCATTATTGACGAACATTTCAAGGCGAACCCGAATGCAAAACTGATTGTCCTCGGCGATTTCAACGACGTGAAAAGCTCGGATTCGATCAAAAAAATCATCGGTCATGGAAGATTCGAACTCACCGACACACGGCCTGCCGAGCGGAACGGGGACAACACACCCGCTGAAAAACCCTGGTTTGCCCCGTGCGACATCACGTGGACGTATTACTACGGCAAGGAAGACACTTACAGCCGTATGGATTACATATTATTGAGCCCCGCGATGGTGAGCGATTGGGTCAAGAACGAGACTTATGTGCTGACAATGCCGAACTGGGGAGTTGGTTCAGACCATCGGCCAATCGTCGCGACATTTGAGGCGGAAAATAATTAGAAACCGGGAGGGACGGCGTGCCCGCCTCGGCGTAGCCTTTGGCGAAGCCCGGGTCGCCGTCCCCAAATAAAAATGGACCGGCAAAATGCCGATCCTCCCATCATAATTTTTCCGGCTTCGACATCAAATCCACGATGCGCTGGAGCAACCGCCCCGCCGCGCCACCATCGAGCACCCGGTGGTCGAAGCTCAACGTGAGGTAACCTTCCATGACGGGCACGAACCGGTCTTTGGCTTCGTCCCAATGCGGCATTCTCCGGCCCGCGCCCATGCCGAGCACGAGCGTCTGCTCCGGCAACGGAATCGGCGTCGCCCAAATCAGACCGAACGTGCCGTAGTTTGTCACCGTTGCAATCGAACCGCCGGTGGCTTCCGCCGGAAGTTTCTGCGCGCGCGCAAGCTCGATGAGTTTGTTGTAATGCGGCACCAATTCTTTCAATGGCTTTTTATCCGCGTTACGAATCACCGGCACGAGCACGCCGTCCTCGGCTTCAACAGCAACCCCCACGTCAATCGCCGATGGATGGACGATTTTGCTGCCGACGAGCCGGCCGGCCGGAGCGCTGTTTTCCGAAAGCGCAATGGCCAGCGCGCGCAGCGCGTAAAGTGCCGGGCCGGGCTTTGGGTCCGACGCTTTGCGATGCGCCAGCAGCGCATCGAGTTGGACCGGAAGTCCGACGGTTGCCAGCGGGCGCGTCCAACTGCGGCGCATGGCATCGGCCACAGCCACGCGCATCGACGAGGCCTGGCTTATTTTTTGTTTTTCAAGATGCGCGATGAACTTTTCAAAATCCTCAACGGTCACGCGCCCTGCCGCGCCGCTGCCCGCGACGCCCGCAAGATCGGCGGCGCTCAAACCGAGTTCAATCATGCGCGCCTTGAGTCGCGGCGAAAGATAGCTTGCACCCGCCGCGTTCGCCGGCACGGGCAATCCGCGCACGGTCGGCCGCACGCGGTTCCTGCCGCCGTTCGCATCCGGCTTTGAAACGTGCCCGGCGTCGCCCGCTTTGGCTGGAGTGCAAATCGCCAGACCGAGCCGCGCCGCTTCTTCGTTTGTGGCTTCAATGTGGCCGAGCGCCGCGCCGACGGCGTAGCTTTCGTTCAGTTGCACGGTGAACTTTTCAATGCGCCCGCGACAAGGCGACGTGACGGTCATGCTGGCCTTGTTCGTTTCGACTTCAATCAAATCCTGGCCGGCTTCAACAGTGTCGCCGGGCTTGACAAGAAAGTTGATGATGTTGGCCTCGGCGATGGACTCGCCGAGCTGCGGCATGATGATGGGAATGGAAGGCATAAAATCAAACCACGAAGGCACAAAGACACAAAGATTTCATTATTGAATTTTCCGTCAACTTCGCTTCTTCGCGTCTTTGTGGTTCAAGAGTTATCATAGTCGTAACAATTTTCTCGCGGCGGCGGCGACGGCGTGTGCAGTGGGACGGTGCGCGGTCCACAAATTGGGATGATACGGCACGGGTGTGTCCTTGGCATTGAGTCGTTGCGGTGGCACATCGAGCAAACCAAATCCTTCACTCGTGACACGGGCGATGACTTCCGCCGTCACCCCGCCCCACGGCCACGCTTCACCGACGCAGAGCAATCGTCCCGTTCGCGCGACGCTGGCCATGACGGTGTCGGTGTCAAGCGGTTTGATGGAGCGCAAGTCAACCACTTCAACTTCCCAGCCTTCGGGCGAAAGCTCCTTCGCTGCTTCAAGCGCCTCATGCACCATGGCGCTGTAGGCAACGATGGTCATGTCGCGGCCGACGCGCGCGATTCGCGCCTTGCCAACAGGCAGGGCTTCGCTTGGCAGTTTTTCGGCTTTGAGATGGTAATAAAGAAATTTGTGCTCGCAAAAAATCACCGGGTCGTCAATCGCCACCGCTTCAAGCAACATGCTGTAAGCGTCTTCGACCGTTGCGGGCGTCAGCACAATCAATCCCGGATAATGCGCATACACGGTTTCCATGCACTGGCTGTGAAACGGCCCGCCGCCCGACGTGCCCCCGAAAGGCAATCGCACGGTGATCGGACATGGCACGTTTGTGCGCCAGAAAAGCGCCGCGGCTTGATTGACAATCTGGTTGAAACCGGTGGTGGAAAAATCCGCGAACTGCATTTCGATGATCGGCCTCATGCCTTCAATCGCCGCGCCGACGGCCAGACCCATCATGGCGTCCTCGCTGATGGGCGAATCGAGAACGCGACCGGGAAATTCCTTCGCCAGATTTTTCGTGGCCTTGAACGCGCCGCCGAACGCGCCGACGTCCTGCCCGTAAATGAACACGCGCGGGTCATCGCGCAATGCATGAGCCTGCGCTTCGCGAATGGCTTCAAGATAGGTGATGCTCACAGGACGGAGTAAATGGTTAACCCTGCTCGAGCCCTTCGTTCAAATGTCCGGTTGAAATTGCGCGCCAATCTTCCACAAACGGATCGGGCGCGGGCTCGCGTTGCGCCTGGGCAACGGCTTCTTCGACTTCGCGGACGATTTCATCGCGCATCGTTTTCAACGATGCGGTGTCCGCCCATTTTTGGCGGAGCAAAAATTCCCCGGCGACCTTCAGACAATCGCGTCCGACCGGCGACGCCTTCAATTTCGGGTCAACGTAACCCGCATCATCGTGTTCGCCATGGCCGCAGAGCCGGAGCAATGTGGCGACAACCAGTTGCGGGCCGTGACCGGCGCGGGCGCGCGCGACGGCGCCGCCGACAACTTTCAGGCATGCGTTCAAATCCGTTCCGTCCACCGATTGGACTTCAACGCCGTAACCAATGGCTTTGTCTGCAAGATTTTCACAGGCGAACTGGCGGGAGGTCGGCGTTGAATAGGCGTAGTGATTATCAGCCACAACCAGAACCAGCGGCAATTTTTCAATGGCAGCCTGGTTGAGCGCCTCGTGAAACGAGCCGGTGGACGTGGCGCCGTCGCCGATGCTGGCGACGCCGACCATGCCGCCGATGCCTTTCATGCGGCGCGCGAACAACACACCGTTGACGACGGAAATCATCGCGCCGAGATGGCTGATCATCGGCAGATAACCTTCCCTGGGTTTGCCGCGATGAACGTTTCCATCGCGCCCGCGCATGGGGCCGAGCGCCGAGCCAAGATACGTGCGTGCGGCGTCCAGCACGGATTCGCCGAACGCCAATCTCCCCGCCGCATCGCGAATCAGCGGAGCGAACACGTCGCCTTTCTTGAGCGAAACGCCGATTGCCGCGCTCAACGCTTCCTGCCCGCGGCCGAGAAAAACGCCGCCGTGGATTCTTCCGGCGCGCCAAAGCGAGGCGAATTTGTCGTCCAACACGCGCGCCAGCAGCATGAAACGATAGGCGACGAGATGCACTTCACGCTCGCCGGCGCGAACGCTCACTGGTTTGGTGTCGGACACCGTTTGCAGCATGGCGGCACTTTATCGCCGAAATCGCGTGTCAGCAACGCTTCTTTCCGCGTTAAATGTTCCGCGATGCGAATATGCCGGGGCGGAAAATGGCGCGATAGCGTCTTGGAGTGCACCGGCCCTCCGGCGCTTTCGTTGGCCAGTCATGTCCCCAAAGCGGCAGAGGACTACCGCCCGTCCTCCGCAGTAGCTCTGCTACGGAGGGTGGACAGTCCAAGACCATCCGGTTTTGGTTTTGCGGAGGAGTGTCCGGCAAATCCCGGCGCGCGAATTTTCAAAGGGATGGCGAACGATTCTCCTTCTCCGTGGGGAGAAGGCCGGGTTGAGGGAGGACGTGCAAAATCGAAATGCCGGGACGAAAGAGAATGCGTTGGCGGAAATTTAAGTTTGCCGTTTATATTCGATTTTCCAAACGCTGTTTGCCCCGCCCTTAAAGATCATTCCTGTGCGGTATTTCCCGCCGAAACTGGACGACCTGAAATTCCATCAAACATCAGCGTTGACAGCACAATAAACGGATTCATAGTCAAACCAAAACAACAATGTTAGACCGCAATAATGCGCTCGACTCATTGTTAGGCGCACAATGGAGAACCAAAATGGGCTTGTTAGATCGCATAGACCCAGAAGTCAAAAAACTGCTTACGCGCGCCGAGGATCTCACCCCGACATACAAGGGCAATCCAGATGACCCATTGCAAGTGAGTGTCTTGAAAGACGTGAATGAATGGTGGCTTGAGATGAACCTTGTTCGTCGCGTAGAAGACGGCGAACTCACCACGTTTATCTACTCGTCCTCGGATGCAGCGACCATCAACATCAGGCTCAATACCGAAGTGCTAGTGGAACGCTCGTACCGAAACCGCCGCGAGTCCCATTTGAAACCTCCCGCTTGGCGGTATGAAGTCAGTCCGGCTACAGTCAAGTTTGTTCGCGAATGGGTCAGGAGAAAAGCCCTGCCTCAGATCGAATCGAAACTATCCCGGCAACAAGCACTTGCTCAGAAGCACGCCACGGAGGTCGAGCTAATGCGAAAGAAGTACCTGCCGTGATTGCCGTTGTTTGTTCGGGTATCCGAGTGGAGTTCAGCAATGAATGAGGGGAGGCTCAGATGGTAGAACACCCTGCAATTGGGAAACCGCCCAACAAATCGCCGGAGCCAACCGCCGTTGGCGCTTTCGTTTCCCGACAAGTCGGGATTCACGTCGTCGGTCGGCGGTGGCTCAGCTTTCTACGTTAGGCAGCATTAAACACACTCACATTATGAACGCACAATCTGACATCAATCAAATGGTCGCCATCACTTATACATTGCTACTCGTCTTTGGAGTTGGAGGCTTCGCTTACGTGATTTGGAGTTTTTCACGGTCGAAGTTGCTTTTACGCCGCTGGGCGGAGAAAAATAAATTCCAGATTCTGCAATCCACGCTTAAGCCTTTTTCCAAGGGTATATTTAAGTTCTTTGGAGGCTTGCAGACGGAGTATTATGTGCGCATTCGTGACCAGGAAGGCCAAGAGCATTCTGGTTGGCTGCGTTACGAGGGTGGCTTCTGGACAGCGATTTTCAAACTGCCCGAGATTAGATGGGAACCCGAATCATAACAAAGATGCTGCCTAACACCGCGCTGGAGCCAACGGCCACCGCCGTTTCAGTTTTGACCGTCAGATGAAACTTGGACATCATCATTGCAAGCGAGAGTCAGGCTCCGGTGACCGTGGCTCAGCTTTGGATCGTTAGGCCACTCGCGCACGCTAATTATCGAGCACATGGACAGTCAATTTCTCAATATGTCCTGCCCGCATTGTGGCGGTGGCATTGAGTTTCCAGCCCACGGCGTTGGCGAGCGTATCGCTTGTCCACATTGCAGCACGGATATTGTCTTAGCTGTTCCCGTCCTGATTCAGCCGTCACCGACGCGGCGCGCTGTTACACCCACGCACAGCGCATCGTCATCATCGCATTCGTCCGGCTGCATGGGATGTGCTTTGACGATTGCCGCTCTCGTGTTCCTTCTCCTTGCATTTATTTTTCTCATTGAGGGCACACGTAGTTTGTTCACGCCCGCTCCCAAGAAGATTCCTGTGAGCGCAGAGGAGCTTGGTGACCGCTGGCCACTAACTGTCACTAGCGGGTACATCTACAAGCGCGACGTCTCGCAGGGACGGAGTGAGGTTATCTTTGTCGCACCCGATGGCAAAGAGTATGGTCTGAATGGGGTAGCCCAGAGCGATGGCTATCTCGACATTCATGAGATTACGAAGCTTGAGAACGTTTCATACGGTCAGGAATACGAAGATGTGAGTGAATTGATTAGTATCGGTCTATATGGCAAGTGAGAGACGAATGACGTGGCTTAACACCTCGCTGGAGCCAACGCGGGATGGCCGCTTCGTGGTTGACATCCTTGACCCGGCGTGGCTCAGTTCTCGTCGTTAGGCATCATTCGCACATGAGCAGGTCATCGTCATTACTCGCACAAGTCATTGCACTCTCGGTGTGCCTGACCGCGTGGCAGGGCTTCGGTGCCGAGGCCAAGCCTTGGGTGATGCTCACCAATTGCCAGTATATCGCCAACGCCGACAACGACGGCGACAGCTTCCACGTGCGCAGCGGCACCAACGAATTTCTGTTGCGCCTCTACTTTGTGGACGCGCCGGAAACCAATCTGCGCTACCCGGAGCGCACCAGTGAGCAGAGCGAGTATTTCGGCGTCACCTTGGACGAGACCATGAAGGGAGGCCGGACGGCCAGAGACGTCGTGCGCGACAGGCTGCGGGAGCCCTTCACCGTTTGGACGCGTTGGGCGAGCGCCGCCGGTCGCAGCCGGGAGCTGCGCTACTACGGTTTTGTGCTGGTGGGCACCAACGCTCTGGACGAGCTTTTGGTCAGCCAGGGGTTGGCGCGGATCAAGGGCGTTCAACCGAATTTGCCCACGGGCGAGAAGGCAGCGGCACATTTGCAGAGGCTGATCGCACTAGAGGCAGGCGCCAAGCAGCAGAGAGTCGGCTTGTGGGCGAGTTCGCCTCAAAAGAAGACGGAGACAGAAAAGCCGTGACGCTAATACCGCGCTGGGGCTTGTTGTTGTTTACCTTTAATACAACTTAACCATCACCCACAAAACAAGGAGACATCTTATGCGCAAACTGATTCAGATTCTGGCTTTTCTGGCGATCATCAATCTGGCGGCGGCCCAGCCGGTCCGCACCGAGGTGACCAACGTCACCACACCCGCTGTGGATTCCAAACCGAACAGCGACACGGTGCCGGATGTTTATGCGCTCAGCGGGCAATTCGATCGGATTCTGGTGCTGCGCTTCAAATATCAAACCGACCTGCTGGCCGGTCTGGAGCGCATGGTCAAGGAGAACAAAATCCGAAACGGCGTCATCCTGTCCGGCATCGGCTCGGTCCGAAGTTATTGTTACCACACAGTCAGCAACGGCACTTTTCCCTCCAAAAACATCTTTGTGAAAAATCCCAATGGCCCGGCCGATATCGTAAGCATGAATGGCTATGTGATTAATGGCCGCGTTCACGCCCACATCACGATGTCCGATCCCGACAAGGCGTTCGGCGGACATCTGGAAGCTGGAACCAGCGTGTTCACCTTCGCGGCTGTGACGGTTGGAGTCTTCAAGGACGGAATTGATCTTAGCCAGGTGGACGACAAGAACTATCGGTAGGCGACAACTGATACATCAATACTGAATTTTGTCCGGCTTGCTTTTCCATTCCGCAAAAACCTTCAGCGCTTCGTTACGGAACAGTTGTTTCATGGGAATTTTGCGGCGTGAAACCGGCAGGGCGGCTTCGCGGTAAAGAAAATCATCATCGAAACCGATTGCCGCCGCGTCGCGCCGCGTGTTGGCATAATAAATCTTCCGCAGCCGCGCCCAATAACCCGCCGCCAGACACATCGGACAAGGCTCGCAACTCGCGTAAAGCTCGCAATCGTCGAGCCGGAACGTCTTGAGACGGCGGCACGCTTCACGAATGGCCATGATTTCCGCGTGCGCCGTCGGGTCGTTGGCCGAAGTGACCTGATTCCACCCACGCCCGACGATTTTGCCGCGACGCACCATGACCGCGCCAAACGGCCCGCCGTGATTCCCGCGCATCTTTTGGAGCGAGAGACGGATGGCCTCGCGCATGAATTTCGTTTTCATCAAAAAAGTCCGGCGGGGTTTTTAGAGCGCGACAAAAATCTTCCATTTTTCAACACATTTGTCAGCCGGCCTCGCGTCCACTTGCGGAGCCGGTAAATCGTGGCGAACGTGAAATCCGGCGCCGCGCCGCCCTGCCCGCCAACCAGTTCCGTGCCGCGCCGCACGTTGTCGAGCATCCACGACGGCAGCCGCGCGTGATACGGATTGCGCCGCACCTCGCCGACATGACACGCCAGCGCCGCGACAAGATCGCCCACGTCTTCCGCATTCGATTCGACGAGCAAATTTGGATCCGTCATTTGCCCCCAAAATTCCGTTTCGACGACAAAACATTCAAAACTGCGCGGCATTTTCTTCAGCGCATCTAAAACCAAAAAATGCGCGCCGATGTGCGCGCCGTGGCCGTCGCACTCGTGCGGAAGAAAAATCACGCGCGGCTTGTTCGCCTGCAGGACGTCTTTGATTTGCTCAACCGCCGCCATCCAATACCCGCGATTTTTTTGGCGAGTGGTTGAATTAACTTTCTCCAAACCAATCGGAATCAAACCGAAGCCAAGGAAACCGCAGGCATTTTGCAGTTCGCGCAAACGCTCTTTGCGCCGTTCCTTTTTGCCACCGAGCGTCACGGCGACATTGATGATGTTCCACTTCGCCTCCCGCAACAGCCGCAGCGCGAGCCCGCCAACGATGCATTCGTCATCCGGATGCGGCGAGAAAATCAATACTTTCGGCGCGTTGTCCGGCACCTTTCGATGCCGCGGGAATTTTTTTGGACGACCCGTCGGCAACTTTTTTCCGCTTTGGAAAAGCCGGGTGTGTTCAGAAACAAATTTTCGAAACGGGTTTATCATTCACCGTCTCCGACAATGCCTAAAAGAAACGAGTCGGAAAAACCAAAAACGATCCCCTCACCCGTCCTGCCGGACACCCTCTCCCCGCCTGGCGGGGAGAGGGACAGGGCAAGGGATGCGATCATTTCCGCATTCAATCCGCGTTTCATCCGTAATTCAAGCATCCTTGTTGTAGCCGCCGAAAAGCAATCGCAAACTGTTCATCACGACGACGACCGTGCTGCCTTCGTGACCGACCACGCCGACCGGCAGGGGAATTTTCCCGAGCATCGCAAACGTCACCAGCACAACGACTGTGCCGAGTGAAATGACAAGATTCTGGCGAATGATACGGCGCGCACGCCGGCTCAGGCGAAACGCGGCAAGAAAATTTTCCAGCCTGTCGTGCATCAGCACCACATCCGCCTGCTCCAAAGCCGCGTCCGCTCCGCGCGCGCCCATCGCCACGCCAATGTGCGCAGCGGCCAGACTCGGCGCGTCGTTCACGCCGTCGCCGATCATGGCGACTTTCCTCCCCTGCCCGCTCAACGCGCGAACCGCTTCGACCTTTTGTTCCGGTTTCAATTCGGCGCGCACGTCGTCCAGTTTCAATTTATCGCGCAAATGTTTGGCGGTCGCCTTGCGGTCGCCGGTCAAAACGACGGTGCGCAGGCCTTCGTTGCGCAATGCTTCCACGACCAATGCGGCTTGCGGACGAATATCATCGCGCAGGATGACGCGACCCAGCAGTTCATTTTCCTCGATCCAGACTTCGGAAAAACCGGCTCCGGTCGCGGTCACGCGCTCGATGGCGCCGGCGTGAGGGCCTTGCGCAATCCAGCCGCGTCCGCCGAGCTGACACATCCTGCCGTCATGTTTCGCACGCAAACCCTGGCCGGTGACGGATTCAAATTGTCCGAAGGCAACCGATTCCAGCTGTTGCTGTTTGCCATGCCGCGTGATGGCGCGGGCGAGCGGATGCGTGGAAAGTTTTTCGAGCGAGTAAGCCAGCCGCGCAATTTCGGCTTCGCGGCCGGGCGGAAAGCTTTCGACTTTTTCAACGCGCAACTCGCCGGTGGTGAGCGTGCCGGTTTTGTCGAGCGCAACGGTGTTGACCCCGGCAAGTTTTTCCACCGCCGCGCCGCCCCGGAACAGGATGCCGTGGCGCGCGCCCCAGGCGATGGCCGCGAGCACTGCCGATGGAATCGAAAGCACCAGCGCGCACGGCGATGCCACCACGAGCAGCGTTATGGCGCGGTAAAACGCGCTGTGCAACTCAACGGCGGATTTGAATGGCACGCAGCCAAGCGCGAGCCACCACACGAAAAACATCGCGAACGACAGTCCAAGCACGATGTAGGTGTAATAGGTGCCGAATTTGTCAGTGAACTGTTGCGCGGGCGCTTTTCGCTGCTGCGCGTCCTTGATAAGCATGATGATTTTCTGCAACGCGCTCTCAGCGGCTGGCCGCGTAACGATGACTTCGACCGCACCCCAAAGATTGATCGTGCCGGCGAGCGTGGTGTCGCCGACGTTTTTTTCGAGGGGCGTGGCTTCGCCGGTGAGATTCGATTCGTCCGCGGCGGTGCTGCCTTTGGCGATTTCGGCGTCCACTGGAAATTGCGCGCCGGGCTTGATTAAAAGGCGCATTCCGGGTTTGAGCTGCCCGACTTTGACTTCGCGCTCATTGCCCCGGGCGTCAACCACCGTGGCGACCTTCGGCGCGTCGCGGAAGAGCGAGCGAATTTCCTTTTGCGTGCGACCGAGCGCGAAATGTTCAAGCGCGCCGGCAAACGAAAACAAAAACAGCAGCGTCGCGCCTTCGCCCCATGCGCCGATGGTGGCGGCACCGGCGGCCACGGCAAGCATGAGAAAATGCACGTCAATCGTCCGTTTTCGCAGCCGTTTCCAAACTTCCCTGGCCGGATAAAAACCACCCGCGAGATACGCCGCGGCATAAGCAAAAACCTTTAACGCAGCGGGTGAAAAAAATCCGGTCAGCCCAAAAACACCGCATAAAATGGCGACGGCCAGTTGCGGTTTCCATTCGTCAAGCTCCCCGACGTGTTCAAGAAATTCGACGTCACGTTGGACAACTTTCGGGAATGGAATGTCGCGCCAGCGCCAGAATTTGGGTGCGGTCGGACACGTGGCTCGCGCGATGGTCGTTGTTGGTCCGTCACTCCGGATGATGATTTTTCCCTGTTCCTCTTCGGATAACGGCATTTCACACGTGAGACAATCGCCCACGCCGCTCAGCAACGAGCACGTGCGGCCGGTGTCGGCGGCTTGGGCCGCTTGAAATTTTGTCGTGATGAGTTCCGTCAGCCCGGCCACGTCGGCGCGGCCGAGGGTCGCGACGGAAATTTTCCGGTGCGCGCGGTCAATCGTCACCGCTTCGAGCGTCGGCTCTTCAGCCAGCGTGTCCACGACCGAACGCGCGAGGCACGGATCGGCCTCGTGGCCCGCAGTGCGGTTGGCAGACGATGAATTCACGGCCAATTCATTTTTAGTACATTACCGGGCGCGGCGCGACGCAAAAGGAACGCACAAAAACGCAATTTGGACTGTTCAAACCGATGCTCATCTGGCAGTGTGCCCCGATTTCTTTTGAGAAAAGTGATGCAAAACATGATGGACAAAACAAATTTTCCGACTTCGAACCAAAAAGTTCTGACGTGGGTTCAAGAGATGGCCGACCTCTGCCAGCCGGAACGCATTCATTGGTGCGACGGTTCGGACGCGGAAAATCGGTCGCTGTGCGATTTGATGGTCAAGAACGGCACGTTCATCAAACTCGACGCCAAAAAACGTCCGGGCTGTTATCTTGCCCGCTCGCATCCCAGCGATGTGGCGCGCGTCGAAGACCGGACGTTCATCTGCTCGAAAATCAAGGAAGAAGCCGGGCCTACGAACAATTGGGCCGACCCCGCCAAGATGAAGCAAAAATTGCTCGGCCTTTTCAAAGGTAGCATGAAAGGCCGGACGATGTATGTGGTCCCGTTCGCAATGGGGCCGCCTGACTCGCCGATTTGCAAAATTGGCATCGAGATCACCGATTCGCCTTATGTCGTCGTCAACATGCGTATCGTGACGCGCATGGGCAAGGTTGCGCTCGACAAACTGGGCGCTGAGGGAACTTTCATCCCCTGTATGCACTCGGTCGGCGCGCCGTTGCAACCCGGCCAGCAAGATGTTCCCTGGCCCTGCGAGCCGGACCCGAAAAAGAGATACATCGTTCATTTCCCGGACGAACCTTCGATCTGGTCTTACGGTTCCGGCTATGGCGGAAACGCGCTGCTCGGCAAAAAATGCCTCGCGCTCCGCATCGCGTCGGTGGTTGCCAAACGCGAAGGCTGGATGGCGGAACACATGCTCATCCTTTGCCTGACCTCGCCGAAGGGGAAAAAATATTACATCGCCGCCGCCTTCCCCAGCGCCTGCGGCAAGACCAATCTCGCCATCATGCAGCCGACGCTGCCGGGTTGGAAAGTGACGTGTATTGGCGATGACATTGCCTGGATTCGGATTGGCAAAGATGGACGTCTCTATGCCATGAATCCGGAGTCCGGATTTTTCGGCGTTGCTCCGGGCACCTCGATGAAGTCGAATCCGAACGCCTTCGCCACCTTTGCCAAAAACAGCATCTTCACCAACGTCGTGCTGACGCACGACAACGACGTGTGGTGGGAAGATATGGGCGTGCCCGCGCCGGAAAAAGGGATTGACTGGCACGGCCACGAATGGATGCCGGCCGGCGGCAAAAAGGGCGCGCATCCAAATTCCCGTTTCACCTCGCCGGCGGCGCAATGTCCGGTCATTGATCCCGACTGGCAGAACCCCGAAGGCGTGCCGCTTTCGGCAATCCTGTTTGGCGGACGCCGTCCAAACACGATTCCGCTCGTGAACGAAGCGTTCGATTGGGAACACGGCGTTTTCATGGGTTCGGCTTGCGGCTCGGAAACCACCAACGCCGCGCTCGGTAAACCCGGCGTGTTGCGCCGGGACCCTTTTGCCATGCTGCCATTCTGCGGTTATCACATGGGCGATTATTTCGCGCACTGGCTTTCCTTCGCGCAGCGCACCGACCGCAACAAGCTGCCGAAGGTTTATTTCGTAAACTGGTTTCGCAAGAACGACATTGGCGAATGGCTCTGGCCCGGCTATTGCGAAAACAGCCGCGCGCTCAAATGGATTTGTGAGCGTGTCGAGGGCACCGGCAAGGCGCAAAAAACGCCGATTGGAAATTTACCGACGCCGGACGCGCTTGATTTATCCGGGCTGGATCTGCCCGCCGAAGACCTCAACCAATTGCTCGCGGTGGACATCGAAGGTTGGAAGAAGGAAGCCGAGGACATAGCCGAGAACTATGCGAAGTTCGGAGGCAAACTGCCGAACATGTTGACCGAACAGCTCAACAGCCTGCGGAAACGGCTCGGTTAATTTCCAAGCAACGCTTTTGCCTTTGCCAGCGCCTCATCCAGTTTGGACGCGTTCTTGCCGCCGCCGCGCGCGTTATCCGGCTTGCCGCCGCCTTTGCCTCCCACAATCGGCGCGATCTGCTGGATGATTTTGCCCGCTTGCACTTTGGCGGTGAAGTCGGGCGTGACGGCGGCGACAATTGCAACGTTGCCGCGTTGCGGGCCCCCGCCAAGAACAATGACGCCTTTGAAGCGGCTTTTTAAGGAGTCAGCGACTGCTTGCAAGAAGTCTGCGTCCACGGCGCCGAGATTGTGAATGATGGACGGCACGCCGTTGATGGTTTTGATTTCCTCAAGCAAACGGCTGGCGGCATTCGACGCTTCGCGTTGTTGTGCGGCCCCAAGCTGTTTCTCCATCGCTTTCTGGTTTTCAACCAACGACTCGATTTTCTTTTCCAGTTCGCCGACCGGTGAATTGACCTTGCCCGCGAGTGATCTGATGAGTTGCAACTCGTCAGCGGCCTGGCGATAGGCCTCCAAACCGGCGATGGCTTCAATGCGCCGGACACCCGCCGCAATCGCGCCCTCACCGACGATGCGGAACAAACCAATCTCACCCGTCGCTCGCACATGCGTACCACCGCAAAGTTCCATGGAATAACCGTCCAACTTCTTCGCGTGACCGCCAATTTGCAGCACCCGAACGGTGTCGCCGTATTTCTCGCCGAAGAATTGCCTTATGTCCTTGCGCGATTTTATGTCGGCATACGGCACTTCCGTCCACGACACGCCGGCGTTTTCGAGGATGCGTTCGTTGACGAGTTTCTCGACATCGGCGACCTGTTGCGGCGTGAGCGGTGCACTGCTAAAATCGAATGTCAGCTTGTCCGGCCCGACGTATGAGCCTTTCTGCGAAGCTTCCTTGCTCACGACTTCATGCAACGCCCAGTGCAGTAAATGCGTAACGGTGTGATGACGCTGGACGGCTGCCCGCCGTCGAGAATTCACAGATAAAGTGACGCTGCTGCCGATGGCGGGCAGGGTTTCAAGTTTCAAGTTTTCAGTTTCAAGAAAATGCAGCCAAGTGTTGCCGGACTTCTGTGTGTTGACGATGCGCCAGAGCTGGCTGCCGTGTTCCAATTCACCCGTATCCCCGACCTGGCCACCCGCCTCGGCATAGCAGGCGCTGGTGTTGAGAATGACGGCAGTTTTGTCCTTCAAACTGACGACTTCAAGAATCTTGGCGCGATTTTCCAGTTTATCGTAGCCGACAAATTTCGTGGGTGTGGTGGTCTCGATTTGCGAAAGTGAAATCACAGTCTTTTTTTGTGCGGCACGCGCTCTGGTTCGTTGCTCTTCCATCAACGTGTTAAAACCGGCGACGTCCACTGTCAAGCCGCGCTCACGCGTCATCAACTCCGTGAGGTCGAGCGGAAAGCCGTAGGTGTCGTAGAGTTTGAAAGCAATTTCACCCTGCAATGTTTCCAGTTGCGGCAATGTTTCTTCGACGCACTGCAAAGCCTTTGCAAGCTTTCTGACAAACTCATCTTTTTTGACTCCATTTTTTTTCCCTGCATACCAAAATGCGCCAAATTCACCAAAGGCTTGCTTAATTTTAAGAATCGCGTTTGAATCAGAAATCAATCCCATCTCTCGCAAATCATGTTCGAGAAAAGCGCGAAAAGGGGATAAAGCAGAGTCATAACTTTGTTCAAGCCATTTGACATTGCTTTCATCAACAATTTCAAAATGTTGGTTGCGAAGTTGTTTCAGATTTTCTTTTAATTCATTAAATGCTGCGCTGCGAGGAACTTGTAAAATTCGTGTTTTCCATTTTACGATTTCTTCAAGGAAGTTCAGACCTGTATCAAGAGTTTTATTGAAAGCTTCTTCTTCGCCGCGAATCACATCGCTCACGAATTTCTTCCTGTTGCGGATTTCGGGGAAGACGTCGCCCATCGTGTCGGCGAGCACGTCCACGAGTTTGTAGAAAAACGGTTCGTGGAAGCCGAGCGTGCGGCCGTAGCGCACTGCGCGGCGCAGGATGCGGCGCAAAACATAGCCGCGCCCTTCATTCGACGGCTGGATGCCGTCGGCAATCGCAAAGCTCAACGTGCGGATATGGTCGGCAACGACGCGAAACGCGATGTCCACTTGGATTTGTTCCTGCGTAGGACAGGCATCTTGCCTGTCTCCATCTTTTTTATCTGAAGTTTGAGACAGGCTGGAAGCCTGTCCTACGTTGGGTAACGTCGAGGCGTATTTCTTGCCGCTCAACTTTTCCAACTCGTCGAAAATCGGACGGAAGATGTCGGTTTCGTAATTCGAGATTTTTGCCTTGGCAAAATCCTTAAAACCTTTCGTGCATTGGATGATGCTCGTGGCACGCTCAAATCCCATGCCGGTGTCCACGTGCCGGGCAGGCAACGGCGAAAACGTGCCGTCGGAATTCGCGTTGAACTGGATGAAGACGTGATTCCAGATTTCGATGCAACGGGCGTCGTTCTTGTTGACGAGGCTGCCTTTCGTGTCGCCCGCAGGCGTGAGGTCAATATGAATCTCCGAACACGGGCCGCACGGGCCGGTGTCGCCCATCATCCAGAAGCTGTCTTTCTTGCCACCGAAGACAATATGGTCTTTGGGATTAAGCCCCTCGCGCTTAAAAATTTCCGACCAAATATCGTAAGTTTCCTGATCGAACTCGGACGGTTCGCCTTTGCCGGGTTTATAGACGGTGGCGTAGAGACGCTCGGCCGGAAATTTCCAGACCTTGGTGAGCAGTTCCCAGCCCCATTCAAGCGATTCCTTTTTGAAGTAATCCCCGAAACTCCAATTCCCCAGCATTTCGAAGAACGTGTGGTGATAAGTGTCGAGGCCGACGTCTTCCAGGTCGTTGTGTTTGCCGCCGGCGCGGATGCACTTCTGGGTGTCGGCGGCGCGACCCGGTTTATAGGGACATTTGGTCTGGCCGAGAAAAATCGGCACGAACTGGTTCATGCCGGCATTGGTGAACAGCAGGTTCGGCGAGTCGGGCATCAGACTCGAAGGCGGCACGATGGTATGCTGCTTCGACTTGAAGAAGTCGAGAAAGTCCTTCCGGACCTGGCTACTCGGGCGTATTTGCGAGCTGGTCATCATGGCAATTGAAACAACAAAGGAAGGCGGCTCTGCCTGAATGAATTTAACTTCGTTGCTTTGTTTCTTTGTTGTTCAGCAAAATCTGGCGGGGAGATTAGCCCCAAACCACCGGTCAAGGCGAGTGGAAGTTTTCAACCGGGAGTATGCGTTTTCCGGAAAACCTTTTTGCGTTTGTCAAGGGCGCCACAATAAATTTTCCAAAAAAAAATTCTTGAGAAAATTCCTGCCTTGGGCGATATAATGGTGAGAAAGCGTGAGTGAAAACCGCGCGTTGTTCTTTGGAATTGAAAAACAGATTTACCCTGCCCTGTTCGTGATTGGCAGACAAATCCTTGAACCGTAGTAAAACGATCAATGGAGCCAACCTGTGACTGTGGCCGACATGCCTTCACTGGAAGTCGAAAGCAGCCCGGCGGGTTCCGCATGTTGTAAAAACATGTTCAAAGGATCATGTCGCACACGGCAAGGGTGGGGTTTTTTATTGCCGATTGCCGATTGTGGATTTGAAATCGAGAATCCTGGAATCAAAATTTTCCGCCGTTTCCTTCATTGGCGTCTTCCGGAAGAGTTGCTAACGTGCCGTCATGGCTGGCAATGATTTGTTTGCAACTCCGGCTGAATCAAAGCCGCGCGCTTCGACCACGCCGGGACCTTCCCGCCATCAACCGCTGGCCGCGCGAATGCGCCCGCGCCATCTTGACGAGTTCGCCGGGCAGACACACATCCTCGGCCCCGGCCAATTGCTGCGCCGCGCCATCGAAGCCGACCGAATCCAGTCGCTGATTTTCTTCGGGCCGCCCGGCACGGGCAAAACGTCGCTCGCGCAAATCATCGCGCGCCAGACCAAAAGCAAATTCGAGCGTTTGAGCGGTGCGGAATCCAACGTTGCCGACATGCG
>JBEKON010000037.1:0-18119 GCA_049521735.1 Verrucomicrobiota bacterium
TCGGCCTGTTTGAGATTCAGCGCCAGCGGCTTTTCGCACAAAACGTGCTTGCCGTTTTTCACCGCGGCAATCGCCATTTCCGCGTGAAAATTCGTCGGCGTGACGATGTCCACGATGTCAATGAGAGGCGATTCGACAATTTCGCGCCAATCCGTCGTGACGTTCTGCCAGCCGAGTTGTGCGCGCGCCATTTGCACCCCTACCACATCGCGCCCGCATAGGGTGTGCATCTCGACATTCGCCTTGAGATTGAAGAAGCGTGGCGCCTGCCGCCAGGCATTCGAGTGCGCCCTGCCCATGAAGCGGTAGCCGATTAGGCCGACACGAAAGGTCCTCGCCATAAAAAGTAGGGATTGAACTGAATCTGCCGGTCTTTATAGTGAGCCGCAACGAGTAAGTCAACGAGCAAGCATTCAAAAGCAAAAATATGCCATTTACAGCATTAGAAGTTGCAAAACACGTTGGTGGCAAGGCAGTTGGAGATAATACCGCCATCCTGAAAAACTTTGCGCCCATAGAACATGCGCAGGCCGGCGACCTCACGTTCGCTGAAAATGAGGCCTATTTTGCCCGTGCCGAACAAAGCGCTGCGACCGCAATTATCGCGGACAACCGTTTCAAATCCGCGCATAAAATTTTAATCCGTGTGCCCAATGCGCGCATTGCATTTGCCAAGGCGCTTGCATTGTTTTTCCCGGAACAAAAATTTGCCGCGGGCATTCATCCGACCGCCGTCATCGCATCGAGCGCGCAAATTGACGCGAGCGCACACATCGGACCGCACTGCGTTGTTGGCGAGCGCGTGCGCATGGGCGCGCGAACGGTTTTGCAAGCCGGCAGCTTCGTCGGCGATGATTCCAAACTCGGTGATGACGTCAATTTGTTTCCCAACGTGACTATTTATCCGCGCACGGAAATCGGCCACCGTGTCCGCATTCATGCCAACACGGTGGTTGGTGCGGACGGTTTTGGTTATGTGCAAGACGGGGACATTCACCGAAAAGTGCCGCAGATTGGAAATGTGCTCATCGGCGACGACGTGGAAATCGGCGCGGGCGTGACGATTGACCGCGGCGCGCTCGACTCGACGGTCATCGGCAAAGGCACGAAGATCGATAACCTCGTGCAAATCGCGCACAACGTTGAAATCGGCGAAGGCTGTCTGCTCGTTGCGCAAGCCGGCATTGCGGGCAGTTCCAAGCTGGGCAACTATGTCGTGATTGCCGGACAAGTCGGCATTGCCGGGCATCTGAAAATCGGCAATCAAGTCACGGTTGTAGCGAAGTCCGGCGTGATGAGTGACATTCCCGACGGCGGAAAATGGATGGGAATTCCCGCGCAGCCGGACAAACAAACCAAACGCCAGATGATTGCCATCCAACTCCTGCCGGAACTGCTCAAGCGCGTCGCGAAATTGGAGAAGAAACTCGGCCTGAAACAAAAACGTGGTAAATCAAAACAATGAAATGGAATAGGTTGCAAACAGCGCAGCCTATTATCTGTTAGGCCGCGTGAACACAGCGAATACCACAATAGCGTTGTTGGGGCTTGCTTTCATCGCATCGCTAGTCTTCCGAGCCAGCTTGGCATTTCGGCTTACATTGGGTGGTATTTTTTCCTTTGTGGTGCTCATGATTTTTTCCCCGGCATCGCAGCTTTCATTGCTTTTTTGGCCAGCGGCATTTGGGTTCTTTACGGAGGATTCAACGGTTTGAGAAAGGGTTCCATTGCGATTAACGCGCGAATTAAATTTATGGTTTATACACGTCAGGACAATCCAACCGAGTTTTGGTTTTATGTATTCTTCTTCGTTATCGGCGGGCTTGCTATGTGTGCTTGGGCGATTTATTTCGCCTTCCATTTTCCCATTTTACATTTGTCACATGCAATCATTGCGGCCTAACACTTAGATAGGCTGCAACTGTTGATACGGTCGCGGAGCGACCCACGAAGGTAGCCATGGGATTTATCCCATGGTCAAGATGAACAAAAAGATCATGCGTCGCGGAGCGACGCTTGATAATCACCGGTATGCTTCAACCGTCGCTACGCGACGTTGGTGAACTTGTCTCAATTATCCGTGGAATAAATTCCACGGCTACCATCGAAACATCGCTACGCGATTGAAAAACAGCCAGCAATTTGCCAAGCTCGCCTCATGGCAAACATGTTCACGTCGCTTTATTACCATGTCATTTTCAGCACCAAACATCGTGAGCCATGGATTTCACCTGATATCGAGGAACGCGTTTGGAAATTTCTTGGTGGCATTGCCCGCAAAAACGGCATGAAAGCCTTGTTGATTGGTGGAATGCCGGATCATGTTCATCTGGCACTAGCTTTGCCACCTACACAATCTGTGAGCAAAGCCCTGCAACTGTTGAAAGGCGGCTCGTCCAAATGGATCAAGGATGCCCTGCCGCGAATGCGCGGTTTTGCATGGCAGGACGGATACGGAGCATTCAGCGTGAGCAAATCCAACCTGCCGGAAGTCGTGACGTATATCCAAAGCCAACGCGAACATCATCGGTTGAAAACGTTCCAAGAGGAATTTCTGGCGTTTCTTGTCCGTCACGATGTGGAATACAACGAACGTTATTTGTGGGGTTAATTTCAAGCGTCGCTCCGCGACGTTGATATTTTCTTTCATTTAATCCGTGGGATAAATCCCACGGCTACCATCAAAACATCGCTACGCGATTAGGAAATTTGTCTTTTCATTTCCCGCTCCCGCAACCACGCAAAAATCACCGGCGTGACAATTAAAATGCACGCGAGACTGCTCGCCATGCCGCCGATGATGGGCGCAGCCAGCGGGCGCATGACTTCCGAACCCGGCCGCGCGCTCCACATGATGGGCAGCAAGCTTGCGACAATGGTCACCACCGTCATCACTTTCGGACGCAGCCGCAGCCGCGCGCCGTCCTTCACCGCCTGCAGCAAATCGCCGCGGTCGAACGCGGCGCCGCGTTGCGCGCGTTTCTTTTCCACCGCTTCCTGCAAATAAATCACCATCACCACGCCGGTCTGGATCGCCGTGCCGAACAGCGCAATGTAACCGACCCACACGGCCACGCTGAAGTTGTAGCCCAGCAGCCATTGGAGAAAAACACCACCGGTCAATGCGAATGGCACGGCCAGAATCACGTGCGCCGCCTCCTTGAAGCTGTGATAAACGACATACAGCAGCAGGAAAATGATGAACAGCGCCGCCGGCACGATCATCCGCAGGGTGCGCCCGGCGCGAATCTGGTTTTCATACTGGCCGCTCCAATCAATCGTCATGCCCGGTGGCAATTTGATTTCGCGGGCAACGCGCGACTGCGCTTCCTGCACAAAACCGCCGAGGTCGCGGCCCTCCACATTGGCCTGCACGAAGACGCGCAACCGGCCGTTCTCACTGTCAATTTCGTCCGGCCCGATGACGCGGCGAATGGTCGCGACCTGGCCGAGTTGCACGAATTTTCCGGACGGCGTGGCAACCAGCACGTCGCCGAGACGTTCAATGTCGTCGCGTTCGTCGCGTTGCAACCGGACTTGGATGGGAATCCGTTCGCGACCGGCAATGGCGGTGGTGACATTTTCGCCGCCCAGCCCGGACTGGACAACGTCGAGCACGTCCTGCGCGCGCAGACCGTAGTGCGCCATCGCAAAACGGTTCAATTCGATATTCAAATACGGTTTGCCCTGCATCCGTGAGGCCGCCACACCGACGGCGCCGGGAATTTTCCGGATGACACGCTCGACTTCGAAGGCCTTTTGTTGGATCGCATCCAGATTGTCGCCGAGAATTTTGATACCGACCTGTGCGCGGATGCCGGTGCTGATCATCAAAATCCGGTTTTGGATCGGCTGCAAAAAACCGGGGATATAACCGGGCACTTGCGAAAGCTTTTCGGCCAGCTCGGCGATGAGTTTTTGTTCCGTCATGCCCGGCCGCCATTGTGACTTTGGCTTGAGCATGATGGTGGTTTCAATCATCTGCACCGGAGCGGGGTCGGTGGCGGTCTCGGCGCGGCCCAGCTTGCCGGCAACGGATTCGACTTCGGGTGTTTGCCTGACGACCTGGTCCTGCCACGCCATGATGCGTTTGACCTCCGTGAGCGATACATCCGGCAGCAGCACCGGCATGAAAAGCAGACTGCCTTCGTTCAATGGCGGCATGAATTCACTGCCCATGCCGTGCGGCAGCTTCGCTGCCAGTTGAGGGTTGAAGGTTGAGAGTTGAGACACAATTTTCGACGGCACACCAAAGGCCAGAACCAACGCCGCCGCCAGCGTCATCAACGCCAGCCCCAGAACCGTTTTGCGGAACCGCAATGCCCAGTCCAAAATTGGATCGTAAATGGCCAGCAAAAAGCGCATCAGCAGATTTTTCCCCTCGGCCTGAAACGGCCCGCGGATGAGCATGGCGCACAGCGCGGGCACGAGCGTCACCGCCAGCAGTGTCGAGCCGGCCATTGCGAAGGTCTTCGTGAACGCCAGCGGGCGAAACAATTTCCCTTCCTGCCCGCTCAACGCGAAAACCGGCACGAAGGCGAGGATGATAATCATCATCGCAAAGAAAATCGGCCGGCCAACCTGCCTGGCGGCCACAAGCGTCACTTCCAAAATTTCCGACCCGTTGAGCCGGCGTCCCTTTTCCTTTTCAGCCTGTTCGGCATGGCGAACGACGTTTTCGGTCATCACAATCCCCGCGTCCACAAGCACGCCGATGGCGATGGCGATGCCGGAAAGCGACATGATGTTCGATGAAATGCCGAAGTGGTTCATCAGAATGAACGAAACCAGAATCGAGAGTGGCAGCGGCAAGGCAACGATGAGGATGCTGCGCCAGTGCGCGAGAAAAATGATGACAGTCAGCGTGACAAGGATGATTTCCTCGGTCAGCGAATGTTTGAGTGTGTCAATCGTCCGCGCGATCAATTCACTGCGGTCGTAAAACGGTTTGATGCTGACGCCGGGCGGCAGGCTCGGCGAAATCTGCGCGATTTTTTCCTTCACGTCGTTGATGACGGCCATCGCGTTTTCGCCGGTGCGCATCACGACCACGCCGCCGACGACTTCCCGGCCATCCACGTCCAGCGCGCCGCGCCGGAAATCGCCGCCCATCTGAACACGCGCCACATCCTTCAAATAAACCGGCGTGCTGTTGTTCAGTTGCAAAACGATGTTTTCCAAATCCGTGCTGGAATTCACCAACCCGATGCCGCGAATGACGAATTCCATCCCGTTTTCCTCGATGATTTTGCCGCCGACGTTGAGGTTGCTCTGGCGCACGGCGTCCATGACCATTTGCAGCGTCACACCCAGTTGCCGCATTCGCAGCGAGGAAACTTCGATTTGGTATTGCCGCGCGAACCCGCCGATGCTCGCGACTTCCGCGACGCCGGAAACGGAGTTGAGTTGATAACGCACGAACCAGTCCTGAATGGCGCGCAACTGGCCGAGGTCGTAGCCGCCTTGTGGCGATTGGGTGGGATCAACGGCAAGGTAATATTCATAAACCCAGCCAAGGCCGGTGGCATCCGGGCCGAGTTTTGGCGTGACATTGGCGGGCAGAACGTCGCCGAGATAATTCAGCCGCTCAAGCACGCGTGACCGCGCGAAATAGTTGTCGATTTTGTCGTCGAAAATCACCGTGATGAGCGAAAAGCCGAACATCGAGTTGGCGCGGACGGTTTTCACCCCGGCCATGCCTTGCAAGTTGACAGACAGCGGATAGGTGACTTGATCTTCGACCTCCTGCGGGCTGCGTCCCGGCCAGTCCGCGTAAACAATGACCTGGTTTTCACTCAAGTCGGGAATTGCATCCACAGGCGTCTGGTAAAGTGCGTGGATGCCAAAGCCTGCAAGAAGCACCGCACCGCACACGACAAGAAAGCGGTTGTGCAACGACCATTCGATGATGCGGTTGATCATAAAAATGTTGGTTACCGGCCGTTGGCGAGTTGCGCCTCGGAATCAATCAGCAGGTTGCCGGTGGTGACAACTTTTTCGCCTTGATGCAAACCGTCGAGCACTTCCCAAAATTCGTCGCCGGCGCGGCCCAGCTTCACGGCGCGCAATTCGTAATGGCCGCCGCTGTCATCCACATAAACGACAGGCTGGCCGCCCGGCCAGATCACCGCGCTGCGCGGAATGGTCAGCACGTCCGGCGCGTCCGCGAACACGCGGCCTTCGGCGTAAAAATTATAAAACAGCTTGTGTGAGCCGAAACCGCTGACCTCAATGGGCGGGTCGGAAATTTCCGCGCGCACCTTGGTGCTGTCCGCCGTGTCGTCAAATTTCGCGTCCGCGAATGTCTTTGAGCCATACAGTTTGATTTGCGCCGTGAAAGTTTTATCCGGCACGGCCGGCACGGTCACTTCAACGGTCTGGCCGATTTTCAGCCACGGCAAATCGCGCTGGTAGGCGTCGAACTCGAACCATGCCTGCGTCCATTCATTCCATACAATGCTGCCTGCGACGCGCAATGTGCGGCGCAGCATGCGACGTTCCACCGTCCCGGTCTGGACGTGAACGGCAGTGACGCTGGAGGCGTTGAGGGTGATTCCGCCAGCGGTGGAATTCGTGCCGCCTTCATCGGCGTAAATCGGCACCAAATCCATTCCACAAATCGGGCATTTGCCCGGTTTGTCCGATTTGATCCATGGGTGCATCGCGCTCTGGTAATAAAGGATCTTTCGTCCGGCGGGCACCGTGGCACCCGGCGTGGATGGTGTTCGGCGGGAAACCGTCCACCACGCACCCGCGCCGACAATCGCCGCGACGAGGACGATGAAAATGATTTTGGATTTCATATATTTCCTTCGGGTCAACGGCACGCTCCGGGCGAACAGCAGCCCGGCATCATCGCTGCCGGCAGTTTGTTGGTGTTCACCGCCACCGGCGGGGTGTTTGTGCCTTTTGCTGTTTCATAAACCGGCTGCAACGCCATGCCGCAGACGGGGCAATCGCCGGGCTTGTCCGCCTTGACCGACGGATGCATCGGGCAGGTGTAATACAGGATTTTGCGACCGGCGGATGTGGCATCCGCCGCCACTGAGCGGCGCGGCGCAAACCACAGGGCACTGCCGCCGAGAACAGCGGCCAAAGCGATAATCAAAATGGTTTTCGTTTTCATAATTTCAATTGTTTTCTTTTTAATTGCCGCTGTTTGTGCGCAGACGGCTGAATCAAAGGCATTTCACGGGCACAAAATTCCGTGGAGCAAAAGGAAACACCGGGGTGCGCCGACTCAAGGCACACTACGGGCTTGGAAAGAAATGAATCAGATGAGCCGGGCGCAATCCCGCGCGTAAAGCGGTGCGCCTGTCACTGACGACGGCGAGAGAGTGGTGAAAGAAATTGGATGCGTTTCGTTATTCAGCAAAGTCCAGGCTAAAGCGTGTGGAGCGAGAAGCAAAAACTGGTTTTGACTGCCGGACTGCGTCGGAACCGCCGGCGTGGGTTGGGAATCAGGCAATGATTTCGCCGCACAACAATTCATCTTGCCACCGCAATGGCAACAGGCGTGGTTCTGTTTGACACAGGGCGGCGCCGCTTGCGCCAAAAGAAACGGCGCCCCCGCGAGCAGGAAACTGCAAATGATGGCCAACGCCGTTTTCATGTTATAACTGTGGCATCAGGGAACGCTTCCCGCCACAGAATTATTAATCTTTTACGATTAACTTTTGGTGTCCTTTTTGTCGGCCTCACGGATTTTCTTGATGTATTTGGCAGGGTCCTTGTCGAAGATGCTTTTGCAGCCTCCACAGCAAAGTTTGACCTCTTGTCCTTGATACACAAAAACCAAAGGCTTGCCCATCTCGCCAAGTTTGTCGCCGGAGACAGGACAGGTGGTCAGTAGGTCTGGTTTCGGCGGTGTGGAAGCCGCCGAATTTGTGTCTCCCGCCCGGCCGGTCAGCGGCATGGCGAGGAAGGGAATGGTCAGCGTAAGGGCCGCAAGCATTTTCAATGTTTTCATAGTAACTTTCAGCATGATGTCATCCATTATACACCAGACTGCGAAAAAACCCTCAAAAAAAGTTTTCGCGGGATTTTCCGCAACGTAGCGATGACAGTACCCCCATCAACGATGGCAAGGCCCCGCTCACCTGCAATCGGCTAATTGAACTCGAACCGCTTGCATATGCTGAGGCTCCTTTAACCGAGGCACTAAAACGAAGCTTACATGTGCGCCTGGAACTATTTTACTATTTTCTTGTGAAGAAACATTGTCAAAGTGAAAGAAAATAGAATTCTCCTTTTTGGTTTTAACAAAACCAAAGCGCCGCGCTGGCTCCACTTTATCAATCACCCCTCGGAAAACTGGTTGTGAAAGTTTGGTTATCTTTATAGCGTCAAAATCTTTTTTAGGTTTTCGTCCCGTCGCAACTTCAAATTCCACAGCATCATAAATCACCACAGAGTCGCGCTCCCAAACTTCACTTCCATGCAAGAAATAAAATTGCCGCGTCTCGTTGCACCAAATCGATCCAATTTGTCGTGAAGAATCAAAGAGCATTATCACACCCTGTAGACACTGCCCCTTTAAGGCTTCGTATAAACGCATCCGCATTTTAATTGGAAGTTCTTTATTATCTCGAATTATTTTTATTAAATGACCTCGAAAAAGATGGCCGAGACTGAGTCTTGCAATTTGTTTGAGCGCAAATCTTACGCATTCTTCTTTTTCAGATTTTAGCAACCCCATAAAATAGCTGTGGAATCCCGGCGCAGCTGTGAGGACTTTCTCATCTATCTCAATGTGGGTGGCGAGTTGTGAAGTCGCAAGTTGCTCCAGCGAAACCTCATTTTTAGAAAGCATATCAAAAATCGCTGAACTTATCTGATCTCTTTCGAAAGTTGCCAGTGCGTTGAGCGCTAGATGTTGTTCGGATGCACTGCCCAAAAGACATTGGCCGATGAGAATATGCAATGCGGTCGCGTCTTTGATTGTGGCCAATTTTAAGGCTGCGCTAAAACGAAGAGGATTAAATTCTTCAGAGATTATTTCACGCAGAAAGGCGCAGTGTTTTTCCGCATTAACCAAGGAAAAGAGTTTTTTAAGTCCCTTTGTTCCCAAATGAAGACTAAACGGATTAATTTCTCGCAATGCAATCGCAGGATCAAAAGCACAAGCTACTTGTAAAGTAGCTGTTGAAGGCATTCCCTCACAAAGTTTGATGGCTTGCTCAATATCGTCAGTAGAAGATATATCCTCAATAATACGGAACCAAAGTTCTAAAAGCTGTTCTCTTTTAGAGTTATTGGCCATCAATTTCTCAAAAATAGCAGGATCGAGAAGTATACGATAAAGCAAAGTCTTTTCACAAAAGCTAAGTCCATTCAATACCTTGTCATAATAATAAACTCCAAAAAACGGGAGTTTGTTACACAAAAGACGAATTGCAGTTTCATCACAAAGCACCGAAACAGCTCCTACCACTTCGCGAATGTTCGTTTTCGTCCAAGTTTGCCGAACAATATCCGCACAAGTTCTTTCCAAGCATTCAGCTGCGCAGTGCCTTACAAATTCAAATAACTGGGGGAATTCTAATCTCAAAGAGGCAACGGATTTTGCCGCCAACAACAAATTGTTTTGACATAGGATTTTTATCAGATTTTCCTTCTGGGGCAAAAAACCTGCCATTAAAATGATGGGTTCTTCCCATCTTGAATCCTCCATAAGTTTTGTCACTGAATTGGCATCCAGCATGAAAAGTCTTGTAAGCTCCAATGCAGCAAAAAATTCTTGGATTAACTCATGGAAAAAGCGCACCTCATCACGTTCAGTTCGTGTAAGCAATCGATTTTCTACTAACTCCTGAAACAAATCATTAGCACCAACGTTGGGAGAAAGCTGAATTAACTTTTCACGTATAAGTTCAATAGCAACCGGTTTTAATACGATCACGTTGCCTGCCTTGCGCATTTGGAAGGCAAGGTGAGATAATACATCTTTTTTTGTTTCGACGTTGGTAGAACGAGTTTTTTTTTCACGACTGAGAATCCATGAAATAAATCGCATCAGCATCTGCCCACGGTTTTGCGGAATATCGCCTGAGCCAGCAACTTTACTGAGCATTCGCAACAGCAGAGGGTTGCGCGCCCATTCCATAAGCTGCGAGTTGTTTTTGAGCGTTGCAAACAGTTTGCGGCCCCATTGAGGGTCGGCAAATGATAAAATGAGGAAACGTTCAATCTGCGTGTCGTTTAATTCTTGAAGTTCGAACGTCGGAATTTCAAACAAGTTCTGATAACCAGATTTTCTCGAAGAGAGAATCACTTTGGGCTTTGGCCATTTTTTGAGAAGATTTCTGAGATCAATCAGTGCTTCTTGCTGCAATGGAGCTGCGATTTCGTTCAACCCATCGAAAAAGAGTGTGAGCTTCCCATCATTCAGAAATTTCTCCACCTCATCAGTGCTGATACCAAGTTCGCTCTCGACCAAGTCGAGAAACCGGAAAGTTCGAGAATAACGGTTCGCTTCAATGAACACAGGAATCGGCAAGTCAACTGAAGGATCCAAAAGGAGCTTTTGGGCTTGTTCTAAGACTAGCCGCTGAAGGGTAGTCGTCTTTCCCCCGCCACCACCGCTAATCACCGCCAAACGTTGAAATTCTTCTACGAATTTTGAAATTGGTGCTCTTCGTCGAAGATTTAATGGTTTCAATTCGCTAGTCTGATCGGAATCTTCGGAGGTCTGTTTTGATTTCTCAAAATCATCTTCCTCACCCTTCGACGATAAATCAAATTCACATTCGACAGCGATAGGCTCCAGCACGCCAATATCTGCCATGAATTCCTCCTCCTGCCCTTCCAGTTCAATGTATTGCCTTTCCCACGACCGAAAGGCTTCAACGACTTTTTGGAGATAGCGATATTGCGGATAGATCGTTTGCTCGATGAGCTGACTGTTATCCTCGACTGCCAACAGATAGGACGCCAGTACCGTTCTCGCTAGCGCGATAGTTTCGGCCAGCGAATAGTCCTGTGCACGATGCACGTTGTTGCGAACCTCGCGCGCTTTGCCGTAAATCGCACCTTTGGTTCCTCGGGAATCTATGATGGGAGCAAGCAGGTCGGCAGCGGATACACCTGCTTTGGTTTTGCCAACCAAACCGCGGACAAGGTCGGCCAAGGTCGTGTTTACAAGCCCAACGTAATTGGCACCGTCACCACTCCAGCGGAGTGCGTCGCCTCTGTAGCGAAGGAATGCAATCTTCTTGAGAAATGACTCGAACGTGGCTGCCAACCTCTCCACGCAATCTGGCAGGGACCTAACCGCCAAGTCCTCGGCCAACAGAGGCTCGACAGCGTTCCAGAAAGTGGATTCGAGCCGATCGACTGTGGGTTCATCAACCGGGAATGCGAGAAAATCACAGAGGGCTTTTGCTAGCCTTTGTGGGTCGGTGAAACGATACATTTGGCCCGGGTTTCCTGGCTTCTCAATTTCAGCGAGTTCGTGTTTGACGAACTTCTTAAGCCGTTCATGTGAGAGCGTCGTTTCCATTCGATTCTGACCCGCAAAGGAATGGGGATTATATCACAATGGGAATTCGGAGTCGAAACGAATTCTGGAACAATGTAATACGTGTTTTTAAATGTTTTCAGCGTCGGAGGATGGTTCGTCTCTAAAATTCCTGCGGGATTTCCAACCCGCCGGGGTAAGACAGATACAACCAATCGGCGGCGCGAAACAAAGCGCCGCCAAAAATTGAAAAACAAAACATGAAAACACAAATACTCCTCACAACCATCGGCGCGGCAGTCCTGGCCGCGATAACCATCAACGCCAGCGACATTGCGCTTTCCCCGCGTGCCGCAGCCAACCAAATCAAGAGCGTTTCCGGCACCACCGTGGTTCAGGCCGCACCAGCGACGGGAATTGCCCTGTCGCCGCGCACCGCCGCTAACCAGACCATCACCGTCGCCACTGTGGCTAACGACGTGAATCCGACTATGAACTGTCGTAACATGACCGCCAGCCCGAAGGCGATTCAAGCTTGCACCGGCAATCCCGCCAACATGTCGGGATGCCACATGTCAACAGCGGCAAAGAGCACAACGCCATAAAACCATCAGCCGGGTTGTCCCGGCACAACAAAGCCAGTAAACTATGGACGGCGGACAAAATCTCCGCCGCCCCAAATCCGATGAACAAAGAAAATATCAATCCGGCTGACGCCAAACTCAGCATGCTCCTGCGTGAATCGCGCATTGCTCCGGCGTTGCCACCGCGCTTTCAGGAAAATGTCTGGCTACGAATTGAAGACGCAGCCGCATCTTCCAAGTCCATTGGCAGCGTTGCCTGGCTGGACGCGCTTGCGGCCTTGATGCTGCATCCGCGACTCGCATTTGCCAGCGTCGCTGCCTTGGCGCTCGCGGGCGTTTTGTTGGGCACATATCAAGGCACGCAAGTCGCACAACAGGATGCACAAGCGCGTTATCTCGCCGTCGTCGCTCCCAATCCACTGCGTTAATGCATGAATCGCTCGCTGATCATCGTGTTGGGCGCACTGGCCTTGGGCGTGGCGGTCTTCGCAGGCTCATACTTTGTCAGCCAGCGGGCTTGTGTGATGGGCATGACGAATCCGGCGGATGATTTGAGCTGGTTGCATGATGAATTTCATCTGAATGCCGCCGAAATGGCGCGCATCCGGCAATTGCATGAGGGATACATGCCGCAATGCGCAAAAATGTGCGCGCTTCTCGCCGCGAAGAAATCCGAAGCCCAAGCGGCGCTGGCCGATGGCACCAACGTCACTGCCAACGCGCAAAAGAAACTGACCGAACTCGGCGAACTCCGCGCCCAATGCCAGGCGCAAATGCTCCGGCACTTCATCGCCGTCAGCCAGGCCATGCCGCCGGAACAAGGCCGCCGTTACCTCGCCGAAATGCAACGCCTCACGCTCGGTTTCCATGAAGAAATCGAGAAATCCATGTCTCCCGCCTCCGGCCATGAGCATCACCAACACTGATGCCCATGACCGGGCCGACATGGAGCGATTGATCGCCGGTCACGATACGGCGCTCAACGACCTGATGGAACGCCACGCAACACCCGTCTTCCATTTTCTCTGCCGCAGGGTCGGCAATGAGGACGATGCGAATGATCTCGCGCAGGAAACCTTCGTCCGCGTCTTCCGCGCCCGCGCCAGTTTTCGGACGAACGAAAAATTCTCCACCTGGCTTTACACCATTGCCGCCAATCTGGCGCGCAACCATTTCCGCTGGCGCGCGCGGCATCCCAACATCTCGCTCGAAACGGAAATCGGCGAAGCGGAACAGACGCTTGGCGGCACACTTCCGGCGAATGATCCGGCGCCAAGTGAACAAGCCCTCGCCACTGAACGCGCCACTGCCGTTCGGATTGCGGTCAGCAAATTGCCGGAGGATTTGCGTGAAGCGATTGTGTTGTGCGAATGGGAGGAACGCAGCGTAGCCGAAGCAGCGGCGATTCTTGAGACAACGCCGAAAGCGGTTGAATCTCAATTGTATCGCGCCCGACAGATTTTGCGCGAACGATTGAAGTCGTGGTTGTAACCGGTATGTAGGACAGGCTTCCAGCCTGTCTCTAACTTCATATTTCAAATAATGGAGACAGGCAAGATGCCTGTCCTACACTATTTCGGCTTCAACTGCGGGAACAGAATCACGTCGCGGATGCTTTCCTGGCCGAGCAGCATCATGCAAAGACGGTCAATGCCCACACCCATGCCGCCCGCCGGAGGCATGCCGTGTTCGAGCGCGACAAGAAAATCCTCGTCCAGCTTTTGCTGCTCGCCGCCCGCCTGATGCTCCAGCCGTTCGCGCTGCTCGATGGGATCGTTCTGCTCCGTGTAAGCGGGCGCAATTTCCTGACCGTTGATGCAGCACTCGAAGACTTCAACGGTCGTCGGGTCGTCAGGCGAAAGTTTGGCGAGTGGAATCAATTCCTTCGGCGTGTGCGTCACAAACGTCGGGTTGATCAATGTCGGCTCAATCAATTTCTCAAAGACAGCTTGGGTAACTTCAAAGTCTTCGTAGTCCTTTGCGATTTCCGCGCCGAGTTTGACTGCGCGCTCGTGCCGTTCCTTTGGTGAAACGTCAAACCAATCCGCGCCCGCTTTTCCACGCACAAGATCCTTGTATTTCACACGCTCCCAGTTCGGCGTGAGATCAATTGTTTTGGTGACCTTGCCTTGAGCGTCTTTGGTTTCGATTTTCAGCGTCCCCAAAACTTTCTGCGCGACATGGCAAACCATGCCTTGCATGAGTTCCATCATGCTCTCGTAATCGCCGTAGGCCTGATACGCTTCGAGCATGGTGAATTCGGGATTGTGTTTCCGGGAAAATCCCTCGTTGCGGAAAATGCGGCCAATCTCGAACACCTTGTCCACACCGCCGACCAGCAGGCGCTTGAGATAAAGTTCCAACGCAATGCGCAGATAAAAATCGCAGCCGAGCGCGTTGTGATGCGTCTTGAACGGTTGCGCCGCCGCCCCGCCCGGAATCGCCTGCATCATCGGCGTCTCGACTTCCACAAAGCCGCGCGAGTGCAGAAAATTCCGGATCTCGGCGATGATTTGGCTGCGCTTGAAAAAAACATCCTTCACTTCCGGGTTCGCCATCAAGTCGAGATAACGCTGGCGGTAGCGGATTTCAGTGTCGGCGAGCCCGTGCCATTTCTCCGGCGGTGGACGCAGCGCCTTGGCGAGAATCGTGAAGCTGGCGAGCTTGATGGAAATTTCGCCGGTTTTGGTTGTGAATAAATGTCCGCGCGCACCGATGAAATCACCGAGGTCGAGATGCCGGAAGATGTCGAATTGCTCGTCGCCAAGAATATTTTTCTGCGCGTAAGCCTGGATGCGCCCGCTCTGGTCGCGCACGTCAATGAACATGCTTTTGCCCATCTCGCGGTGCGCGGCAATGCGACCGGCAACGGCCACTTCGCGGCCTTCGGCGTAATTGTCACGCGCCTGCCGGCAGGTTTCGCCGGGCGTGAATTTATTTTTGAACGGGTCAATGCCCTTGGCGCGCAACGCGGCCAGTTTGGCTTTGCGTTGTTCAATCAATGAATTCGTGTCGTCCATACGGCGTCAGTTCAGAGTTCCGGCAGTTAATCAGGAAACCGGCTTCTTTGCACGCAATTAACATTGAACCGGCACGACGGCCTTTCCACACTGACCAAAACCCATGGGCGCACAATGGAAACAATCCGGACGCGAAATCAACGCGCAGAAAAAAGGCCAGATGGTCGTCAAGCTGGCCCGCGAAATCATGGTCGCGGCCAAACTCGGCGGACCCGACCCCGACCTCAATCCGCGCCTTTTCGCCGCCGTCGAAAAAGCCAAGAAAGCTTCCGTTTACAGAGAAACCATCGAGCGCGCCATCAGAAAGGGCGCCGGACTCGACACGGAAAAGGTCAATTACGAACTGGTCACCTACGAAGGGTTCGCGCCGCACAAAGTGCCGGTCATCGTTGAGTGTCTCACCGATAGTCGCAACCGCACCGCGCCGGAAATCCGCAATTTGTTCAAGGCCGGCTCGCTCGGCCAGCCGGGCAGCGTCGCGTTTTTCTTCAATCATCTCGGGGTCATCGAAGCCACGCACACCGACGCCAACCGCGATGCCGAAGGCGATGCCATTGAAGCTGGCGCGCAGGAGATCGAACCGCTTGAACCCGACGAAGTTCCCGCTGGACAGAAGGGCGCGCGGTTTTTGACGGAGATCAAAGACCTCGACCACGTTTCCAAGGCGTTGAAGGCCGCCGGTTGGAACGTCATCGCCGCTGAAATTCGTTACATCGCCAAGAATTTTCCCGAAATCAGCGAAGCCAATCGCAAACAAGTCGTGGACTTCCTCAACGCCCTCGACGATCACGATGATGTGCATCGCGTGTATGTGGCGATGAAGTAATCCGACACCAACGGGTCGGCGGTCGAAAAGCCAAGATTATTGTCACTCGTCCACTGTATGGAGGCGCGGGATGTGTCCATGACATGCCAGCGACAAACGGCAGGAATGACTTCAAAAACTGTAACTCAACCCTATGGTTATAAACACTGATTTGCTGAGATCCAACTGCACCGCCTGACCGCCAAAGTTGTGTTCATAAGTGCCCAGGCATTGGTATTGCACGCCACCCTCGGCGTTCCAGTGTTCCGATAATTGCCACGATACCTTCGCGCTTAAGTAGCCGCCCCAGAGCAAACCAAGGTCGCTGCCGCCGCCGGAATCAACCGTCGTGCCAACGCCAGCAATGGAAACAGTTTCCTTCCAGGACGCCGAGCCATCCACCAGTGCCATCGCCAGGCCGCCGGAAAACCACAAATCCACATTCCGGCCGAGTGGATATTCGGCATATGGCCCCAGCCGGAAACCCCAAATGTCTGCGTCGTAATTTCGCTGATCCACAATGGTCGCACCGCCAGGAATAAGCGCGGTGGTCGAACTAATGGGCGTAGAGCCAAGCACGAAGCCCGGCCCATTGAAACTGCCCTGATAGGAAGGCGGTGTCAGCGGTGGAGTTGTGCCAGGGGTAAACGGGTAGGCATCGGTCAAACGGCTGACATTTACGGAAAAGGCGCTGTTGTCTTTCAATGAAAGATTCATGTAGTTCACCGCCGCCTCGAGGCCGTAACGCAGCTTGTCTCGTTTGCCCAGTTCGCGGTCGTAGGTAAATTCAAAACCGCATTGCGGGTCATCTTCATCAACGCCCGTAGCGGATGGTGTATCCGCCACGACGGTGGAACGGTGCATAGCAATTGTATTGCCGGTAATTTGGCCGGGCTGGTCATAACCCCAATACCAGGTTTGGCCACCGGCGTTGCCGCTGACATCGGTGAGGACGTAGCCGTCATCGTAATTATATCGGTCGCCATCCGGGGCGGTGCGTAGCGGCATGGCCAGAGACAGGCTGCCGGCACGCTCGAATTTAGCCGAGATATTCAGACCGAATCGCGCATTTAAACTGAAGCGATTCAACTGGTTCGTATCCGATTGCTCCGCCGAAACGACTGCCGGGACCAGCAAAGCCAATGTGACCAGGGTGGGCAATATGGAAGAACGGTTGTTCATATCCGTATCGAGGATTAAGGCGCGGCAATGACCCGGTAAAACCGGCTGGTCATTGAGAGCGGCTTGCTGTCGGTCTTGGGCGGGCCATCGTCATACCATTGGGTGCTTATTGCGTTGGCGGTGATGGAGGGCGTGGCGACTTTCCATGTCAGGTTGTTGTCGCTGTAAATAATTGTATAAGTCTCCCCGGGAGTCGTCGAGAACTCGATCACGATGCGCGTGTCGCCCACGATGCGCGTGTCCAGAAAAATCCGGTTGATAACAACGCCGTTTGTGCCGGGCGAACCGGAATTCGGCGGCAGAATCGCAATCGCCGTCAAAACGTTCGCGAATGGCAGCCTGTTTTGATCGTAAAATTCCAGCGTGAAACTGACTGTGTTGCCTGGATCCAACGGGAAATTGTATTGCACATAGGGTATGCCGTTGGTGATGCCCGTGGCGTTGTAAAGCGTCACACCACTGCGGAGTCCATCGACCAGCAAACGCACTCCGGCAACTGTCACATTGCCGGTGTTGGTCACGGTCACCAGCTCTTCAAACAATCCGGTCTGTGGATTGAAGACGGGCGCACCGGAGATGAGGAGCGCAAACTGCGCCAACGCAATGGTTGTCTGGACTTGTGACGCTGGCGACGTGCCGTTGTTGTTTGTCAGATTCGGATCAAGCGTGTCGGAAGTGGCGAAGGCGATGTTCGTGAAATTGCCGCCCACGGCGGAAACCGCCGTCACCATGAAATTGCTCACGGCATTTTTGGCCAGACTAATCGCAGGCCAGCTTACCAGGTTGTTTGAAACTGTCGCCGACGGAGTTGCGCTGACAAAAGCAAATCCGGCAGGCAATTGATCCGACACCACGACGTTGGTCGCTGTCGAAGGACCGCTGTTGGTCACGGTCACGGTGTAAGTGAAATTTGATCCGGCAAAGCTGAAGGCCGGACCGCTCTTCCCTATGCCCACATCCGCCAACAGCGTCACGCCCGTCACCACCGGCGGCGTCACATTGTTTGTCGGATTCGGGTCGCCCGTCGGTGAACTCACGCTCGCCGTGTTCGTCAGACTCCCGCTCGCCGG
>JBEKON010000038.1:0-18057 GCA_049521735.1 Verrucomicrobiota bacterium
CCGTTTCCGCATTTCTGGGCGGTGATGTTTCTGGCGGCAGTGGGCTTCTGGAATTTTCTCGGCGCGGGTATTTTCGGTTTTTTGATCAATCTCCCCATTGTTTCGTATTATGAAATCGGCACGGCGCTCACGTCGAACCATGCGCACGCGGCCATGATGGGCGTTTATGGAATGTTGGCGGTCGGACTGGCACTCTTCTGCCTGCGCTATTTGATTCCTGAAAAACTGTGGAGCGACCGCGCGGCGAAAATCAGTTTCTGGTCGCTTAATCTCGGACTGGCTTGGATGGTTTTTGCCACGCTGTTTCCGCTCGGATTGATTCAACTCTATCACTCGGTGAACGTGAGCTATTTTGACGCTCGCTCGCTGAAGTTCCTTTCCAATCACACCAACACCATGCTTGAATGGCTGAGGTTGCCCGGTGACGCGCTGTTTATTGTCGGCGGCACGCTGCCGATTCTTTACCTCTGCTGGCTCGGCGTGTCGCGCATGAAAATCCAACCGCCGCGCGAAGAACCCGGCGGCGCGCTTTTCACGGAAATTCAGGAATCGAAAAAATTCGGCGCATGATCCACGGCATCCACATCGAAGTCGTTCTGGCTGGTGTCTATGTGCTGTTCCTCATTGGCGTGGCGGCGGTGTTGGAATTGCTGGCCCGTTATTCGCATCGCCGTTCAGAGCATTATCGCCATTCCGGCTTCACCTATAAACGTCAGCTCGACGTATGGGAATGTCCCACCGGCCAGCACCTGAAGCGCGTGGGAACGGACTCCGAGCGGCGCATCGCGCATTATCGCGCGCCAGCCCACAAGTGTAACGTCTGCCATTGCAAAAAGGATTGCACCGACTCGGATGACGGACGGGAATTGGAAAGCCGCCTGGACGCCTGGCTGCAATCGGAGTTGCATCGCTTTCACCGGGGCATTTCGCTGACGTTACTCGCGCTGGCCGTTCTCATTTTGGCGCTCGAAATGTTCCGGCATCAGGAAGCGCGCGATTGGATTGTTCTCGCCGGATTACTGGTTCCAATAGGTCTCGCCAGTTCAAGGTATTTTGTTTCCTTTGTCGAGCCGGCACGGAAAAACTGACTGCTTTAGGATGGCGCCAACCCATTGCAAAAACACAAATCAACAGACGATTACACACAGCGGCGGCCATTTGGCGCAAGGGTTGTTCAATCCTGGGAGCGATTTACGGCACAGATGATTTGTCCGTTCCGTTGGGCAAACATTGGGCTTGGGAGGCCCGGCAAATTATTTGGCTGCTGGGGCGCAATTATGAGAAGGCTCTGGCTTACATCTACTACGCGCCGGAAAATCTTCCCAAATGGCTTTGCTATGAAGTCGTCATGAAGCTGGCGGAAGAGTTGTGGAAATTTGAGGATTTAAGTTTCATGGTTAACACTCCAAACGCGCCTTAAGCGAAATGAAGAGTGGCTCGTGTTTTAAAGTTTGGTATTCCAGACATCCTGCTAGGATGCGGCTTGTTATCTCTGAATCCTTTACAGGCGTTCCCTTCTTTAAGACCTTAATAAGCCATGCTAGCATACAAAGAAAATCATGCCCGTTTATTTGGCAACGAGGGCAGTCCGCTCTCAATTTTTTACGGAATGTTTGAATGGTTTGTTTGAACCGATAAAGCTCATTATATTTGCCATTTTTGTGAAGATAGCGCTTTGTAAATTCTTCTGCGTCAAAAATAATTCGGTCGTTTTTGAAGCTACAGCATTTTTTGAATGGCATTTGTTCTAAGCCTAGATTGAGGACGTGATTTGCAAGACGGATTAAAAACAGTTCTTGTAAGGGTGGGGCTAAGATGCAGAGTGTCATTTGGGAAGAATAAGGAAATCCTTTCAGTCCTACGGAAAGAAACTTGTTTATTGTTTTTTCATTCATTAGATACATTTCCATGCATGTATAGTCAGTCACAAGGAGGCACGGGATTGAATGCTTTCGTTCTAATATTAAATCAAAATCTTGATCCGCTATGCAGGTAATTTGCTTTTTCTTTGGGTCTATTAGTTGGCTTAGGGTTTTAGCCAACTGGATTACACGGCCTTTGTTATTTGCCTCGAAGCCGCTGGCAAGGACATCCCCGTCAGATATATCAACGCATGAAATTGTGTATACCGCTGCATCGCTGCATCCACTTTCGTCTAATAGCCATCGAATGAAATTCTGGTCATGCTCACCCTCAACAAATATATCGCGTAATTCTGGTTCCAATTCATATCTTGCTACAAGCTCTGGTATAGAGTGTTGCTCCGTGTTTATCATAACCATCTGCTAAATTTCTTGGTTAATCAATTTAGCAACATGATTTTTGTCTCGTGCTAAAAGTTCAATCGAATGGGTAGCGAAGAAGAATTGAATTGGGTTTGTGCCGGCGCAACTTAGTAATGCTGGAATAAATCGGCGTTGCCACTTCACATTCAGAGATATTTCAGGCTCATCAATCATGATAATGGTGTTTTTATCTCTTGCAATAATCGTATGGCAGAACAACAGGAGAAGTTGCTTTTCTCCTGAAGAAAGATTTCTCACACTAAGCGATGCACCTTTGTCGGTTACAACTGTCAGACCGTCGGGCAAATTAAAATTAATATGTTTAAATGAGTAAAACGAATTTATTTGTTGAATGAAGGTGTTGATAGCGCTTTGTGCTTCTTGTAAAGCATTTAGCTTTGCTTGTACGCTTGTAATAAACGGGTCTAAAACATTAAGTAAAATAGACAATCTGCCTGGAGGGCAATTCCTGATTGTTTTTAGGAGATCATTAACCAATAAGGGGCTGGTTAAACCAAATTTGGAGTAAGATTCGCTTCGTTTTGATAACGTTTTTAGTGTACCTACAGCGTCCCTAATTTTCGCTTGGGGTATTGCTTGCTTGGAAGGACGCGTGCGGGCGATTTGATTGATAATCTGAGCATAAATTGAATTAGTATTTGCGTCTCCCACATTTGTACCTCGAAGCGCTCGCTGCCTGAACCACTCGACGGCTCCATTCACGGCTACTTCAAGGCTGTCAGTTTGCTGCATTGCTCTCTCCAACACTAATCTCTCGCCTGTCGTCACATAGGGATAGGGAAAAACCAGATTCCCGCTTTCCTCAGCCGGTTTCGTTGGAACAGTTATGCCAAATTTACGTTCGGCTGAAAGATGATAGATATTTACTTGCAGGCTTTGAAGTATAGCCAAAAAATTTGCATCATCGTTTTCGGTTGCTTTTATAACATTTTCTGAATCGGCCTTGTATTGAAATGAGCTGAGGGTTGCTTTGCCTTTTTTGAGCTTAAATGTAAATGATCCTAGGAGTTGTTTTTCTGCTCTTTCGATGATCGCTTCGACTCCGTTTCCAAATGTTACTGAAAATCTATTAAATTGCGTTTGTGCCAAAAATGTTCTGTGTCCCTCGGCGTGTGCTGGTGAAAGCATGTGGAACAGGATATTTAAAATCGTGGTTTTCCCACTGCCATTGTCTCCGTAAAGTATAAATATTTTAGACAAATCGGTTCCCTTTGATTGTTCAGACGGAACCTCATACGAAAAGCGTCCAAAAAGATTTCTAATTGAAAGTGCGGATATGAAGGAGGCTTGGTTGTTTTCCACATTCATGATTTCTGTGCCCATATTTTGGGTTTTTATTTCACTTTTAAGATAAATGCAAGTCAGTAATTGCTTGGACATTTTAAGCCAACGAGGAATCGTCCAATGACTGTTCGCTTAATAATCCGTGACGAAAGCGGCGTTGCGGTTCGGAGAGATCGCCAGAGGTGTTTCGGAGAATGGCAACACCGTTTTGGTCGCGCTTAAATCGGGTCATCGTGACGAAACGAGCTGGCGGAATGGAACGAAGGCTTGGATGCTTTTCAACCGTGCCGCGTTCTTGACTTTCCCCGGCCGGACGTGACTCTTTGGTTGTTCGTTTGATGGAAAAAGGAACGCATGGAACCGGTCTATCGCTTTGACATCACGGTGCCCGCGGAGGTGGTGGATGAGAACCGTCACGCGAACAACGTCGCTTATGTACAGTGGATGCAGGAGGCGGCAATCCAGCATTCCGCCGCCGCCGGTTGCACCGGAATGACCCGGGCACTCGGTGCGGCCTGGGTGATACGGACGCATCGGATTGAATATCTCAATCCGGCGTTTGCCGGTGATGCCCTCACCGTTCTGACTTGGGTCGCCAACTTCCGCAGGGTGCGCTCGTTGCGCCGATACAAGTTCATTCGCGCCGCCGATCAAACGGTTCTGGCGCAGGGAGAAACCGATTGGGTGTTTGTGGATGCCGGCACCGGACGTCCGCGGGCAATTCCTGATGAAATCAAAGATGCTTTTGGGGTTGCAGCCGAAGAAGCCGCGGACAAACACGGATAATCGCCGAATTCCAAATGGCGGACTACGGGTTCCGAAATCGAACCGCCTTCGTCACTAGGCGCACATTGGCACTACCGCCCTTTTTCTCCCTCTCCTCCCCCAAGGGAGGAGAGGGGCGGGGTGAGGAGGTTAATTGTTTCTAAATTCAAATCCCCTCTCCCCGGCCCTCTCCCCGCTCAGGCGGAGAGAGGGAGTTGGTGGTGTCAAGTTGCGCCCTTCGTCACTACTTGAGATGTTTTTCCGTTGTTTCGATGTCCTTGATTGTGCCGGTTTGGAACCATTGGCCGTGATGCGGCAGGCAGGCAAGGCGGTTTTGCTTGAGCGCCTGATGCCAGAGAATTTTGACCGTGAATTTTCCGTCGGGAGCATTGAGCAGGATTCGGGGATGGATGATTCCGATGCCGGCGATGATGTAGGGCGCCTCCCGCTCATTCCAGTCAAAGGTATTGCCGGGTTTGATAAAAAGATGATCTTCGCCCTTGCTGTATCCCACGGCTTTTGCCTTGGATTGTGTGAGGAGCAGGACGTCCATTTTGGCGTCATCCCAACAACCGGTCAGGCGATCCAAAGCGCTTTCCCCTTCATCCGTCCAGATGATGTCGCTGTTAATGGTGAAAAAGGGCTCGTTTCCCAAAAGTGGAAGCGCCTTTTTCAATCCGCCGCCTGTTTCCAACGGGTCGGTCTCTTCCGATATTTTGATGGACAGGCCGTTGAAGGCGGACAAGTAGGTCTTTAGTTGGTCCTTGAAGTGCGAGACATTGATGATGACCTCCTTGATCCCGTATGCCTTCAGCTTGTCGAGGGCGTATTCAATCATCGGTTTGCCCGCCACGGGAACCAGCGGTTTGGGCACCCGGTCAGTCAAAGGCCTCAGCCGCGTGCCATAACCGGCGGCCAGGACCATGGCTGTTTTGATCTTACCGTGCATAGCGATCCATCCATCGTTTCACTTTGGCCAGCATGGGATGGGTCAAAGCTCTTTGCAACATGCGCTCCACGCGCGGGGAATGAAGCCTCTTATAATCATGCTTTCCTTCATGCCGGCTTAACCTTTCAAAAATGGCCAGCACCCGCGTGTGCCGCAGCGCCGCCAGAATGACCATGGAAGTCGCAAAAGCGTTTCGATTGGGGATTGGAAAATGGGCCAGATATCGAGCTGTCATTTTTCCCCTGAGACCTTCCGGGACATCGCGCCGGGCGTCTTCCAGCAACGATATCAGGTCATAGGTGACCGGGCCTTGATATGCATCCTGAAAATCGAGAAGTCCCGCCTGCCGGACACCTTCGCGTTCCGGCAGCAGCATCAGATTGGCCACATGGTAATCGCGCAGCAGGAGCGAGGTTGGAACCTGATGCGCCACGGGCAATATCTCCATCCAGACGGTCCTGAATTCCGCCTTTCCCGCTTCTGAAATCGCGGGGGTGCGCCATTCCAAAAACAGCTCGATATCTTCCAGCATTTTTTGCGGATGATATGTCCGCAGACCCTTTGGAATTGCCTGGGGATGTTTGTGCAAGGCAATCAAAACGTCGGTGGCCAGCATGTAAAGCTTCTCCGGCTCGCCGTGGTTGTCCAGCAGGCGGGTGAAGGTCGCGTCGCCGAAATCCTCCAGCAGCAGGAACCCTTTTTTGTCATCGCGGGCAAGAATGGCCGGCACACTGAAACCGAGTTGATGGAGGTGCCGGTCGATCCGGATAAAAGGCGCCACGCTTTCCGGGATGTGCGAGGCGTCCATCAAAACCGCGCTTTGTTCGTCCTTTTGGAGGCGGAAATATTTTCTGGCCGAGACATCACCGGTGAGCGGTTCACAGGCGGCGGCGCTCCAGGCGGTGGTGTCAAGAAACTCTCGCGCGCTGTTGTTCAGAATTACGTCCACGGATGCCGCCATGCGGGGGACGGATTAACACGGACAAATCGCCGAGGCGACAAAAAACAAACCCAAATCGCCAAGACTTCCCCGATGGATTCGTTATTTCGTCTGGGCAAAAAGCATGAACACCCGGGGGCCTTTGTCAGTCATGATTTGATGTCGCTCCTCTTCCGGTCCCCGTGGAATGGCCAGACCATCGTTGTATCTATCGTAAGCGGGCTTGCCATCCACGAGAATCATGTAGTGGTGAGTACGATTGATTGGGATGTCATGAAGCATCACTTGCCAGGCGTCGGGCGCGCCGTTGCGCGTAAGCGGCACCTTCTGCCAATTCGTGAATGAGCCGGCCACTTCAACAGAGACCGGTTCGCGGGTGTGCCCATCCGGCAGCCGCCACCGGAAAACCTTTGAAAAGACCTGCTCGCGCACTGAATCTTTTCGCAAGGCAGAACCGTTGAGAAATGATTCGGGAACCGGGAAATCACCTTTGGGTGGTGCCGTTAGGCCCAAAAAATCACCGAGAACTTCAAACATAACAACTAAATGACAAATTAAGTATGTAAAACATGCTGCTGGATTCAGACCAAATTATCTGGTGAGTATAACAACTTTGCGTGGCCAACGTCAACGGATTATCTGCAGCTGATTGAAAAGCTTTTCCACCTTCGCCTTCACCACTTCATCCATTGTGATCCGCCAGAACGAAACTTTGTCGCAGGGGTGACAAAGTTTTGAATAGCGCATCGATCCGGTTTATCGCGCCACATCAAATTTCGTGAAATGGTTCCATTTCCGATCATCTGCCGAGTTTCGCCGGAACATGGCAATATTCGATATAGGAGAAGGGATTTCAACAAAGTCCGAACGATTGGAATGGATGAACGAAATCACCATCTGAACGCTCGGCATCCACAGGTCATCAAAAATGATCAATCCGCCAATTGGGCAAAGTCGCGCGCAAAGCGTAAAATCCACCAGTACATCATCAAAACGATGGTTGCCATCGATGAAAATAAATTCAAACGTGCGCCCGGCGCGCGACAGATCGGTGACTGCGTGAAAGGAGTAATCCTCCATGAACCGGGTCACGCCTTCCGAACGGGTCTCGATTATCTTTTGAAGGCCGATGCCATGCCACAGCGATTTCTGGAACGGATCGATGGCTATATGGCTTCCAGAGCCGTTTTTAGCGAGCGCCGCCAGAAAAAAAATCGTGCTAAAGCCGTAAGCCATGCCGACCTCAAGTGACGACTTCGGTTTGGACTCGCAATAGAGTTTGTAAAGCCACATGCCCTGTTGGGGGGCGACGCGCGTTTTCGTATCCAGAGAATGGCGCTGCCCGTCGTAACCCAATTGAAGCTCATTTCGATACATCGACAGCAGTGCTGTCCGAAAGGGATTATCCAGAGGACTGAGCACCTCCTCAACCGTTGGCTCGGCCGGAGCGGCAGTTTTTCGCAACAGTGCACGCAACAAGTTCATACGGGCGGCGTATAAGAGTTATAAATTGTTGATCACAGTAATCAAACCAAAGACGGCGAGCTATGATGAAAGTTTCGGGAATTGGGAAAGCAGCCCATTACCGATTTATCCGCAGATTTCGCCGATGAACGCAGATTGGTTAAAATCTTTCTGCGAAAATCCGCGTCATCTGCGGCTAAAAAGTTATTTCGGCAATAAATCTGCGACCATCGCGCGTTCTTCCTTCAATTCGTTGACGGTCGCATCAATTTTTGCGCGGCTGAATTCATTGACCGGCACGCCTTGAACAATTTCGAGTTTCTGGCCGTTGCTGCGAACAGGGAATGAACAAATCAAGCCTTTCTCGATGCCGTAGCTGCCGTCGGAGCAAACACAGACGCTGTGCCAATCGCCGGATGGCGTCGGATCAATGATGGAACGGACGCTGTCCACGACGGCGTTGGCGGCGCTGGCGGCGCTGGACGAACTGCGCGCCTTGATGATGGCCGCGCCACGTTGCTGGACGGTCAAAATGAATTCACCTTTAAGCCATGCTTCGTCGGTGATGACGCTGGTGGCGGGTTTGCCGTTGATTTTGGCGTTGTAGAAATCGGGATACTGCGTCGCAGAATGGTTGCCCCAAATGGTGACATTGCTGACGGCGGTCACGTCCACGCCCGCCTTCTTCGCGAGCTGGGCCTTGGCGCGGTTTTCATCGAGGCGCGTCATGGCGAAGAAACGGTCGCGTGGGATGTCCGGCGCGTTGTGCATGGCGATGAGGCAATTCGTATTGCACGGATTGCCGATGACAAGCACCCGGACATCACGCGCGGCATTCTTTTGAATCGCCCGGCCTTGGCTGATGAAAATTTTGCCGTTGATGCCGAGCAAATCCTTGCGTTCCATGCCGGCCTTGCGCGGCACGCTGCCGACGAGGAGCGCCCAGTTCACGCCGCGAAAACCTTCATCGAGATTCACGGTCGGCACGATACTCTTGAGCAACGGGAACGCGCAGTCATCGAGTTCCATCACCACGCCGCCCAGCGCGGGCAGGGCGGGTTCGATTTCGATCAAATGCAGGATGACAGGCTGGTTTGGCCCGAACATGGCGCCGGAGGCGATGCGGAACAAAAGGGAGTAACCGATTTGTCCGGCGGCACCGGTGACGGCGACGCGAATGGGAGTTTTGCTCATATTTTTTACGCGCTGGATTATGTTGACGCTTTTGATGGCACGCAAGTTTGCGCGCATGAATTTTTTTCTTGGCAAAATTTTTATTCAGCGTAGAAACGGATTGTTCTTTGAAAAGGATGAACGTTGTTCATCCGTCATCACAGTCAAATGTCAGGGAACCCGGTGTAAATCCGGGACGGTTGCGCCACTGTAACGGCTACAAATTCCCAGGGCCACTGCCCCGCTAATGCGGCGGTGGGAAGGCGGGAAGGCGGTTTGAGGCCGAAGTCAGGATATCGGTTTGGCTGTGCTCGTCGGGTTGAAGAAGTTGAGAGTTGAAAGTTGAGAGTTGAGAGTCGAAATCGTAAAAACGCATTTCCCTCAACCCTCAACCAATAACGCTCAACCAATCAATCACTTCTCCGTCAAAGAGAAGGATGAGGCCAGCCTGTCGGATGGTTTCCGGCGGGATTCGTAGGATGCCTTCATTCTCCACTTGCGGGGTTTGAAGGTTTTTTATTTTCAAACTTCGCGCTGGTCTCTCAATCGCAAACCCGTTCTCCGAAAGTTTTCGGAGAAGAAACTTGAAGGATCAGCATATGAAGAAAGTCTGTTTAACGCTACCGCTGGCCGGTTTGTTCGTTCTACTAACAACGCACGTTGGGGCGGCCACTATCACCGAAAACTTTTCCACCAATCCGTTGCAGGACGGCTGGAGAATTTTTGGCGACACCAATCTGTTCCAATGGGATTCAACCAATCACAATCTCGCCGTCACTTGGGACTCGTCGCAATCCAACAGTTATTTTTATCATCCGCTCGGCACGATTCTTACGCGCGACGACGATTTCACCATCGCGTTTGACTTGCAATTGAACGATGTCGAGACCACGGGCTATGGCTTTGAAATTGCCGTCGGGTTCCTCAATTTTGGCCAAGCGGCCCAGACCCATTTCTCGCGCGGCACCGGCACTAATTCGCCGAACCTGGCCGAGTTCGACTATTTCCCGGCTCCGGATGACGGAACGATTTCTCCCACCATGATTTCAAGCAACGTTCAATTCGCGTCTGCTTTTGATTTTCCGCTCAACCTGACAAACGGAGTTTTTTATCACATTGAGATGACTTACACTGCGAGCAACCAGACGCTTTCGACCGCGATCATCTACAACAACTGTCGGCCGTTCGGACCGATTGATGACGTGAACCTCAATGCCTACGGCACCGGCTTCTCTGATTTCCGACTCGATACTGTCGCCATCAGCAGCTACAACGGGGCGGGCGATCCATATGATTCAACCTTCGCCACCGGGGTCATAACCAACCTTATTGTCACCGTGCCGCCGCCGCCGATTCAGAATCTCACCGCCAGTTTCAGCAACGCCATCTGGCAGACGCAATTTCTCAGCCGGAGCAACTGGATTTACGCGCTTGAACGCACGGCGGATTTTCAATCGTGGACAAACATTTTGCCGGTTACGACCGGCAACGCGACGAATTTATTTTTACAGGATGCCAATCCGCCAGCCGGCAAAGCGTTTTATCGAATCAGCGCTCAAAGACCATGAACCGCCGCGCATTCACATTGATTGAATTGCTCGTCAGCATCGCCGTGATTGCGATTCTCGCGGCGATGCTGCTGCCGGCGTTGAGTCAGAGCAAACAATCCGCCTGGCGCACCCAATGCACGAGCAACCTGAGCCAGCTTGGGATGGCCACAGAAATGTACTGGGGCGACCACGACGGGAATTCTTTCTATTACTATGTCGGAAGAATGAATAACAACGGCGTGACAGGGGTGCTTTGGTGGTTCGGTTGGTTGGCAAACGGAACTGATGGTCAACGCGCGTTCGATTTGTCCAGTGGTTTTTTAAATCCATATCTTAACGGCACTGATGTGCGACTTTGTCCGCTATTAAATCGGGCGACAAATCCACAATTTTACCCAAAAGGCACCAATGTCATATTCAGCTATGCCTGTAATCCATATTTGTTTGTAGCGGCGAATCAACTGCCGGTTAATGTCAACCGCATTAAAAATCCGGCGGAAACGGCGCTCTTTGCCGATGCCGCGTCCGTGGATGATTTTTTGCAGCCGCAGACCGAACTTAAAGAATGGTATTATTTAGTTTTGCAGACGAATTATTCCAGCCTGCGCAATTATCCCAACGGCCATTTTCGCCATTCGCAAAAAGCCAATGTCACTTTCGCCGACGGTCATGTGGGAATGGAAGCGATGGTCCCCGGTTCGCTCGACAAACATTTGCCGAATCAAAATGTCGGCCAGTTGCGCCCGGAGATTTTAACTTTGCCATGACATTTACGCGCCAATCCGATTCAAAATTATGCCGCAAAGATTTTCCGGCCATTATGTGGGTTGTGTATCATGTTTGGCTGGTTTTATTGGCGGGAAATGGATTCAAAACATGAAGGAAAAAATCGTCTTTTGCTGGAGCGGCGGAAAAGATTCCGCGCTCGCCTTGCACCGGTTGCTGGTTGAGGGCCGGTATAACGTGGTTTCGCTGCTGACAACCTGCAACGAACATTTTCAGCGCGTCTCAATGCACGGCGTGCGTGTCGAACTGCTGGAACAACAGGCGCGGGCCATCGGCCTGCCGTTGGAGAAAATGTTCGTCAGCCAGCGCGGTTCCAACGACGAATATCAGCAAAAAATGTCCACCTGCCTGCTCGCACACAAGTCACGCGGCGTGACTGCCTGCGCGTTCGGCGATATTTTCCTCGAAGACCTCAAACGCTGGCGTGAGAAAAATCTGGCGCGGGTCGGTCTGCGCGGAATCTTTCCGATTTGGAAAAACGATTCGCGTGAACTCATCCGTGAATTCATTGCGCTCGGCTTCGGTTCGGTCATCTGCTGCGTGAGCGACGCCTACCTCGACGAAACCGCCGTGGGCCGCAACATAGACGCGGAATTCGTCAACTCGCTGCCACCGGACGTTGACCCGTGCGGTGAAAACGGCGAGTTCCATTCGTTTGCTTTTGCCGGGCCGATTTTCAAGCAGCCGTTGCAAATCAAGGTCGGCGAAAAAGTCCATCGCCCGGTCGAAGAAACGCATCCAGATGCAACGTCAACCGTGTGTCCGTTGCCGGGCGCGCGGCAGGCCAGGGGATTTTGGTTTTGCGACTTGCTGTCCGCCCTGTGAAATGAAACCATCCAGGAAACTATGAATAAAACCCGATTCGCTGTCCTCGCCGGAATGATTCTGGTCGCCGCCGTTGCGCGGCTGATTCCTCATCCACCAAACTTCTCGCCAATTGCTGCGATGGCCCTGTTCGGCGGGGCGGGTTTCGCCGATAGACGAGCCGCCTTTCTCATGCCGCTGGCGGGATTATTTTTGAGTGATCTGGTGCTCGGATTCCACCCAATCACGCCGGTGGTTTACGGCAGCTTCGCGCTTATCGTTTGCCTTGGATTTTGGGTGCGCCGCCGGCGCAGTGTCTGGCGAATTGCCGGCGCAGCCGTGATGAGCGCCATATTGTTTTTCGTCATAACCAATTTCGGCGTATGGGCGATGGGTCATTTGTATCCCCAAATGCCTGCCGGCCTGGTGGATTGTTATGTTGCCGCCATTCCGTTCTTCCGAAATACGCTGTTGAGCAATCTGCTTTACTCGGCGCTGCTGTTTGGCGGGCTGGCCGTTGCGGAAAACCGTTTTGTAAAGATGCATGAAGGCGCAGTGGCCGCATGACGCAAAACGCGGCGATGCTCTGGACCGGCGGGAAGGATTCTGCACTGGCTCTGCATGAAGCCAGTCAAAACGGCTATCGCATTCGCTGCCTCGTCACGTTCGCACCACCGGAGCCGGATTTCCTGGCGCATCCGTTGGTCTTTATTAAAATGCAGGCACAGGTATTGGCGCTGCCGCATTATGTTCTGTCCATACACGATCCATTTGAAAAAAGTTATGAAACGGCCTTGTGTGAATTGCGGAATAAAACGGGCATTAACACCGTCATCACGGGTGACATTGCGGAAGTGGCCGGAAATCCGAACTGGATCTGCGAGCGCAGCCGCCCTATTGGAATGACGGTGCATACGCCTTTGTGGGGACGCGACCGTCTGACTTTGCTCCGACAACTCCTGGATAGTGAGTTTCAAGTCCTCTTCTCATGCGTCAATACCCGTTGGCTCGGTGAGAACTGGATTGGCCGCGAACTGAATGACACAGCCATTGCCGATTTGCGCCAGATCCGGGAACGAACCGGCCTTGACCTCTGCGGCGAAGAAGGCGAATACCATACGCTGGTCACTGACGGACCGCATTTCATGCGCCGGATTGCCATTTGCTCCGCTTCAAAACGCGCAACGGATTCACTGGCTTATTTGGACATTCACCGATTGGAACTCATCGAAAAATGATCGTCGAATCTCCGTGTGTCAGTGTGTGCCGGCGTGGTCACGCGCCGATTTGTTTTTGGATCACAGCACAAATTTTCTGCGACCATTTTTCGAGGATTTTTGCATCACGGCCTTCGAGGAGCAATCGCGCCTTGGGTTCGGTGCCGGAATAGCGCAACAGCAGGCGTCCCCCGGCCAATTTCAATTCCGCCTCGGCTTCAGAAACAAGTTTGAGAAGGCCGTCCAATTGTTCGAACGGCTTTTTCTCACGCACGCGGACGTTGGTCACGAGTTGCGGAAAACGCGTCCAGCATTTCGCGAGTTTTGAAAGCGGCTGATTTTCCACCTTCATAATCCGCAGAATTTGCAGCGCGGCGACGAGACCGTCGCCCGTCGTGCTGTAATCGCGGAAAATCAAATGGCCGCTCTGCTCGCCGCCGAAGTTGAATCCGCCGCGCAGCATTTCATCAATGACGTTCCTGTCGCCCACGGCGGTGCGAATCATTTTGCCGCCGGCAGATTTGATTGCCACTTCCAAACCGGCGTTGCTCATCACGGTGGCGACCAGGGTTTTTTTGGCGAGCGTATTTTGCGCGAGCATGTTGAGCGCGGCGATGGCCATGATGTCGTCGCCATCGATCAACGCGCCGGTTTCGTCGCACAGCAAAGCGCGGTCGGCATCTCCATCATGCGCAATGCCGAGATGCGCCTTGTGTTCGACGACTTTTTTGCACAGTGCTTCCGGGTGCAGCGAGCCGCAACCCTTGTTGATGTTCATTCCGTCGGGCTGGTTGCCGAAAACGACGACCTCCGCGCCGAGTTCTCGCAGCACGCAAGGCGTGGATTTGTAACCCGCGCCGTGCGCACAGTCCACGACGACGCGCATTCCTTCAAGCATCATGCCGCGCGGGAAGGACGATTTGGCATATTCGATGTAGCGGCCCAAAGCATCGTCAATGCGCACGGCTTTGCCGATTTCGTCGGCGGTCGGTCGGATGTTTTCAATGTCGCCGCTGAAAACGAGATTTTCGATTTCGCTCTCGATTTTGTCATCGAGTTTGTAGCCATCCGCGCGGAAGAATTTGATGCCGTTGTCCGCGTAAGGATTGTGCGAAGCGGTGATAACGATGCCGGCGTCGGCGCGGAGGCTGCGCGTGACATAGGCGACACCCGGGGTCGGCAGCGGACCGATGAACAGCACGTCCACACCCATCGAAAGGATGCCGGAGGAGATGGCATTCTCGAGCATGTAGCCGGACAAGCGCGTGTCCTTGCCGATGACGATTTTGTGGCGACCATGTCCGCGCGCCCGCAACTCCAAATTTTTAAAAACATGGCCTGCGGCGCGGCCAAGTTTCAACGCTGTTTCCGCAGTGACCGGTTCAATATTGGCCGTGCCGCGAACGCCGTCGGTGCCGAAGATTTTTTTGGATTGGCTCATGGTTTGTTATGGCTTGGCGGCGGAGGGACGATCACGCCCACCTCCAGCGGCTCAACCCTCACGAGGGTCATGCCAATCGGCACCGAGACTTCCACCCGCCGGCGCGAACCGTGCGAGGATTCAATGCCGGTCAGGTCCACCACCGCGTGGATTTGGTCCGTCTGTAAAACTGCCATGGCGTTGGGCGGGCCGCTGACCGTGACGGCGACCATGCCGGGAGCCACCCGATAATCGCGCACGTCCGCCGCCGCCGAAAGGAGGTGGATCGGCAGGTTGACGTAGATATTTTCAATCCCCTGTGTCGCCGGCACTACTGGTTCCTCCCGGATTTTGTGGACGGTGACCCAGATGGCCACGGCCAGAAGCAGCGAAACAATTATCCAGCTCAAATCTTTTGTCAGCCAATCGCGCATTGCCATAAGAATTAAACTTAATTGCCGGTTGATTTGGCGGCCGGACGCGGTTCATTCTTCGTGATGACGGCGGGTCCGGGCTTATGTTGTTCGCCGAATTGCTTGTGCAACCATTCTACAAAGCCGTGCGATTTCGCCGGCTGCACGAGCACGGAGGTGAGAAACGAACGCAACTCCTCCGGCGTTACGCTGCGCACAAGCTGGCCTTTGTAAGCGTGTGAAATCCCGCCGTTTTCCTCGGATACCACGACGATGACCGCGTCCGTTTCCTCACTCAAGCCAATTGCCGCGCGGTGGCGCGTGCCGAGTGACTTGTTCAAATCCTGCCGCTGTGTCATCGGAAAAATGCACGCCGCGTAGGTAATGCGGTCGCCTTTGATGATGACGCCACCATCGTGGATGGCGTTGTTCGGAAAAAAAATCGTTTCGAGTATTTCCGGCGTTGCTTCACAATCCACCCGGACGCCGGACTCAACGGCTTCCTGAAGCTGGATGGATTGCTCGATGGCGATGAGCGCGCCGATTTTTACTTCTGACAGGCGCTCACAAGTTTGGATGATGACCTCGATGTTTTCGCGCTGTTCATGCGCACTTGTAAAGAACGGGAGATTCCCCAATTCAGCCAGCATCCGGCGCAATTCCGGTTGAAAAATGATAATGACAGCGACGGCAAAAAACGCCGAGAACGTACCGAGCAACCAGCGCAACACCTGCAAATGCAGGGCTGTTGTCACCAGCGCCAATGCCAGCAACACGACGACGAAGCCGATGACGACCGGCCAGCCGCGTGTGCCGCGCAGAAAACGGAAGATGTAATAAATCGCCACCGCGAGGATTAAAATTTCCAACGCGGGCCGCCAGCCGTTCTGGAGGTAGGTCCACATTATTTTTTTGTCCGTGCCAGCACGGATTCCGTCATTCTCACAGCCTGGACTGTTTCCGCCACGTCATGCGCGCGAATGATTTGCACGCCCGACTGAATCGCCAGGCACGCGCACGCCAGCGAAGCCGGCAACCGTTCGTTCAGATCGGCGCCAAACAATTTCCCGATAAACGACTTGCGCGAAACGCCAATGAGCAGGGGCCGTGCCATCGTTGTAAAACGATGCAAGTTTGCAAGCAACTGTAAATTATGTTCTACCGTCTTGCCAAAGCCAATACCGACGTCCAGCACGACTTGGTCAGCGAAGACGCCGCAGGCGTTCAATTTTTCCAGCCGCTCGCGGAAAAAATCGCCGATTTCACGGACCACGTCAGCGTAAACCGGATTCTCTTGCATCGTCTGTGGCGAGCCTTGCGCGTGCATGCAAACATAGCCAGCCTGATATTCCGCCGCGACACGCCACATTGCATCGTCGTCGCGGTTGGCGGCCACGTCGTTGACAATGCTCGCACCGGCTTGCAACGCGGCCTGCGCGACGAACGGCTTCGTCGTGTCAATCGAAAGCGGGATTTTGACTTTCGCAGCGAGTTTTTCAATGACCGGAATTACGCGGCGCAGTTCCTCGGCCTCATTGACCGGTTTGGCGCCGGGGCGTGTGGATTCGCCGCCGACGTCGAGTATTTCCGCGCCTTGCGCGACCAGTTCCAGCGCGCGGGCAACGGCAGCGTTTGTGTCAAAATATTTTCCGCCGTCGGAAAACGAGTCGGGCGTGACGTTGACAATGCCCATGACGAGCGCCGGTCGCGGGAAAACGAATTCGGACTGGCGCGCTTGGAAAATCATTTGGACGAACCCCGCCATCAAACCTTGCGCTTGAAATAAGCGATGGTTTGAGTGAGGCCTTTGTCGAGCGGAACTTTGGGCGACCAACCGAGGATTTTTTTTGCGCGGGTGATGTCAGGCCGGCGTCGCTTCGGATCGTCCTGCGGCAGCGGTTTGAAAACGATTTTGCTGCGCGATTGGGTGGCGCGGATGATTTCCTTCGCGAATTCGAGCACGGTCAACTCGGCGGGATTGCCAATATTCATCGGCAAATCGTAATTGCTCATCATCAGCCGGTAAATGCCTTCAATCAGATCGGACACGTAACAAAAGCAGCGCGTCTGCAGGCCTTTCCCAAAGACAGTGACCGGTTTATGTCTCAATGCCTGGCTGATGAACGTGGGCACGACACGACCGTCATTGAGTCTCATACGCGGGCCGTAGGTGTTGAAAATGCGGACGATGCGCGTCTGGACTTTGTGCTCCCGGTGATAGGCCGTTGTCATCGCTTCGGCAAATCGCTTGGCTTCATCGTAGCAGCCGCGAGGGCCTACGGGATTGACATTGCCCCAATAGTTTTCGGTTTGCGGATGAACGAGTGGATCGCCGTAAATTTCCGAGGTCGAAGCAAGGAGAAACCGGGCTTTTTTATCTTTGGCAAGGCCAAGCGCCTTGTGTGTGCCGAGCGAACCCACTTTCAGGGTTTGAATGGGAAAATTCAAATAGTCGAACGGGCTGGCGGGCGACGCGAAGTGCCAGACGTAATGCACCGGCCCGTTCAGAAAAACAAATTCAGTGACGTCCTGCAGGATGAATTTGAAGTTTGGATTGCCGCCGAGGTGCGCGATGTTGTCCACGCTGCCGGTGATGAAGTTGTCAATGCCGATGACTTTGTGACCGCGTGCGAGCAGAAGGTCGGTGAGATGCGAACCGAGAAAACCCGCCGCGCCGGTCACAACGGACACAGGCTGTTTTGTTTTGTTTGGAGACGGCATGGACGGGAAGAATGAAGCAGCAGGGCGCGAATGTCGAGTGTCCGGTTACATCGGTAGTGGTATGGTTTCGGTGGGGCAAGGCTACTGATTTCGCAATGCGGGACAAGGACGCTCGCCTCACCAAGATTGCGAACTATACTACCGTTACTTCGCGCCGGTGCCCTTGAGCACGACGGGAATCGTGCGGAGCAGAATTTTTAAGTCAAGCCAGAGCGACCAATTGTCAATGTATTCAAGGTCAAGTCTCACCCAATCCTTGAAATCA
>JBEKON010000039.1:0-18387 GCA_049521735.1 Verrucomicrobiota bacterium
TCGCGCTGTTCCTTTTTATTGCGGCGCGCGATTTCCTCTTCGCGCACCTGGCGGACGGATTCCGCCACCAAATCCCATTTATTGACGACGACGATGCAGGCTTTGCGTTCCTCAACGATTTTATCCGCGATTTTTTTGTCCTGTTCGGCAATTCCGGCTTCAGCGTCCAAAACCAAAATCACAATGTCGCAACGCGCAATGGAATCCGCCGCACGCTGGACGCTGAAGAACTCGATCGAATCGCCCACGCGCCGCGCCTTTCGCATACCGGCCGTGTCAATGAGAATATATTTTTGCCGCACCCCGCTGGTTTCCACTTCAAATGGCACGTCAATGGAATCGCGCGTCGTGCCGGGAACCGGCGTGACGATGACGCGCTCGGATTTCGTGAGCGCGTTGATGATGGACGATTTGCCGACATTGGGCCTTCCAACAATTGCCAGTTTCAATATGTGCGAGTCAGTAGTCAGTGGTTGGTGGTTGGTAGTCGGAACATCCGCACCGCCTGCGTCGCCACTGACTGCTGACTGCTGACTACCGACTGCGGGCAAAAGCGCCACCGCAGCGTCCATCAACGGCTCGATGCCTTCGCCGTGAATCGCGCTGACCGGGAAAATCTTGTCGAAGCCGAGTTGGGAAAATTCGTCCATGCCTGTTTCCGCGCGGCTCGTGTCCACCTTGTTGACCGCGACCAAAACGGGTTTGCCGCTGCGCCGCAGTTTTTCCGTGACTTCGCGGTCCAGCGGCACAATTCCTTCCTGCACATTGACGACGAGAATGATGACATTCGCGGACTCGATGGCCAAATCCACCTGTTCAATCGCCGCTTTGATGATGACATCACCCGCCTTTTCGCGGCGCAACAGTCCGATGCCGCCGGTGTCCACGAGTGTGAAGGTGCGCCCGTTCCATTCCGCTTCGGCGCTAATGCGGTCGCGCGTCACACCCGGCTGGTCGTGGACGATGGCGATGCGCCGTCCGACGATGCGGTTGAACAGCGCGGACTTGCCGACGTTGGGGCGGCCGACGATGGCGATTAAAGCGGACACGCTTTGAGATTAAACGGAAGCGGCGAAGCGGAAAGCCAAAACGCTTGTCAGCCAACAAATCTCACGCAGAGCCGCAAAGCCGCAAGGCAAGAAAAACGTTTTGCCCGCCTTTGCCCTTTTGTTATTTCATTCGCATGTCGGAACCGGTCAAAGCGATGCCGCATTTACGGCAGGCCTATAAATTGATGCGCGCGCGGTTTGGGCATCAACATTGGTGGCCGGGGGAAACGCCGTTTGAAGTCTGCGTTGGCGCTATTCTCACGCAAAACACCGCGTGGACAAATGTCGAGCGCGCCATCGCCAATCTCAAGGCCGCGCGCGTGCTGGAACCGGGGAAACTGTTCGCGTTGCCCGAACCGAAATTGGCGAAGCTGATTCGTCCCGCCGGTTATTTCAACGTGAAGGCGCGTCGCCTGCGCTCATTTTTACGCGCGCTCATTGTGGAATACGCTGGCGATTTGGGAAAATTTTTGGATGGCGAAACTTCCGTGGTGCGCGAGCGGTTGCTGGCCATTCACGGCATCGGGCCGGAGACAGCGGACAGCCTGTTGCTTTACGCAGGCGGACATCACAGCTTTGTGGTTGACGCTTACACGAAACGAATTTTTCAGCGGCATCATTGGAGTCCAAAGTCCACCCGCCTTCGCTCCGCTACGACGCGGCGAGCAGCCCCGAGTTCAAAGCCATCGGCGGGCTATGACGAGTTGAAAGCACTTTGTGAATCGGCATTGAATCAAAAAAAGGGCGCGCAAAAGCTTGATTACTGGCGGGATTATCACGCGCAACTGGTGATGACGGGCAAACATTTTTGCCGGACACGCGTGCCGTGCTGTGAAGAGTGCCCGCTCAGACCGCTGCTGCCGCGCCAAGCTTGATTTTCGGAGGGACGAGTTATACGAGTCCCCATAATTATTCAGAAAGTTTGGGACTCGCAAAGCTCGTCCCTCCGGATAAATTGCCCGCTTGTTTTCGCCGCGTTTCCGCTTAATTATTAGCGCCGTTATCCGTGAATCCAACTCTCGTCATCGTGCCGACTTACAATGAGCGGGAAAATCTCCCGCGCATGGCGCAGAAATTTTTGTCGCTGCCCGTCGGCGTGGACGTGTTGGTGGTGGACGGCAATTCACCGGATGGCACAGGCAAAATCGCCGAGGAACTGACCGCGAAACACTCCGAAATTCACGTTTTGCATCAAGCGGAGAAAAACGGTCTGGGCCGCGCGTACATTGCCGGTTTCAAATGGGCGCTCGAACGCGGCTACGAATTCATCTTCGAGATGGATTGCGACTTTTCGCACAATCCTGATGATATTCCGATGTTTCTCGAAGCCGCCCGAAATGCCGATCTTGTGCTCGGGTCGCGTTATGTGGACGGCATCCGCGTCATAAATTGGCCGCTCAGGCGACTGATGCTGAGTCGCAGCGCCGGTAAATATGTGAAATGGGTCACTGGAATGCCATTCACCGACCCGACGGGCGGCTACAAATGTTTCCACCGCCGCGCGCTGCAAGCCATCAATCTCGACGAGATCCAGTCCAACGGCTACAGTTTCCAGATTGAAATGACGCACAAACTCTGGCGGCGGGGGTTCAAAATTATCGAGGTGCCGATTATTTTTACCGAACGCACCGTAGGCCGATCGAAGATGGCCGGGCACATTGTGAGCGAGGCGTTTTGGATGGTCTGGCGTTTGTTGTTGCAAAATGGATTGCACCGCTCGCCTCGTGTGAAACAAGTGGAAATGCAGGACGGCATAAAGTAAAGTTAGACTTGCCATGAGAGCGAATTTGATTTCAATCCTTCCCATCATTGTTTCAATGATTTTTTCCGCAACAATCGTTCAAGCTATGACCCTAAAAGTCGGTGACACTGCGCCTTTATTTGTGGGCCAGGATCAGGATGGCAAGACTGTGAAACTGGCCGACCTCGTCGGGAAGAAAATCGTGCTGCTGTATTTTTATCCAAAGGATAACACACCCGGTTGCACCAAAGAGGCTTGCGGCTTCCGCGATCGCATGAGTGAATTGCAAAAGGACGGCGTCGAAGTCATCGGCGTGAGTTTTGACTCTGCTGAAAGCCACCAAAAATTCATCGCCCAATACAATTTAAATTTTCGCCTTTTGACCGACTCTGAGGGGAAAATCGTTAATGCTTATGGCGTGCAATGGGGTGACCGGAAAATAGCCCGCCGTGTCAGCTTCCTCATCGGCCTCGACGGCAAAATCGTCCACATCACCGACGCGGCCGATCCCGACGTTCACTTCAACGAAATGAAAGAGGCCATCGCTGGTTTAAAGAAGAAGTGAACAGCGGTTTTGTTCAGATATTGTGGCGAAAAGTCTTTTTTGTGTCTGCCGCACCTTCTAGTTTCTCCCAATGCCATTGAACATTGGCGACAAACTGGTTTTGACCATTGACGACATTGCGTTTGGCGGCGAGGGCGTCGGGCGTGTGAACGATTTTGTCGTGTTTGTGCCATTTGTGCTCGTGGGTGAAGTCGTCGAGGTCGAGATCACGGAGGTCAAAAGGAATTTTGCGCGGGCAAAACTGATCCGCATCGAAAAATCGTCGTCGGAACGTGTCGAACCCGCCTGCCGTTATTTCGGCAAATGCGGCGGCTGCCAGTATCAGCACATTGAATATGCCGCGCAGTTGCGGCTCAAACAAAAGCAAATTGCGGATTTGTTCGAACGCGTTGGGAAATTTTCCACCGGCCTTCTCGGGGCGGTGATTCCGTGTCCGCAGCCTTACGGCTACCGCAACCGCATCATGATTCGCAGCCAGTGGAACAAGCCGGAACAAAAACTCAACATCGGCTTTGTGCGTTGGGACTGCGGCCTGGTCGAGGACATTGAAGAATGCAAAATCGCCGAGCCGGTTCTTAACGGGCAAATTGCCCGTGTCCGCGCGCATCCGCCGCCGCGCGGCGGCTTGAAAGTCGTGCTGCGTGTGTTGCCGGAAGATTGGGATGTTCCGCCGGACTCGTTTTTTCAGAGCAATTTTTTTCTGCTGCCCAAACTCGTCGGGACCGTGCGCGAATTTCTCCATGCCGGCGGCGCGCGACATTTGGTGGATTTGTATTGCGGCGTGGGATTTTTCGGAATCCAGCTGGCGGACGCGGTCGAATCGTTCGTCGGTGTGGAACACGACCAGTATGCCGTCAGATCGGCGCGGCGCAACGCATTGTCGCGCAAAATCAGCAACGGGGAATTTATTGCAAAAACAGTTGAAGAAGTTTTGCCGGAGTTGTTGAAAAGGTTTTCTTCGGAGAAAACAGCGGTATTGCTCGACCCGTCGCGCAAGGGCTGTCTGCCGCGGACGCTGGAATTGTTGCGCGAGGCACAACCGGCGCAGATCATTTACGTTTCATGTCATCCGGCGACAATGGCGCGGGACTTGAACGTTTTATGTGGTGGCGGTGTCTTTGACCTGATGAGCGTACAACCGCTGGATATGTTTCCACAAACGCAACACGTCGAATGCGTGGCGGATTTTCGTGCGACGGAAAATCTTGCCAATTCGCACAGGGTGGGTTCAACTGGATGAACCCAATGACAATGAACGCGCAAACAGACGCGCGGAAAGGTTTCGTTCCGCGTTTTCTACCGTGGCTTCTGGCTGCCGCGGCGCTGGTGGTTTATTTGCTGACACTCAACCGTTGGGTGTCGCTGTTCAATCTTGGTTTCGTTGCCAAAATATCCGGCTGGACGTGGCAACCGGAAGCCTCGAATCCGGTTTCGTTTCTCGTCACGTATCCGTTCCGCTGGCTGCCGGTCGCGTCAATTCCAATTGCGCTGGATTTGTTTTCCGCCGTGTGCGCCGCGTTGGCGCTTGGCCTGCTTGCGCGGTCGGTTGCGCTTTTACCGCAGGACCGGACAGAGGCGCAACGAAAACGCGAACAGAACCCTTTTTCGTTTTTGACCATTCGCAGCGCCTGGTTGCCGCCGGTTTTTGCCGTGTTGGTGTGCGGTTTGCAACTCACGTTCTGGGAGGACGCAACGAATTTTACGGGTGAGATGGTCGGTCTGCTGTTGTTCGCTTTCGTCATTTGGTCGCTGCTGGAATACCGGCTGGACGAGCGCGACGGACGGTTGTTTCTGGCCGCGTTCATATACGGCGCGGGCATGGCGAATGACTGGGCGATGGTGAGTTTTTCCCCCGTTTTCATCACGGCCATCGTCTGGATTCGTGGCTTGAGTTTTTTCAATCTGCGTTTTCTCGAACGAATGATGCTGTGTGGTCTGGCGGGAATATTGTTCTATTTGCTCCTGCCGCTGGTGGCGGCGATTTCGGGCAAAGTGCCGGTGACGTTCTGGGAAGTGTTGAAGTTCAATCTGTCGTCGCAGTTCCACGTGGTGAAAGCCTTTTTCATCAACGGGAACCTCAGGGAGACCTTGTTCCTGTTGTCGTTAAGCTCATTGGCACCCGTGTTGATGTTGTCGATCCGCTGGCGTGCATCCTTCGGAGACCCCAGTCCGATCGGCACGGCGTTGGCCAGCTTCATGTTGCACCTGGTGCATGCGGTTTTTCTGGTCGTTTGCATTTGGGTGGCATTCGATCCGCCGTTTAGCCCCCGGGAAAAAGGGTTCGGGCTGACGCTCTACTACTTGGGCGCGCTGAGCGTGGGTTATTACAGCGGATATTTTTTATTGGTGTTTGGGAAACAACCGGTCGCCCCTCCACAACGGCGCAGGCCGTCCCCGTTTGATTTTTTGAACATCCCGGCCGTGGCGTGCGTGTGGCTGCTTTTCATTTTGGCCGGTGTCGGGCTGATTTGCAAAAATGCGCCACAACTTCAGGCTGCGAACGATGATACGTTTCGACGTTACACCTCGCTTGTGGAAGAGAGCCTGCCGCGTTCGGGCGGCATTTTGTTGAGCGACGACCCACGACGACTGATTCTCGAACAGGCGGCATTGGCACGTGATGGTCGGATGAAAGATTTTATACCGATCGAGACGCAGTCGCTTCAATCTCCGTCATATCACAAATTTTTACACAGGCAGTTTCCGCAAAAATGGCCGGACACGGTTGCCGCTTCCGAAGAAACCAACAGCGTCAGCCTGCTTCATTTGATCGGCCTGCTGACCACGCTCGCCAAAACGAATGAGCTTTATTATCTGCATCCAAGCTTCGGCTATTACTTCGAGCAATTTTATTTGGAACCGCACGGCTTGGTCTACAAGCTCAAAACGCTGCCCAACGACATGCTCCCGCCGTTGCCGGATACAAATGAAATCGCCGGGAACGAAATGTTTTGGTCGCGGGCGGAAACACAGGCGTTCCCTCCCATTGAACGCGCCCTGGCCGTCCCGAAACCCGGTTCGTCGCAGTCATGGATTAAAAAACAGCTCACAACGTTGCACGCAGCGCAGGAACAGAATCCCAATGCTGTTGTCGCCGGGAGTTTTTACTCGCGGAGTTTGAATTTTTGGGGAGTCAAAATGCAACACGCCGGTGCTCTCGTTACCGCCGCCGCGCATTTTGAAATGGCGGGAAAGCTCAACCCCGACAACGTTGTCGCGCAAATCAACCTTCAGTTCAATCGCAGCCTTCAGGCTGGTGAAAACGTGCCGGTGGATTTGACGAAAGTCACGCTCGATCAATTCGATCTCCATTCGTGGAACGACGTGTTCAACGTGGACGGCCCTTTTGACGAGCCGAGTTTTTGCTTGAAGAGCGGCATCATATTGGTGCAGGGCGGATTGTTTCGCCAGGCCGTTGCGCCGTTCACCCGCGTCCGCCAGCTCGCGCCGGACAATCTGGTTGCCCGGCTTTGGCTGGGGCAAATTTACAATTTGGCCCGTTTGCCCGACCGCGCGCTTGAGGCAATCCAGGATGTGCGCGGGCAACCGGAAAAATTTTCGCTGACGGACACGAATGAGATCCAGCTCACCCTCATCGAATCCGCCGCTTATTTCGAGAAAAAAGACCCTGCGCGCGCCACGCAACTGCTCGAAACCGAAATCTCCCGCTGTCCCACGAACGACATGCTGCTCACCGCCGCCGCCCGATTTTATCTGGTCAACGGCCTCTTCCACAATGCGCTTGCTGTCATTGACCGCAGGTTGCAACTCTCGCCCGACGACCCGAACCGGCTTTTTGACAAAGGCTACGCTTGCATTCAAGTCAGAGCCTACGACGATGCCATTGCCGCGATGACCCGCGTTTTGTCCATTCAGAAGGACAACAAGGACGCGCTGTATAGTCGCGCCATCGCCTATTACAACAGCGGCAAATTTGATGAGGCGCGTGCCGATTACATGGAATTGAATCAAACGATTACCAACTCGTATCAGATTACCTATGGCCTTGGCGAAATTGCCTGGCTCAAGCATGAAACCAATGAGGCGATAAAAAATTACACACTGTATCTGGCCAACACGAACATCAACACCAACACCGACGCGGCCAGGACGACCATCCAGCGACTCCGCGAACTTAAAGGCAAATCACCCTGACTGCGCTGATGCGGGACCGGGTAGGGATTTGTTCGTGTTGATTCGTGTCCATTCGTGGTTTGTTTTTCATTTCCAATGCGATAAAATTTGCCCGTGAAACTGCTCTTCATCGGCGACATCGTCGGACAACCCGGACGGCGTGCGGTCGCGGAACTTCTGCCCAAACTGCGCGAACAACACAGCCTCGATTTCGTCATCGCCAACGGCGAAAATTCCGCCGGCGGCTCCGGCATCACGCCCAAAACCGCCGAAGAAATTTTTTCGGCGGGTGTGGACGTCATTACCAGCGGCGACCATTTGTGGGACCAGAAGGAAGTCATGGAATTGCTCGCCAGCGAAAAGCGCTTTCTCCGTCCGCTGAATTATCCGCCCGGCACACCGGGGCAGGGCAGCGCCGTTTTCCAAATTCAAAACTCAAAACTCAAAACTCAAAACTCTCTTCCAATTGCAGTTTTGAACGCGCAAGGCCGCGCGTTCATGCAACCGCCGCTGGAAAATCCGTTCCTGCTCGCCGCCGAGGAGGTAAAAAAACTTCGCGAGCAGACCAAAATCATCTTTGTGGATTTTCATGCCGAGGCGACCTCGGAAAAAATCGCGTTCGCACGCTTTTTGGACGGACAGGTGAGCGCGGTGGTGGGCACGCATACGCACGTGCAAACAGCGGACGAGCAGATTTTCCCCGGCGGCACGGCTTACCTGACCGACGCCGGGTTCACCGGCCCGCACGAAAGCGTTTTAGGCCGCGAAATCGAGCCGGTCATCAAACGCTTTCTTACCGGCATGCCGCAACGATTTGAAGTGGCGAAAAACAATGTGCTGCTTCATGGCGCAATGATTGAAATTGACGACGCCAGCGGCAAGGCGCTGAAAATTCAGCGCGTATCGGAAAATTTAATTTAGCCACAGATAAATACAGATTCGCACAGATTTCTCGATTGTGGTTGGCACGTTTTTTCTGTGTTCATCTGTGTAAATCTGTGGCTGAAGAACGAATGAGCAAACCAGCCAAATCGCAATGGGACTTCGGTGAACTGTTTCCGACGGAGCAGACGCGCAAGGTTTTGTCCGTCTCGGAACTGACAGCGCAAGTCAAGCGGTTGCTGGAGAAACAAATCGGTCAGGTCTGGGTCACAGGCGAGGTCACGAACCTGCGCGCCCAATCTTCCGGCCACATTTATTTCACGCTCAAGGACGCCACGTCGCAACTCCGATCAATCGCGAGCACGCGCGAAGCGGTGTTAAGTTGTGTCTTGTTTCGCAGCGCAGGCATTGCCCATCGCGAGTTGTTGCAAGATGGCCAGAAAGTGTTGTTGCAAGGCGATGTGACGGTTTATGAGGCGCGCGGGCAATACCAGCTCATCGTGCGCGCGGTGGAATTACAGGGCGTCGGCGCGCTGCAAATCGCGTTCGAGAAACTCAAGCAAAAGCTCGCGGCGGAGGGATTGTTCGCGCCGGAACGAAAGCGTCCACTGCCGAAATATCCACAGCGCATCGGGCTGGTCACGTCGCCCACCGGCGCGGCGATTCGCGACGTGCTGCATGTCGTGCAACGGCGGAATCCGGGGCTGGCAATCATTCTCGCGCCATGCCGCGTGCAAGGCGAAGGCGCGGCGGAGGAAATTGCGGAGGCGATACGGCTGCTGAATGAGTTCAGTATAGGACAGGCGTCGCGCCTGTCTCCATCTGAGAAAAGTCAGAGACAGGCTGGAAGCCTGTCCTACGTTGATTTGATTCTCGTTACTCGCGGCGGCGGGAGCCTGGAAGATTTGTGGGCGTTCAACGAAGAAGTCGTGGCGCGGGCGATTTTTGAGTCGGCAATTCCAGTCGTTTCAGCGGTCGGCCACGAAATTGATTTCACCATCAGCGATTTTGTGGCGGACGTGCGCGCGGCGACACCGAGCGCGGCGGCGGAAATCATCACCGAAGGCGTTTTTGCCAGCCGCCAGCTTGTGACGGATTTGACACAGCGCATGATGCGGGCGCATCCGCGCCGGCGTCTGAACGAATTTTTGCAGCGGCTCGATGATTTGCAAACGGGCTTGTCGCGTTGCGCGAAGCAAGGCGCGCGCGAACAGCGCGTTGCCTGGCGGAATCTGGCGACGCGGCTATCACGTGTTCGTCCGAAGCAATTACTAAAACAGCGGTGTGAACTTTTGAAGGCGAGCCGGCGACGTTTGCGCGAATTGGCGCTCGTCCGGTTCAAAGATTTGAAGACCGGTTTGGCAGCGACTGAAGCGCGGCTGCATTTGCTCGGGCCGGAGCAGGTTTTATCGCGCGGTTACTCGATTACAATGGACGCCGCGAGCGGAAAAGTCCTGCGCGACGCGCAAAAGGTCAAAGCTGGTCAGCGATTGAAGACCCGGTTGAAGGTTGGCGAAGTTTTGAGCCGGGCGGAATCTGCTTCAGCCAAGCCGTCTTCCAAAAATAATTGACCTGAAATTTCGGATTAATTTCTGATTGACCTGTTTATATTGATTTGGCAGTGATGCCTGTCATGAAAAGAAACTTTCTGGCGTTTATCTGCGCTACTGTCTTTACGGCGTTCGCCGGCGACCGCCTGGCTGCTCAAGACAACAATCTTCCTACTCTATTTGTCGCACCGTTCAGCGGCGACACGACGGCGATTCAATACTGGCAGCCGGCAATGGGCGAGGGCCTGGGCGAGATGCTCACCACGGAACTAGGCAAGATCAACAAGTTTCAGATGCTCGAAATCAACCAGATCGGTGATTTGAAAAATGAGATCAACATGGGCGCGGACGGCTGGGTGGATCAGGCACAGAAGGTGGACAAGGGCGGATTCTCGGCAGCAGATTTTATGTTCACAGCCAAGGTGACACGGTTTGGTTCCAAGGAATCCAAAATCGGGTTGGGCGGTTTCGTGCCTGGAAATTTTGGCAATTTGGGCGTCAAACAAACCGTTTCCGATGTGCGTATTGACTGGCGTTTGGTGGACGTGGCGACGCGCAAAATCATCAAAACCGGTTCGGCATCAGCGGAACACAAGGGAATGGGTTTTAATGTCGGAGCCAACATTGGCGGCAGTGGCGGTGGTATTGGTTTCGATAATCAGGAATTCATGGACAGTGCGCTCGGTAAGGCCACAGCGGAGGCCATAACCAATATTATCAACGACATTCAACCGATAACGCTTCCTGTGTCCGGTCGCGTGAAACAAAAAGCGGGTTTGACATCCCAGGCATCCGCCGCTGCTGATGCGCTCAAGCACAAACCCGGCAAGGTGCTCGCGGTGGCGAGCAAGGACACCATCATCGTGTCGCTCGGCAGCAAGGAAGGGTTCAAGGACGGGGACAAACTGGACCTTTACAAAACCACCGACGTAATGGACGACCATGGCAATGTGGTTTTTACCGATGAGAAACTCGTTGGCGAAATCACGTTGTCTTCTGTGCAGGAAGACAAGAGCCGGGCGTCTTACTCCGGTGACTTGGAAGTCAAGCAAGGCTGGACGGTAAAGGCCAAATAATTTTGCCGCAACCAAATCGAAACCTGCTCCAAGCTGGACGAGCACGGCGGTTTTTATTAGCATTTTCCCATGTCAAAAACAGCCAGGGCCGAGATGCCCAAAGGCAGCCTGCCATTTGAGGAAGCCTTGAAAAAGCTCGAGGGTCTCGTTGGGGCGATGGAGTCCGACGATTTGCCGCTCGAGGCGTTGCTTGCCAAATACGAAGAAGGCACACGGCTTGTGAAAATCTGCCAGGAAAAGCTCGCCGAGGCGGAATTGAAGATTCAACAGTTGGAAAAAAGCGCGGCGGGCGAAATGAAATTGAAACCGTTTGAGAAAGATGTGAATGAATGAGTTAAATAGGTGACCGGTTAAATGAGTTGAACAGAAACCACCTTATTTGACCAATCACTCATTTAACTGCTTTAACCCAAAGCATGAGCCGTTATCTCGACATGGTGGATGGGCCGGAGCAGTTAAAAAAGCTCGCGCTGCCGCAGCTTCAGGAACTGGCCGGAGAAATCCGTGAGGAATTGATTGCCGGCCTCGCCCAAAACGGCGGGCATCTCGGCCCGAATCTTGGCGTGGTCGAGTTGACCATCGCGCTGCACCGCGTTTTCAACACGCCCAAGGACAAATTTGTCTGGGACGTGAGCCATCAGGTTTACGTCCACAAAATTCTCACGGACCGGAAGGACAGGTTCCGCACCATCCGGCAGACGGACGGTTTGAATGGTTTCGCATTGCGCACGGAAAGTCCGCACGATTGCTACGGCGCGGGTCACGCGGGTACGGCGCTTTCCGCCGCGCTCGGCATGGCGGCTGCGCGCGATAAACGCGGCACGGACGAAAACATCGTCTGCATTTTCGGCGACGCGGCATTGACCAACGGCATTTCGTTTGAGGCGCTCAACAACATCAGCCACACAACGAAGCGCTTTATCGGCATTCTCAACGACAACGAGTGGAGCATCGCCAAAAACGTCGGAGCGATTGCCAATTACCTGAACAGACTCATCACCAATCCGCGTTACAACAAGCTCGCGCGGGATTTTGAAAATTTTGTGCGCCGCCTGCCCAAAGGCGAACTGGCATTGAAACTGGCGCACAGGGCTGAATGGGGCTTCAAGGGCGCGATTACCGGCGTGGGTTTGCGGCAGACCGGCATGGCGTTGGATGCGGACGGGCGCGGCGGTTACGGCAGCCCGGTTATTTTTGAGGAAATGGGTCTGCGCTATCTCGGTCCGATTGACGGGCACGATTTGCCGCTGCTCATCAGCACGCTGGAATTCGCCAAAACATGCGACCATCCCATTGTCATCCATATTCTCACACAAAAGGGGAAGGGTTTTGAAGCCGCGATCAAGCATCCGGAAAAATTTCACGGTCTTGGACCTTACGATGTGAAGACCGGTGACACGCCCGCGCCCGCGCCCGGCACACCACCGAATTATTATGACGTGATGGGACAAACGCTCGTGAAATTGTGCCAGAAAGATAACACGCTCGTCGGCATCACCGCCGCCATGCCCAGCGGCACCGGCCTTAAACATTTGGAAAAGGCGATGCCCGACCGCTATTACGACGTCGGCATTGCGGAGGAACACGCCGTGATTTTTGCCGCCGGTATGGCGACGATGGGCTTTCATCCGGTCTGTGCGATTTATTCCAGTTTCCTGCAACGCGCCTACGACTGCATTCATCACGATGTTTGTTTGCAGGATTTGCCAGTGATTTTCTGTATGGACCGCGCCGGTTTGTCCGCGAACGACGGCCCGACGCATCATGGTCTGTTCGACATCGCCTATTTGCGCTGCATGCCAAACGTCATCGCCATGGCGCCAAAGGATGAGGACGAACTCGCCGATATGATGTTCACCGCCACGCACGAACAGCATCCGACGTTCATTCGCTATCCGCGCGGCGCGGCGGAGGGCGTGCCTGTAAAGAACGAACCAAAGCTGCTCGAAATCGGCAAAGCGGAAGTCATCCAGAACTTTTCGAACAATAGCAAACGCAAGGTGGCATTGTTCGGTTTGGGCAATATGAATTCGCTTGCGCGCAAAGCCGCGGCGCAACTCGCGGCGGAGGGTTTTGACGCAGCGGTCATCAACCCGCGTTTTACCAAACCGCTCGACGCCGACACGCACGAATTTTTCGGGCGCGCGGCGGAAGTGATTGTGACGTTGGAAGACCACGCACTGATGGGCGGCTACGGTTCGGCGGTGTTGGAACTGTTCAGCGAGAAAGGCGTGACAACGTCCGTCGTGCGCATCGGCTGGCCGGATCAATTCATCGAACACGCCACGACACAGGACGAACTCCGCGAGAAATACGGCCTGACAGTTGAAAACACCGTGGCCAAAGTGAGAGCGCAATTCGGAGAGACAACACCGGTGGCGACGAAGCTCATTCGGGAGGCTGTGGTATAGGGATTTTGCACTTCGCCGTCCCCAATTTCACGGTTGGCGCTCAAACTTTACGCAGCGCCAACAGCGTCCAGTAAACGCCCACCAATTCGCTGAATCGGTTCTGCTTTACCGCGCGCCAGACCACTTGAGGCACGCCAAACAGCGAGGAGAAGTCATGGAACAGAACAATGCCACCCGATTTCACGAATGGGAACCACGCGTCCAGAGCGCCTTGCGTCGACTTTTCAGAATGGGCTCCATCAATAAAAAGCAAATCAATTGATTGCAACGGCTCGGAGAATTTTCGGGCTGCGACTATCGAGTCGTCCGCAATCGCCCGCACGCGGGAACTCAACCCAAAGTGCGCTATGTTTTGATCAAACAGTTCCTTGGTATTGCTGACCTTCCATTGTGCCATTAGCGAGGCGAATACCTTGCGATCGTTCGGTATGTCAGAATCGCCGGTAAAGGTGTCCACGGCATAAAGGCATGGATGGTCTCCTTTCAATCCCGAGGCCAGATAACACGCCGATTCGCCTATCCAGCTTCCGATTTCCACAACCTTGGCATTGGACGGCAGGTCGCGCGCCAATCGGAACAGGAAGGCCCGCTCCGGTATCAACGACATTTCTTTCCGCCAAAAATATTGCGCCAGCTTTTCAAACCCGTCCCAGTCGTAGTTGGGAAACTGCCCGCGCATTTCGACCACAAAACGCCGGATTTCTTTCTGCCAGCGGCGTTTCTTGATGCCCAGCAGTGTTTTCAGCCCCATAAATTCATCGCGTCTTGCTGGTAAACGGTCGCGACAGTCGCTGAACGCAATGCGCTTGGTTCCATTGCAGTGATCAATGGGTTCACGCTAAAACCCGTTGAAAGATTTGCCAAGCCAAAACAATTGTGTCGCCAGCCAGCGGCGTTCTTGAAACGCCACGGCAAACCAAATAAACCCGGTGCCAAAAGTTGGCTTGATTTCTTCCGCATTCGGCATTCTTCTCAAGCCCGTAACTTGAAACTTTAAACCGACAACCATGGCCTACAAAAACGTAAAACCGCCCGTCGGCGGAAAGATTTCGATTCAGAACGGCAAACTGAACGTGCCGGACAATCCCATCGTGCCGTTCATTCGAGGTGACGGCACCGGCCCGGACATCTGGGCGGCATCCGTGCGCGTGTTTGACGCCGCGGTGCAAAAGGCCTACGGCGGCAAACGCAAGATTGCGTGGTTTGAAGTCTTCGCCGGTGAAACCGCCAAGAACAAGTTCGACAACTGGCTGCCGGATGACACGGTCGGGGCGTTCAAGGAATTTCTGGTCGGCATCAAAGGGCCGCTCACCACGCCCGTCGGCGGCGGCATCCGCTCACTCAACGTTGCGCTGCGCCAGATGCTCGACCTCTATGTCTGCCTGCGACCGGTGCAGTATTTTCAAGGTGTGCCGTCGCCCGTGAAGCATCCCGAAAAGGTGAACGTGGTCATCTTCCGCGAGAACACCGAGGACATTTACGCTGGCATTGATTTTGAAGCGGGCAAGGAACAAGCGCTCAAGACCATTAAATTCCTGAAAAAGAATTTTCCGAAGGAATTCAAAAAAATCCGTTTCGGTGAAACCCCGGAAGTTGTCGGTATCGGCATCAAGCCGGTTTCCAAAACCGGCACGGAACGTCTCGTCCGCTCTGCCATCCAATACGCCATTGCGAACAAACGCAAGAGCGTCACGATTGTCCACAAGGGCAACATCATGAAATACACTGAAGGTGCGTTCCGCGATTGGGCATACGCGCTGGCCAAACGCGAGTTCGGTGCGGTGGAAATTGACAAAGGCCCGTGGTGCAAAATCACCAATTCCGCAATCCGCAATCCGCAATCCGCAATTATTATTAAGGACGCCATCGCCGACGTCACGCTCCAACAGGTGCTCACGCGACCGGAGGATTTCGATGTCATCGCCACGTTGAATTTGAACGGCGATTATTTGAGCGATGCGCTCGCGGCGCAGGTGGGCGGCATCGGTATTGCGCCCGGCGGCAACATCAATTACGTCAGTGGCCACGCGATTTTTGAAGCGACGCACGGCACCGCGCCCAAATATGCAAACCAGGACAAAGTAAATCCAGGTTCAGTCGTGTTGAGCGGCGAAATGATGTTCCGTTACTTGGGCTGGACTGAAGTCGCCGATTTGATTTTGAAAGGCTTGAACGGCGCGATTGCGTCGAAGCGCGTGACTTATGATTTCGCCCGCCAGATGGAAGGTGCGACGGAAATCAAATGCTCGCAGTTTGGTGATAATATCATCGCGAATATGTAGGTAGGTCTGGCACGGATTCAAAACGCTGGACAAAATTGGACGGTAGGGTTACCAGCAAACAATTGAAAATATGAATAAGCACAGTGTTGCAGCAAATCTTTTGCAAACATTGGATCTAGGTTCTTCGATTGCCGAGCTAGATACACTCCTTGAAACGGCTCGCGTTGAAACATCTGCATTTACTGATTTATTTCAAGACAAAGTTGATCTCATACCTGGAACAAAAGGATCAGGCAAAAGCGCACTCTTCAGAATTTTCACGGACTTTCTCCCGAAAATTTTACTTAAAGAGCGTAAAGTTGTTATAGCACATGGTGTTCAAAAACATGGGGACACCATTTTTCACGCTTTCAAAGAGCAGTTTGATAAATTGTCTGAGGACGACTTTGTTAGTTTTTGGTGCATTTATTTGACGTCATTGGCTCATGAACAATTTATCAAGGGAGATTTATACCAACAATTTTTGGGAAATGCTTCATCAGAAATTGATTGTTTTCGAAGAGCGTGCGCGAAAGCTCGAATCCCAGAAATCAAAGCAAAAAAATCTCTCAAAGAAATCCTGCAATGGACACTCCAAGTGCTCCGAGCGTGGAACCCTCGACTCCGTTATAGATTCCCCGAAGAGACTGGAGGAGCGATAGAATTAGATTTGTTTGGTGGAACCATCCAACCTAAATTTGAAAGTGTTCCATCAGAATTGGCCGATGTTCCACATTTTGTAACAGAGATTAAAGAAGCCTTGGAGGCAGTTCTCAAAAAAACAAATTTATCTATTTGGTTGATGGTGGATAGACTCGATGAAATTTTTCCGCGAAGAAGTATGCTTGAGACGCGAGCGTTGCGGGGTTTGCTTCGTTCTATGCGCCTATTTACGACCGATACAATTCGAATAAAAATATTTCTACGGGACGATATGCTAGAGCAGGTGGTATCAACAGGAGATGGTTTTACCGCGCTGACACATTTAACGGCGCGGCAAGCTGATACTTTGCGATGGTCGGAAGACCAAATTCTGAATATGTTGGTTAAGCGATTATTTGCTGATGGGAACTTACAAAAATATTTCAAAGTTGATCGGCGTAAGTTGGATGCTGATCAAGATTATCGCCGTGAATGTTTTTACAAAATTTTTCCAGCAACAGTTCATACTGGAACAAGGCAAAGTCCAACTTTAAGGTGGATGTACAATCATACGATGGACGGACGTGGCGTGGTAACGCCTAGGGATATTTTGGATTTGGTCACAAAGGCAAAGCAGAACCAACAAGATCAATTTAATTCGACACCTAGCTCTGAATCCTTATGGTTAATTGGACCACAAGCAATGCTTTATGGATTAGAGGAGTTGTCAAAACGAAAGAAAGATACATACTTAAAAGCTGAATTCCCGCACCTTTGGCCTGTTATAGAACGGTTTCAGGGAGGAAAATCAGAATATTCTGCCAATGCGCTGCAAGCTTTGCTTGGAAGGGATTGGGAAAAATCCTGCTCGGATTTGATTTCTATCGGTTTGATTAAAAAGCAGGAGAACACGTATTGGGTTCCGCACTTATATCGAAAGGGCCTTGATCTTACGCAAGGACGCGCTTGACACTAATTTGTTACCCTTCCCCAACCATTCCAATATCAAGGCAGCAAGCGGGCGTTGGTTTCGTTAATTCTGCGGTATTTATTGAAACGGAGTTTTTACATTTCGCATTCGGCTCTCAAATGGAAATATGAAAATAAAGGATCAAAGCGGCAATTAAACCAAAGCCCGCGCCAAAATAGGAAAGCACCAGCACCTTGTGATGTTTCCAGATTTCGCCCAATACCGCGTGAATCGCCAGATACAAAAATCCGCCGGCCGCGTTCGCCAGCATCAGCGCCAGCGTCAATTTCAGCGCGTGTTGCGGAACATTTTGCAAAACAAACCAGCCCAGCAATCCGCCGACGATGGTCATGGCTTCCACCAATGCCACGAGCCATAGCATCCTTTTGCGCGGGTATCCGCCGCCGAGCAGCAACGCGCCCAGCGCCAGCCCTTCGGGAAATTTATGCACGCAAATTGCGAACAGGATGGAAAGTTTCACCGGCTCGCTTTCTTCGAGTCCCGCCTGAAAAATGTATTTGGTGATGATGGCAAAAAGGAGATAGCCCGAAGCCGCCACCGGCAACAACCACCAGCCTAGGTCTTCCCAACATTCCGGTGCGATGCCGCAGAGCGAGACGCCCAGCAGTGTTCCTGCGCCGAGGCTGATGAAGGCGCACAATTGTTTGTGCGTTCGAGCCAGAAGACCGCTGAACGCGCCGCCGGCCATCGCAATGGCGAACGCCGAGAAAATCTGGGACAAAATAGGAGTCGCAGTCATGTTTTTAATTGCGAATCATTTGCAATATAACAAAAGACAGAACGGCCGCAAGCTTTTATTTTGGACGGTGGATTTTTCTGAAAAGCAGCGCAGGCGTCCCGCCTGCGCTACTTTATCGTATGTGGCTGAGCGGCCACATTCAGGTTCTCGCGCCGGGTTATGAAACCATGTTGGCATGGATTCTTCAGAATACTGGATTAAGTCGTCGGTGTTGGACCGAAAGCGGGGAAAAGTTCAAGCACAGAGGCGGGAAACAATCAAAGCCCTGGCCTGCATTGACCTTTTTTACTCGTCTCACTGCGCGGGTTTCCTTAACCATGTGTTCAAACCCATGAGTCGAAGATCG
>JBEKON010000040.1:0-25059 GCA_049521735.1 Verrucomicrobiota bacterium
GTCGTGCATCGGTTTGTAAAATTGGATGCGAACGGGCGAATTTTGATGGTTGAGCAGAAAGAAAATGCGCGTGCCTTCCTTCTCGCGCATGCTGACTTCGATGTTTTCGGGCACTTTGAGCAGAGATTGCAACCCGCTCATTTGGCGCAGCCAGACGATGAGGTCGGTGTAAAAATGCTGGTGGCTCATGGTGCCGATGTAAATGGCCTTGCCGAGACCAAAGATGTTCATGGTCATGGCGGGGATTCCGGCGTAGAAGTCTTTCGAGTAGGTCGCCAAAACCTGGCAGCCTTTGGGTTCGATCAGGTCGCACCAGAGGCGGGCGGGATGCAAATGGCTGGTCGCGAACACGCTCTTGAAGGCAAGATGATTTTCCTCGCCGGGCGGAATGGGGTCAAATTCCAAAACTTCCAGCCCGAATAAATCGGTCATCTCGTTTGGATAGCCGGTGGTGGGAGCGATGTGATATTCGTTCACGAGACCGGTGTTGAACGTGCTCACGAGCGTGCCGCCGTTTTGAACGTAAAGTTTGAGGCGATCCGCTTCGCCCGCGGCGAGCAAGTGCAGCGACGGCGCGAAGACGATTTTGTATTTGGACAAATCTTCAAACGGGCGCGCGAAATCCACAAGGATGTTACGGTCGTGCAGCGCGTTGTAGATGAGTTGAATGTGCTCGCGCAGGTTGAAGAATTTGTTTGGCTGCATCGGCTGTTGCAATGCCCAGTCATTTTCATGGCTGTAAAGGATGCAAACCTCTGCCGCGACTTTTGTGTCTTTGAGCGCGGGTGCGAGGATTTTCAATTCTTCGCCGATTTGGCTTATTTCCTTAAAGACGCGCATGTTGTCTTCGGGATGATGTGGCAGAACCGCGCCGCAAAGTTTTTCGTTGCCGATGCGTGGCTGTCGCCAGCGATGGTAAAAGACACCGCATGCGCCGCGTGAAATGAGTTGATACGTGAACAGCCGGGTGATGCCGGGTCGCACCAGCGAGTTGACGTCCTGCCAATTGACCTGACCGGCTTTTTGTCCAATGACCCAGAAGCCACAATCGCCGTCGGGCGTTTTGATGTCCGATTTTTTGAGCGAGCGGAGAATGTCAATGTCGCAGGCCGATTCTGCGGATATGGTTTTAATCGCAGGATAGCTTTCAACGGAGACGAAATCCACAGCCGCCGCCATATCGAAGTGGTCGAACTTCTGATGAAGCGCGCGCAGATTGACAGTGACGGGATGATTGGGGCAAAGCTTGCGCAGCACATCGGCCTGCATTCGAACGAAGGCAACAATGGCGTCGCTGCAAAACCGATACCAGTCCAGTAACAATGCGGGGTTGTGTGCCGTGGGCGCGGACATGGGCATGGGCACGTCGTCGAACGAAGAAACGATTTGTCCCAAGTAACACAAACCGAGTTGATCGTTAAGGGTCTTGACGGTCTTGTATTTCAACTTCAGCCAGTTCTGCCATTCGAGGCGCGAATCTTCGTTGAACGACCACTCGGTTTGGTGTTCACCGAGGCCGCTGTCAATTTGCCAGGCAATGAGTTGCGGATGATCACCGAGTGCTTGGGCCATGTTTTCGACAAGATGCTTGGAGGCATTCCAATAAGCGTCGTTGTTAAGGCAAACCGCGCGGCACGTGCCTTCGTGCTTGACCAAACCGTGTTCGTCGAGCGGTAAAATTTCAGGATGCTTTTTCGCCAGCCAAATCGGTGGAGCTGCGGTGGGTGTGCCGAGGACAACTTTGATATTATGATCTTCCATGATGTCCATGACGCGGCGCAACCATAGAAAATCGTATTTGCCTTCTTCAGGTTCGCAAATGCCCCAAGAGCATTCGCCGATGCGGACAACATTAATGCCAGCCTCGGCCATCATCTGGGCATCGTGTTCCCAAGCCGCCTCGGGATTGTCAGCGGTGCCGCTGTAAGGGAAGACCCACAGCTCAGGATAATAATCGACGCCAAAAAACATAACCTCTGCCTACGGGCATGGGTAAAACTTTAGAGACAACCCGCCGCGCTTGCAATCTAAAAGTCGCAGGTGTTGCGGCAAACAAAAAGGAAGGGATGAATTTTATTTGCCGAATAAATCGCCAATCCCTTTGGTGATTTTATTGGCACCTTTGCCAACGGCTTTTCCGGTCTCTTTGCCCAGCTTCCCGGCACTTTTGCCAATGTCGGTGGCGGCGCTGCTGACGGCCTTGAGCGTGGCGGTGGTGATGGCGTCGAGCACGCGCCGCGTCAAATCAGTTGCGGTAAGGCCCTCGTTGCCCTTGCCCAGGTCAGTGAGGTGAATGGGCGGCAGCGGGAGCGTCATTTCCTTGCCGCCCATGCCGGTAAGGCTGACATGAACTTTGGCGCCGGTGATCAAAAAATCATCCACTTCATATTTCCTGGCCGGTTTCTTGCCTGCCCGCACCGGGGCGTTTGTGGAAGGTGCAGCGCTGCTTTTAGTGGCAGCATTGACGTTGTCCATGATTTTTCCGAGGTTGTTTCCGCCAAAAGGATTGCCTTCAAAGGTGATTTCCGGCGCTTCGACGCGCACCGAACGTACGACGATTTTGTCCGATAAAACCGAAAGTGAATTTACACCGACGGCAGCCGAGCCGACGCTGATGGCGTGCGGTGTTTTGTAACCTTCCGGGTTGCCGATGACCAAGCCCTTGATTTTGGCCGAGCCGGTCAGCAACGACAAGTGCACCCCGTCCAATTTGACGGAGACTTTGGCGATCTCCGGGCCGACCGTTTCAATGCCCGTTTTAACAATGGAGCCGAGGAAGAAACTCACGATAATCACCATGATGACGATTAAAGCCACCAATCCGATTCCGATGCCCAATAGGATTTTTTTCAACTTTTTCATAAGGTTGATAATTTGATAATTTCGTCTGATTTTTGCCAGTAAATTTCCATATGTTGTCAGGATGCGACAAGCGAGCGAGTCACTTCGACGAGTTTGTGAATTTGATATGGCTTGGTAAGAAGACAGTCGGGTTTGATTGGCGAATTGGCATAAATGCTTTCGTCCACCGTGCCGCTGAGAAGAATTGTTTTTTGCTGCGGGTTAAGCCGCCTGCATTCACGAATCAAATCCATGCCGGTCATCCCGGCCATGGAGTAATCGGTTATGACGACGTCGGGCGGCGGTTTGGCGGCAACATATTCACTCAATGCTTTTTGGGGATTATGAAACAGGTGCACCTGAAAACCCGCCGCCCCCAAAATCGTTTCAGCCAGATTAAGCAACATCGGCTCATCGTCCACCACGAAAATTATGGGAGACGAACCGGCAGCCCCGTTTTTTTTAAGCCGACTCATGCTGTCCTAAAGCAGGGAAACACATTTACAATTCGACAGCAAGGACATTTAAATCAGTGAAATTCCCATTGCGTCTCACACTTTTTCACCCTAACTTGGCCCAAGCAATGAAATCGTCGCCACGAAGCAGGGATTTGCTGCTATGAAAACGAAATCAGCGTCCACGCCAGCGAAGAAGAAAAAAACCATCCGCACTGTGCGTCCACGCCGCGTTGCCGAAGTCCCGCCTGAGGGAATTGCTTCAATTGCCAAAATTGCTTCCCCCAAAGCCAAGATCAAGCGCACCACCAGGCTGAAAGCCGCAACCATTCGTCGCGCCCGCGTTCGCCGCAAAAAAATTGAAGTTCCGTCCATTTTGCTCGAAGGCGATCATCCCGCATCACCGGCCATCAGCGGTCCCGGCCAAAAATATGCGCTCGGCCCCGTGCCGCCATCGCGGCATTTTGAAACGGCGGAAGCCGAATTGCCCGAAGCTTATGGCACGCGCCAATTATTTCTGGCCGCGCGCGATCCGCACTGGCTTTATGCGCATTGGGACTTGACTCGTGAGCAACAATTGCGCTGCAACGCGCGTTCAGCCGACAGCCATCTCGTTCTGCGCATTTACGCGGGCAAGGTGGAAGGCCATCCGATTTACGAAATTCATGTTCATCCCGAGTCGCGCCATTGGTTTGCGCACGTCGAACGGGCCGGCGATTCCTACGCAGCCGAACTCGGCTACTATTCCCCACCCGGTAAATGGGTGCGCGTTGCCGCTTCTGGTTCAACCGTCACGCCTTCCGACGCTGTTTCGTCGGAGAGCAGCGCTGAATTCGCCACGATTCCCTTTGAATTTCCGTTCGCCAAATTAATGGAAATCGTCAAAGCCGCCGTATGCGAGAATCTTCCTCTGGCGCAGGCGATTGAAGAACTCCGGCGGCAGGGCCATCCCGAATTGCCGCACGCGGCCTCCCGTCCGCTTTCGTCCTGGACCTCGCAACAAGAACAGGCGCTGGCGAAAATCATCAACATTGACGATGTCCGCCGCGTGTGGATGGGTTCGCTCGAAATCACGGAGTTGATTCGCCGCCGACTCGCTCACGAGATTTCATCACTTGGCGTTTCGAGCCTTTCGAGTCCATTCGGTGGCGTCGAGCAACCAAAGGGTTTCTGGTTCAACGTCAACGCGGAATTGATCATCTACGGCGCGACCGAGCCGACGGCCAAAGTCACGCTTGGCGGTCATGAAATCAGATTGCGGCCCGATGGCTCGTTCAGCTACCGCTTCGCGCTGCCGGATGGGAAATATGATTTGCCCGCAGTCGCCGTTTCCGCCGACAACACGGAAGCGCGGGCGGCGGATTTGAAATTCAACCGCGAAACCGAATACATCGGCGATGTTGCCGCGCATCCGCAAGACCCCGCACTCAAAGTGCCGCTGCCGGAAAATACTTAATCCCCATGGACACACCCAACCGCGGTGCCCTGATGCTGGTTTGCTTCATCGCCATTACGCTGATGGGCTTTGGCGTGATCGATTTGAGTTTGCATTGGATGAAGGGTTTGCATTGGGTTGAAGGTTCCCTGCATAAAACGCCCATGCATATTTCCGACTTTGTGTTCCCAGCCATTTTCTTCATGCTGGGCGTCGTCGTTTTGATCAAAGCTCGCTCCATCGCGGAATGGGTTTCAAACAAGCTTGACGAATGAGCGGCGAACCCCGTTGGCCTCAAGGCTATTTATCCCTCGTTTTGCACGCACATTTGCCGTTCGTGCGTCATCCGGAGCATGAAAATTTTTTGGAGGAGAGATGGCTCTTTGAAGCCGTCACCGAAACTTACGTGCCGCTGCTGCAAATTCTCAATGGCTGGCGGCGCGACGGCATGGACGCGCGCCTGACACTCTCACTCTCGCCGACACTTTGCGCAATGCTGCTCGACCCGATGTTGTGTGGCCGTTACGAACGGCACTTGGATAGTCTCATTGAACTGGCCCAAAAGGAGATTCGTCGCACGCATTGGGACCGCGCCTTCCGCGAACTCGCCTGGATGTATCATCATCGGTTCACTTTGGTTCGCGACACGTGGCACGCACATGGCGGCAATCTCGTCGGCGCATTTCGGAAATTCCAGGACGAAGGACGCATCGAAATCATCACCACCGCCGCGACACACGCACTGCTGCCGCTGCTGGCAAATCATCCGCCGTCCATTCGCGCGCAAATTTTGACCGCGCGCGACCATTATCGCAGTTGTTTTGGCCGCGACCCGGTTGGTATCTGGCTGCCCGAATGCGCCTACGTGGACGGTGTCGAAAAATTTTTACAGGAAGCGAACATCCGCTGGTTCATTCTCGACACGCATGGCGTGCTCCATGCGCGCCCGCGCCCGCGTTACGGCACCTTCGCGCCGATTTTCACACCCAACGGCATCGCCGCGTTCGGGCGCGATTTCGATTCCTCGCGGCAGGTTTGGAGCAAACATGAGGGTTATCCCGGCGACGCGCGTTACCGCGATTTCTACCGCGACATCGGCTTTGATCTCGATTTCGATTACGTGAAACCGCATTTGCCGTCGCCGGAAAATCGCGGGTTCACAGGTATCAAGTATTACCGCATCACCGGCGGAGCAGGGGACAAGGAAATTTATCAACGCGACCGCGCTTTGCAGGCTGCCGCTGAACATGCCGGACATTTTCTTAATGAACGCGTCATGCAAATCCAGCGTGTCGCCGGACTTTTGGATCGTCCGCCGCTCGTTGTGGCGCCCTACGACGCCGAATTGTTCGGCCACTGGTGGTATGAAGGGCCGGAATTTCTCGATTACTTCGCGCGCAAACTTTTTTACGACCAGAAAACCGTGGCGCTCATCACACCGGGACAATACCTGTACCGGCATCCGACAAATCAAATCGCCGCCCCGAGCGCGTCGAGCTGGGGTGAGGAGGGCTACTTGCGCGCGTGGCTGAACGAATCGAACGAATGGATTTATCCGCATCTGCAAATTGCGCAGGAACGAATGACCGGCCTCGCGCGGAAATTTCCCAGGGCAACCGGTTTGAAAGCGCGCGCGCTGCGGCAGGCTGCGCGTGAATTGCTGCTCGCGCAGGCCAGCGACTGGCCGTTCATTTTGCGCGCGGGCACGAGTCCCGATTATGCGCGCCGCCGTGTGAAAGACCATTTGCTCCGCTTTATCGCGCTGCATGATCAACTCACCGCCACGAGTGTGGATGAAAAATGGCTGTGCGAAGTCGAGTCGCGCGACAAGATTTTTCCCAAAGTGAATTGGAATTATTGGAAACAGCGATAAATGCCGGTGACTGCCTGGCAAACCCGGGTTTTGGTCGCAGCCGGCAAAAACTTCCCGCCTTAGCTCCCAATCGGGTCGTTGCAGGGCGGCTTCCAGCAAAGAATCAAGTCATGCTCCTCCGAGCATCGGGCAGCCTGACCTTCGTTGGAAATATGAACGAGGATATGGGTTGCGCCATCCTGAATGGCGCGTCCCTGCTTCTCGGAATCCTCAAGTCGTTGGTTGAGATTTCTGGTTTGAGCGATGTAAAGGGGAATCCAGTCGCCGCTTTCAGATTGTTTGGCGCAAATGTAATTGCCCGGCACTGGCTGGAAAGAAGCGCCGATGGGATAAACCTGATATGGATACTCCTTGCCCGACTGGCCAGGCCAACTAACAGAAGACGAATCTTCTACATTCTCTGTTTTGTGGCGACGACTTAATAAGTTTTTTATCAAGCTCACCCTGAAAAAATATTAGAGCACTTCATAATAAGTGTCAATGCATTTTAATTCTATTTATTAAGTGGGCGTCGAGGTGTCTGACAGTCACGAGCTTGGACATCCGTCTTCGCTCTAAAGCTCCGACGGGACAGGCTGGCGACTGGCTCTCGATTGCAATTTGGACTCTCGAATCTCATGGCTCAATTAAATTTTCCATTCAACACTCAACATTCATCCTTCAACATTTTTTGTAAATGGCTCCAGCGCGGTGTTAGGCGCGTGGATGCGCCGCCAGCGTGCTTCAAGGACAACGATAGTCACTGCGTAAATGGCAACGATTACTGCCGGCACTGCAATGAAGCGGAAATGGGGGAACAAATACCAGCTTGCGGTCACGAGGGCCGTGCGCGCCAAGGTGTGGAAAGTGCCAACCCAATGTCCGATAATCCAAGAGAACCGACAAAGGCAGCGAAGTGTAGTCCTCACGAAAGAAAGGAATTGCGATGGCGTAAACCAGCAGCGCCTCGCCGACTGTGCGAAAAAACAACCCATCGAACACGTTTTTGGGCCGCTGCTTGTCCAGAAAATTCTCCCCTGTAAAGCGGGAAAAGAATATGCCGAGGCCGACGATGAAACCGGTGGCTCCAAAGAGCAGCCAGACCTCTATGATGGGCGGTAGAAAAGCGCCACCCACGCCGACTATCGTCCAGGCAACCGCTCCCGCCAGCGGCATCGCCAGGCCACGACGTTGCGCAAATTCGCGTCGTTGCTCATCCAGGGTTCGTGGCATGTTTGGTGGGTTTGTATTTGTCATATAGTTTTCGGGTAAGCGCCTAACGTACCGCGAAGTGGAATCCCGAAGGCTTTCGGGACCTGCCGGCTGCACGCCATCCGGTCGCTGATAAGTCCCGACGCCGTTTGTCGGGATTGCCTGCAGCGATTTGTTAGGTGTCATCGTTTTGGTAACTGCTGAACGCTTCCGTCCGCCATCGCCGCGATTTCAGTGCCGTCCGGCATCCGCACATGAATCAGAATGGACTGCGGATAAGCATCGCCGGCATCGAGTGAAATTGTAACGTCCATACCATCAAATGCACGAACATCATTGGTGGCAATATAGCCACCACCGACTAACTCGTGCAACGAAACTGACGTGGGCAAGGGCTGACCATGCGCTGCACGATCTCGTGAAAATGCCTGAACTGCCGCAGCGAGTTTGGGTGCATCTTTGAACTTCGGCTGCGAATGCTCCCAGTAGGAAACCAGCGCCACACAAATCACAATAGCCACAATCACAAGCAAGCTGGCTATAAGAATGAGGCGACGAAATTTCATAAGCGCTCGAATGACACCTAACGTCCAGAGCTCAGGCACGCGGGACCAAATGACGTGAATCCCGACGCAGTCGGGAAACAGGACCGGCCATCCCGCGTTGCCTGCAGCGATTTGTTAGACCACGTCGTCATTGTTTCTGGGAACTCAAGCGCGCAATCAAGTCTGGGAATCTCGTAATGCGCTTCATATCGTGTGTCTGACACGTGCCGTCCGTAATCTCTTCGGTCGCGATTGTCTTGCCATCGCGTTGCTGTGTGAGCGAGATGTGGTCAACCGTGGTGCAAAGACCGTCGTGCTTGGTTCGATAAAAAGCCATCAACCTGTCCAATCCGGCAACATCGGAATTCGAGAGCGTCAACCTGCCCAAGTCCACGCGATTGGTCTGAAGGGTGACAACGCCAGTGCGGTTGGTGTCCTGGGGCAACTGGACAATAGAAACCGTAAACTCTGCTGCGCGGTGAAAGGTCAACTCATGCGTCATGTCGTGGAAGCAACCGCTGGTATGATAACGGACAATCAGCGTGTCTCCCTGCTTGAGTGTCGAGAAGGCATCCACATGAGCGAGAGGCTCGGCACTGAGCACAGCGCAACAAGAAGCCGTGAGCAGAATTGTGATGAAGTGCAAGGTACGCATACGTGGTCTAACGATAAAAGCTCAGGCACGCCGGACTTATGATACTCGCCAACCCAAAACTTTCTCGGCAAATCTGTGGGCGTAACCGGCGTTGCCTGCAGCGCTTTGTTAGGCCACTGGACGTGATAACTCTCACGCCGCTAAAAAATAAAAATCTGCGGCTATCACTCGGTAAAAAATCATCAATCATAATGACACCAAAAAGCGCAATCGGACTAATCACCGTCCTCGCAATGTCCCAATCACTGTCACTATCGTTGCAACGTCGCCGGGCTTCGGCCACTTGCTCGGTTTGGTCATTAATAACCAATTCGAGACTGTCTTCCATGCCTCAACCTCGTCGAGTTTACGAAAAGCTAATATCCTCCAAATGATCTGTCTCTCATCATCTCTAACCTCTGTGCAAATATCTGGCTGTTTCATAAGTGTGAAGTGGCCTAACGTCCAGAGCTCAGGCACAGCCGCCGGAGCGTGACTCCAAAATCCAAAATGACAAACGAACTCATCATAAATGGTCCGCAACTGGCAGGGGCAGCCCCGAAAGCTTTCGGGGTTGCCTGTAGCGCCTTGTTAGCCGTCTTCGTCATTTCTTTTTCCGTCTCTTCTTCTGTGGCTTCCGGGTCTGCTTGGTCAAAGCGTCCTCAATCTGCTTGGCGGTGACAATCTGATGAGAAGGTATCCGAAGAATCTGCTCCTCGAAATACTCTCCGTCTTTTGAATGTCCACGAACAATCAGCTCAAGTGGATCTGAAGGTCGGTCGCCCCGCCTGATACCCTCTGAACGAGCTTTGATGATGGCCGTAACCAACTCAACAATACTTTTGGCGAAACCCAGACCCGCAGCAGTGACGGCCAAATAAACCAAAATCTCAGGTCCGCTTTCATGCTCCTCAATCTCGTAGTGAACGTCCGACAAATCAGCTCCAGCAATGTAATCATCAATGAGCCGGTAGGCTTCTGGAGAATGCTCGCGATGAAAACAGCCCGAATTGATCCTCACTTTGATGGACACTGGAATACGACCGGCGACCTTGGTAGCGCCGAACCGGTCCATACGCGTCCGAAATTGTTCTTGCCAGTAGGTATCCATAGATGCGCGCTAGACGGCTAACGATCCAAAGCTGCCTGCCGCAGCGTAGCTCGGCAAGAGCGAAGATGGGAGCCACGGCCACCGGCGGCCAAGCTCCGAATGCAATGATGACTCCCAAATTTCATAACTCAATCGAAAACTGACTCGTCGCGCCGTAGCTAGGCGAAGGGGGTTGGAAGGCGGATAATGAAAGGCGGAAGTCACCCGTCTTCACTGCGTTACGACGCGGCAAGGAAGGTGGAAGTTTTGCAGTTGCCACGCGCGGGCGGCGGTTTAGAGTATTCCGCGTTCGAATGAAATTTTTATTGCCCATTTTCGGCTTGGTATTGCTGCCCATTTTCAGCGCCTCAGCGCAGGTTGCCGTGAGCTTGACGCTGGAGCAGGAGCAGTTTTTACCCAGCGAGGCTTTGCCGGTGACGGTGCACATCGCGAATCGCTCCGGCCAGCCGCTGCACTTCGGCGCGGACGCGAATTGGCTGACGTTCAGCGTGGAATCCGTGGATAATTTTGTCGTCAGCAAAAATTCCGATCCGCCAGTGCAGGGTGAATTTGATTTGGATTCATCTCAAGTGGCCACCAAGCATGTGGATTTGGCGCCGTATTTCGCGATGTCGCGGCCGGGACGTTATCGAATCATCGCGACTGTGAAAATCAAGGATTGGGGCACGGAAGTCACCAGCCCGTCATGCAGTTTCGACGTGATTGACGGCGCGAAATTGTGGTCGCGAGTATTTGGCGTGCCTCTGCCGGCGGGGATGACGAACAGGGAGCCGGAAGTCCGCAAATATACCCTGGAGGAGGCCAATTATCTGCGCTCGCAACTGCGGATGTATGTGCAGGTGAGCGATGAATCCGGCGCGCGCATTTTCAAAGTCCGCCCGATCGGCCCGATGGTTTCCTTCAGCCAGCCGGAACCGCAATTGGATCGGTTCAGCAATTTGCACGTGCTTTACCAGAGCGGCGCGTCGGCCTTCACTTATTCGGTGATCGATCCAAACGGCGACATTGTCCGGCAGGAAATTTACGATTATCGCGATGTGCGTCCGCGGCTTCGCGCCGACGATGACGGCAACATCGTGGTCTATGGCGGTGTCCGCCGTGTGAAGCCCTCTGAAATGCCCGTGATAAAATTGCCGGTTGAATCAAGTGCGCCCGCCAAATAACCAGGCGTGATTCACTGCCTCAGTTCCTCGCTGGACACAACTTGCGCCTGTATTTGTTTGACGATGGCCCGCACCCGGGCCATGGCGGTGTCCTGCGTCTCGCCTTCGAATGATTTCAATTCAACCCGCACCGCCGCCATCGAATCGCCGTTGCGGTCGGTCAAAGGCATTGTCACCGCAACGGTGCCTTTGCCGCGTCCAAAATAAATCGCGCCGCTGGTAATGGCGTTTTTTTCGGCGTCGGTCCCGGGCCGGCCGATTTCTTTTTCGTTCTTGCTGGCAAGAATTTGCGGTTCGCCTTTGTCATCAAGCGTATAAATGCGCAACTCAAGAATGCGCGGATACTTTCGCATCATGTCCTGCACAATCGTTTGGGCCATCGGCACGCGCGGCGTGTAGAGTATCGTTGTGTCGCCGAAATAGCTCACCGCGTCCGACTTCGTCCAAAATCCGATTTTGCCGTCAGCGAATGTGTTGTCATTCAGCGGCGGCATCGCCAAATGGTCGTCGAGCCAGCAGGTGATTTGATTCCCCTGACACTGCACCGTCAGCGCATGCCAGACGCCGGTGGAAATGTCCATCTCCGGACCGATGAGATTGCCGCGCACGCCGTCCACGACTTTGTAAAAGCGCAGATTACGCCCCAGTGCGCTGGCGCGGATGACGTAAAAATTCGACTGGTTTTGGAAACGAAACACAACGCCCGCCATTTGCTCCACGCCGCCGCCAACGATTTTGAATTGTGTCGTCAGCTTGAAATCCTTGAAGGTCTCCTTGTCGTAAATCAGCATTGGAAACCGGTCGTCGGTTGGGTCCTGGCTGAGTTGGGCAAGCACGCCGCGCCGGTTGAAAGCGGGCGTTTGCGACGTCAACGGCGCAAATGCCGAGGGCACTTCGTCCATGACGATTGTCCAATCTCCCGGTTTGCCGCCACCGGCCAGCGCGCCGTAAAAGCCCGGCGGCGCTTGATTTGTCGGGAAATCGCCGAAATTGATTTTAATTTCCGACGCAACCGCAGGCCACGCCAGCCCGAGGGCGAAACAGAAAAATAATTTACGCATTTCGCGCAGCGTAACAAAAAAGAGCCGGACGACAAGCATTGCCTCCGGCTCTGAATTTACAGGATGAATTGTTACGCCTTCCAAATCATGTCCGCCACGGTGCGATTCGCCGGAACGAACGGCAGCACGTGTTCGGTGTAGGGCACAATCACGTCGAGCACGTAGGGTTCCTTCGCGTCGAGCATCCGCTGGATGGCGGGGCGCAAATCCCTTTTGAACATCACGCGCTCGCATTTCACATTGAAGCTGTTGCACACGCGGACGTAATCGGGATAAATCTGCGCGCGATTGTCGGGATTGCCCAGATAAGTGTGGCCACGGTTGCCTTTGTAAAACTTGTCCTCCCATTGCATCACCATGCCGAGGTGCTGGTTGTTCAGGATGATGGCCTTGGCCGCGATTTTCTCGACATGGGCGGTCGCCAGCTCCTGGATGTTCATCAGGAACGAGCCATCGCCGTCAATGTCAATCACTTCCTTGTCCGGATGCGCGACTTTGATGCCAAGTGCCGCCGGCAAACCGAAGCCCATCGAGCCCAGTCCGCCGCTGGTGATGAACTGGCGCGGGTATTTGTATTTATACCACTGGCCGGCCCACATCTGATGCTGGCCCACGCCGGTGGTGATGATGGCGTCGCCCTTGGTCAATTCGTAAAGCGCCTCGACCACCATCTGCTGCAGGATGATCTGGTCTTCATGGCCTTTGAGATGGTCTTTCATGTGATCGCTGCCGGCGATTTCCCGCGTAATGGTGTAGGCAAAAGGCCCCTTTTTCTTCCATTCATCAATCTGTGCGAGCCATGCGGTGTGCTTTTTGTTGAGTGGGCGTTTGGCGAGCATCGCGTTGAGACGCGTGAGCGCGTCCTTGATGTCACCTGTCACGGCCAGGTTGACGCGACGATTTTTGTTCAGCTCGGACGCGTCAATGTCCAGATGGACAATCGTGCCGTGCTTGCAAAATTCCTCAAACTTGCCGGTCACGCGGTCATCGAACCTCACGCCGAACGCGAGCAACAAATCCGCGCCGTCCTTGATTTTCACCATCGGCTCATCTGGATTGCCGCGGTATTTATATTCACCGTTGACGGCCCAATTCGCAAATGCCGCGCCGTGCATGCCCAGCCAGCGCAATGAGAGCGGATGGGTTTCCGGGAAACAGCCGATGCCCATGAGCGTGGTTGTCACGGGAATGTTCGTCGCCTCAACAAACTTTTTCAATTCCGCCGAAGCGCCGCTGCTGATGATGCCGCCGCCCACGTAAAGCGCCGGGCGTTCGGCCTTTTCGATCAGGCCGATGATTTCGTTCAGCGCCGCTTCATCCGCGCGAAGATCGGGTTGCGTATAGCCGCGCAGGCCTTTCTTGATTTGCTCCAGAGTCGGCCAGACAGGCTGGGTTTTGGCCTGCTGAATGTTTTTCGGCACGTCAATCACCACCGGGCCGGGCCGGCCGGTTTGCGCAATGTAAAACGCCTCCTTCACGATGTGCGGAATGTCGTTCACGTCCGTGATGAGGTAACTGTGCTTCACGATGGGCAGGGTCACGCCGATGATGTCGGTTTCCTGGAATGCGCCGCGGCCGATCATGGTCTGGTTGACCTGGCCGGTGATGGCGATGAGCGGGCAGGAATCCATGTAGGCATCGGCGATGGCGGTGACGAGGTTCGTCGCGCCCGGCCCGCTGGTGCCCATGCACACGCCGGCCTTGCCGGTCGAGCGGGCGTAACCTTCAGCCGCAAAACTTCCGCCCTGCTCATGGCGCGGGAGAATGGTGCGAATTTTGGATTTCGTGAGCGATTGATGGATTTCCATGCTCGCGCCGCCGGGATAGGCAAAGATGACTTCCACGCCTTCGCGTTCGAGGGCCTCAACAAGGATGTTGCACCCGGACATCGTCGGGCCGATCCCGGCGCGGGTGGAGGATTTCTTCTCTTGTCGCGCCGAAGCCTTTTTTGCGGCGGAGGCGGATCCAGCGGTTTCAGTTGTTTTGCTCATGGTTATTTGTGGTTTTGGCCGGTCATCGCGCGCGGGTCAAATAAAAAACCCACGACCGTTGCCAGCCGTGGGTTCTTGTTAAAACTGGGTTCAGCTTCGACAAGCGCCAACGGCGTCGCTAACAACGACGACCAGCATGACAACTTGTGAAACGTTTTTCAACATTGCGAAGAGAACCTAAAGCTTTTGTGCAGGCCGGTCAAGTCTGTTTTTCCGTCTTTGGCGCTTTGGCGGCTTTCGCCGGTTTCTCGGATTTTTCGCCTTTGACCGCGTGAGATTCTTTGACCGTATGAAGTTTTTTCCCTCCGGCGGCTTCAGGTTTTCGAGCTTTTTCAGGTTTTTGATCCTTTTCGGTTTTGGCATCCCGTTTTGTGTAAGTGTGCCTCTCACGTTTGAATTCCCTGCTTCCCTCCTTTTTGGGTTCGGCAGGTGCCGCCGTTTCCGGTGTCGGCACGGCAACGGATGCAAGGCTCTCAACGCGCACTTTCAAGGTGCCTTTGACTTCGGGATGTAAATTTAATTCGACTTCGTGGTCGCCCGTCGCGCGAATCGGGTGTTCGAGGTGAATTTTCCTTTTGTCGAGCGAAATGTCGAATTGATGCTTCAATTCGTCGGCAATCATGCCGGCGGTCACCGAGCCGAACATCTTGCCGTCTTCGCCCGCTTTCACCTTGATAATGCAAATGAGCTTCGACAGCGCCTTGGAGAGTTCGGTCATGGTGTTGAACTCATGCGCCTCGCGTTCGGCGCGGCGCTGGCGCAATGCCCCGATGTGGCGCTCGTTCACCTGCGTCAGCGGAACGGCCAGCCGCTGCGGGAACAGATAATTACGTGCGTAACCGGCGGCGACTTTCACCTGATCGGATTCAGCGCCGAGGCCGACGATGTTGTGCGTGAGAATGACTTCAGTCTTTGACATGCAAAAATTGGTTGAATGTTGAGAGTTGAGGGTTGAGAGAAAATTTCCCTCGCGTTTCGTTCAAAAGGGAACGTCGTCTCCTTCCGGTGGTGTGTCGCCTTCGGTGGGTTCAGACGGAGCAGAGGCCGCACCTGCTGCCGGACGCGAAGACGGAGCCGCGGATGCATCCCCGCCGTCGCCACGACCGCCGCCGGAATCCAGGAATTGGAAGGTTTCCATCACGACACCGAGCTTGTTTTTCTTCTGTTTGGTTTGTTTGTCTTCCCAAGAGTCGTAGCGGAGGCGGCCTTCGATTAAAATGGGGCGGCCTTTCTTCAGGTATTGGCCGATGGTTTCGGCGGTTTTGCCGAAAGCATCCACGTCCACAAAGGTTACCTCTTCCTTCATTTCGCCGGTTTCGCTCTTCCACTTGCGATTGATGGCCAGACCGATCCTGGCAATGGCCGTGCCTTTGGGCGTGTAGCGCAGTTCAGGGTCGCGCGTCAAATTTCCAGCGAGAATGACTTTATTAAAGTTGGCCATAGAAAGTTGAGGGTTGAGGGTTGAAAGTTGAGAGTTTATTTCGCTGGTTTCGGCTCGGGCGCCTGTGTGAACAGAACGCGGAAAATTTCCTCGTTCAACGCAAATTTTGTCCGCAACTGCGCGACGACGGACGGTGCGCCCGCAAAAATGACGTTCGCGTAAAAACCGGCATTATTCTTTTTGTTTGCCACGCGCGCGAAATTTTTCCTGTCCATTTTCTGCACGGTTTCGACTTTTCCGCCCGCCGCCGCGATTTCGGCGGAAATTTTGTCGAGGACGTCTTCGACGCCTTTTTCTGTGCCCGCTGTGTTCAAGACGAACAGACCTTCGTATCGTTTCACTGTTTTGTTTCTTCGTTAGTGGGGACGTTCACGACCCCGTTAAACCGGTTCATTGCTTTTTCAATTCCGTCGTCCAACCAGCATTCCGTCTGGCTGGCCGCCCGGTCCAAAACTTTTTTCATCAGTGCCGCTTCCGCCGAATTAAAACGGCCAAGCACGTAATCCGTTATCTCCCGTGCGCCGTCTTTGCGGCCAATGCCAATTCGCAACCGCGCGAACCCGCGCGTGGCCAGATGCTGCTCGATGGATTCCAGCCCGTGATGCCCGCCGCTGCTGCCACCCGCCCGCAGGCGAATCTCGCCCAGCGGCAAATCCGCATCGTCCATCGCCACCAACAGCCCCGACAACGGTCGGGGCAACCGATAAAAATCCACCAGCGCCAGCACTGTTTCGCCGCTCAAATTCATGAACGTCTGTGGCTGGCACAGCAACACACGGCGTCCGTTGCGCTCGGCGCGCGCGATGCGGGCACTGAACTTTCGTTTGTTCGCCCAATCTGTCTTCCAGCGCGCAGCCAGTTTCTCGACCAGCAAAAATCCGACGTTGTGCCGTGTCTTCGCGTATTCCGCGCCGGGATTACCCAAGCCCACGATGAGATGCAATGACTCCATGTGCGGCACGGGCGCGGCGACCCTCGCGGATCGCCGGCAAAATTACTTCTTTTTCTCCATCCCGCCCTGCGGGACCTTTTTGTCGGCGGCCTTCTCCGGCGCCACCGCAGCGCCCTTTTCCGGAGTCTGGGTCGCACCTTTCTCGGCACCCTTGGCCGGCACTTTTTCGCCGGGCTTGACAGCGCCTTTTTCGCCGGGCTTGACAACGCCTTTTTCGCCGGGCTTGACAACACCTTTTTCGCCGGGCTTGACAACACCTTTTTCGCCCTTGGCCGGCGCAGCACCTTCTTCGCCTTCTTCTTTCTTCTCTTTGATCATCTCGACGTCGCCGGCAGACACCGCCTCGCCTTCCGCAGCCACAGCTGCTTCTTCCTCTTCCGTGCGTGGCAGGGCGACGGAGATGACGGCGATGTTTTTGTCGCCGAGAATTTCAACACCGGCAGGCGTCTTGATTTCGCCAAGGTGAATCGCTTTGCCAAGTTCGAGATGACCGACGTCCACAACAATCTGCTCGGGCAAATCTTTTGGCAGGGCGCGCACTTTCAATTTAAACACGATGTGCTCGAGCACGCCGCCGCTGTTTTTCACACCGGCCGCTTCCCCGGCGGTTTCCAGCGGCACCATGACGATAACTTTTTCGTTTTCGGTCACTTCATGGAAATCCACGTGCAGCACATTGCCGTCGAGCGGGTGGTGCTGGATTTCCTGCACGAGCGCAAGGCGTTTGGCGCGGGCGTCGCTTTCGACCGACAAATCCACCAGTAAATTCTCGGACACGGAATGGTGAATGAGGTCGGTGATTTCCTTCGAACTGATTTCGAGGTTTTGCGGCTTGGCCTGACGGCCATAAATGATCGCCGGCACGCGGCCCGTGGCGCGCAATTTCTTGACTTCACCCCGACGCGACTGTGTGCGGGGATATGCTTTCAACGGCACTGATTTCATTTTTTAAATTGGTCTGCGACGCTCAACTCGTGCGCCAGCCCTTGAATTCAAACAACGAATTCACTGATGAATTGCTGTTGATTCGCTTGATGGCTTCGCCCAAAAGCCCCGCGACCGACAGTGTAATAATCTTCACACCATCAATGGCGGGGCGTTGGACTGTATCAGTCGTAATCAATTCGTCAATTGCTGATTTTCGCAATCTTTGGATGCCGACGTCGTTCAAAATCGCGTGCGAAACGCAGGCGATAATCTGCTTGGCGCCCTTTTTCTTCAATAATGCCGCGGCTTGTGTCAACGTGCCTGCCGTTTCCGTCAAATCGTCCACCAGCAGGATGTTTTTGCCGCGAATCTCGCCGATGACGGCTATGGATTCCACGTCCGTTGCGCTTTTGCGCCGTTTGGCCACGATGGCCAGTCCCGCCTCCATCACCTGCGAATACGCGTGCGCCATTTTCAATCCGCCCACGTCCGGGCTGACCACGACAAGATTGGGCAGATTTTTTTTCTTCAAATACTCATACATCACCGGTGCGGCGAAGAGATGATCCACCGGGATGTCGAAAAACCCCTGAATCTGTTGCGCGTGCAAATCCACCGCGAGAATGCGGTTCACGCCGGAAGCCACGAGCAGATTCGCGACAAGCTTGGCCGTGATGGGCACACGCGGCTGGTCTTTGCGATCCTGCCGGGCGTAACCGTAATACGGCAGCACCGCTGTAATGCGCATTGCGCTCGCCCGACGCAACGCGTCAATCATGATAAACAACTCCATCAGATTGTGGTTCGTCGGCGGCGACGTCGGCTGGACGACGAACACGTCCTGACCGCGCACATTCTCCTCGATTTTTACGAACGTCTCGCCGTCCGGGAATGACGTGATGGAGCACTTGCCCAGTTCCATGCCGATGGATTTGCATATGGCCTTGGCCAAAGGCAGATTGGCTGTGCCGCTAAAAATTTTCACAAGTTAATTATGTTTCTGGTTAAAACGGGAAAACCGCCGCTACAGGCGGGTAAAACTGTATAACGACTCTAACAAGTGCCGAATTCAGCGCAAGAGTAATCTAGAAGCTAACGGCAAATCCACCCGCCGCCGACAACCAAATCATCCTGATAAAACACCGCCGCCTGTCCAGGCGTGATGGCGCGTTGGGCTGTATGTAATTTTACCTTTGCACTTCCATTACCCGATGGCGTCACGGTGGCAGCCGTGCCGGGATGGTTGTAGCGGATTTTTACCGTGGCTTCGATGGGCGCGGACAAATCGTCGAACGAAATCCAGTTGCAGCGGTCCACGACGAATTCATCGCGGTCGAGCGCGGAGTCGTCACCCACGATGACGCGGTTGTTCTCCGCATCAAGGTTAATAACGTAGAGTGGCTTCGGCGACGAAATGCCCAAACCTTTCCGCTGGCCGATGGTGTAAAACTCGACGCCATCGTGATGGCCGAGCGCGTGTCCATGCAAATCCACGATTTCGCCGCGATGCTTTTGCACGAGGTTCGCCTGCTGGAGAAACCTGCCGTAGTTTTTGTCCGGCACAAAACAAATCTCCATGCTTTCCTTTTTCTCGGCGGTTTTGAGCTGGCGATGGCGTGCGGCAATGCGTGTGTCGCTCTTGGTCTGATCGCCGACCGGGAACAACGCGCGGGACAATTGATCCTGTCGGAGTGAAAACAGAAAATAGCTTTGGTCCTTGCGCGGATCGCGCCCGCGCTTGAGCAGATAGCGTCCTTCGGTAGGGACGCGCTGCTGCGCGTCCTGGCCGAGCGGCAGCTCGGCCCTACCATTTGTGAGAGGGAAAAATTCGACCCGCGCGTAGTGGCCTGTGGCGACGTATTGCGCGCCAAACTGGTCCGCACGCCGCAGCAGCGTGCCGAACTTCAGATGTTCATTGCACAGGATGCACGGATTGGGGGTGCGTCCAGCCTTGTATTCGGCGGCAAAACGGCTGACGACCTGTTTTTGAAATTCTTCCGCCTCGTCAATCAAGTGAAAAGGAATGCCGAGGTGGTCACATACCGCGCGCACGTCGTCTGCTGCTTTCGCGCCACAGCATTTGAACAAGTCTTCATTGGATGAAAAGCAATCCTGTTTCCACAACTTGAGCGTGACGCCAATCACGTCGTAGCCCTGCTCGACCAGCAGCGCTGCTGTGGTGGAGGAATCCACTCCACCACTCATGCCGCAGACGACGCGTGTGCGCTTTTGCAAGGTCACAGGGCGGTCAATATACCGCAAGTTTTGGGTGTGTAAAAGCCGTTCGACAGGCGGGTTATGAGAGCATTTATTTGCGCAATAGCATGATTTATGTCAAGAATAAGAGAACAAACGGTGACAATCGCCAAGTGATGACCAGTCAAACAACACTGCGACCCAAAAACACGGCGCGGAGGCCGGGTGCCGCGCCGCTGAAACAGGGACTTTATGATCCGCGCTTCGAGCATGAAGCGTGCGGGGTGGGATTTGTGGTCAATATCAAGGGTAAAAAGTCGCACGCCATCGTCCAGCAGGCGCTCCAGGTGTTACGCAACCTCCAGCACCGCGGCGCGTGCGGTTGCGAGCCGAACACCGGCGACGGGGCGGGTGTTCTAGTGCAAGTGCCCCACGCGTTCCTGGAGCAGGCCTGCCGCGAAGTGAAGATTGCCTTGCCTGGATCGGGCGAATACGGCGTCGGCGTGGTCTTCCTGCCGTCAAATCCTTCCGAGCGTTACAAGTGTGAGGTGCTTTTTGAGGAGATTGTGGCCACGGAAGGTCTGCAACTGCTGGGCTGGCGGACTGTGCCAACCGAACACAGTTCGCTGGGTCAGACCGCCATCGCGTCCGAACCCCTCGTGCGCCAGGTGTTCATCGCGCGTCCCGACGGCCTGGCCGATGACATGGCGTTCGAGCGCAAACTCTACGTCATCCGCAAACTGGCAAGACGGGGCATCCGTGCCTCGGGCATCCGGGGCGGTGACAAATTTTACATCTGCAGCCTGTCTGCCAAAACGATGATTTATAAAGGTATGCTGACACCGGAACAGGTGGAAAGGTACTATCCCGACCTCACGAATTCGTCACTGGAAAGCGCGCTGTGCCTCGTGCATTCGCGCTTCAGCACGAACACGTTCCCGACCTGGGAACGCGCGCATCCCTACCGTTACGTGGCACATAACGGCGAAATCAACACCCTGCGCGGCAACGTCAACTGGATGTACGCCCGCCAGTCGCTGTTCGCGTCCGATTTGTTCGGTGACGATCTCAAGAAACTGCTGCCGATCATCAACGAGGACGGCAGCGACTCGGCCATGTTCGACAATGCGCTGGAATTTCTCGCGCTCACCGGTCGCTCCCTCCCGCGCGCCGTGATGATGATGATTCCCGAACCGTGGGAAAATCACGAGAGCATGAACCCGGAGAAGCGGGCGTTCTACGAATATCATTCCTGCCTGCAGGAACCGTGGGATGGCCCCGCCTCCATCGCGTTCACGGATGGCGTGCGTATCGGCGCCTGCCTCGACCGCAACGGCCTGCGCCCTTCGCGTTACTACGTGACAAAAGACGACCGCGTCATCATGGCCAGCGAAGTCGGCGTGCTCGACCTGCCGCCGAAAATGATTGTCCAGAAAGGCCGCCTGCAGCCCGGCCGGATGTTTCTGATTGATACCGAGCAGGGCCGCATCGTGGCGGACGAGGAATTGAAACACAAGGTGGCCACGGAGCATCCGTATCAGGTCTGGCTCGACCGGAACCACGTGCTGCTTGAAAATCTGCCCGAGCCGTCGCACGTCCACGAACCGGATCACCGGACCGTGCTCCAGCGCCAGCAGGCGTTCGGCTACACGTTTGAGGACCTGCGGTTTATTCTCGGCCCCATGGCCAGCGACAGCGTGCAACCGCTTGGTTCGATGGGCACGGACACACCGCTGGCGGTGCTCTCGAACAAGCCGCAACTGCTCTACAATTATTTCAAACAGCTCTTCGCGCAGGTCACCAACCCGCCGATAGACCCCATCCGCGAGGAAATCATCACCTCCACCGAAACGATGATCGGCTCGGAGGGCAACTTGCTCAAGCCCACACCCGAAAGCTGCCGCATGATCAAGCTGGAGCATCCCATCCTCACGAACGAGGATCTCGAAAAACTCCGGCACGTGGACCGCCCCGGCTTCAAGCCGGTCACCCTGCCGATCTTGTTCAAGGTGGCGGAAGGCGCTAGGGAACTGGAAGGCGCGCTCGACCAATTATTCGCTGCCACCGACAAGGCGATTGCCGGAGGCTCGAACATCATCATTCTTTCCGATCGCGGCATCAGCGCCGAAAACGCGCCGATTCCCGCGATGCTCGCCGTGGCGGGCCTGCATCATCATTTGATCCGGCAGGGCACGCGCACGCGCGTCGGACTCGTGCTCGAATCGGGCGAGCCGCGCGAAGTTCACCATTTTGCGTTGCTCATCGGCTACGGTTGCAGCGCCATCAATCCCTACCTCGCGTACGATTCGCTCGATGACATGATCCACGAAGGATTGCTCGTGGACATGGACCACAAGACCGCCATAAAAAAATACATCAAGGCGGTGGTCAAAGGTGTGGTAAAAACGATGGCCAAGATGGGCATCTCCACCATCCAGAGCTATCGCGGCGCGCAGATTTTCGAGGCCATAGGGTTGAATCACAGCATCATTGACCAGTACTTCACCGGGACGGTGTCGCGCATCGAAGGCATCGGCCTGGACGTGCTGGCCGAAGAGGCGCTGGCCCGCCACCGCCAGGCTTTCCCTGAACGCCCGGTTGATAACGTGGCGCTGGACGCGGGCGGCCAGTATCAGTGGCGCGATGATGGCGAATTCCACCTATTCAACCCGCAATCCATCCACAAGCTGCAGCTCGCCTGCCGTCTCGGCAGCTACAAGCTGTTCAAGGAATACACGGAATTGATCGACAACCAGGCGCAGAACCTCTGCACGTTGCGCGGACTGCTCGAATTCAATTGGGCGGAGAAATCCGTGCCCATCGAAGAGGTTGAGCCGGTCGAGGAAATCGTGAAACGGTTCAAGACCGGCGCGATGAGCTACGGCTCCATCAGCCAGGAAACGCACGAGACGCTCGCCATCGCCATGAACCGCATCGGCGGCAAGAGCAACACCGGCGAAGGCGGCGAAGACCCCGGGCGCTACGTTCCGTTGCCCAACGGTGACTCGAAGAACAGCGCAATCAAGCAGGTCGCCTCCGGCCGCTTTGGCGTCACGAGCTATTACCTCGTCAACGCGAAGGAGCTTCAAATCAAGATGGCCCAGGGCGCGAAGCCGGGCGAGGGCGGTGAACTGCCCGGGCGCAAGGTTTATCCGTGGATCGCCAAAACGCGGCTTACCACGCCGGGCGTCGGCCTGATTTCGCCGCCGCCGCACCACGACATTTATTCCATAGAAGACCTCGCACAGTTGGTCCACGACTTGAAGAACGCGAACCGCAACGCGCGCGTGAGCGTGAAGCTGGTCGCGGAGGTCGGCGTGGGCACCGTCGCCGCCGGTGTCGCCAAGGCGCACGCGGACGTGGTGCTCATCAGCGGTCACGACGGCGGCACCGGCGCGTCGCCGCTCTCTTCCATCAAGCATTCCGGCATTCCGTGGGAACTCGGCTTGGCCGAGACGCACCAGACGCTCGTGCTCAACAATCTCCGCAGCCGCATTTACGTCGAGACCGACGGCCAGCTCAAGACGGGCCGCGACGTGGCGGTCGCCGCGCTGCTCGGCGCGGAGGAATTCGGTTTTGCCACCGCGCCGCTCGTCGCGCTCGGCTGCCTCATGATGCGCGTGTGCCATTTGAACACCTGTCCCGTGGGCGTGGCCACCCAGGACCCGCAGCTCCGCAAACTGTTCACGGGCAGCCCCGACCACGTGGTCAATTTCATGCGGTTCATCGCCACGGAATTGCGCGAGATCATGGCGAAACTCGGCTTCCGGACCATAAACGAAATGATTGGCCGCACGGACAAGCTGGCCCCGCGAAAGGCGATTGAGCATTGGAAGGCGAAGGGCCTCGACTTCACGAGCATTTTGCAACGGCCGGATGTCTGGCCGGAAGTCATCCGCTACCGGCAGATTGACCAGGACCACGGCATAGAGAAATCACTCGATGTGACGAAGCTGCTCGATATTTGCGAACCAGCCATCGAACGCGGTGAGCGCGTCCACGCCGATCTGCCCATCCGCAACGTCAACCGCGTCGTCGGCACCATCACCGGCAGCGAGATCACGAAGAAATGGGGCCCGAACGGCCTGCCGGATGACACCATTCATCTCAAGTTCACGGGCAGCGCGGGCCAGAGCTTCGGCGCGTTCATTCCCAAGGGCATGACGCTCGAACTCGAAGGCGACGCGAACGATTATTTGGGCAAGGGCCTTAGTGGTGGACGGATTATTATTTATCCACCGGCGGGTTCCACGTTCAAGGCCGAGGAAAACATTCTCATCGGCAACGTGGCTTTTTACGGGGCCACGAGCGGCGAGGTGTTCGTGCGCGGCATGGCGGGCGAACGGTTCGGCGTGCGTAACAGCGGCGTGAATGCGGTCGTCGAAGGCATCGGCGATCATGGTTGCGAATACATGACCGGCGGACGCGTCATTGTTCTGGGCCGGACCGGACGCAACTTCGCCGCGGGCATGAGCGGCGGCATCGCCTACGTGCTCGACGAAGCCGGCGATTTCCCGGCGCATTGCAACCAGGAAATGGTCGGTTTGGAAAAACTGGAGGACACCGACGAAATCGAGATTGTCTGGAAATTGATCCAGCGCCACCAGGCCTGCACGAAGAGCGACCGCGCGGCGAAGGTGCTGGCGAACTGGAAAAAAATTGTGCCGAAGTTCGTCAAAGTAATGCCGAAGGACTACCAGCGCGTGCTGCAAGCCATGAAGAAGGTGAAAGAGCAGGGTCTGACCGGTGATGAGGCCATCATGGCCGCGTTCGAGGAGAACGTGCGTGATGTCGCCCGCGTCGGCGGCGGTTAAATTTCACCGCAGAGGCCCAAGGGAAGAAAGGCTTTAACGCGGAGATGCAGAGAACGCGGAGTTCCGCAGAGAAAAAACAGAAGAAAGAATTCTTCTCCGCGTTTCTTTGCGCTCTTTGCGTCTCTGCGTTAAAGGAAAGGGAAAATAGGTTATGCACGAGAATGAGATTTCGGAGCGGATCATCGGTGCGGCAATTGAAGTACATAAGTATTTCGGGCCGGGTTTGGTGGAGCAGGTTTATGAGGAAGCGTTGTGCCACGAGTTGTCGTTGCGCAGCATCCGCTTCGAGCGCCAGAAGTTCGTGCCTATCCATTACAAGGGCGTGAAACTCGGTGTGCCGCTCCGGTTGGATTTGATCGTTGAGGAAAAAGTGATTGTTGATTTGAAGGCGAAAGAAGAAGTGATTGCGCTCGACCGCGCGAAGCTCTT
>JBEKON010000041.1:0-16637 GCA_049521735.1 Verrucomicrobiota bacterium
CATGCCAGCAAAACCGGCCATGTCAATTTGCCCTTTGCCAAATCCGTGCCAAGCGATTTGCCCGCGGTCTCTTCCGAGCCGAACAAATCCACGCAGTCGTCGTAAACCTGATACGCCGTGCCGAACGCCGTGCCAAACTGTCGCAATGCCGCCCGCCGTCCCGCTGTCGCCCCGCTCAAAAACGCTGCCAAATCGCATGAGAGCCTGAACAGTTCCGCGGTTTTCATTTCAATCACCCGGAAATATTCGCGCCGCGAAGTTTCAAAGTCATGATGATGTTGTGTCTGCAAAATTTCGCCCGAGCAAACGGTGTTTGCTGCCATTGCCACAGCGCGGCAGACTTCCGGTGTCGGGAAACCCGTTGCTAATTTCAACGCCTGCGCAAACAGGCAGTCACCAAAGAGCACCGCGATTTCGTTGCCCCAATTCGCCGCAAGCGTGGGATGTCCGCGGCGGATTTTTGCTTCGTCCAGCACATCGTCGTGCGCGAGCGTGGCCAAGTGCACCATCTCAATGATAACCGCCGCGTTGACATGCGCATCAGTGGCTTTGCCGATGGAATTAGCCGCCAGCGCGACAAGGGTCGGACGCAGATACTTGCCGCTGCCATTCAACGTGTATTGCGCGTAAGGAATGATTTGCGGATCGAAATCGTTGATCTGTTCAAACAATCGTTGTGTCACGACATGGAGAAAAGGCTCTACCGGTTCCGTGAGATGTTTCCAGGAACGGTTCAGGTTGCCTTCAAGCGAGTCAGTTGCATTTACCCCCGCTGCCTTTGATTCCACAGCCAGCATTCGGCGGGCAATCTACGGGTGCCAAGCCATTTAGTCAAACTGCCTGTGTTCAGCACGAAAAGAACCGGCGGACTGGACGTGCCTATAACCTGAAATTCCACCTGGCAGTAGAATACTTCTCCACCGCCAGTCTGCGAGTCTCCTGTTTCGGGAAGTCGTGTAATTCTTCACTTGCGTTCCAGGCTTTGTTGAGTGCGTTTTTCAATTGGCCTGCCGGTGCTTTTAAATTCACCAAAAACTCGCCATGAGCACGGTTGCGGCGGTAGTCGGGCTGTTTTGAGGGCATCTGTAGAAGTTCGCCGATAAGCGGCAGGTCGAAGTCCAGTAGAAATGTCCCGTGAAAGAGCAGGAAATTTTTCCGGCGGCGTTGTGAGTTGCCGGAGAATTTGCGCCTGTCAATGACGAGGTCGGTGTGGCCGCCGATGGAAAGGTTGAAGGGTGAAGGTTGAAGGTTGAAGATTCTGAACAACGACTCAATCGCCGCGCGGTTGCGTTCCATGATGAACTGGTTTGACTGGCCTATGGTGCGGAGCGGGCCGTCGTCGGTGATGCGCAAGACGAGCGTGTAATTGAGGCAGCCCGGACCTTGCAATACCGTGCCGCCGCCGGAACAGCGCCGCAAAATGGGAATGCCCCGTTTCTCACAGGCGGCCACATTCACCTCATTCGCAATTTTGTCCGCGTAGCCAACGACGACGAAATGTTCGCGCGGTTCCCAAAAGCGCAGCACTTCTTCGCCTTCGCCGTTTTCACACCAATCCAGCAGCGCCTCGTCGCACGCGAGGTTCTCAGCGGGCGAGGGGAGTGTCAAATCGAGCAATTTCATTTGACGGTGAGTGCCGATTTCACTGGCATAAACCCTCTGGTGTCGCTCTAATTCCTTTCGCTTTCTTTTCCGTGATATGCAAAGGTGAATAGCACAGTGAAAGTTAAGAAAAAAGAAATTTACAGTTCGCACTCCGCGACACTCCCGTCAACCGACAACGGAAACGGCGATAAATGGAGCAAGTCGCTGCAATCCGTTTTTGAACTGGCGTTGGAGAGTCAGGGACCGGAACGGGCGGCGCAATTACTGGAAAAACTCGCCCATCGCCTGCGCGCGTCGCAGCACGGGTTGCCCCATGGTTTCAATACTCCTTACATCAATACGATTCCACCGGAGCAACAGGCGCCATTTCCGGGCAACCGCGACATCGAACGCCGCATCAAAAGCTACATTCGCTGGAACGCGATGGCGATGGTGGTCAAGGCCAACTCCACCACAAATGTTGGCGGCCACATTTCGACTTACGCCTCGGCGGCGACGCTTTACGAAGTGGCGTTCAATCATTTCCTGCGCGGGCGAACGGGGAATTTTCCAGGTGATATTGTTTATTTTCAAGGCCACGCCGCGCCGGGCGTGTATGCGCGCGCATTTCTCGAACGCCGGCTCGATGAACGGCATTTGCAAAATTTCCGGCAGGAACTCGCCGAAGGCGGCGGGCTGTCGTCGTATCCGCACCCGTATTTGATGCCGGATTTCTGGCAATTCCCGACGGTTTCAATGGGACTTGGCCCGATCCTGTCGTTGTATCAGGCGCGGTTCAATCGTTATCTCCAGGCGTGTGGTTTGGTGAAATGGACGAAGGAACCGAAAGTTTGGTGCTTTGTCGGCGATGGCGAAACTGACGAGCCGGAGACGCTGGGTTCGCTCACGCTCGCGTCGCGCGAGAATCTCGACAATTTGATCTGGGTCATCAATTGCAATTTGCAGCGGCTTGATGGCCCCGTGCGCGGCAACGGGAAAATCATTCAGGAACTCGAAGCCGCATTTTTGGGCGCCGGTTGGAACGTCATCAAGGTCATTTGGGGTTCGGACTGGGATCCGTTGCTCGCCGCCGATAAATCGGGACGGCTCCTGAAGCGCATGGAAGAGGCCGTGGATGGCGATTACCAGAAGTATTCCGTCGAGCCGGGCAGTTACACACGCAGACATTTTTTCAGCAAGTATCCCGAATTGCTTGAATTGGTGAATCACCTCACAGACGAGCAGATTCACAAGCTGGTGCGCGGCGGGCATGATCCGCGCAAGGTTTACGCCGCTTACAAAGTCGCGTTTGAACACAAAGGCCAGCCCACGGTCATTCTGGCGAAAACGGTCAAGGGCTATGGTCTTGGCGAGGGGGGCGAAGGTCGCAACATCACGCATCAGCAAAAAAAAATGAACGAAAAGGAGCTTCGCGAATTCCGTGCGAGGTTCAACATCCCTGTCAGCGACGATGTAATTGCCGGAATGCCGTTTTATCGTCCGCCCGTTGACGGCGCAGAAACAAAATATCTGCTCAAACGGCGGAAAGCGCTTGGCGGATTTTTGCCCGCGCGCAAAGTCACCCCCGCGCCACTCGACGTGCCGAAGCTCGATTACTTCGCCGAATTTCTCAAAGGCTCGGACATGGAAGCCTCCACAACGACGGCCTTCGTGCGATTGATGGGCATTCTGCTGCGACACAAAGGCGTTGGTAAAAATCTTGTGCCGATCATTCCCGACGAAGCCCGCACATTCGGACTCGATGCGCTGTTCAGGGACATCGGCATCTATTCGTCAAAAGGCCAGCTTTACGATCCTGTGGACAGCGAGTCGTTGCTTTATTATCACGAGGCAAAGGACGGCCGGATTCTCGAAGAAGGCATCACCGAGGCCGGTTCGATGTCGTCCTTCATTGCGGCGGGCACGAGCTATGCGACGCACGGCGTGCCGATGATTCCATTTTACATTTACTATTCGATGTTCGGCCCGCAGCGTGTCGGCGATTTGTTCTGGCTTGCGGGCGACATCCGTGCCAAGGGCTTTTTGCTTGGCGCGACGGCGGGCCGCACAACACTCAATGGCGAGGGGCTTCAACATCAGGACGGCCACAGCCTGTTGCACGCCGGCACGATTCCGACGTGCCTGCCTTACGACCCTGCGTTCGCTTATGAGATTGCTGTCATCATCGCCGACGGATTGCGCCGGATGTATGCCGAAGGAGAGGAGATTTTTTATTACCTCTCGCTCTACAATGAAAATTATGCCATGCCGTCGATGCCAGCGGGCGTTGAAAACGGAATTTTGAAAGGGCTGTATAAATTCAAGCCCGGTGCGAAAGGCAGAAAGCACAAAGCGCACATTTTCGGCAGCGGACCCATTATCAATTCGGCACTGAAGGCGCAGCAAATTCTAGCCGAACGTTACGATGTTTCCGCCGATGTGTGGAGCGCCACGAGTTACAAACTGCTCCGCACCGATGCCATTCGCTGCAAACGTTGGAACATGTTGCATCCAACGCAGCCTTTGAAAAAATCCCATATTGAGATACTGCTGGCAAAAGAGCAGGGCGTGTTCATCGCTGTATCCGACAATATTCGCACCGTGCCCGATCAAATCGCGCCGTGGGTTCCGGGTGGTTTGATGACGCTCGGCACGGACGGCTTTGGTCGCAGCGACACACGTCCGCGCCTGCGCCGGTTCTTTGAAGTGGACGCCGAATCCACTGTCATCGCCACGCTTTACGCATTGGCTGAAAAAGGACTCGTCAAACCGCACCTTGTTGAAAAAACCATCAAGGATTTGGGCGTAAATCCGGAGAAAGTTTTTCCGCAGATTGTCTGACGCTCAAATCAAAAGCCGAACCAGTCTTCTGGTTCGGCTTGGTCGTCGTTAAATACCAATTAAATAATTATTTGCTGCGGCGACGATAGGCTGCGAGCGCCAACCCGCCCAGCGCCAGTAGACCGAGTGTGGCCGGTTCCGGCACATCGCTGATGCCGATGTAAATATTATTATTTGGCCCACCCGGCTCCCAATCAATCCCATCATACACTTCTATGTTCCCCACTTCATTTATATCACTTACATAATTTGAGAGCGTAGGCCAACCTGTGTCGGCTAAAACTGGTTCGCCCACCTCGGAATAGAAGATCATCCGGTCAGCGTTATATGTACCGGTGAGATCGCCAGCTGTATCCGTGAACCGAAGCACATCACTCAATACCGTCTTGTTGGCGTCTTCCCAAACCCGAACGTCCCCGCTGAGCACCGCACCAATGAGCTGGTCGTTTGACCCAATCTGACCTATTGGCAGAAAGTAGGTAAGGACGAGGGGATTGCCCACTTGGGTCGGATCGGGCAGCATTTGTCCGAAATTGGGATTTAAAGTCCCCATGGGGGGTGGAAACCCAGGGACACTGTTAGGGATCCATGATCCGTTGCCATTCTCATCGAAATAGATGGTAAAGAATTGTGCGCGCGCCTGAAATGCCGCCATGCTGCACACCACCGCCGCTATCAAACCAATTCGCTGATATACTTTCATACGTTGCCTTTCTGTTTTTTCTGCCTTAAACTACTGCCGCTTGCGCAGCATTGCCTAAAGGGTTTACCGAGTTATAATCGTGCTCTATTGGATGATATTAGCGCCTTCAGCGAAATTTGAGGAGTCGGCTGTTCAGTGGACAGGCGGATGGTTGAAGGTGAACCACTTACAACCTTAAACCCTGAACTTCGAACTTTGAACCTTGAACTTAACTGCGGCGCAGGGGGGGCAGCGGCCGGTGGCAAAATTGGCGCAGACGGGGGGCAAAGTGCTGCCGGGCGCGACCGTCAGCGCAAGAAATTCATCCATGACGCGCAGAACCAGTTTCACCCGGTCGGTTACCGCAAGCTTGTGGTACAAGCGCTCACAGTGCGTGTGGACGGTGTGGGGCGAGACGTTGAGATTGTTGGCAATGGTGAATTCGGTGCAATCGTCGAACACCCCGCGCACAATCTGAAGTTCCTTTCCCGAGAGTTTCAGGCTGCGGGCGATTTCTCCCCACGCCTGCTCGGAGAACATGGCAGCGCCTAAAGGGCATCGCAAATTATGCGTGGCCAGCGAGCCGGTCTTGGCAAGTGAATACGCCCTGGCCGCGCTCATGGCTGGCTCCCCGCCAGTGCGGACTGGCAATTTGGTTTCATAGCCGCTTTCAGAAGTTGGAAGCCCATCCGCACAACCTTGCTTCTGAATCCCTCAAAGCTGTGACTTTTGGAAGAGCAACCAATTCCCAAGCTATAACTGAATTCTACCCGCACTGTGATGATTTGGTCAATTAGTTTTTAAATTCATAACAAGCTGTAAATCAACATTAAACTTATTAATATGGGAAAATGTTACCACGCTTTTGCGCTGGCGGAAGAGACAAGACCAAGAAGTAAGTTGTCAAAAAAGCGATTAAAGATTTTGGTGTTAATCCCCCCAAAATCCAGCCGCAAATTATTTAATCGGGTAGTATTTCCTCGTTTTGTTTTTTTTCTCTTTATTGGCAGGAAAAATTATTTCTGGAAAGCCGCGGGATTTTTCGCCAAGCTGTCTGGTTGTGAATTTATGGACGTGACGCTTCCCAAACTGGGTGAGGGTGCCGATTCCGGCGTCGTGATCAATGTCTTCGTGAAAGAAGGCGACCGAATCACGAAAGGCCAGGCGATTCTGGAATTGGAAAACGAAAAGGCGGTGGCCTCGATTCCCTCCACGGCTGCGGGCACCGTCGCAAAAATTTATGTCAAGCCCGGCGATAAAATCAGCATCGGCCAGCACATTCTTACGTTAAGCGAAAGCGGCAAACCGGCTGGCGCGCCCGCGCTTGTGGAAAAGACAGTAGCACAGGCGTCTCGCCTGCCTGCTCCTGTAGAGGAGGAGGAAGAACAAGTTTCCACGGTTGCGCCGGTCGCACCGCCGTCGGTTCGCAAAATCGCGCGCGAGTTGGGCATTGATTTGAACAGAGTGCGCGGCAACGAGATGGGCGGACGCATCGTCATCGGCGACATCCGGGCTTACGTTACGCGTTTGCAAAAGGCGTTGGAGAAAGCCAAGCCAGCCGCCGGAACCGCCGCTGCGCCTGTGAAACCGGCCGCCGAGCGGATTGATTTCTCGAAGTGGGGGCCGGTCATCAGAAAACCGCTGACGCCATTGCGCCAGGTCATTGCGCGGCGGATGTTGGAAAATTGGAATGCGATTCCACACGTCACGCAGCTTGACGAGGCCGATTTCACGCAACTGAATACGCTGCGCAACAAATTTGCGCCGGCTTACGAGAAGAAAGGCGCGCGATTGACACTCACACCATTCATAATCAAGGCGCTGGTGGAGACGCTGAAGAAGCATCCCATTTTCAATTCCAGCCTTGACGAGGCAGCCAACGAGGTCGTCATCAAGGAGTATTTCCACATAGGTATCGCCGTGGATACGGAGCAGGGTTTGATTGTTCCGGTCGTGCGTGACGCGGACAAGAAAAGCATACTTGAACTGGCGAAGGAATTGGAACAACTCGCGCAAAAGGCGCGCGACCGCAAAGTGACCACCGAGGAGATAAAAGGCGGCACGTTCACAATTTCGAATCAGGGCGCGATTGGCGGCGCGCATTTCACGCCCATCATCAATAAACCGGAGGTCGCCGTCCTCGGCCTCGGACGTGGCGCAATGAAGCCGGTCGTGCGTGACGGCAAAGTCGAAATCCGCATGATGACGCCACTCGCTTTGTCCTACGACCATCGCGTGATTGACGGTGGCAACGCCGCGCGGTTCATCGTGGATTTGGTCGGAGCTTTGCAGAATTTCAAAGAAGCGGCGGTGAAACTTTAATCCTCCTCGTTCTCGTCCTCGTCCTCCTCATCGAATGAATACAAATCAAACAGACAAGAGAACAAGGACGAAAAGAATTTAATATGGACTCAATCAAAACCGAAATCGTTGTCGTTGGGGCAGGGCCGGGTGGTTACGCTGCTGCGTTTTATGCCGCCGACCTTGGCAAGAAAGTAATCCTCGTCGAGCGCGAAAAGCGGCTGGGCGGCGTTTGCCTGAATCGCGGCTGCATTCCGTCAAAAGCGCTGCTTTACGCAACTCATCAGATTTCCGCCGCGCGCGAGTCGGAGCATCGTGGCATCACGTTTGAGCCGCCAACGGTGGATTTACCCAGGCTCCGGGCGTGGAAAGAATCCATTTTGGAGAAGCTTGGCGGTGGCGTTGCCACGCTGGCCAAAATGCGCGGCGTTCAAGTGATTCAAGGGCGCGGCTATTTTGAAGATTCAAAAACGTTGCGGGTTGAAACGGAAAAAGGCCAGCAATTCATTCGATTTGAGAAGGCGATTCTCGCCGTCGGTTCGCTCGCGGCGATGCCAAAAGCGTTTGACCTCGGCAATCCGCGAGTGATGACTTCGAGTGAAGCATTGGAAATCGAGGAGATTCCTGAAAATCTGCTCGTCGTGGGCGGCGGTTACATCGGCATGGAACTCGGCACGGTCTATGCCGCGCTCGGCAGCAAAATTGTGCTGGTGGAAGCGCTGGACAGTGTTCTAACCGGCGCGGACGCCGATCTGGCGCGCCCCGTCGTGGCGATGGCGAAAAAGACATTCAAGGAAATCCGGCTTAAGGCCAAAGTTATCAAAATGACCACCGCCGGCAAACAGATCAAAGTCGAGATGGAACATAACGGCCAGAAACTCGAGGAACTTTACGACCGTGTGCTCGTGGCTGTCGGGCGTGTGCCAAACAGTGCCGACATCGGCTTGAAAAATACAAAGGTCACACTCGACGAAAAAGGTTTTGTCAAGGTCAACGACAAGCAGCAAACGAGTGATCCAAACATTTACGCCATTGGCGACATCGCAGGCGGCATTTTGCTGGCTCACAAGGCGCACAAAGAGGCGCGCATCGCGGTGGAAGTCATCAACGGCGGGAGCAGTGTCTTCGAACACGTCATCATCCCCGCGGTGGTGTTCACCGATCCGGAACTGGCTTGGTGCGGATTGACGGAGGCCGAAGCGAGGGAACGCGGCGTCAAATACGAAATGTCGAAGTTTCCATGGTCAGCGTCGGGCCGGGCAGTGTCGTTCGACCGTACGGACGGCATGACGAAAATGTTGATTGACCCGGAAAGCGGCCGTGTGCTTGGTGTGGGTATTGTGGGCGCAGGCGCAGGGGAATTGATTTCCGAAGCCGTGCTGGCAATAGAAATGGGCGCGACGGCGGAGGACATCGCGCTGACCGTGCATCCGCATCCGACGCTGTCCGAAACACTGATGGAGTGCGCTGAAGCATTTTACGGCCACGCAACGCACACGGTGTCGAAGAAGCGCGAATAATTTTCGCGATTGAAAACGGGTGGCGGTGGAATAGAATTCCCGGCGGTTCAAGCTGGTTCGGGGCGTAGCGTAGTTTGGTATGCGCGCTTGCTTGGGGTGCAAGAGGTCGTGAGTTCAAATCTCACCGCCCCGACCATTTTCACACTTCTTCACGCTCCCTTTGCAAGGTTGAGAGCTGGTTGTTCGATGTTTTAATTTTCTTCAAATTTCCAACCCAAGCCTTATGATTTGTTCATGCGCGTCGTTTCCGTCCAACTTGGCAATCGCAGCTACGCCATCGAAATTGGCGCAGGCCTGCTCGATCGGCTCGGCAGTGGATGTGCGCGTCTGAAGCTCGGCGCTCGCTGCGCCATCATCACAGACACGGACGTCGGCAGACGATTTGCCAAACCCGCTTTCAACTCGCTGGCGCGTGCGGGCTTTTCTCCGGCGCTGATTATTGTTCCGGCAGGCGAGACGACGAAGAATTTAAAAACGGTTCAGGACTGTTACGAACGGCTCGCCGCGCATCGGCTTGAACGAAAATCCTTCGTCGTCGCGCTTGGCGGCGGGGTCGTCGGCGATACGGCGGGTTTTGTTGCGGCAACTTATTTGCGCGGCATCGCGTTTGTCCAGGTGCCGACGACATTGCTCGCGCAAGTGGACAGCTCCGTCGGCGGCAAAGTCGGCGTCAATTTGAAAGCCGGCAAAAATCTCGTCGGCGCGTTTTACCAGCCGCGATTGGTGCTTTGCGATTTGGATACATTGAAAACCCTGCCGGACCGCGATTTCCGCACGGGTCTCGCCGAAATCATCAAATACGGCATCATTTACGACGCGAAACTGTTCGCGCAACTTGAATGCGATTTGCCGAAACTGCTCGAGCGCGAACCCAAATCCCTCGCTTCCATTATTGCGCGCTGTTGCGAAATCAAGGCCGAAGTCGTCAGCAAGGACGAAACGGAAGGCGGATTGCGTGCGATTCTGAATTTCGGCCACACGGTTGGCCATGCGATTGAAGTGGTTTCCAATTACGGCGGATTCCTGCACGGCGAGGCGATTTCGATTGGCCAGGTTGTCGCGGCAAAAGTTTCAAACCGCGTATTCAATCTGTCCAAACGGGATGTTCGACGAATCGAAAATTTGTTTCAGCGGGCCGGCTTGCCGACCCGGATCAAACTGAATTCTGTGCAGCGCAGAAAGCTTTTCGCGGTCATGCGGCTTGACAAAAAAGTCAGCGGCGGCGAAATCAAATTTGTACTCGCCAAACGAATTGGACAGGTTTTGTGGGGACGGCGGGTGCCGGAAGTTTATATTCGGGAAGCCCTGGATTCCTGATTTGCAAAGCCGGCGCAGTGAGGTATTCTTCCCATTTATGGTTCTGGTCATAGACAATTACGACTCGTTCACCTACAACCTCGTGCAATATCTCGGCGAGTTGAACGTCGAGATGCAGGTGCGGCGAAACGATGAAATCACGCTCGACGCGATTCGCGGGCTGAAGCCTGAGCGGATTCTTGTGTCGCCCGGCCCGTGCTCACCGCGCGAATCCGGTCTGTCGAACGAGGTCATTCGCACGTTCGGCCAGCGCATTCCGATTTTCGGTGTTTGCCTCGGACACCAGTGCATCGGCCACGTGTTTGGCGCGGAGGTCGTGGTCAATTACCGTATGATGCACGGGAAAACGTCGCTGATTAAACACAATGGAAAGGATTTGTTCGAAGGGATGGCAAATCCGTTTTTAGCAACGCGGTATCATTCGCTCGTCATCAAGCGCGACACGCTGCCCGCCTGCCTCGAAATCACCGCCGAGACTGATGAAGGCGAAATCATGGGTGTGCGGCACAAGAAACTGCCGGTTTGGGGCGTGCAATTTCATCCCGAAAGCATTCTCACGGAAAACGGGCGGCAGATAATGAGGAATTTTCTCAAGTTGAAGTAACCGCGCCGCGCGTTATACTCCCTTGTCGCCATGCAGATTCATTTGTTGAAATCAAAAATCCACCGCGCAACCGTCACCGGTGGCAATGTTGAATATGAAGGCAGCCTCACCATCGCCGCCGACCTGATGAAAGCCGCCGGTCTGCGTCCTTACGAACGCATCATGTGCAGCAACGCGGCTAATGGAAACCGGTTTGAAACTTACGTCATCACCGGCAAATCCGGTTCGGGACAAATCGTGCTGAACGGCGCCGCTGCGCTCCTCGGGAAAAAAGGCGATCTGCTTACGATCATGAGTTTTGCCGCTGTCAGCAAAAAGAAAGCGGAGAAGTGGAAACCATGCGTCATTGTGCTTGGCAAAAGCAACCGCATCGTAAGCAAACGAGGGATTTAGGCCATCCGCGTAAAATTCTTTTTATAAAGGGAGGGCCGGCATGTTGCCGGCCCATTTAATTTTTATTCTAGGGACGGCGACACGCCGTCCCTCCCTCGTTGTTCAGAACTTTTTGGCGACTTCCGCCCAGTTAATCACGTTCCAAATCGCCTTGAGATAATCTGCGCGCTTGTTCTGGTATTTGAGGTAATAAGCGTGTTCCCAAACGTCCACGCCGAGGATCGGTTTGCCTTCACAACCAGCAATGGCCCTGCCCATAAGCGGATTGTCTTGATTGGCGGTGGAAACGATTTCGAGTTTTCCGCTATTCAAAACGAGCCAAGCCCAACCGCTGCCGAAACGGCCAAGCCCCGCCGCTTCAAACTTCGCCTGAAAATCGGCGAAAGAGCCGAACGTCTTGTTGATGGCGTCAGCGAGCCTGCCGGTGGGCGCGCCACCGGCCTTGGGCGCGAGAATTTTCCAGAAGAACGAATGGTTCCAATGGCCGCCGCCGTTGTTGCGCACCGGACCGCGGATGTTGTCCGGCACGGACGCGAGATTGCCGATGAGCGCTTCGAGCGATTTGGATTCCATTACGACATTGCCGGAGATGGCCTTGTTGAGATTGTCCACGTAAGCCTTGTGATGACGGTCGTGATGAATTTCCATCGTCAGCGCGTCAATGTGCGGTTCCAAAGCTTCCTTGGGATAGGGCAGAGGAGGTAGTTCATGTAACATAATTTTTAATCCTTTCCTTTCGTTTTGTTAATCCTTGAAAACCAAATTGCGCCATCAATGGAGAAAAATCAAGTCCGACTTGAATCGTAGGGAACCTCATCCTTCCGCCAGTTCCATAAAATTTTTCAGCAATTGCAAACCGACCTTCTGGCTTTTTTCCGGGTGAAATTGCGTGGCGAAAATATTGTCGCGCCAGACCGATGATGCGAATTTGTCGCCGTAATCCGTTCGTGTGGCGACGATGCCTGCATCCACCGGCTGCGGATAAAAGCTGTGGACGAAATAGACGTAGCTGCCACTGGCCACACCTCGAAACAGCGGGCAGTCGGGCTTCACAATTTCAAGCTGGTTCCAGCCGATTTGCGGGATTTTTAGTCCGTGTTTTTCCGAGAACCGGACGACCCTGCCTTTGAAAATGCCCAGCCCGACGGCGCAGGAATTGAATTCCTCGCTCTTCTCAAACAACGCCTGGTAGCCGACGCAGATGCCGAGGAACGGTTTGCCGGACTTGATGAAGCCGCGCACGGCTTCAAGCAGTTCCTGTTTGCGCAGCGCGTTGATGCAATCGTCGAACGCGCCGACGCCGGGCAGCACCATCGCCCGCGCATCGCCGATTTCTTCGGGCGTTTGGACGATGCGCACGTCCGCGCCGACCTTGAGCAGTGCTTTATGGACGCTGCGCAGGTTGCCGGAGCCGTAATCGAGCAAAGCAATCACAGGGCTAATTTAGCCACAGATGAACGCAGATGAAACATAGATTTTACCACTCAAATACAGACCCCTCACCCGTCGCTTCGCGCCACCCTCTCCCCGCTTGGGCGGGGCGAGGGGAATGTAAAATTTTGTATCTGTGTCCAATCTGTGTTTCATCTGTGGCCCAATTCGCGTTCGGTTTTCAACCGCAACTGGCCGCAGGCGGCATCGATGTCATGGCCTTTTTCGCGGCGCAGGGTGGCGGTGACTTTTTGTTTCTCCAACACTGCCAAGAACACCTTGCAGACATCTTCCGCCGGCCGTTTCCACGGCAAACCTTCAACCTTGTTGTAGGGAATCAAATTTACTTTTGCGAATAGTTTGCGGGCAAGTGCAGCGAGCAGTTTGGCTTGTTCAATCGAGTCGTTCACGCCGGCAATCAGAATGTATTCGAATGTCATCATCCGGCCTTTTCGCCCCTGATAATGCTCACACGCGGCGACGAGTTCCTTCAGTGGATATTTGCGATTCACAAGCATGATTTTGTTCCGGACTTCGTCCGTCGCGCCGTGAAGCGAAACTGCAAGACGGAATTGTTCCGGTTCGCCGGCGAGCTTGCGGATTTGAGGAGCAAGGCCGCTGGTCGAAATCGTAATTTTCCGCGCGCCGATGCCACCGCCCCACGGCGCGTTCAGAATCCGCAGTGCCTTGAGTAAATTGTCGTAATTTGCCAGCGGCTCGCCCATGCCCATGATGACGAGATTATCAATCAGGCGCGAGGCGCGGGGCTTGGGGCTGTTGGTGTTCTCACCACGTGCCCGATCGTCCCATCGCTCGACTGCGAGCACTTGCTCGACGATTTCATTTGGCGCGAGGTTGCGTTTCAAGCCGTCGAGGCCGCTGGCGCAAAATTTGCAACCGTAGGCACAACCGACTTGCGTGGAAACGCAGAGCGTATGGCGGTCGCTTGCGTCGCTGTATAGCGCCGGACTCGCCGGAATCAAAACGCTTTCGATGAATTGATTGTCACCCAGTTTCCAAAGAAATTTTTGCGTGGCGCCACGCGAGCCCTGTTTGCGAACAAGTTCCAATATTTGAAGTGAAAAAAAATCAGCGAGTTTTTCACGCAGCGTTTTTGGCAGGTTCGCCATTGCATCCCAACTCGTGACGCGGCGGGTGTAAAGCCATTCAAGCAATTGCGTGACGCGATAAACCGGCTGATGCCACTCTGTGAATTGGATTTCCAGTTCGGCGCGGGTCAGGGATTTGACATCGGTCGGCACGGTTCAATACGTTAACAACTCTAATTTGCGCAGTCCCCTCTCCGTCAATTCCCACCGGTCCCGGCGTTGAACGACAAGATGGCGGCAGGGATTGGCTTCTTCTTCGGCTGCGTTGACTGAAAGCAGTTGGAACCTGGCCTTGCCACGGATTTCCGAGGCAGCGCGCGGCATCAAAGCGAACGCGATGCCGTTATAGTTCAGCGCAATTTCATAACCGGCTACTCCCTCCTTCCCGGCGGTCGGATTTTGGAGAACGAGCATCGGATAGCGTTTCAAATACGGGAAATTCGTTGCGCGAACAAGCACGCGGCAAAGCTCGGTCTGGCTGCGAATGAAATTCAACAGGCTGAAATCGCCTTTGGGATTGTGCTCGGCGAGCAGAATTTCGCGCGGGTCAAGACCATTGAGATTCTGGCCGTTCCACTCGCCGTGATCGTTGCGTTCGCCGGGGGAACTTTTTGTAAACCAAGCTGCAAAGTTATCGTTGACGAGCACGTTCAATGCAAAATGCACATGCGCACGGTCTTTGGTGATAATTTCGCCGGTGTTCGACGTGCGGCCCATCATGCCGATGACTTCGCCGGCTTTGACTTGCTGGCCGATTTTCAGACCGGGCTGGATTTCGCGCAAATGCGCGTAGAGCGAATAAATTTCAATACCCTCAACGACGTGTCGCACGACGATGTAATTGCCGTAATTCGACAGCGACGGTTTCGTGTTGAAATAGACGACCATGCCATCGGCGGTGGCCATCACGGGATCAGTCGGCTCGCCATGTTTATCACGCTGCAAACAGCGGATGTCGAGTCCCTCGTGCATTTGCCGGCCATCAGTGCGCACGCAGCCGAAACTGCCGGTTGTCCACGGTTTGTCCGGCGCCGTCGGGGCAAAAAACTTTTCGCTGCCTCCGACCTCAAACAACGCGTGATTGGCGGTGGGAAATTGAAACGGCTGTTGCGCGAAAAGATTCGCGCAAAAAAACAATATGGGGGCGGCGAGAAAGAAAATTGCGCGGCGAACGGCGGGGAAAATCATTTTAGCGACTTTTTTGGGGTTTTCTTGGCGACATTGTTAAGGCCGAGCACAAGTCGATCGGCCTCCTCATGCGAGCAGTCTGGCGTGAACGACAACACGCCGTTACTGATGCGATGGGTGATGAGTGGCGCAGCGAGCCATCGGCCATCGGCGAGTTTGTTCCCCCACTGGCCGAAAATAACGAAATGACGGCCGGGATTGGTGGCGGAATACTGTTCCAGAATCCGCGTGGCCGTTTCGTCGAATCGAATCTCAATGGCAAAGCCACCGTGCGCGTCAAAGACTCTCGCCGCGACGACGTTCGCCTCTGTCAGAATCGGCTCTTGGTCGATGGTGACGAGGACGGGATCGGAACGCACGACTGAAACAGTCTGGCTCGTGCCCGTGGAATCCGGATTGACTTCAATGTGAATGCGCACCGCACTGACAGGTTCTTTCTGCCGGTCAGTTTTACAGCTGCAAAGCAGCACCAGCGCCGCCGTCAACGTCAAATAGATGTTGAATCGCCTCGTCCAAACTTTCATAGTGCACACCACAAAATCGAAACACACAGCCGATGTAAAGACACTTATGAGCAAACAATCCAACAAAGTTGAGAATCGAAAACGCCGGAAGAGCTATATCAAGCGCAAAAAGGCGGCGGCCAAGGCCAAAAAGATTGCCGCTCCAAAAGCGTCTTGAGCGGTGGTTCTCGTTCAATGGCAAAGACCGCCTGATCGGCGGTCTTTGCCGTTTTTGCGTATTTTTTAAATTCCTCAAAACATAAACTTCTTCACAGTGCAAAATTTTCAACGAAAATTTGGTGAATAATTCTTCGCTCAATTGCACGAACGGCCTGGTTTCATTGGCGGGTTTGAATTGTTCACAAGTTGTTCATGGGAGGTTTTAGGTGAACAAGCTGTGCATATCAATTCGTTGTCGGTTTGGTGATTTGAGTTATGCTATTCACAGTTCATTGAAAGAACGGAGCGGGCGGCGAGATTGAAAAATTGAGTTGTTCGTTTCCATGATGATCCCAGGCGACTGGGGAAAAGCCGGGTCAGGCTGGTTGCCCCGGCTCCTCTGAAACCGGATTGAAAGGTCCGGCGGGGAGGCAGAATTCACCAGTTCCTCTGGCGGTGTTCGCACATCGTCAAATGCGAATGAGGGACTTGGCGGCAAGGGACGATTAGAAACCGTTCCGAGCCGAGTCAAGTAGCTCAAGCCGGTTTCGAGCTTGAGCGAATCGCAGTTACCCAGAGGGTATTCGGTTGTTACTGCGCATCAGCACGGTGCGAGCGACTCTGGCGGATTCAATAAAATGAGACCGCCCAGCGAAATCCGCCGAAAGGCGGACAAAAGGAGCGAGCGCGCCGGGAAGGACACGGGGACTCGGCAGGTCCTGTGAAAACCTTCCAAGCGCCAGCGATGTTAAAAACGACACCGCTGGGCTGTGAGCGAAAAGCAACCTGAGAGAGTGAAGAGGCGAGACCCGTGGCACCGGGCAAACGCGCTGCCAAAAGCGGCGGCTGACCCAGTGCTAAACGGTCAAGAGGCGAAAGAAAATCGCAGGCGTGTCTTGACCTGGTTTGCAAGCTGGTGGCGCAACCATCAGCCCAAGCGAGCTGAAAAGCCTCACTCGAAATCCAGCGGCCGCAAGGCGCTGGACGGCCCTGCTACGAGGCCGA
>JBEKON010000042.1:0-16036 GCA_049521735.1 Verrucomicrobiota bacterium
GAAATCGAGCAGGCCGCCGGCGGCGTGGCATTGAAATGTCCGCGGTGCGGTTTTTCGCAGGCGGATTTCAAAAAGTCCGGCCGGCTCGGCTGCCCGGAGTGCTACAATACTTTTGCGGAGGGTCTTGGAAATTTGATCAAAACGATGCACAAGGGCACGCAGCACATCGGCAAGGCGCCCGAGGCGTTGCGCCAGTCGCGCGACCTGTCCGACCGCCTGAAAACGTTGCAGAAGAAACTGGCGAAGGCGATTGAGTCCGAGGATTTCGAGCAGGCGGCCGTTTTGCGCGACGAAATCAAACAGATGACTCCTCGCGCGCCGGGTTTGAGTGTAACGTGAAAAGGTGGGGATGCGCGGCCCGCGCGTCCGGGCGGACGGCTCGGCGAGCCGTCCCTACCTGAAAAGTAATATTGAACAGGCAACAAAAATGAAATTGCACGAGTTTCTCGTTTCTCCGTCGGAGACTGCGCGTCGTCACGGCCCGCATGACCGCATTGTCATGTCGAGTCGCGTGCGGCTGGCGCGCAATTTGAGGGATACGCCGTTTCCCGGCTGGGCGAAAAAACCGGAGCGCGTGAAGATTTTGGAAATGGTTCGTCCTGCGGTCGAAAGTTTGCCGGAAATGAAGAGCGCTTTTTCCGAGGTGATGGACAATCTCAGCGTGCTCGACAGGCAGATTTTGGTCGAGCGGCACCTCATCAGCCGCGAGCACGCCGCGAAAAGTTCCGGCAGCGGTCTGGTTTTCAACCGCGAGGAAAGTTTTTGCGTGATGATCAACGAGGAGGATCATTTGCGGATGCAGGCGCTGCGTCCCGGTTTGCAATTGCGGCAGGCGTGGGGTGCGATTGATCATCTGGATTCCGAGCTGGAGAAAAAGCTCGATTACGCCTTCAACAACGATCTGGGTTACCTGACCGCGTGCCCGACAAATCTCGGCACGGGCATTCGCGTCAGCGCGATGTTGCATTTGCCGGGGTTGGTTTTGGGCGAACAAATCAATCCCATCATCCAATCCGTCAACAAACTCGGCCTCGCCGTTCGCGGTCTCTACGGCGAAGGCACGGAAGCGCTCGGAAATGTTTTTCAAGTCTCCAATCAGATGACGCTTGGCGAAAACGAACTGACCATTGTCGAGCGGCTGGACAAGGTTTTGTCCCAGCTCATCGAGCACGAGGAAAATGCGCGGCAAACTTTGTTGGAGAAAAAACCGAAGGTTGTTTTCAATCACATTGGCCGCGCCTACGGCATTCTGGCGAACGCGCACAGCATTTCATCGAAGGAAACGATGAACTTGCTCTCGCTCATGCGGTTGGGCGTGGACTTGGAATTGTTCCCGGCCGGGGAACGGGCGACGGTGGATGAATTATTCATCCTGACGCAGCCGGCTCATTTGCAGAAGCAATTTTCCGACAAACTGACCGCCGAGGAACGCGACGTGCTGCGTGCGGATATGGTTCGAGACAGGTTGAAGCACGTCAACCGGCCAGACACAAAAAAAGGCGGGGCAGAATTGGACAAACCTTCCGATTCGTAGCACAATGCAATGGGTATGAACGATGACGCCATGAGCAATTTCACGCCGCGCGCGCAGCAGGTGCTGCAGCTGGCGCGCAGGGAAGCCGACCGGTTCAATCACAACGTGATCGGCACGGAACATCTTTTGCTCGGCCTCGTCAAATTGGGGCAGGGCGTTGCGGTGAATGTTCTTCAAAAAATGGGTCTGGACCTCGAAACCGTCCGCATGGAAGTAGAGAAACAGGTCGGCACCGGGCCGGACCAGAAGGTGATCGGCAACATTCCTTACACGCCGCGCGTGAAGAAAGTTCTTGATTTGGCCAGACGGGAGGCCAAAAGCCTGAATCATACTTATATCGGCACGGAGCACATTTTGCTCGGTTTGTTGCGTGAAGGGGACGGCGTGGCCGCGCGCATTTTAAGAAGCCTTGACGTGGACATCGAGCAGGCACGGCAGGAAATTTTAAAAGAGCTGGATCCCAATTTTACCGGTGAGGAATCGTCCATTCCCGAAACAGTCGAAAAGCAAGGTTCGGGGAAAAAGGGCGAAGTCAAAACGCCCGCGCTCAAAGCCTTTGGCCGCGACCTGACGGAAATCGCGCGCAAAGGCGACATGGACCCGGTGATTGGCCGCAAGGATGAAATTGAGCGCGTCATTCAAATTCTTTGCCGCAGGACGAAGAACAACCCTGTTCTGCTGGGCGAAGCAGGCGTTGGCAAAACAGCCATTGTCGAAGGCCTTGCGCAGGAAATCGCAAAAGGCAACGTGCCGGAACTTTTGCGCGACAAACGCGTCGTTACGCTCGACCTGGCGCTGATGGTCGCGGGCACCAAATATCGCGGCCAGTTTGAAGAGCGCATCAAAGCGGTGATGGATGAAATTCGCCGCGCAAAAAACGTCATTTTGTTCATTGATGAATTGCACACCATCGTAGGCGCCGGTTCGGCTGAAGGCACGATGGACGCGTCGAACATCATCAAGCCCGCGCTCAGCCGCGGCGAGTTGCAATGTGTCGGCGCGACCACGCTCAACGAGTATCGCAAATACATTGAAAAGGACGCCGCGCTCGAACGCCGTTTTCAAGCCATCAAGGTTGAAGCACCTTCGGTTGACGAGGCGATTTTGATTTTGAAAGGCCTTCGGCGCAAATACGAGGAGCATCACAAAACCGAGTTCACGGACAAGGCCATTGAAGCTTCCGTGAGACTTTCCGACCGTTACATCACCGACCGGTTTTTGCCGGACAAGGCGATTGATGTGATGGACGAAGCCGGTTCGCGCGCACGCATCGGCACGATGACCCGTCCTCCGGAAATCAAGGCAACGGAAGCCGGGATCGAAGACATCAAAGGCCGCAAAGAGCGCGCCATCAAAGACCAGGATTTCGAAGGCGCGGCGAAAATGCGCGACAAGGAAAAGCAGGCCAGGGAAAAATTGGAAACGCTTTTGCGCGATTGGCGCGCCGCGGGCGAGGAGAAGCGCGTTGTTGTGGGCGAAGAAGACATTCTGCACGTCGTCTCGAAATGGACCGGCATCCCGCTCCGGCGAATGGAGCAGGGGGAAATGCAGCGGCTGCTGACGGTTGAAAGCGAGATGGAAAAAATCATCATCGGCCAGCACGAAGCCGTTTCTGCGATTTGCAAGGCGTTGCGCCGTTCACGCGCGGACTTGAAAGACCCGCGCCGTCCCATCGGCACGTTCTTGTTGCTTGGCCCGACTGGCGTCGGCAAAACGCTTCTGGCCAAAACGCTCGCCGAGCAGATGTTCGGCGACTCGAAATCGCTCGTTCACCTCGACATGAGCGAATACATGGAAAAGTTCAATGTCTCGCGGCTCATTGGCTCGCCGCCGGGCTACGTCGGCTACGAAGAAGGCGGACAGCTCACGGAAAAGGTGCGCCGCAATCCGTATTCCGTTGTGCTCTTTGACGAGATTGAAAAGGCGCACCCGGACGTTTGGAACCTGCTTTTGCAGATTCTTGAAGAAGGGAAACTGACTGACAATGTCGGGCGCATTGTCAATTTCCGCAACACCATCATTCTGATGACCTCGAATGTCGGCTCGGACATCATCAAACGGCAGGGCACGCTCGGTTTTTCGCCGATCACCGACGAGGCCAGCTACGAAAAAATGCGCGAACGGATCATGGACGAGGCAAAAAAAATGTTCCGGCCCGAGTTTTTGAACCGGGTTGATGACGCGATTGTGTTCCGCGCGTTGACAAAGCCGGATTTGATCCAAATTCTCAATCTGGAAGTCGGCAAAGTGCTGGAGCGGCTCAAGCGCAAAAACCTTCAACTTCAGCTCGACGAAACGGCGAAGGACTTTTTGGTCGAGAAGGGTTACGACCCGCAATACGGCGCGCGTCCGATGCGCCGCGCGGTCGAGCGTTTCTTTGAAGACCCGCTGGCCGAGGAAATTCTCAAAGGCAATTTACATGAAGGCGAACCGATTTCCGTCACGACCGACAAGGAAAAGCTCGTCTTCAATCAAAAGGCCGCCGCCAAGGGTGCGCTGTCGGGTTGATTGTGCGCTCCGATTTCTGATTTCCATTTCCGCGGGGAGTCTTTAGGCTTTTAACCAATGAAAGGAATCATCCTTGCCGGTGGCGCCGGGTCGCGCTTGTATCCGCTGACGCTTGTCGCGAGCAAGCAGCTCCAGCCGGTCTATGACAAGCCAATGGTGTATTATCCGCTGACGACGCTCATCGAAGGCGGCATCCGCGAGTTGTGCCTGATTTCCACGCCGCACGATTTGCCGCGCTTCAAACAATTGCTCGGCGATGGCAGCCGGTTCGGGGTTTCCATCGAATATCGCGAGCAGTCCAAACCCGAAGGCATCGCCCAGGCGTTTCTGATTGCCGAATCGTTCGTCGCCCGGGACAACGTCGCGCTGATTTTAGGCGATAATATTTTTTATGGCAGTGACGTGTTTTATCACCAGTTCGCCGAATTCAAAAGCGGCGCGACGATTTTCGGTTATCACGTTCACGACCCCGAACGCTATGGCGTCGTGGAGTTTGATGCCAAAGGCCAGGCCATTTCGATTGAGGAAAAGCCGAAACACCCCAAAAGTGATTACGCCATTCCGGGGCTTTATATTTACGACGGCGAAGTGGCGGCCATCGCGAAAACACTGAAGCCCTCGGCGCGCGGAGAATTGGAAATCACGGACGTCAATCTGGCATACCTGCGACGCGGGCAATTGCACGTGCATCGGCTCAGCCGCGGTTTCGCCTGGCTCGACGCCGGCACCAGCAGCAGTCTTCACGACGCTTCGGCTTATGTGCAAACGATTGAAAAACGCGCCGGCATCAAAATCGGCTGCCCGGAGGAGGCCGCGTTTCGCGGGGGTTTTCTCAAACTCACCCAACTGGAGGAACTCACGGGCAAAATGCCGAAATGCGAATATCGCGATTACCTCACCGAGGTTGTCGCTGAAGCAAAGCGCCTTCGTATTTGAATTATGATCCTTCTCCTCGGCGCATCGGGTTACGTCGGCGAGGCTTTCGCGCGCGAGCTTCAGCGCCGCAAATGGCCGTTCACGCCGCTGGCGCGAAAGCAAGTGGATTACAACCGGTTCGGCGTTTTGTCCGAATTCTTGAAGAAAAACAAACCCGAATTCCTCATCAATGCCGCCGGTTACACCGGCAAACCCAATGTAGATGCCTGCGAAATCGCCAAGGCTGACACGCTTGTTGGAAATACTTTGCTGCCGCAGACCATCGCCCACGCCTGCGCGGCGGTCAGGATTCCATGGGGACACGTTTCCTCCGGCTGCATTTTTACCGGGGCCAAAGTGACAATGAATGGCCGGGCGCACGCCGAAAAAGACCTCATGCGGCCGGATTTGCACGAGCTGGTGGACAAAACGCCGTCGGCCATTCACGGCTTCACGGAAACCGACCAGCCAAATTTCACCTTCCGCAATCCGCCGTGCAGTTTTTACAGCGGAACCAAGGCGCTCGCCGAAGAGGCAATTGCCGGTGTAGGGCAGAGTTATATTTGGCGCCTGCGGATTCCGTTCGATGAATTTGATGGCGTGCGCAATTATCTCAGCAAGGTGCAGCGTTATCCCAAGGTGTATGACAATGTGAACTCGATTTCGCACCGCGGCGATTATGCGCGGGCGTGCCTGGACTTGTGGGAACGCCGCGCGCCGTTCGGCATTTACAATGTGACCAATCCCGGCTTCGTCACTGCGCGCCAGGTTGTGAAAATAATCCAAACAATTCTGAAACCCGGTCGCAAATTTGAATTCTGGCCGAGCGACGAGGAATTTTATCGTTCCGGCGTCAAGGCGCCGCGTTCAAATTGCGTGCTCGATGTTTCAAAATTGCTGGCGGCAGGTGTGAAAATCCGACCCGTCATTGAAGCGCTCGAAGATTCACTGCGGAACTGGAAACCCGAACAACCATCAACTTTCAACTTTCAACCATGAACTTGTTGATCACAGGCGGCGCGGGTTTCATCGGCTCAAACGTCATCCATCACGTCATTGACCGGCCGGAAGTGACACGGTTGGTAAATCTCGACTGCCTTACTTACGCCGGGCATTTGGAAAATTTGGGGAAAATTTCCCGGCACCCCAAATATGTCTTTGAGAAGGTGGACTTGCGCGAAAAGATTGACGTCCTTCGCGTCGTTGAGAAACACGCCATTACCCACGTCATGCATCTGGCGGCGGAATCGCACGTGGACCGTTCGATTGACGGGCCGGACGATTTCATCCGCACAAACGTCGTCGGCACTTTTAATTTACTCGAAGCCTGCCGCGGCGTTTGGGGGAATAATTTTAAAGGCAAACGTTTTCATCACGTTTCGACGGACGAAGTTTATGGTTCGCTCGGCCCGAAGGGCCATTTTACCGAGACGACGCCTTACGCGCCAAACTCGCCTTATTCCGCCAGCAAAGCTGCCAGCGACATGCTCGTGCGGGCGTATCATCACACCTACGGTCTGCCGACGGTCATCACAAATTGCTCGAACAACTACGGTCCGTATCAATTTCCTGAAAAATTGATCCCGGTTGTGATTCAAAGCGTGCTCGCGCGCAAGCCGGTTCCCGTCTACGGCGATGGCATGAACGTGCGCGACTGGCTTTACGTGCGCGACCACGCGGGGGCGCTCTGGCTTGCGCTCACGCGCGGACGCGACGGCGAAACTTACAACATCGGTGGCCACAACGAGTGGGCGAACCTTCGCATCGTGGAACTGATTTGCGACATCATTGACGAACTCGCGCCCAAACTCGGTGGTCACTCGCGCAAATTGATTGCGTTCGTGAAAGATCGCCCCGGCCACGACCGGCGTTACGCCATTGATGCTACAAAAATTAAAAATGAATTGGGCTGGACGCCCGCCCACAAATTTGAGCAGGGCATTCGCGAAACGGTTCAGTGGTATCTCGACAATCAGGATTGGATCACAAAGGTGGAATTGTTGAACGTTTAACCGTTCGCATTCTCAAATTGTCTGAACATTCATGTCCCGGATGCGCCAATGTGTTTTTTGCCTGCTGCTCGCGTGCAGCTTGACCGCCTTGGGCGCGCGCGCGGCGGAGACAAACTCGATTGTCTGGCACAAGGCCACCGACCGTGTGGACGCCGACATCCACGATAAACCGCTCTGGCCGCTTTTGGAAACCATCGCGCGGGAAACCGGCTGGCGCATTTATGTCGAACCGGGCACGACGCGCAACGCATCTACAAAATTCAAGGACCTGCCGTCCGGTGACGCGCTGAGGATGCTGCTCGGCGATTTGAATTTCGCGCTCGTGACGCGGACGAATGCCGCGTCGCAACTTTATGTCTTTCGCACCGTAAGACAAAATGCCACGCGGTTGGTGCACGCGGCGAACGTGCCGGCCAAACACGTTCCCAATGAACTGCTCGTGAAACTCAAACCGGGTGTGAACATTGACGACCTGGCCAAACTGCTCGGCGCGAAAGTCGTTGGCCGCAACGACAAACTGGGCATCTACCGTTTGCAATTCGGCGATGTGGCCGCCACGGATGCTGCGCTCGGCCAGCTTCAGAATAACAGCGACGTGGCCGACGTGGATTACAATTATTATTTTGACCCGCCAACCACGCCGCAATTGCTCTCGTCCGCGCCCATCCCGCCGCTTTCATTGCAACTCAATCCGCCGGGCGATTCCGGCCGCGTCATCGTCGGCTTGGTGGACACTTCGGTGCAGTCGCTCGGCGATTCGCTCGACAAATTCATGCTCAAACAACTTTCCGTTGCCGGCGACGCGACGGCAAACAGCAGCGACATCACGCATGGAACGGCGATGGCCTATACCATTTTGCAAGCCATTGCGCTGGCGGCGGGTGGCAGCAGTTCAGTGCAGATACTGCCCGTTGATGTTTACGGCGCGAACCCCATGGCGACCACCTGGGATGTGGCGCTCGGGATTCAGGCGGCTGTTGACAAGGGCGCAACCGTCATCAACTTGAGCCTCGGTGGCGCGGGCGACAGTTCGATTCTGGACGGCGTGCTCCAACAGGCGATTGCTGCCGGAATTCCGATTTACGCGGCGGCGGGCAATCAGCCGGTGTCCACGCCGACCTATCCGGCGGCGACTCCGGGTGTCATTGCGGTGACGGCGTTGCAGAACGGCCAGATTGCGCCGTATGCCGACTTCGGCAGCTTTGTGGACTTGGCCCTGCCCGGGACAGGTGTGGTCTATTTCGGCAACCAAGCTTACCTGGTTCAGGGCACTTCCACTGCCACGGCCAATGCGACCGGTGTGGCGGCGGGAACAAAGGGGGCGACCGGATGGAACTGGGCACAAATTGATGCCAGGATGCTGCAAAAGTTTCCCGTTCCGGCAAAATAAAATTCGCACGCGCGTCAGTATGACTGGCAGCCGATTTCGCCGGAACCGCATTGGATTTTTGTCCGGCACGGCGATTGCGCCAGGTGCGTGTTCGATTTGACAAAAAAGTTTTTCTTCGCATGTTTGCCATGCCCGGTGTAAAAGCGCGGGCAACAAATGGGCAAAACACTCATCATCGCTGAGAAACCGTCCGTCGCCGGCGACATCGCCAAGGCGCTCGGCGGATTCAAGAAAGTGGACGACTTTTACGAAAGCGACCGATACGTCGTTTCCTCGGCGGTCGGGCATTTGCTCGAATTGATCTGTCCGGAAGGCGTCGAGGCCGCGCGCGGCAAATGGACGTTCAAACATCTGCCTGTCATCCCGCCGCATTTTGATTTGCTGCCGATTGAAAGAACTGAAAACCGGCTGAAGGTCCTGAAAAAGCTCATCAAGCGCGCCGATGTGGACGCGTTGGTCAACGCCTGCGACGCCGGGCGCGAAGGTGAATTGATTTTCCGCAACATCGTCAGGTTCACCAAGGCGAAGCAGCCCATCAAACGCCTCTGGCTGCAATCCATGACGCCGGCGGCCATCCGCGAAGGGTTCGAACGGCTGCGCGAAGACAAGGACATGCTGCCGCTGGCCGACGCCGCGTACAGCCGGTCGGAAGCCGACTGGCTCGTCGGCATCAACGGCACGCGCGCGATGACGGCGTTCAACTCGAAGTCCGGCGGCTTTTTCAAAACGACGGTCGGCCGCGTCCAGACGCCGACGCTGGCCATCGTGGTTGAGCGCGAGGCGAGGATTCGCGCGTTCAAGCCGCGCGATTTCTGGGAGGTCATCGGCACGTTTGATGCCACCGCCGGCCAATACACCGGGCGCTGGTTCGATGAGAAATTTTCCAAGCCCGACGCGAAGGATGGCGACGACCAGCTCAAACCCGAGCGCGTCTGGGAAAAAGACAAGGCCGAAGCCATTCGCGACAAATGCCTGGGCAAACCGGGCATTGTCACCGAGGAAAGCAAACCGACGACGTCACTGTCGCCGCTGCTCTACGATTTGACGAGCCTGCAACGCGATGCAAACGGGCGCTTTGGTTTTTCCGCGAAGAACACGCTCGGCCTGGCGCAGTCGCTCTACGAAAGGCACAAGGTGCTGACGTATCCGCGCACCGATTCGCGCGCGTTGCCGGAGGATTACATTGGCACCGTCAAAAACGCGCTGAAAATGCTCGGCGAAACCCGCTATGCGACGTTTGTCGAAACCATTCTCAAGAACAACTGGGTGCATCCGAACAAACGCATCTTCAACAATGCCAAGGTGTCCGACCACTTCGCCATCATTCCGACCACGCAGGCGCCGCACGGTTTGTCCGAGCCGGAACGAAAACTTTACGACCTGGTGACCAAGCGGTTCCTCGCCATTTTTTATCCGGCGGCGGAATTTCTCGAAACCAACCGCATCACCCGCGTCGAAGGCGAACCGTTCAAGAGCGCTGGCAAGGTGCTGGTGAATCCGGGCTGGCTGGCGGTCTATGGCAAGGAGGCGGAATCGGATGATACGCCGACGCTCACGCCGGTGAAACCGGATGAAAAAGTCAACACCGGCAGCATCGAGGTGAAACAAAACATCACGAAACCGCCGCCGCGCCACACGGAAGCGACGCTGTTGAGCGCGATGGAAGGCGCGGGCAAGCTGGTGGAGGACGATGAATTGCGCGAGGCGATGCGCGAAAAAGGCCTGGGCACACCGGCCACGCGCGCGGCGATCATCGAAGGTTTGATTTACGAGGATTACATCCATCGCAATGGGCGCGAACTACAGGCGACGGCCAAGGCGTTTTCGTTGATGGAACTGTTGAACGGCCTGGGCATTCCCGAACTGACGAAGCCCGAATTGACCGGCGACTGGGAATTCAAGCTGCACCAGATCCAGCGCCGGCAGAAGAGCCGCGCCGAATTCATGTCCGAAATTGCCGACATGACGCGGCACATCGTCGAGCGCGCCAAAAAATTTGAGGAAGACACGATTCCCGGTGATTTCGGTGTGCTCAAAACGCCGTGTCCGAAGTGCGGCGGTGAGGTCCACGAAAAATACAAGCAATTCCAGTGCGTCAACGAAAAGTGCGACTTCTCGGTCTGGAAAACGCTGTGCAGCCGGATGTTTGAGATGGAGGAGGTTGAAAAGCTCATCACGGAAAAACAAGTCGGGCCGTTGCAAAATTTCCGCAGCAAAAGGGGATTTCCATTCACCGCCGTGTTGAAGCTGAATGCGGAGTTCAAGATGGAATTTGATTTCGGCAACGAACAGAAAAATGAAAACGGCGAGGTGGTGGCCCCGGTGGATTTCACCGGCAAGGAACCGCTCGGCAAATGTCCCAAGTGCGGCGCGCGGGTGTTCGACGCCGGGATGAATTACCTTTGCGAAAAGGCGACGGGCCCGAACAGGACCTGCAAGTTCCGCACCGGCAAAATCATTTTACAGCAGCATATTGAGCCGGCTCAGGTCGCGAAACTGTTGGCCGAGAGCAAGACCGATTTGCTCAAAGGCTTTGTCTCAAAGAAAACCAACCGCAAATTCGAGGCGTTCCTGGTAATCAAGGATGGCGGCACGGCGTTTGAATTCGCGCCGCGCGAACGGAAAACTAGGGCGAAGGGGGCGGCGCCCAAAGGGCCGCTGCCGAAGATTGATTTTACCGGCAAGGCGCCGCTGGGCAAATGTCCGAAGTGCGGCGGCAGGGTTTTCGACACGGAGGCAGGGTATCTGTGCGAGAAATCGCAGGCGGATTCCAAGCCGTGCAGATTCAAGATCAACCGGGAAATTTTGCAGCAGCCGATTGAACCGGCGCAGGTGCAAAAGCTCTTGGCCACGCACAAAACCGATTTACTCGACAAATTCATTTCCAAGTCCGGGAAACCGTTTCCGGCATGTCTCGTGATGGACGGCAAGGGCAAGGTCACGTTTGACTTTCCGCCGCGCGAAGGGGAGAAGTAAAAGGTCGGGCTTGTGCCGGCGTTAAGTGACGCCACCGATAATTTCCCCCCTCTCCGCCAACGAAGTTGGGGGAGAGGGCCGGGGTGAGGTGGCGTTTAATTTAAATCCCCTCGCCCCAGCCCTCTCCCCGCTTGGGCGGGGAGAGGGAGTCGACGGTAATTTCAAGTTGCGACTGTCCAACGTCGACTAAAAACAATTGAGTTGCCTTGTGTCATGAGCGTAGTCTGCTAAAAATCTCGAAACACCATGAACACCATGCGCCTGTTTTCCCGAAATAATCTGCTGCTGGCTTTGTTTGTTCTCGTTGGCATGAACGCGTCCGGCGCCGGACCGGTTTTCAATGTTCTGGATTACGGCGCGCATCGGGATGGTTCGACCAACTCAACCGAGGCATTCCGCTCCGCCATCCAGGCGGCAAAAGCGGCGGGCGGCGGAACGGTGTTCGTCCCGGCAGGAAATTATGTCACCGGACCGATTGAATTGGTGAGCGACCTCGTACTCCACCTTGATGCCGGGGCCACGTTGCGATTTCCGGCGGCCAGACTTCCATTTACCAAGGGCCGGCAGCAGGGAATTGAGTGTCTCACACCTGTTCCGCTGATTGGCGGGCACGATTTGCACAACGTCACCATCACGGGCCGCGGTGTACTCACCACGGACAACGCCGAATGGCTCAAACTCATGCCCCGGACGAAGGCCACGAAAGATGATCCGGGAACGGCCAACGGACCCAACTGGGAGCGGCTGTTGCAGGATCTCGAGGTGAAAACACCCGCACCGGATGAGGATTATCAGAAGGCGGCGCCGGAACTCCGGCCCTCCTTCGTCCGTTTCATGGACAGCACGAATGTTCTCATCGAGGGGATTCACTTTGTCGGCTCCTCCATGTGGACGATTCATCTGCTGTACACGGACAACGCGGTCGTTCAAAACGTCATCATCGAAACCTATCCGGGCGTGCATACCGACGGCATCGCCGTTGATTCCAGCCGAAACGTGCGGATTTCCGGTTGTTACATTGACACCGGCGACGACGGCATCGTCATCAAATCCGGCAAGGATGCCGACGGACGGCGGGTCAACCGTCCGACGGAGAACGTGTCCATCGTGAATTGCACGGTGCACCACGCGCATGGCGCGGTCGCGCTGGGCAGTGAAATTTCGGGCGGCATCCACAACCTCGTGGCCGACAACATCACCTGCCGGGAAACCGCCATCGGCGTGCGCATCAAGAGCCGGCGTGGTCGCGGCGGCACCGTGGAGGACGTCCGGTTCAACAATTGGACGATGGAAGACGTCGGCGAAGCCATCAATGTGACCACCGACTACCAGATGGAAGGCGAGGTAAAGGCCTCGGAGGAACCGGTCTCGGAGCGGACGCCGGTGTTTCGAAACATTGCCATCAGCGGCATGACCATCAAACGGGCGAAGCTGGCGATTGACATCAAAGGATTGCCGGAAATGCCGATTTCCGGGCTGCGCATCAGTGACGTCATCGTGTCGGCCAAAAGCGGCATGCGCGGCTCATTCACCGATGCGCTGGAACTGCACAACGTGCAGGTAAACGCGGACAACGGGCCGGCCTTCCTGGTGCAGGATTCGAAGGGACTGGAACTGGACGGCGTGGCGACGCGCAAGCCGCTGGCGGATGCGCCCGTGATTCGTCTGGAACGCTGTCCCGGCGCCATCGTGCGGAACAGCCGGGCGTTCGCCGGCACCGGCACATTCCTTTCCGTTCCAGCCGGCGAGTTGAAGAATCTCGTGCTGGAAGGCAACGTGCTCGATGAGGCAGAGAAACCGGCGGAAGAAGCGGAGTTGATTTTAAACAGCGACACCCGCAACCAGGATAGAGTCATTCCCTAACCGCATTCCTGGGAGCGCTGCCGTCCCGGCGGCGCCGATGTTGGTCTATTGAATAAGGAAATCAGGAAACCAGGAAGGTAGAAGCGAAGTCTGTTCAAGGTTTCATGGATTCCTTATTGAAACCAAAGACGGTGTTCCCATTTTGCTGCATATTTCCGTGAAATGGTGTATTCATTTCGCGTGACGGATGCTGCGACGACCAAGCCGACTATAGACGACCGGTGGATCCGGAAATTTCTCGCGCATCTGGCCACGGACCGCGGGGCGTCGGTTTACACGCAGCGGAATTACCGGCAGGCGTTGACGGAATTTATTCACTGGCATCACGAGGAGCGGCAACAGCCACCGACATGGGACAAGCTGCAACGTGATGATTTCCGCGGCTATTTGAGGTTTCTTGGCCGGCAGAATTTGAGCCGCGCGGCGATTCAACTGCGGTTCTGCGCGCTGCGGACGTTCTACAAGTTTCTGATCCGGCACAGCATCGTTGAAACATCGCCAATCAAAAATCTCTTATTGCCGAGACAGGGCTTGCGATTGCCGAAATATCTGACCAAACAGCAAATTCTCGATTTACTCGCTGCGCCGAAAAAACTGCTCGCCACACAAAAACAGAAGAAAGGTCCGGGCCGGCCGATTTCGACAAGCGTGTGTTTGCGCGATGTCGCCGTGCTGGAAACGATTTATTCGTGCGGACTGCGCGTGAGCGAGCTGTGCGGGTTGCGCGCCGAGGATATTGATTGGAATGAGCAGCTCGTCCGCGTGCGCGGCAAGGGGAGGAAAGAGCGGCTCGTGCCGATTGGCGAACCGGCGGTGAAGGCCATTCAGAATTATTGGCGGGCGCTGAAGCAACCACCGTCCGGTCATTCGCTGGTTTTTTTTGCAGAGACCAGGAAATCCGCGCCGCTTCAACCAGTTCAGATTTCGCGGCGATTGAAACAGTATTTGGCCATCGCGGGACTGGATCCGGGTTTGACGCCGCACAAGCTGCGGCACAGTTACGCGACGCACATGCTCGACGCGGGCGCGGATCTACGCAGCGTGCAGGAACTGCTCGGCCATGCGCATCTTGTGACGACGCAGGTTTACACGCACGTGACGACGGAGCGGTTGAAAAAGGCCTACGATGCAGCACATCCCCGGGCCTGATGCCGGCGTTGATGCGTTTGAGTACTGGATTGAAATTTCTTGAATATGTGGCAGCATTGGGTGTCTAATTACTCAAACATTTGAAATATGAAAACATACACTTTGACTTTGGCGGTGGCGGCTTCGGCGATGCTGCTGACGACAGGATGTGTGGCACCAAATGGCACACCGAACAATACGGCATCAGGCGCTTTGATGGGCGGCGCTGTTGGCGCTCTCTCCGGCGCTGCGATTGGTGGTCCCCGGCATGGCGGCGCGGGCGCTTTGATTGGCGCTGCAGTAGGCGCGCTTACCGGTGGCGCCATCGGAAATTCAATGGATGTGCAGCAACAGGAACGGCTGCGCGCACAGGCGCCGCAGACTTATGTCCGTGTTGAACAAGGACAGCCATTGTCCACTGCTGACGTCAAAGCTTTGGCAAAATCCGGAGTGAGCGATGACGTGATTATCAGCCAGATTCGAAATTCACACACCGTTTACCATTTAAGCACGGCTGACATCATTGATTTGCATAATTCCGGCGTGAACGAGAGGGTCATCGATTTCATGATTAACACGCCAAGTTTGGTTGGAAATGTTTCGGATACTGCGCCGGCGTCGCAGACAACGATGTATGTGACACAAGCGCCTCCGCCTCCGCCGGTGGAAACGGTGGTTGTCGCGCCCGGACTGGACTATGTGTGGATTGACGGCGAATGGATATGGAACGGCGGCTGGTTTTGGGTTGGCGGTCATTGGGGTATGCCGCCATATCCCCATGCAAGGTGGGTCCGAGGCAATTGGGCCAGAGGGCCTCGCGGTTGGCATGGAACGCGGGGGCATTGGCGGTAGTTTTAATTTACCGGACGGATTTCAGCAATTGTCTTCACTTTTCCAAGGGAGCGAGAATGGGGCATTCCGTCGCTCCGCGCTATTTTTGCGCGATCATTTTCCAACAATCGCCGCTGTTTTCCTGGACGACCCGATTCCAATCTGACACCGCGTGAATCAATCATGGCGACTGATGCAAATCCTGGATGCGGATGCGGGTTCGCGAAGTATACGACGGTTGCTTTTTGATTTACATTTTGAATTCCGCCTTGCCAATCAGACACGGGGCAAGTTGAATATGTGCCACCGCCGGAGGCTGGGTAGCTCAGTCGGTAGAGCAGAGGACTGAAAATCCTTGTGTCGGCGGTTCAACAATCCAAACGTCAAAAGGAACCTTGAATATAAAAGCGAACGTAAAGATGGAACGGCGTGACGGACGGAATTTGCGGCATCAAAGCGCGATGGGCTTGTTGTTGTTGACGTTGCTGATGGCCAACCCTCTGCAAGGATTCAGCCAAAGCGGCGTGATTACCTCGGGTTCCACCACTGGCGTCGTTCTGACCAACCTTTTCGGCTCACCCACCAATTTCGTGACCGTGAATCCCGGCCTTGCCATAAACAACAGCGGCGGCGGAAGCAACGCCGTCTTTGGCAACACCTATTTTTGGAATCTGACCAACGCCGCCACACTCAACGGCAATACGAATGGCGTTTACATGGATGCCGGCGGCAGCGTGAACAACCTGACTAACGGAATCATTACGGGAGGCAATAATGGCGTGTATATCACCGGCGGCACCAACTCCGTGGTCTCCGTGGTCAATGCCGGCTCAATCAGAGGCACAAACAGCGACGGTGTTTACATGGGTACTAATGGCA
>JBEKON010000043.1:0-41473 GCA_049521735.1 Verrucomicrobiota bacterium
TTGCCCTCGAAGTGGCGGCACTCGTTCTTTGGGCAGGTCACAATCGCCACGCCGTCCGCGCCGGTTTCAAACGCCTTGATCAAATAAGGAACATCCACCTTTCCGGAACAGGGCAGGCTGATGGTCTTGATGGTGTCGCCCTCCAAGCTGTGGCAAAGGCCGGCAAACTGGTCGGCCGCCAGATTGTTGGAGCAATAAAAAACATACGTTTTCAAAGCTCGTTGGTTCATAAAACGTATTTCTATTGTTGGCTGAAAAAACAATGGATCAGGCCGACCCAGCCGAGGTTGCGACTGGTCCGTACTGCCGGCGCTGTTACCCACTGGCACATGCTGCTCATCTTCCTGACCACAGGCTAATGGGAAACCAAGGTGCGGGCTTGACTATTATTGCCATTTGTTTGCTCTTTTTTGGGTGGCAACGGTCTTGGGTGGTAGTAGGCGCCGGGTGACTTCGCTCAGGTTGTTCGGCCTGCTTTGCCCGTTTAAAATTCTCCCTTGCAGGTGCAAGGAAGGAGGCCGCAAGGCCGAGCGAGCGGGCGCGAGCAAGTCCATGCGATCGTTAATTGATAGCCGGACGGGATTTGCCGTGAGTAATGGTTGTCGCGGGGAAACAATTCTGCTATTATTCATCCATGGCACACGCCGATCGCATGACGCAGCCGCTCGCGCTCGTCTTTTACGAAAAGCTGATGCCCGGCAGCCAGTTGGTGAACCGATTGCAGGACTTGAATTATCGCGTTCAGGCCATCAACGACCTGGCATTGCTCCAGCAATGTGCACGCAGTGATGGCCCGTTGCTGATCATCGTGGATTTAGCTGGTCGCGCCGAGGTTTGCCACGCGATTGCCGCATTGAAGGCCGATTCCACCACGAACCACATCCCGGTCATTGCATTCGCCGACGAGAAAGCGATTGAATTGCAAGCCGCCGCGCAAAGAGCCGGTGCGACATTGGTGGTCAGCGAAACGGCCATGATTAATTACCTGCCGCAGCTTCTCAATCAGGCGTTGCAAGCGGGATAATGAGAAGATGTTGCGCCTTTCGTGTTGAAACGGTGTTGAAATAGTGTTAACAACTTGCGCTTGACACTGATAAATAAGTATTTATTATCACAGACAAAGTTAAGACATGAACGGTTCTGAAAAATGATCACGGGCACGACTGGGTTTCAGTCGTGTTTTTTTGCTTTTTTGCCGTGGAATAAAAATCAGGAGTGATTATGGCCAGTGGCAAAGTAAAGTGGTTCGATAATAAAAAGGGGTTCGGGTTTATTGCCCAAAATTCCGGCCAGGACGTGTTCGTGCACCACTCGTCCATCGTCGGCTTGGGGTTTAAAACCCTGAACGAAGGCGAAGAAGTCCTCTTCGAGGTGGTTGTCAGTGACAAGGGATTAAAAGCCCAGAACGTCCAGCGCGCGAACGCCCCCCAATAGCCGTGCCGTTGGAAGTTCAGCCGTTGCGCGACCGCAAGGATTTTCGTTCGCCGCCGCCGGTTGCAGGCGATAGTTTGTCTTCATGGTCGATTCAAAAGCGGCGCTAGTCACCAGCCTTTATATTCATGTCCCATTTTGCGCGCGGAAATGCGCGTATTGCGCATTTTACTCCGAGCCATCGTCCGGTGAATTGACGAACCGCTACATCTCCGCGCTTGTCCGCGAATTGGAAATTGTTGCGGATGATCTCAAACCCAAAACCATCTTCTTAGGCGGCGGCACGCCATCGCTGCTCAACCTTCGGCAATGGGAAAAAATTCTGCGCGCGATGGAGCGCTTGAACCTGTTCGGCGCGGAAGAATTCACCGTCGAATGCAACCCCGCCACCATTTCGCCCGACAAGGCCAAACTGCTCCGTTCGTTCGGTGTCAACCGGATTTCGATGGGGGTGCAGTCGCTCGATGAACCATTGCTCGAACGTCTTGGTCGCATTCACACGCGCGCGATGGTTTTCAAATCGTTCGACATTCTGCGCCGGGCCGGTTTTGACAATCTGAATCTCGACCTCATGTTCGCCATTCCCGGCCAGACGATGGCAATCTGGCGCGGGACTTTGACCGAGGCGCTTGCGCTCGGCAGCGAGCATCTGTCTACCTACGAAGTGATTTATGAGAATGACACGCCGCTGTTCGCGCAACTCCAAACCGGCAAATTGGCCGTGGACGAGGACTTGGCCTGCGCGATGTATGAAGAACTCATCAAGCAAGCGGAGGCGGCGGGTTTTCAACAATACGAAATCGCGAATTTCGCGCGGCACAAAACATTCAACCCTCAACCCTCAACCTTCAACATCCCCGAATACGCCTGCCGGCACAACGTCAACTACTGGCGCGGTGGCTCGTTTTATGGGCTGGGTCCAAGCGCGACGAGTTATGTGCGTGGCGTGCGGACGAAGAACTGGTCGAACACGCGGCTTTACTGCGAGCAGCTGGAAAAGGGAAAACGTGCGATTGAATCCAGCGAAGAATTGCCGCCGCTGAAACGCGCCGGGGAGACCGCCGCGTTCGGTTTGCGGATGGTTGCCGGCTGGCCATTCGAAGAGTTTCAGCGCTTGACCGGGTTTGATTTGCGCGATGAATGGTCGGGCGAAATGAATCAACTGGTCGGGCGTGGTTGGGGTCGGCGCGACACAAATCGTTTTCAACTCACCATGCGCGGTTTGCGTTTTGCCGACGCGTCGGCGGAACTATTTCTGCGTTAAAACCGCGTCCATCCAATCCGGCGAATAATTCGTGAACAAGAAAAATAACTTTATCTTGCCGTAAATGAAATCACAGAGTCTGCTTGGCGCATGATTGATTCCGTTTCCGACAGCGCCGGCGCAGCAGCCGATTTAAAAAAGACCCCGTCTTCACGCCGCAATCGTCCATCGCCAATCGTCAATCGTCAATCGGTTGACCGGTTGCCGCCGCATTCGCCGGAAGCAGAGCAGGGCGCGCTGGGCTGTGTGCTGCTTTCGCCGAACGAGTGCATGGGCGAGTGCATCGAGAAGCTCAAGGACGGCAAGGAGGTTTTTTACGACCTGCGGCATCAGACCATTTTCGAGGAGCTCGTGGCAATGTATGACGCGCGCGAGGCGATTGATGTCATCACGCTTCAGCAACGACTCAAGGACAAGCAGCTTTTGGAACAAATCGGCGGCATCGCCTATCTGGCGCAGTTGCAGGACGCCGTGCCGAGCGCGGCAAATTTGAGTTACTACCTCGACATCGTCCGCGAAAAATTTCTGCTGCGGAAAATGATTGCCACCTGCACGGACGTCGTCGGGCGTGTGTATGATTACGAGGGCGAGGTGGACGCGCTCATGGACGAAGTGGAACGCGACATTCTGCGTGTTAGCGAATCACGCGTGCAAAGCAGCGTGGCCGGCGTCAAGGAACTGGTGGGCAAGGCCATCGGGACGATTGAAAATTATTTCAGCCGCAAGGGTGTATTGAACGGCCTGGCGACGGGCTTCCCGGATTTGGACCGCTTGACGGACGGTCTGCACGACAGCGAAATGATTGTCATCGCGGCACGGCCGAGCATGGGCAAAACATCCATCGCCATGAACATTGTCGAACACGTCGTGCTGGAGCAGAAACTGCCGGCGGCCGTATTCAGCCTCGAGATGAGCGCAGAGGCGCTGGTGCTGCGCATGTTGTGTTCGATTGCGCGCGTGAATTTGCGCAGCATCCGCGAAGGGTTCATGAGTGAGACGGATTTTCCGAAGTTGACCAACGCAGCCGGTCGGCTGGCGAACGCGCCGTTATTCGTTGACGATTCGGCGGCACTTTCGATTTTGCAATTGCGGGCGCGGGCGCGGCGATTGGCGCAGCAGCATGGCATCAAGCTTTTCGTGATTGACTATATGCAATTGCTTCATTCTACTGCGCGCCGGGCACAGGAAAATCGGCAGCAGGAAATCTCGGACATTTCAGGCGGCATCAAAGCACTGGCGAAGGAATTAAAAGTGCCGGTGCTGGTCTTGAGCCAGTTGAACCGCGAACCAGAGAAGCGCGAACGGGGCGCCGAACCGCGCTTGTCTGACTTGCGCGAGTCGGGGGCAATCGAGCAAGATGCAGATCTTGTGGGTCTACTTTACAAGCCCGGCAAAGCTGGTGGCGACGATGAAGATGACGGGGCTGGCGAGGAACAAGATGCAATACCGGTGAACCTGTTGATTGCCAAGCAGCGCAACGGGCCTACGGGCGATGTAAAACTGATGTTCGTTAAACAATATACCCGCTTTGAAAGCGCGGCTAAAGTCAGCGACGAAGATGTGCCGGTGGATCGATAGACGATGAAATTATTTTTTCGCCTTTTAGGGATTTGCTTCTTGTTTGGCCTGGCACCTCTTGCTTGGTCACAAACAACCGGGCCCAAAATTGACCGCGTGGACGTGAAGTTCGTCGGTCCGGCATCGGTCAGCGAACAATTTATCCGTTCCAACATCCGCCTCAAGGCAGGGGACATTTACCGTCCGAATGCCACAGAGAATGACGTTCACGCGCTCTACGGCACGAGACAATTTTACAACATTCGTGTCGCGGTTGATCAGGCCGGGGACGGTGGCGTGGTGCTCACCTACCTCGTGCAGGTGAGACCGCGACTGACGGAAATCAAACTGGAGGGCAACAAAAAGTTGAGCGATTCCAAGATTCGCAAGAAAATCAAATCAAAGATCGGCGAACCGCTCGATGAACAACAGCTGTTCACTGACAGCCAGGAGATCCAAAAGCTTTATGAGATATCGGGTTATTCCGGCTCGAAGGTCAAATATGTCGTGGACATTGATGAAAGCGCCGGACGCGGCTTGGCGACGTTTCAAATCGCTGAAAGCCCGAAGGTAAAAATCATCAAAATTGAGTTTATCGGCGCTTCTGTGTTTTCGCAGAAAGAATTGCGCAAACAACTCAAGACCAAACGGCGCTGGATGTTTTCATGGCTGACGGGCAGCGATTTTTTCAAGAACGACCAGTTTGAAGACGACCGCGACCAGCTCACCGAATTTTACCACAGTCACGGCTATCTTGATTTTGAAATCAAGGACGTCAAGTTCACGAATCCGACGCCGAACAAGATGACCATTCGCTTTTTTATTTATGAAGGGCGGCAATACAAAGTCGGTTTGGTCAAATTCACCGGCAATAAAGTTTTCAATGACGAAGAAATCCGCCGTGGCCTGGAATATATTCACAACTACGAACACTCGAAAGCCAAGCTAGGCGCGCATGGTCTGCCGATGGACGTGGGCGACGTCTTCTCGCCCGGGGGCTTGGACAAGGACAGGCAGGCCGTCGAGGATTTTTACGGCAGCAAGGGTTACATTAGCGGGGCGTCCGGCGGCGTAGGGCAGGGTTTATCCTTCCAAATCGTCCGCATTCCCAACCTGGACACGGGCACGATGGATTTGGAATTTCAGATTAACGAAGGTCAGAGATGCTACGTCGAGAAGATTGAGATTCGTGGCAACATCAAAACGAAGGACAAGGTCATCCGGCGCGAACTCGCGATCGCGCCGGGTGAAGTGTTTGACATGGTCCGCGTCAAAATCAGCAAGCAACGGCTCGAAGGCTTGCAATACTTTGACAAGGTGAGCATGGATCCCGAACCCACCGACCCGCCGATTGCGGGGCGCGAAAATCTGATTGTGAGCGTCGGGGAACAAAATACCGGCAAGATTACCGTTGGCGCCGGATTCAGTTCGGTGGACGCGTTGACCGTTTTTGGAGAAGTCGAACAAAACAATTTTGACTTGTTCCATCCGCCCACGTTCACCGGCGGTGGCCAGAGAGTGATGCTTTTGGTTCAGTTGGGCACCGAGCGCCAGGACTACGAACTTGCGTTCACCGAACCATGGTTTTTAAATCGCAAACTTGCGCTCGGGGTGGATATTTACCGTCACCAACTGGACTTCGAGAGTCCCAATAACATTTTTGACGAAACCCGCACCGGCGTGCGTTTGAGCCTGACGCGCGCGTTGTGGAGCGATTTCCTCATCGGCAGCGTCAGCTACACGATTGAAGACATCGGCATTTCTTTGAACGGCGGCTGGCATGCTAAGGAATTTAATCCTTGGCCAGTTAAAATTCCTGCCAACGTGCCCGCCGCCATTCTGGAACAAACCGGCGATCATCTCATCCATCGCTTTGGCGCGTCACTCGCTTATGACACCCGCAACAGCACCACGCTGCCCAACGGCGGCCAGCGGACGGAATTTGACCCGGAATTCGTTGCCGGCGACGTACCGTTTTATAAAATGGAACTCAAAACCGCGTGGTATTTTCGCGGTTTGTTCAAAGGCCATGTCATTGAAGCTGTCGGGCGCGCGGGCGTGGCAAACGGGCTGGGTTCCGGTAACGTGCCATTCTACGATCGCTATTACCTCGGCGGCCTCTATTCCTTGCGCGGTTTCAAATACCGCAACATTGCTCCGCGCGATCCCTATTACTCCCCGGGCAATCCTGCTGGGATACCTGACGAACCGATTGGGGGCGACAGTTACTGGTTTGGTTCGGTGGAATACAGCCTGCCTATTTTTGAAACGGATAATGGTCCTGGTGTGCGCCTGGCCCTGTTCTATGATGCCGGCGCCGTCGGCGCGCAGTCTTATTCGTTCTCGGGAAATTTTGATGACGATTGGGGCATCGGCTTGCACATCAACATTCCCCGCCTCGGTCCGTTGCGGCTTGAGTATGGCGTGCCGATTCATCACGACCAATACAATGGCCGCACCGGCAAATTCCAGTTTGGCTTTGGCTACACCCGTGAATTTTGACATGATCTCTTGCGTTAAAAAACTTTTGTCTATGAAATCAATTCTTGTCGGATTGAATTGCTTGAGCGCGCTGGGTTTGTTCGCACTCGCAGCCCCGGCGCAAACCATGACGACGCCGGGCAATCTGCCGCTATACTTTGAAGACAACCGCGGCCAGACCGTTGGCCCGGCGCAATTTGTCGCGCACGGGCGTGACTGCCAGTTTTTGATTTCTCCGAGCGAGTCCCGGCTCATCCTCTGCAAAACGGACGCAATTTCAGGCAAAATTTCCTCATGCGCTGTGCGGATGCAATTTGTCAATGCCAATGCCCAGGCGCAGATTCGCGGTGATGCCGAGCAGTCCGGCAAAATCAATTATCTCATCGGCAATGACCCGGCACGGTGGCGCACCGGCATGGCGACATTTGCGCAAGTGCAGGTCGAACAGCTTTATCCCGGCATCAATCTGATTTATTACGGCAACCAGCAACGGTTGGAATACGATTTTACCATCGCACCCCATGCAAACCCCGAACAGATTGCAATTCGATTTGCCGGCGTGGATAAAATTTCAGTCAGTCCGCAGGGCGAATTGATTCTGACCATCGGCAAGGACGAAATTTGCCAGCCCAAACCGCTCCTCTACCAGACTGTCAATGGGTCGCGCAAGGAAATCAGCGGCGGTTACAAAATCGTGGATGCCCACACCGTTACGTTCGACATCGGCAACTACGATCACAGTCTGCCGTTGGTGATTGACCCCATTTTGAGCTACTCCACTTATTTCGGTGGCAATTATGGTGAAACCGCTTGGTCGGTTGCAGTCAACACAAACGACGGTTCCATTTATATGGCGGGCCAGACCTTCTCGACGCAATTCACGAACTGGCCGGTGCCACCGGGAGCATACCAGACAAATTATCACGGTGGCCAATATGCCGGCGACGCGTTCATTGCGAAATTCGGCAATCTTGGCACGAACCTTATTTACTTCACCTATCTTGGTGGCAGCGGCAATGACAGGGCCACTTCTATCGCTGTGGATAATTCGGGCAATGCCTATGTGACGGGTTACACTGATTCGACAAATTTTCCAGCAACCGGCATTCGCGGGCTTCTAACTTCCACAAACATCAGTGGAACACCGGACGAACTTGGATATTCAGTTGATGCTTTTGTTGCGGAATTGAATTCCAGCGGCTCCAATCTGGTGTATTCAGCTTATCTCGGCGGTTCTGGAATGGATGGAGGCAATGGGATTGCGTTGGATTCGTCGAATAATGTTTATGTGACCGGCTTCACATTTTCAACGAATTTCCCAACGACCACGAACGCCTTTCAAAAACACATAGGCGTCGCCAGTGGAATTTGGCAACCCTACTTCAATGGCAATGCTTTTGTGGTGGAAATCAGTACCTCCGGCACGAACTTGCTTTATTCTTCCTACTTCGGCGGCACCAATTGTGACGAAGGTGAAGGCATAGCCCTTGACAACTCCAATTGTGTTTATGTGACCGGCTTTACCGCCTCGACGAATTTTCCGACCACGAATTGGTTCCAGAGATATTTAAATGGCTGGACGAATGCGTTTATTGCCAAATTCACGCCTTCCTGCACCAACTTGGTATATTCCAGTTTCCTCGGCGGCATGAACAGAGACGTTGCCAACGGCATTGCCGTTGACAACCAGGGCGCCGCCTATGTGACCGGCTGGACAACTTCTACAAACTTTCCCAACACCGTCGCCAGCCTGCCCAATGGCCTCATCAACAACGTCAATTACGGCTACAACGTCACCACCAACGCCTTCCTAACAAAGATCACCAACGGCGTTCAGGCTGCAATCGCCTATTCCGCCGTCTTCGGCGGCACCAACCTCAACACTGACATCGGCTACGGGGTGGCGGTGGATCCAGCGGGCAACGCATTTGTCGTTGGCACCACCACTTCCACCAATTTCCCGGTGACGACCAACAACATTCCCGACGCCTCCGGTTTTCTCCGCGCGACAAATTCCGGCGGCAATGATGTGTTTGTCATGGCATTCACCAATACCCCCGCATTGCTTTGTTCAGCATATCTGGGTGGTTCAAGCGCCGATTTCGGCTACGGCATCGCCGTTGATCCCGCAGACAATGCTTACGTCGTCGGCACCACCTCCTCGACCAATTTCCCAACCCTCAATGCGTTTCAATCTTCTCGGAATGGCACCAACGACGCGTTTCTCGCCAAGATTTTCCTGGATCCGCCCATCCTTGCCCTATCCGCCAAGAACGGCCAGATCCAAGTCGCGTGGCCCTCGAGCCCGTTTGAGCCGGAGCTGTCGCGAATCTTCAAGCTGGAGTCCAATACCAACTTCATGTCCCCCAACTGGGTGCTGGTGGCGCCGCAGCCGACGAGCAACAGCTATACCATCACGATAAACCCAAACAACCCGATGCAATTCTTCCGGCTCCACGCGTTTTGATGTTCCCGCCAGTTTTCAGTTGGCGGTGCGGTTGAATTCTGTTTCTTTATCCCCATGAAAATTTTGAAAACGACAATTTTGACAGTTGCGCTGCTGACCGTTTTGAGCGTTCCGGCGCTGGCGCAGAACAAGGGCGCTGCCACGCAGACCGGCAAAATTGCCACCGTGGACATGCGCAAGCTCTTTGATGGTTATTGGAAAACCAAACAAGCCGAGGCCGCGCTCAACGACCGCAAAGCCGAACTCGACAAGGAGGATCAAGGTTTTATTGAAGACTTGAAGAAGGCCAGGGACGAATATCAAAAACTGCTGGATGGCGCCAATGACCAGGCCATTTCCGCCGCGGAGCGCGACAAGCGCAAACAAGCCGCCGCCGACAAATACATACAAATTACAGATTCAGGAACAACGATTGCCCAATTCGAGCGTCAGGCGCAGGCGACGCTGGCCGAGCAAAGTCAGCGGATGCGCGCCAACATTCTAAATGAAATCAGGGTCGCCGTGGCCGCCAAAACAAAAGCCGCCGGTTATGCAATGGTCTTTGACAGCGCGTCGGAAACACTCAACCAGACGCCGATCATACTTTACAGCAGCGGTGAAAACGATTTGACCTCCGCGGTCCTCGCCCAACTCAACGCCGGAGCGCCCGTTGACCTAGCCAGGCCGGCCGCGACAACCACGCCGCCGGTGAAGAGCGGCACCAACAGCCCGTAAGTGAATCATTTCAACTTTCGCTGAGCCGCTTCACCGGTTTTTCAAACAACATCCGGTGTGCGTCCTCCAGAATTTCGGGGATCCGTTTTGCGAACGGACTGTGCCGCAGCGCTGTTTGTAAATCCAGTTCGCGCACTTTCGCCGCGTTCTCGCCGGGAAACCAGTGCTCGGCCTGTCCGAGCAGGTTGTAACGCATCTTCCCCCACGCCACGAGATCAAGCGATTTTGCGTAAGTCCACAACCGTGCAATTTCGGAAATGTTGATTTGTCCCGGCACATCCACGTAATTCGGCAGGCCTTTAAACCACCGCCCGCACCAATCCGCGCCCAGCACGCGCTCCATTTCCGCGCGCAACCGTTTTTCAATCGGCGCAATGGTTTCCGGGATTTTGTCGTAAAATTCCAGCGCGGCGATGTGTTCGTCAAAATCGCCCGGCTTATTGGCGCCGCAACTGAGCGTGTGCACCTGGGGTCGCGCTAGGCAGTAGAGGTCATTGAATTGCATGGGCGACAGCGGCGCGCAGAGTTCCACCATCTTTGGCGACGGCTCATAAAGCTTTCCGCCCTTGTCGTTCGGGCTGATGATGAAGACGCCCATGTCGAGCTTGTGCGCGGCTTCAATCGCCGGCCAGTTCAAGTCGTTCACGAAATACCAGTGAACGTTCATGTAATCGAAGCCGCCGCTGTTGACGGTTTCGAGAATGATGTCGGTCGTCGCGTGTGTCGAAAAACCGATGAACCGTGCGCGGCCTTCCTTTTGCAACTGGCGCGCCGCAGCCAGACAGCCGTTTTTCTTGAGCGACCAATCGAGCAACTCGAGATTGTTGATGCCGTGCAACGAAAGCAAATCCACGTGATCCAGCCGCAAATATTTCATTGAAGTCTCAAATATTTCGAGAAATTCCTTCGGCGTGGCGCACGGCTTGACCTTCGTTTGGATGATGATTTTTTCGCGCGGCAATTTCGGCAGCACGTTGCCCAGCTCCATTTCAGAAGTGCCGTAACCGCGCGCGGTTTCGATGTGATTGATGCCAAGTTCAATGGCGCGATGGATGATGGCTTCAAGATTCTCCCGATTTTCGCGCGGGATTTCCTTCATGTCCACGTCCTGCCACTTGAATTGATAACGCATCCCGCCGCAGGAAATCACCGGCATCGCCAGCTCCGTCCGCCCAAAACGACGATGTTTCATCGTCGCGAAAATAGGTCACGAGGCGGGCGATGGCAAGTGATTGGGCCTTTTGAACCAAAACAAACAAAATGACGCTTGCCTCGGTGTTCACAGTCACGTATGGTGTGCGCTCTTTTTTGAAAGCAGTTGATTTATGCGACGTCCCAAAGGCATTAAAACCAAAAAGTCCGCAGCCAAGCGTTTCAAGATTACGGCTGGCGGAAAAGTCCTGCGCCGCCACGCCGGCCGGCGCCATCTGGCGCAAAGCAAGAATCCCAAGCGCCGCCGCCGTCTCCGTGGTGCTGTGGTCGTCGAACTGATTCATCATGCGAGTTACCAACGCCGCCGCCTCCCGCAAACGCCGCAAACGGATGGTCACAGCCGCCAAAGGCTACCGGATGCGCCGCTCCAGACTTTACCGCTACGCCTCCGACGCCGTTGACCACGCCCGGCAATACGCCTACCGCGATCGCCGCCGCAAAAAACGCACGTTTCGTTACCTCTGGCAAATCCGCATCAACGCCGCCGCCCGCGCCGCCGGCCTCACTTACAGCCGCTTCATCGAAGGTTTGAAAGCCGCCAAATGCACGCTCGACCGCAAGGTGTTGGCCGACATCGCGGCTCAAGATACTGCCGCGTTTGGCGAACTCGTCAAAATCGCCCAAACCGCGCTCAAAGCCAAAGGCGTAAAAGCGTAGGAAGTTTCAAGTTTTTCAGTTTCAAGTGGGCGACCGGCAACGGTCGCCCTTTTTTATGGCCGCAAAAATGCACAAAACGCGCATGGTTTTTCTGTTAATTTCTTTTGTGACTTTTACGCCTTTTTGCGGCTAAATCTACGTATGTCCTTGCTGAACGAAATCGAGCCTCTAAAACAGTCTGCCCTTGCGGAACTGAAAGCTGCGCCCGACCCCGCCGCGCTCGAACAGACCAAGGGGGCGTGGATTGGCCCGCATGGCAAGTTCACCGCGCTGATGAAACAGCTCGGCACGCTGTCCAAGGAGGAAAAGCCCGCCGCCGGCAAAGCCATCAACGCCGCCAAAGTTGAACTCGAAGCTGTGCTGGCCGAACGCCGTGGTGAACTCGAACTTGCAGCCGCGCTGCCCAAGGAGCCGACCGATTTCACGCTGCCCGGACGTCGCCGCGCGCTCGGCAAACTCCATCCGCTCACGCAAGTGACCGAAGACATCGTCCGCAGCTTCCGCAAACTCGGTTTTGCTGTTGCCGACGGGCCGGAGATTGAGGACGAGTATCATTGCTTCGATGCGCTCAACACGCCCGCCGACCATCCCGCTCGCGACACCCAGGACACGTTTTATCTGAACGTAGGACAGGCTTCCAGCCTGTCTCCATCTGAAAAGAAGTTAGAGACAGGCAAGATGCCTGTCCTACTCTTGCGCACACACACCTCCTCCGTCCAAATCCGAGTGATGAAATCGCAGCCGCCGCCCGTGCGCATCATCGTGCCGGGACGTGTCTATCGCCGCGACAATGCCGACGCCACCCACAATCCGACCTTCCAGCAAATCGAAGGGCTTTACGTGGACAAAAATGTCACCGTCGGCGACCTCAAAGGCACGGTCGAATTTGTCTTCAAGGAACTGCTCGGTGAGGAAACGAAGATCCGGTTCCGTCCGCACTATTTCAGCTACACCGAGCCGAGCTTTGAAATTGATTTCAGCAACAAGCTCGTGAAGAAGCTCGGCAAGGAATGGCTGGAAATTGCCGGCTGCGGTATGGTGCATCCGGCGGTGTTTGAAATCGTCGGTTACGACCCCGAAATCTGGACTGGCTGGGCATTTGGCTTTGGCATCGAACGCATCGCCATGATCCGCTACGGCATCAACGACATTCGCCTCTTTTACGAAAACGATGCGCGATTTTTGAAACAATTTTGATTTTGAGTCCCATGAAAATCACCCTTAACTGGCTCAAACAATACGTTGATTTTAATTGGTCGCCAGAAAAATTGGCCGGGCGGTTCGCGACAAAAGAGACAACAGATTGAAGCCCGTTTCATCCGCCGTTTTTCCCCAAGCCAGAATTCCGTCGGTATGCCCCCCCATGGCCAGAATGCCTTTCTGATAATTTTCACGGTCTTTAAGCAACCTTTGCACTTCGTAAAACATTTCCGTGGTTCCACATTCAACCGCCGGGTCGGTAATCGGGATGTCGAGGTCGTCTTTTGCAGTCCAGATTTCAGGACAGTGGGCGTGAAATACAAATTGAACCTCCTGATTTGAACCGTAGGCGGCGAGATGACTCATCGTTTCCGAAGAGGGATGATTTATTCCTTCTGACCAAACGAGATTCCGGCCTGGGTCGAAGTTTATGATTCTGGCGTATCCTTCCGGGGTCAATTTTTCCCAATGGCCGGTCTGGCTTGCGGTGATCAAAAAAGTTCCGTCGCCCATCCGTTTGGACAAATTTCCAAAGCCCAAACCTCCGTATCTTGCCAAATCTTGCCCGACCAAACCGGCTGCCCGCAGTTTATTCCTCCATTTCGTCAACTCCACAATATCTGATTCGCTGCAACAGACCTTTGTCTCATGCTCGACATAAAATTTTATGACCCCTTCCAAATTCATACGGACATTCTGGTATCTGCAATTTACACCCAAACGGATGTCTCCGCCACGGAGCCGGTGTTTTTTGGACATTCCAGCAAGCCCCATGCCGAATTTTCATGAGCCGCCGCGATTGAAGCCATTCGTATTCAACCGGTTGGGTTGGCAACGGCGGACTGCCCGCAGCATTGACTGGCCGGTGCAACCTGTTACCGTGGCCGCCCCGATGAAAGTCACGTTCAACTGGCTCAAACAATACGTTGATTTTGATTGGTCGCCCGAGGAACTGGCGGAGCGGCTCACGATGCTCGGTCTCGAAGTCGAGGGCGTCCACAGGGTTGGCGGTGAGTTCGAGGGTATTGTCGTCGCGCAAATTCTCACGCGCGATCCCGTGCCCGGCTCGGACAAGCTCTCCGTGTGCAAGGTCAACGATGGCAAAGGTGAGCGCATCATCATTTGCGGCGCGCAGAACCACAAACCCGGCGATAAAGTCCCGCTCGCCCTCCCCGGCGCGTCACTGCCATTGAAACCCGGCGAAAAAGAACCGTTCGTCATCAAGGAACGAAAAGTTTTTGGCATTACCAGCCACGGCATGATGTGTTCGCCACAGGAGCTTGGGCTGCCCGATAAAGTGGACGGCATACTCATCCTTCCTGCCGATGCAAAAATCGGCCGGCCGTTTGCCGAATATCTCGGTCGTAGCGGCGGCGATGTGGTTTACGACCTCGAAGTCACGCCGAACCGGTCGGATTGGAACAGCGTTATTGGCATCGCCCGCGAAATCGCGGCAGTGACGGGAAATCCTTTGAAGGTGCCAAGTGTCAAGTGTCAGGTGTCAAGTGAGTCGGTTCAAAATCTCGTGGCTGTAAAACTCGAAGACGCGGAGCTTTGTCCGCGTTACACGGCGCGAGTCGTCAAAGGCGTAAAGATCGGGCAAAGCCCGGATTGGCTGCGTTCAATTTTGGAAAAAGTCGGCATCCGCAGCGTCAACAACGTCGTGGACGTGACAAATTATGTGTTGATGGAGACCGGCCATCCACTTCATGCGTTTGATTATCATCTTATAGCCAGAGCAAACGTAGGACAGGCGTCTCGCCTGTCTCAAACTTCGAAAGGCAAAGGTGGAGACAGGCAGGATGCCTGTCCTACGATTGTTGTCCGCCGTGCGAAAAATGGCGAGAAGTTCAAAACACTCGATAACATTGAGCGCACGCTCACGAAAGAGATGCTACTTATTGCCGATGAACAAAAGGGCATTGCGTTGGCTGGTGTTATGGGTGGTCAGAACACGGAGATTAACGATTCAACCAAAGACGTGCTGATTGAAAGCGCGTATTTCTCACCGACGAATATCCGTCGCACGAGCAAGGCGCTTGGCTTGCGCAGCGAATCGTCCTATCGCTTTGAGCGGGGCGCGGACATCGGCATTTGCGATTGGGCAAGCCAGCGATGCACGCAATTGATTTTGGAAACCGCCGGTGGCCAGTTGGCCGAAGGCGTCGTGGACGCTTATCCGAAAGTAGTCGAACCGAGGCAAATCGCGTTGCGTCATCGGAAGGTCAATGAGTTGCTTGGCATTGAGCTTCAGCCGGAGGAAATCGAATTTTACCTCGGCCAACTTGGCCTGAAAACCGTGGGTCGCAAGGTGCGCCCAGTTGGTGCGGACAAGGCCGCGCCCAAGCCGGTGACGTTCCGCATCCCGACTTTCCGCGTGGACCTCAAGTGCGAGGCGGATTTGATCGAGGAGGTCGTCCGGCTGCATGGCGTGGATAAAATTCCCGCCACACCGCCGCGCGGCGCGATTGGAACAAATGTGTTTGATTCGGTTCACGATCAAATCGCCGAGGCGCGACGAATTTTGACCGGACTCGGCTTGGACGAAGCGCAAGGGCAAACGCTGATCGCGAATGCAGAATGCAGAATGCAAAATGCAGAATTGGTTGCGCTGGCGAATCCGTTGAGCGCGGACATGAATGTGTTGCGGCCGAGTTTGCTGCCCGGCTTGATTGATTCGTTGCGACATAACGTGAGCCGGAAAAATTACGACGCGGCATTGTTTGAAATTGGGCGCGTATTCGCACAAGGTAGGGACGCTTCGCCGAAGCGTCCGGACGGCTCGGCAAGCCGTCCCTACCAGGAAGAACGCCGCGTGGCCGTTGCGTTGACGGGTCGGCGCAATGCGTCGTTTTGGAGCGGGAGTGAGCGCGAAGCGAAGTTTGACGTCCTGGATTTGAAGGGATTACTCGAGGGATTTTTCGAGCAGTTCGGTTTGCGCGGCATGGCGTTTGCGCGCCGCGTTGAAAGCACGGCGGTATTTCTTGAATCAGCAACGATTCAACTCGGCAAACAAACGCTGGGTGAGTTTGGCCAGCTATCGCCGATGCTGGCCAGGAAATACGATTTGCGCGATGCCGTGTTGCTGGCGGAATTGAATCTGGATTTGCTGCTCGCCCGGCGGAACCCAACCAAATTATTCAGGGCGCTGCCGCAGTTCCCAGCCATTCGGCGCGACGTGGCAATGCTGGTGCCGGAGGCGACTACACATGAAGCGGTTTTGCAGGTGGTGAAGCAAACCAAGCCGGCGAACTTGGAGACGGTCGAGTTGTTTGACGTGTTCCGCGGGAAAAACGTTCCGGCGGGCCAAAAGAGCGTGGCCTACGCGTTCATTTATCGGAATGCCGAGCGCACGCTCACGGACGCTGAAATCAACGCGGCGCACGAAAAACTTGTGGCGCAATTCAAACAGAGTCTCGGCGCGGCGGTGCGCGAATAGTTTTGAATTCTCCGTTTTCGATTCAGACCGCTGACGAAACTTTATCGTCCACCAAAAACGGCGGGATGGGACAGTCGAGCGTGTCGGCAATCGCGCGTAGCAATTCGGCTTCGCTTTCCTGAATAACACCGTCGGCGGCAACGGTGTGAATGCAGGCTTCAATCAAGTTCTTTCTGATGGTTGTCACGGCCTGCGCAAGCCGGCTGAGTGCGGTGTCAACCTGGTTCACACCGCATTGTGCGCCGGGCAGCAACGTCAAATCGCCGTCAGGCGAGCGTAGATACGGCGTGCCGGTTGCAAAGGCTTTTTGGATTTCGACGGCATCGCTGCTGCTGACGTTTGCGAGCGCGGACAACACAACGGCGCAATCCGGCAGCAGCGGCTTGAGCGAGTAATACTGAACGACTGGCGGACGCACCTTGGAGAATTGCGGCGCGAGGTTGCGCAGGACGATTTTCTGCAAAACGAATTCAAACAGTTCAATTTCCCCGTTGCTTTCAATGAGCCATTGGAGCGTCTGCGAAAATTGTTCGAACTGCCCGGCGTTCAAGTGCCGCAGCGCGCCCAGGGCAAGATTGATCACCGGCAGATGCGTGTGTGCGGCAGCTTTCGAAACGTCCGGGAAAAGCGCGGTGGTTTTTTCGTAGATCGGTTGTGGAACGCGTTTGGCCAGTTCAGCAAGCTGGGTGTTCCGCAATGTGGGATCGGAGCTCAGCAGCATGGCGTAAATCAGCGCGACGGCGTCGAGCGGTTCACGGGCGGTGGCCTTTATGGTTTCAGGCAATGAATCGCGCAGTTGCCCGGCGTATTTAAGATGCAGCGGCGTGGGATTGCCCAGATTCGGCATAACGGAACGCGATCTGATGACCGGTGGCTTTTCCGCGTCACCCGAGGCGAGAATGGCGCCGCCCACCATCGTTCCAAAAAGGTTTGGCATCGGCTGGCGTTTCGATTCGGAAATTTCTTCAGGCGGCTGGTCGCGCCCGTCGTAACGAACACTGGGAAATTTTCCGTCGAAATTCGGGTCAAAGACGCGTATGCGTTCCGCGAGCGGCGGATGGGTTTCGAGCAATCCAATGAACGGTTCGCTGACGCCGTTTCCAAAAAACATGTGGGAAAGTTCCTCGGCGTGCGCATGGCCAAGGCGCGAACCTGTTTCGCCAAGGCCGCCGATTTTTTTCAGCGCGCCGGTGATGCCTTCCGGATTGCGCGTGAATTGGACGGACGAGGCGTCGGCGAGAAATTCACGCTGGCGGCTGACGGCGGCCTGAATGAGCCGTCCAAAAAAAACACCGATGTAACCGATGAGCAACAGGACAAGGCCGAGCAGTGGCAACGGATTTTGTCCGCGACCACGCCCGCCACCGCGCGTTTGCAACAGGACGCGGCCAATGATGGCGAGGCAAAGAATTCCAAAAATGATTCCCATGAGACGCAGGTTGAGTCGCATATCGCCGTTGAGGATGTGGCTGAATTCGTGGCCGACGACGCCTTGCAATTCGTCGCGCGACAAAATTTTCATGCAGCCACGTGTGACGGTAATGGTCGCGTCGCCGGGCTTGTGGCCGGCGGCGAAGGCGTTGATGCCGTCCTCGTCGTCCATGACGTAAACCTGCGGCACGGGCACACCGGAGGCGATGGCCATTTCCTCGACGACGTTGAGCAGTTTGCGTTCGTCGGGATTGTTCGTGTTCGGGCTGACGAGCCGCGCGCCCATCATTTCCGAAACCGCGCTGCCACCAGACGCCAGCGCCATGGTTTTGTAACTGCTGCCAATCAAAACGACCGCGAGCGTGCCAAGCGCGACACCGAGAAAAAGCTGCGGATTCCACAAAACGAACTGAGGCTGTTCCTCATTGTAATGATGGTGTTGCGATTGAACGCTGGAAAAAATCAGCAGCGCCGCGATGTAGATGGCGATAATCATCGCCGCGACCGCCAGAATAAAATAAACAACAAGCCACTTGGTCTTTTTTCTGGCTTTTTCCTGTCGCGCAAAGAAGTCCATTTTGGGAGGGACGGCATTTTGCCGTCCCAAAAATCAACTGAGGACGGCGGCACGCCGTCCCTCCCACGATTCACGAAAACGAAACCTTCGGCGCGTCCTTCTGCTCAGGTTTGTCAACGACGAACAGTTCCGCCGGCCCGAAGTTGAAGATGCCCGCGATGATGTTCGATGGGAACACTTCGCGGTCGGTGTTGTAAACCATGACGGAGTCGTTGTAGGCCTGCCGCGCGAAGGAGATTTTGTTTTCCGTCGAAGCCAACTCCTCGGTGAGTTGCATCATGTTCTCGTTGGCCTTCAGATTGGGATATTGTTCGGAAACCATCATCAAGCGGCTGAGCGTGCCCGCAAGGCCGCTTTCGGCGGAGACGAGGTCTTTCATCGCGCCGGAATCGCCCGGATTGCTGGCGGCGGCCTGCGAGGCGGTATAGGCGATGTTGCGCGCCTTGGTGACGGCTTCGAGCGTTTCGCGTTCGTGCTTGATGTAGCCCTTGGCAATCTCGACGAGGTTCGGGATCAAGTCATAGCGGCGCTTGAGCTGCACGTCAATTTGCGCGTAGGCGTTTTTGAACCGGTTGCGGAGCGTAACCAGTTTGTTGTAGCCACCAACGACAAAACCAATGAGTCCCAGCAGCACAACCAGCATGATGACCGCAACAATCAATCCTAGTCCTATGGCCATAAATTTCCTTTGTTGAATTCGCCAAACAATTAGGCCAAAACCCGCGGCCCGGCAATGATAATTTGTCCGTTATTTTGGAATTGCCAATCCGCTTTGGCTTTGGATGGCATGATTTTTTTATTCACCCAAGCCGGTCACCCTTCCGGGTGTCGGAAAAGGCGAAGATTCCGTGGCAGTCAGTCGGTTTTATTTTCCGGGGGCTTTCTCCGGGTCGGTTTGGGGTTGCTCAGGCAGATAGACTTGGAATGTGGAGCCTTTCTTGACTTCACTTTGCACTTCAATGAAGCCGCCATGGCTTTTGACGATGGACAATGCGGTGGACAATCCCAAACCGGTGCCCTTGCCGAGTTTCTTCGTCGTAAAGAGCGGCTCGAAAATCCGGTCGCGAATTTCCGGCGGAATTCCGTGGCCCGTGTCCATTACTTCAAACAACACATACGGCCCTGGTTTGGCTTCGGCGTTCAAACTGGCGAATTGGGCATCGACGGTGAAATTGCGCGCTCCCAACTTCAGTTTGCCGCCGGTCGGCATGGCATCGCGCGCGTTGACGGAAAGATTGAGCAGCATTCGATGCAATTGCGTCTGGTCGCCGGAAACAAGGTGAACGTCCTCCGCAATATCAGTTTCCACCTTTATGGATTTGCTGAATGTTCCGGAAATGATGCCAATGATGTCTTCGAGAAGTTGCTTGGGATTGACTGGGTCGTTCTTGCCTTCCAGTTTGCGGCCAAACCAAAGGACCTGTTTGACGACGCTCTCCCCGCGTTTGGCGCTCGCTTCCAACGAATCGAGCAATTCCAATCCCTCCTTGTCCTGAATTTTTTTGCGCAGCAACGCGGCAGAAGCCAGAATAGGCTCGAGAATGTTGTTGAGGTCCTGGGCGATGCCCGAGGCGAGCTGGCCGATGCTTTCCATTCGTTGAGCGAGATGAGATTGCTCTTCCAAACGTTTTTTGTCCGTGATATCGCGTCCAATGCCGACCAAGCCGATGATTTTTCCATTGGCGTCGCGCCATGGCACCTTGGTGGTGAGCGTCCAGCGGGTCTCGCCGTTGGGCAGGATGATTTTTTCTTCGCGGTTGATGATCGATTGGCCTTTCCAAAGCACGAACTGATCGTCAGCGAAGAACGCCGCGGCGATATCATGTGGAAAGACGTCGAAATCGGTTTTACCAATGGCGTCGGCTTCGGTCTTGCAGCCCATTCTTTTCACATTGACCGGGTTGGCCAGGATCTTGCGCGCGCCGCTGTCTTTGGCGTAAATGCTATCGGGGAGGTTGTCAATCACCGTGCGCAACAAATTGCGCTCTTCCGTCAATTTTATTTCCAGCGGCGTATTTACCATAAATTTCTTTTCGTTGATTTTTCCAAGGATTGTTTCAAAGCGCTGTGCGGGGCAATGAGAATTTTGCGGTGATCAACCGGTTTTCTTTTCCGGAGCTTTGTTTGAAGCAGGCCGGGATTGCATCTCGGGCAGATAGACCTGGAATGTGGAGCCTTTTCCGGGTTCACTTTCCACGTCGATGAAGCCGCCATGGCTTTTGACGATGGACAATGTAGTGGACAATCCCAAACCGGTGCCCTTGCCGAGTTCCTTCGTCGTAAAGAACGGCTCGAAAATCCGGTCGCGAATTTCCGGCGGAATTCCGTGACCCGTGTCCGTCACTTCAAACAACACATAGGGCCCTGGTTTGGCTTCGGTGTTCAAACTGGCGAATTGGGCATCGACGGTGAAATTGCGCACTCCCAACTTCAGTTTGCCGCCGGTTGGCATGGCATCGCGCGCGTTGACGGAAAGATTGAGCAACACTTGATGCAATTGCGTCTGGTCGCCGATAACGGAGTGAACGTCCGCTGCAATATCAGTTTCGAGCTCTATGGATTTGCTGAATGTTTCGGAAATGATGCGAGTGACCTCTTTAAGAAGTTGCTTGGGATTGATTGGCTCGTGCTTGCCTTCCACCCCGCGGCCAAACCAAAGGACTTGTTTGACAACATCCGCACCGCGTTTGGCGCTCGCTTCCAACGAATCGAGCAATTCCAACCCCTCCTTGTCCTGAACCTTTTGGCGCAGCAACGTGGCGGAAATCATAATGGGCGCGAGAATATTATTGAGGTCGTGGGCGATACCCGAGGCGAGCTGGCCGATGCTTTCCATTCGTTGGGCGTGCAGAAATTGCGCTTCCAAATGTTTTTTGTCCGTGATATCGCGTCCAATGCCGACCAAGCCGATGATTTTGCCGGTGGCGTCACGCCACGGCACCTTGGTGGTGAGCGTCCAGCGGGTCTCGCCGTTGGGCAGGATGATTTTTTCTTCGCGGTTGATGATTGATTGATCTTTCCAAAGCACGAGCTGATCGTCAGCGAAGAACGCCGCGGCGATATCATGTGGAAAGACGTCGAAATCGGTTTTGCCAATGGCTTCGGCTTCGGTCTTGCAGCCCATTCTTTTCAAATTGGCCGGGTTGACCATGATCTTGCGTGCAGCGCTATCTTTGGCGTAAATGCTATCGGGGAGATTGTCAATCACCGTGCGCAACAAATTGCGCTCTTCCATTGATTTTGTTTCCGCCTCCCTTTGCTTGGTGATGTCGCGACCGATGCCGACCAGACCGATGATTTTGCCGTCGCTGTCGCGCCACGGCACCTTGGTGGTGAGCGTCCAGCGGGTCTCGCCGTTGGGCAGGATGATTTTTTCTTCGCGGTTGATGATTGATTGGCCTTTCCAAAGCACGAGCTGATCGTCAGCGAAGAACGCCACGGCGATATCATGTGGAAAGACGTCGAAATCGGTTTTGCCAATGGCGTCGGCTTCGGTCTTGCAGCCCATTCTTTTCACATTGGCCGGGTTGGCCAGGATCTTGCGCGCGCCGCTATCTTTGGCGTAAATGCTATCGGGGAGGTTGTCAATCACCGTGCGCAACAAATTGTGCTCTTCTGTCGATTTTATTTCCGCCTCCTTTCGCTTGGTGATGTCGCGACCGATGCCGACGAGACCGACGATCTTTCCGACGGCATTGCGCCAGGGAACTTTTGTAGAAAGCAACCAGTGGACTTTGCCGTTGGGAGTAATAAATTTCTCCTCACGGTTGATGACTGATTGGCCTTTCCAAAGCACCAATTGGTCGTCCTCATAAAGCTTCGCGGCAATATCCTTTGGGAAAAACTCAAAGTCCGTCTTGTCCAGCGCCTCGGCCTCGGTTTTGCATCCCATGAGCTTCAAGTCAGCCGGGTTGGACATGGTCTTGCGCGCAGTGCTGTCTTTGGCATAGATGGGATCCGGGAGGTTATCAATTACTGCGCGCAACAGATTGCGTTCCTGCACCATCTGCAGTTCCATTTCTATTTGTTTGGTGATATCTGTCAGCGCACCGATCATTCGAATTGCCTTGCCTGACGCATCGTGAATTATGCAACCGCGGTCCAACACTTCCGCGTAAGAGTCATTTTTGCACTGGAAGCGATATTGATCCCTCCAGTATTTTTGACCGCTGCGAATGACCGCTTGAATCCCTTCATGAACCCGTTTTCGGTCGTCTGGGTGAATGCGGTTGACCCAGACTTCCGGGCTGGATGACAATTCTTCCGGGGGATAGCCAAACGTTTCACTGGCGCCTTCACTGCGCCATACATGGTTGGCTTTCAAATCCCAATCCCATATTACCTCGTTCGTCGTGCGAGCGATCAGATTTAAGCGTTCGTTGGCAATTTGAAGATCTTCCGGCAGTTTTTGCTGATCGTCCTGGCTTTTGGAGGTTTTGGAAGATTTTGGCATTTTATTTTGTCGTTGACGCACATTCGCGGCGGATGCCTCTTCAAATCAGTTATTTTGGTCCATCACATTTTTATGACCAGGCGCTTGCAACCGGGTCGGAATTAAGGGTTGTTTACGCCAATGAACAGAGCCGCGCAAGTGTAATCCTCAAGGTTCAACAACAACGGGCATTCCAACCCAGGAGAGCTGCATCAAATACTCCGCATCCCAGTTCGCCAGCCGGAAGCACCCATGCGATTCCGTCCGTCCCACCTGCTCGGGACTTGGCGTGCCGTGAATGCCATAGCCGGGTTTGTCCAGACCAATCCATGCCACGCCGACCGGATTGTTCGGCCCGGAAGGCAAAACCAATTTCTGATTCAACCGCCGCGCCTCAGGCGACTCGGGAAAAAGTTCCGGGTCGAACGTGTAATTCGGGTTCGGCGCGATAACGGCAACGTGTAATTCACCCACCGGCCGTTTCTCGACGCTTGCGGCAATGCTGCACGGAAAATGCGCGAGCAAGTTCGTTTCCGCGCCGAATGCCTCCAAAAACTTTTCGTTGAGATGAATGGCTACAAACGCCGCCTTGTCCGTTGGCGGGGGATAATTCACCTCTGGAATCCACAGGACTGTGCCTGGTGCAATGTTTGTCCAATTCACACCCGGGTTGAGCCGGCAAATTAACTCGGGATGCGAATGGCTTTTCTCCGCAACAAGTTCCAATTCCGTTTCGTAATCGAGCGCCGACTGCTGCGATTTGGCGAGCCACGTTTTACCGAGCGGCTGCAAATGTGCCAGGTCGTTGGTCGTGACCACATAAGTTGTCAACAGTGGCGCGTCGAGCATGAGCCGCGCGCGCGCGTCGGCATCAAGCGCACCGGTTTGCGATAAATTTTCCATTTTTTTAAAAACAAAAATGGCCTCGCGCGTTTGCGAACCGAGCGCGGCATCAATCGAACCCGGTGAAATCGCGCGGCGCGCCAGCGCTAGTTGGGCTTCCAGCACGTCGCGAACCGGTCGCGGAAAATCGCCCGGCGATTCGTGTGCGACAATCAACGGTCGCATGCGCGATGGGGTGGCAATTTTCGGCCGGCGGACCATTTTCTTCGGATGTTCGTGCCGCCACCAAATCCACATCACCGCCGCCAGCACAATCAATATGAATAGCCAGCGCCAGCTGCCGCCGTGTTTCTTTTGTCGCATGTGCGCAAAACGACGTTGAAAGTCCGGAGACACGCGGAAATTAAGCCACAGACGGAATGTTGACCCAAGACAGAACTCGCTTAATGAATGGAAGTCATTCAAATATGACCAGACAGCAGTTGTTTCACTTGAGATTCAAAACTGCTTCTCCAATAAGCTTTGCGATGGTGGTCTGGTCAAGTTGGGCGGTGTTGATAACCATGTGGTAAAGCAGGGGGTCATTGATGTCGGCATCGAAATATTTTTTTAAATAGCGTTCACGCCCGAGGTCCTCGGTCAGGCAAAACTTGCGCGCTGCAGCTCCGCTCATGTTGTACTCTTTGTGGGCATATTCAACGCGTTTCTCAAATGGGGCGACCAGGCGCACGTGAAGGACATCCGGCAACTTCGCCGTGATCACGCTTCCGCCGCGGCCAATGAGAATCACGTTTCCCAGCGCGGCCAGCTTAAGGATGGTCTCCGCGGTTTGAAGGACGATGGTGCTCGACGGTGGACGCACCGCGAATAGTTCATTCAGGAAGTCTTCGAGTTCCGAGGCACGGTCTTCGGGCAGGAATTTGGCCAGACAGGCGGGCAGATTGTGGTCTTCAAGAACTTTGTCTATAAGATTGCGATCGAATACGGTCCACGGACAGGCATTCTTGGGTGAACGTTCCTGCAAGTAACAGGCCAGTTTTTCGGCGATGGCCAATGCCCCGCAGCCGGTCTGTCTGGAGATCGTCACCGCGCGACGAACACCGTTTCCCGCGAATGCCTTCGATTCGCCGGCGTTTTGCAACTGGCTGTTGATGAAGGACAGGCAATGTTCAAGGTTGGGAGTTTGAATCATAACAGCCTCCGGATTTGCGGGATTGGTTTGCACGGTGGAGAACCCCCTTTGTCCTCAAGTTGGACAAGGCTTGTTTTTGCGACACCCGCTGGATTCGCGTTTTGGCCATAATTTCTCCGGATTTCAAACCGGTTTCGTCGCCCGTTTCGTTTTCGCCGGCTTTTACTTCACCATATTCCTCTGACACGAGTGGTTTCAAGAGCATCAGGGCGATTTGATAATAATTGATGCAAATTGTCAAACCGGCAGGCGGCCTTCAAATCCTGCCGCGCATCGTCAAATATCTCTCGACCTTTCCGCGGGCGTTTACGATATGGCGAGCATTTCGTTGTAGGCGCGCGCGATTTGATCCACCAACGGCGACGGCGCGACTGTTTTACTTATTTCACGCAAACGCCTTGGGCAGAGTGCCCGGCTGGCCGACGCGGCGTTCGTAGTCCAGGATAATGTCCACGGCTTCCTGTGGATCGTTGGTAAGTTTGACAAGATCGAGGTCGCCGGGGCTGATGAAGCGGTGTTTGTCCTGCAATTCGGTTTTCAGCCAGTGCAGCAGTCCCTTCCAGTGTTCCTTGCCGAAAAGGATGAGTGGAAATTGCGGGATGCGTTCCGTCTGCACGAGCGTGGTGATTTCAAAAAATTCATCGAGCGTGCCGAACCCACCGGGCATGAACACGAAGCCGAGGCTGTATTTCGCAAAACAAACTTTGCGCGCGAAAAAATAATGAAAGTGCAGCGGCACGTTGACAAAACGATTGCTGACTTGCTCGCGCGATAATTCGATGTTGAGGCCGATGGATTTGCCACCGCCTTGCGATGCGCCCTTGTTCACGGCCTCCATGATGCCCGGCCCGCCGCCGGTGATGACGGCGAGATTGTGCTGCGCGAGCCCTTTGGCGATGGCGGTCGCGTCGTGATAATACTTGTCGTTCGGGTGCATTCGCGCCGAGCCAAAAATCGTGACGGCGGGGCCGACTTGTGAAAGCGTTTGGAAGGAATCCACAAACTCGGCCATGATACGGAAGATGCGCCAGGGATCTTCGCGAATGAAACTGGTGGTGTCGCTCATGGCCGGAGCATAGTCGCAACGATGAAATGAAACAAGCCGGAGAACTTTAAAATTCCCCGGCCTGTTTGTGTGTCACTCAGTTCCTCAAATCAAGAGCAGCCGAGGCTTTCGCCGCAATTCAGACATTTGTAACATGCGCCGTTGCGCACGGTGACATGCCCGCAGTTCGGACACATGGGCGCGTCCTGCTGGAAATGCGCGATGGCGTCATTCAAGCTTTTGACGGTATGTTCAGAGGACGTATAATGGCCGTTGCCGGTTTCCGCTTCGAGTATGTCATTGTCCTCGGCGATGGGCAGTTCACGCACCGGCCGGTTCACCCTTTTTTTTTCTTCTTCGTGCAAACCGGGCATGGCGAGTTCCGGTTGCGCGCGATTGGCGGCAACCGCTTCGCGGTAGCCGGGAATGAATTTCAACGCGAGCCAGCGAAAAACGTAATCGGTGATTGAGGAAGCATTACGGATTTCCGGATTCTTCGTGAAACCGCTCGGCTCGAAACGCTGGTGCGCGAATTTTTTGACAAGCGCCCCCAGCGGCACGCCGTATTGCAATGCAATGCTGGTAAGCGTGCCGATGCTGTCCATCAAGCCGCCGATGGTCGAGCCTTCCTTGGCCATCGTGATGAACAATTCACCCGGCTGGCCGTCTTCAAACAACCCGACCGTCATGTAGCCTTCATGGCCGGCGATGTCGAATTTGTGTGTGACCGCCGTGCGTGTGTCGAACAAACGGCGGCGCAGCGGTTTGCCGGCTTCAGCGCTCAATCTGGCAATTTCGGACTCGAGTTCCTTGATGCGGGCTTCGAGCGACGATGTGTCCGCTGCGGTTGCGCTGCTGGCACCGTCACCGCTTTTTTTGGTGCTCAACGGCTGCGAACGTTTCGAACCATCGCGGTAAATCGCCACGCACTTGAGTCCCATTTTCCACGCTTGAACGTAAATGCCGCGAATTTCCTCGACGGTGCTTCCATTCGGCATGTTGACGGTCTTGGAGATCGCGCCGCTGATGAACGGCTGGGCGGCGGCCATCATTTTCAAGTGCGCCAGACAATGGATGCTGCGCCTGCCCTTGAACGGTTTGAACGCGCAATCAAAGACGGGCAAATGCTCCGGCTTGAGTCCGCTGCGAACAGTCGCGCCTGTCTTCGATTTCCTTCGCGCTGTAGCCGAGACGGTGAAGCGCGTCGGGCACGCCGCGGTTGACAATTTTCAACATACCGCCGCCGGCAAGCAGCTTGTATTTGACGAGCGCGATGTCGGGTTCGATGCCGGTCGTGTCGCAGTCCATCAGAAATGCAATCGTGCCGGTCGGCGCGAGCACGGTGACTTGCGCGTTGCGATAGCCGGCTTGTTTGCCGCGGGCGAGCGCGCGGTCCCAACAACGACGCGCTTCGTCTTTGAGATAACCGAATTCCTCGCTCGGATGAATCTCTTCAACGGCGTCGCGATGCAGTTGAATGACGCCAAGCATGGATTCGACGTTGTCCTTTGCCGGCGGTTTTGGCACGTGCGCGCAACGGGCGTCACGGTAGCCCGGAAACGCCCCCATGCCGGCGGCGATTTCAGCGCTCTGCTCGTAGGCATGGCCGGTCATGATCGCAGTAATGGCGCCGGCGAGCGCGCGGCCTCCGTCACTATCATACGGCAATCCGTAGCTCATGATGAGCGAGCCGAGATTGGCGTAACCGAGGCCGAGCGTGCGGAAAATGTGCGAATTTTCGGTGATGTCCCTCGTCGGGTAACTCGCGTTGTCCACGATGATTTCCTGCGCGGTGATGAAAATGCGCACGGCGGCTTTGAAACGTTCCACGTCGAACCTGCCGTCCTCGCGTTTGAATTTCATCAAGTTGAGCGACGCAAGATTGCACGCGGTGTTGTTGATGAAAACGTATTCGCTGCACGGGTTCGTGGAATGAATCGGCTCGGTGCCTTTGCAGGTGTGCCATTTTTGAATCGCGCCATCGTATTGCATGCCGGGGTCGCCGCAAATCCACGTGCCTTCGGCGATTTTGCAGAGCAGCTTCGCGGCGTCCTTCTTCTCGAGCGGCTTGCCGGTGGTGACGGCACGCGTCCACCATTCCCCGCCCGCAAGCGCGGCTTCCATGAATTTGTCGCTGGCGCGCATGGACAGGTTTTCGTTTTGATACATCACGCTGCCGTAGGCGTCGCCGTTGTAGGAGCCGTCGTAGCCCTGCTCGATGAGCGCCCAGGCTTTCTTTTCCTCTTTTTGCTTGGCGTCAATGAATTCCTCGATGTCACCGTGCCAGTCGTCGAGCGTGTTCATCTTGGCCGCGCGCCGCGTTTTGCCGCCGGATTTTACGACGTTGGCGACCTGGTCATAAACTTTCAGAAAACTCATCGGGCCGCTCGGACACCCGCCGCCGCTGAGTTTTTCCCGGCTGGATCGGAGCGGGGACAGATCCGTGCCCGTGCCGGAACCGAATTTGAAAAGCATCGCCTCGCTTCCCGCCAGACGCATGATGCTTTCCATGTTGTCGTCCACGGACTGAATGAAGCACGCGCTGCACTGCGGATATTCATATTGCGTCCGGGCGCGTTCAACATCGCGCGTCTTGGGATTGTAAAACCAGTTTCCCTTGCTGGAATTGTTGCCGACGCCGTATTGATGATAAAGCCCGACGTTGAACCAGACCGGCGAATTAAACGCGCCGTATTGATTCAGGCAGAGCCAGGTCAACTCGTCGTAGAAAACTTCGCCGTCGGCCTTGCTGAAGTAGCCGTCCGCAACGCCCCAATCGGCAATCGTCCGGGAAATGCGATGGACAAGCTGGCGCACCGAGGTTTCGCGCTCGGGCGTGTTTTGCTCCCCGTAAAAATACTTTGAAACTACGACCTTCGTCGCGAGCAGCGACCACGACTTTGGCACCTCGACATTTTCCTGCTTGAAAATCACCTTGCCGGCGTCGTCGGTGATTTCGGCAGTGCGGCAGTCCCATTCGATTTGATCGAACGGCTTGACTTTCGCGTCGCTGAAAACGCGCCCGACGGGCAGCGACTTTTTCGTTGTGTTCGCCTTGTCCTTAAGCCCGTGGGTGCGCCCCGCAACCACCGTCGCGGGACGATGGCCTTTGTGCGACACCGGAGCCAAAACTTCTTCGCGCGCGTCAATCATGGACTTCCCTTTCGGGGCGGTTGAAATTTCTTTTCAGACAAATCACCCGACCGTCTCAAAACAGAAAACCGGTCGGGAAAATCAGACCTTTCAACCCACTTTTCAGGTTTTCGCCAACCGCCGCATTTCCTGCGAAACCCCATTTAGTGGGCAATGTTGGGAGCATATACCCAACATATTGTGGTGGCAAGGAAATTTTCAAAAAAAGTTACGAAGGGGTTATTCACCTTGAAAAACGGGCGAAAAATACCGGCGCAACCGGTATTATCCAGACCTTGTTCGCACCTGCGAACAAGGACGGTGTGGATAAGCGTCGGATCAAAGCTGTTCGTCGTCCAGAGTGGACGTCGAATCGCAGCTGGGAGTGGCCCGGGTTGAAAAGACTTATTGAACGATGCGATAAAACCGGCGGGGATAGCTTCCCGCCTCAGGATCCACCACAACCATTGGCGAATTTGTGCAGGTAAAGGTCAACACCGTCTCCCAGTCCGTTAGATTCGTAGAAGCCTGAAGCATGTATGTTTGGCCAAGGTTGCCTTGGAATGCCAGTTGGAGGCTTGCAGCGGTGATGGCCAGCGACGACACGCCGGTCGCCTGGACTCCGGCGATGATGCCCCACTGGCTGTTTCCCAGCGTGTAGTTGCCGCCGCTCACGGCGCCGGCGACAGCCGGACCGATGGTGCCGCTGAGGGAGTAAGCGCCGCCGCTGCTCGTGCCGCTGCCGCCGATTTTCGCCCAGCCAATCGAGAATTGCTGCGCGAACGCGCAGGAAACAAAAAGCAAGAAGCAGGATACTGCGGCGGAAGAAATCCGAAATCCAGAGCGCCAGACTTGAGACTTGAAACTTGGACTTTGAACCTTGGACATTGGACTTTGGACTTTCTTCATATTGTCAATATCTTTTCTGCACCGTTGCCATCATATTCATCAGCATATCGCCTGATTGCCACTGAACGATGATGTCCGGACACAACCTTCGCCATATCCAATCCGGGATTTCAGCGTTCTTCTCATTGTGCCCGTGGGGAACGGGGCTTTGAAAGACCCCGATCGCTGCGCCTGACTGTAAAATATTGTTCATGGCGTAATTTCCCCTTTCCCTTTGTAGTGGACAATTCTCACGTCCGCGCCCGGCTTTCTTGAGGAATAGCAATTGTAGTGTTCCGCTGGAAACGTGCGGAACCGCAGAGTCCCCTCGGTATAATCACGAATCAAAACATCACGATGCATCAGTTGTTCGTTCCGGGGATTGATGAGTTGATTTAGCGCGAATTGGTCGTCCTGCAGTTCCTGAGTTTTGGCTTTCCATCTACCGACGAAAGCCCTCGCCGCGTCAGTCGGTGCAAAGAAAATCACGCCAGCGCCCAGTTCGCCAATATACTGGGAGTATTTTTCCCAGACGTGGTTCTTGGCATTCGCCCATCGCCATAAATCGTTCACGGACGGTTTTCGGGTGGTAACGCCGATGTCGTAGTCGCCGACAATATCGTCTATTGGCCGGATCACCCGGGCGTCCGCATCGAGCCAGACAATGAATTTGGTGGGATGGCTTGCCATTGCGTGTTCTACCACCAACGGTTTGAACAAAGACTGTGACGCCCAAAACCCGTTTAGCAAACGGACATAGAATCCGTCCTTCTGGAAACTTTCATTGTCCACAGGGAACGGAATGCCAAATCCGAGTCGAGTGCCGTACTTGTCCATGCCCAAGTCGTAAACCAAAAGCTCGTAGCCAAGCGACTTTGCAGACGCCATGCTTTGCAGGACATAATCCTTGAGCGCGTAATTCGCCGCAGTGATGAGGAGGATGGACTTCGCCTGGACCGGCGCGGCGGAAACGCTGGCGGTTTTTTTCGGCAAATCGGCGGCGAACAATCTTTCAAGATTGGCAAGGGGCAGGCTTGCGCCGAGGGCAAACCCGGCTTTGATGAAATCACGGCGCGTTTTCATAAATGAAATGCGTGAAAGAATGAACTGGCATTCTCGCCTTTCCCTTGTAGTGCACAATCCGCACGCCCGTGCCCGGTTTTCTTGGGAAATAGCAATAGTTGTAATGTTCCGCCGGAAAAGTGCGGAACCGCAGAGTCCCTTCGGTATAATCACGAATCAGAACATCACGATGCATCAGTTGTTCGTTCCGGGGATTGATGAGCCGATTGAGCGCGAGCTGGTCGTTCTGCAATTCCTGGGTCTTGGCTCCCCATTGTTCAACGAACGCCCGTGCCGCATCGGTGGGCGCGAAGAAGATCACGCCGGCGTTCAGTTCACCCATGTAATACTGGAAGTATTTTTCCCAGACGTGATTCTTGAGATTCGGCCATCGCCAGGATTCCTTGCCCGAAAGTCTGCGGCTGGTAACGCCGATGTCATAGTCGCCGACAATATCGTCTATCGCTCTGATTACTTGCGCGTCCGCATCGAGCCAGACAATGAAAGTGGTCGGGCGACTCGCCATTGCGTTTTTAACCACGGCCGGTTTGAACAGGGAACGGGATTTCCACCGTCCGTTATCCAAAAGAACATAAAATCCATCTTTCTGAAAACTTTCGTCATTTACAGCAAATGGGATTGAGCCTTCAACGCCAAGACCCCCCAAATCGTAAACCAAAAGTTCGTACCCAAGCGACTTCGCGGATGCCATGCTTTGCAGGACATAATCCTTAAGCGCAAAGTTCGCCGCAGTGATGAGCAAAGGTTTCACGGTTATGAGTTCCACCCGGGTGGCTGGTATGACTTCAGAAGGAGCCACCAGAAGTTGCCACTCCCATCCTTAATCAATCGCAAAGTAACAGACCCGCCAGAGAGGAATTTCACATGGTCGGTGATGCCGCTGTTCCGCCCGATCAGTATGTTTGAGGTACTAGAACTATCCGAGTCCAGCCGCGTCCAACCGTTCGCGTAGCCCTTCACAATGAGCTCCAAACCGACATTAGCATCAACCGCATCTGGTAAATACCAGCCTGGAAAATGAACGCCCGTGCCTTCCGTATCCACAATGAACGAGTGCATGGGCGTGATACTCTGCATTCCGAATCCTTGCCCGCCGGAACAGAAGTACGGCGGGTACTTGAGAGCCTTCGCCGAGAACCAACCCGTAAAATTTGTCTGGCCTTGTTGCATTTTTAACCCGGTTGAAACCAGTCTATCACTTGCAAATATGTCCCGTCAGGAATCATGTAGATGGTGCCGCCAGGCTCCAGCGTCACAGACGATACGATGCCGATAGACTCGCCAACATTGATGATGGCAGCCCCAGCGTTGATCGTGAGCGTGTACTTCGAGCAATTCTTGATTTCCAATACGACGCCATTCGATATCGGATTAACCAGCGTGGCGGTTCCGTTGGTGGTGGCGCCCAGCCACACCCATGATGTGAACCACGGCGTCACATCGTTGATGTTGAATGTGGTAGCCGATACCACATTCGGCACGAGTTTGTATGAGTTGGCCGAAATCCAGTCCGTAAATGTCGTTAGACCTTCTTGCATAATTCACCTCAAAAGACTTCCCACCCCCATGTCCCTGTCATCGTGTTTGTGTAGCTGGTAATGTCCACTTGGACGGAGTTGGCGCTTCCAGTGACATTATCCGGTAGAATCTGTTGGTAAGAATTATTAAAAATTATCGCCGTCACTGCGAACGGCGCGGTGAGATTCAAGTTGTGCGTGATTGTCAGGACGCCATTGGTCAGGCTGCTGAAAGTGAACGTGCCGCGAGTTGCGCTTGCGCCGCCACTTGGCGCATTGCTCCACGTCACACCGGAACTTGTTGCGGTTGAAATCTGACCGACGGATGAGCCGCCGTTGGCAAGATTCGTGCCTTGAACGGGAAGCGCATTCGTTCCTAAAAACTGGTTCGTGCCGATGTTCGACCAGTTGGTTAGATTCGTAGAAGCCGGTTGCGGCACATAGGGAAGCTGGGTAACGGCGATTGGCCCGCCATTGGTCGCCGGTTGGTAAGTCAGCGCGGCCTGTTTTGCATTAAACGTCTGCCAGTCGTTTGAGAACAGGATGCCGTTCGCGGTGGATGAGGCAAAATTTGTTCCCGCAAACTGGTTCGTGCCGAGGTTCGGCCACCGCCATGATTCTTTGCTCGTAAGGTTGCGGCTGGTAACGCCAATGTCGTGGCTCGCCGCGGCGGAGTCCCGCGACTGCGGGACGCAGCCTGGGTCACCGGCAATATCATCTATTGGCCGGATCACCTGCGCGTCTGCATCGAGCCAGACAATGAAATCGGCCGGGCGGCTTGCCATCGCATGTTTAACCACTGACGGTTTGAACAGGGAACGGGATTTCCACCGTCCGTTATCCAAAAGAGCATAAAATCCATCTTTCTGAAAACTTTCGTCATTTACAGCAAATGGGATTGAGCCCTCGACGCCGAGATTGCCCAAGTCATAAACCAGCAGCTCATACCCAAGTGCTTTCGCAGCCGCCATGCTTTGCAGGACATAATCCTTGAGCGCGAAGTTCGCCGCCGTGATGAGTAAAGGTTTCATGTTATGATGACGACGGTGGCTGGTATGACTTCAGAAGCAGCCACCAGAAGTTGCCACTCCCATCCTTAAACAATCGCAAAGTAACAGACCCGCCTTCTCTGAATTTCACATGGTCAACAGTATCCCCGACACCCTGAAGAACTATATTGCTGGTTCTCGAACCATCCGAATCCAGCCGGGTATAGGCTTGGCCACTAGTTGTATTGTTTTTTATAACGAGTTCCAAGCCGACATTAGCATCAACCGCATCGGGTAAATACCAGCCGGGGAAATCGCGGCCCGTATCTTTCGTACTCACAATAAACGAGTGCATTGGCACAATGCTCTGCATCTCAAATCCTGACCCGCCGGAACAGAAATACGGCGGATACTTGAGAGCTGTCGCCGAGAACCAACCCGTAAAATTTGTCACGCCTTGTTGCATTTTTACATCGGTTGAAACCAGTCTATCACTTGCAAATATGTCCCGTCAGGAATCATGTAGATGGTGCCGCCAGGGTCGAGTGTCACAGACGATACGATACCGATGCCACCGCCAACATAGATGATGGCAGAACTGGTGTTCAGGGTGAGCGTGTTACCATTGGCATCGCAATTCTTGATTTCCAATACGACGCCGTTCGATATGGGATTAACCAGCGTGGCCGTCCCGTTCCCGCTGGCACCCAGCCACACCCATGACGTGTACCACGGCGCCACATCGTTGATGTTGAAGGTGGTATCCGACACCACCTTCAACACGAGTTTGTATGAGTTGGCCGAAATCCAGTCCGTAAATGTTGTTAGACCTTCTTGCATAGTTCACCTCAAAAGACTTTCCACCCCCATGTGCCTGTCATCATGTTTGTGTAGCTGGTGATGTCCACCTGGACGGAGTTGGCGCTTCCAGTGACATTATCCGGTCGAATCTGCTGATAGGAATTATTGAAAATGGTCGCCGACACCGTGAACGGCGCAGTGAGATTCAGGTTGTGCGTAATGGTCAGGACGCCATTGGTCAGGCTGCTGAAAGTGAACGTGCCGCGCAGGGCAGTTGGGGCATTACTCCATGTCACACCGGAAGCTGTTGCGGTCAAAATCTGACCGACGGATGAGCCGCCGTTGGCAAGATTCGTGCCTTGAACGGGAAGCGCATTCGTTCCTAAAAACTGGTTCGTGCCGATGTTCGACCAGTTGGTCAGATTCGCCGTGGCCGGTTGAAAGGCTGAGGCCGAATTCGTGGCTGCGCTGCCCAGTCCGGTGACGTTGGTAACTTGCAGATTTGTCAACCCGCCGCCGCCGCCATAGAATGTGCCATTCGTGAACGTGCCGGTGAACGAGTTCGCCATGTTGGTCATCGCGGCAACGGTGGTTCTGCCGTAGTTTGTGCCTACGAAACTTTGCCCAAGCGAGTTCGTCAAACTGCTGCCTAAGCCAGTGAACGTGCCGGTGAACTGATTGGCCGCGTTGGTCATGTTCACCGCAACCGCACTACCGAAGTTCGTGCCGGCAAACTGGTTCGTGCCGATGTTCGACCACTGACTTAAATTGACGTTGGTGAACACAATTTGGTTGGTCGTAATGCCGGACAAATTCGTCAGCGTGGCCGAGGCCGGTTGCGGCGCATAGGGAATGACCAGTCGTTGGAGAACAAGATGCCGTTCGCGGTGGATGAGGCAAAGTTTGTTCCCGCAAACTGGTTCGTCCCGATGTTCGACCACTGCGACAGGTTGACGTTGGTGGTCTGGAGGCCATTGGTGATTGACGCCGTGACGAAACCATTGGTCAAGGCCGGAAGCGCGTTCGTGAACATGATATTGCCCGCGTTGGTTGCAGCCGTTGCCGCTGTCGTGCCCGCGCCTGAAAGGTCGAAGAAACTGGTACTTTTCCACGCCGCGCTGCCAAGCGCATTGGTGGCATTGAGAGCGGCATTCGCGGTATCATATAGACTGCCCCATGGATAACCATTGGTAGCATTGTGAGCAGCACCCAAGGCATCAAACGAGTTCGTTGCCACAAAAAGAGTTTGCCACAACATCGAATCAACCTGTGTCGCCGAGTAGTAACCCTTCGTCGTTCCAAGAGCCTGAGCAAAAGCAACCGGACAAAGCAGGAACGAAATTAGGACGATGGAGATTTTTTTCATTGTGCCACAGCCCTCAAATTCCAGTTCGTGCTGGTGTATTCGTTGCCAGTTGTCCTACTACGCCAGATGCCAAAGCCATGAATGCCAAAACTGCCATTATTTTTTTCATATCAGTTGAAATTTTCATGGTGCAATTCGCTTGAATTGTATGACATTGTTGCTCATCCAGAAGCACATGAGTGAATTGCTGATTGTTCCGACCCAAAAATCACCATTCGTCATTCCCGCCTTAATGTTTGCGACGGTGACTTGGTTGGAAGAATAGAATGTACCATTAAGCACCTTTATACTTCCATCCGTTGCCATTCCTCCGCCCCCGCCCAGTTTCAAGTCCCTATAAACGCCCACATCTGGGTCGTTGAAGCTACCGTTGTTCGCAACGAGAATTACGCTTCCATCAAGATTCGCGGACCAGTCTAAAACCATATTCCCCCCACCGGCTTGTAATTGCCTATTAAGTGGGTCAACTGCTGGTTGAGAATCGCTTCCAAGAATGGTGCAATGGCTAGTTCCGTCGTCTATCATTAGGAGACCGTAATATCCGTTGCCAACAGCCCCATCATTTGCCGAGATAATATCCATCACTTCCACAAGGTAAGAATCGTTTGCACCTCCACCTTCATTCACCCAAAACGAATGGACGCCTGTATAGTTTCCTTGGTCACGCGCTTCCCATCTGACAGAAGGATATTTTTGGGGATATCCGCCCGCGTTGGGTGGGCCATAAGTGTAAAAGTCCAGTCTGCCAATGCCAAAACCACCCGTTTCGGCAAATGCAATGAAGGGATGATTTTTGTCGTTTGGAGCTATGGGATAAACGCCTTTGTTTAAGTATAAGTCAGATGCACCATAAATGTCACCAGTAGAAAAGACCTGTCCTGCTGGTGATGCCCCAGACGCGACAAGAATAGCATTACTTACCATACCATTGACGAAAAAGCCATTACTTATCGTCTGTCCAGCCATGTTACCGGGGTTCGGCCCGGTGGCAAGTATCGTGGCGAGATTCGTCACGCCGCTTCCGCCACTCGGCGCATTGCTCCACTTCACGCCGGAAGTTGTTGCCGTCAAAATCTGACCCACAGACGAACCGCCGTTGGCAAGATTTGTGGCCGTGATAATTAAGTTGTTCGTTGCAGCGTGCGCAGCACCGGTCGCGTCATAGAGACTGCCCCAAGGATAGCCATTGGTCACAGCGGAAGCCGCGTTTGTCGTCTGCGCCGGAGTCAGCTTGGAGTTGAACGATGACCAGTCGTTGGAAAACAGGATGCCGCTCACCGTCGCCGAAGCGAGATTCGTCGGCGCAAACTTGTTCGTCCCGATATTCGACCACTGCGACAAATTGATGTTCGTGGTTTGGAACTGATTCGTCAGAGCCGGTAGCACGTTCGTACCCAAAAACTGGTTCGTGGCGATGTTCGACCAGTTGGTTAGATTCGGTGCAGCCGGTTGCGGCACATACGGAAGTTGAGTAAGAGCAATGGACGCACCGTTGGTAGCTGGCTGATAGGTCAGCATAGGTTGATACAGTGAACCCCACGGATAACCGTTCGTTGCCGCTTTCGCTGCACCCAGGGCATCAAACGAGTTCGTTGCCGTGAAAAGAGTTTGCCAATCGTTAAACTGAAACATCGAATCAATCTGCGTCGCCGAGTAGTAGCCCTTCGTCGTTCCAAGAGACTGGGCAAAAGCAACCGGACAAAGCAGGAACACAATCATGGTGATGGAGTTTTTTTTCATTGCGCCGCCGCTCTCAAATTCCAGTTCGTGCTGCTTGTCATATTCACCGCAGTTCCGCCACCGAACGGCACGATAGAAATCAAAGTCCAGTTCCCATTCAAATTTGCGGTCAAAGTCAAATACACATTCGTCGCGTCGCACGACACTTGTCCTGTTAAATTATTCTTCACCACATCACCCCACTGCAAGACCGCACCCGGAAGATAGCCGGTGGCGTCGTCCTGGTTCGTGCAGACCATCTGCACGTCAAAGAAATACGGCGTATGGCTCAATCCGTGCGCGAACGTGTATTTGGTCGCCGTGGTAATCGGCTGTAGCGCGGTAAAGACAACGCCGGTGCTCATTCCAAGGAATATATTGCTGACAGTGCCATTGTATTGGTTCGTGCTAACGCCCGACCACTGCGACAGGTTGACGTTGGTGGTCTGGAGGCCATTGGTGATTGATGCCGTGACGAAACCATTGGTCAAGGCCGGAAGCGCGTTCGTGCCCAAAAACTGGTTCGTGCCGATGTTCGACCACTGACTTAAATTGACGTTGGTGAACACAATTTGGTTGGTCGTAATGCCGGACAAATTCGTCAGCGTGGCCGAGGCCGGTTGCGGCGCATAGGGAAACAGGATGCCGTTCGCGGTGGATGAGGCAAAGTTTGTTCCCGCAAACTGGTTCGTGCCGATGTTAGACCAGTTGGTTAAGTTCGGAGAAGCCGGTTGAAAGGCCGAGGCCGAATTCGTGGCTGCGCCGCCCAGACCGGTGATGTTGCCGAAGGGAATGTTCGTGATGCCGGCACCGTTGGCGTTCGTGATGGCGACGCTGGTGATTATTCCGTTGGAAATTATTCCGGTGTTCAGCGTCGTGCCGCTTAGGACAAGGTTGCTGCTTATTCCACTGAAGTTGCTGACGGTAAGAAAGTTTGTGACGATAATGAGGTCGCCGACAAAGTTGCTGGCGGTGATGATGGTTGCATGAAAATTTTCAATGCCATTCGTCACCACCGCCGAATCCAAATTTGACAAAGGGAGGATGCCGGTGAGATTCGTGGCGTTCAGGTTCGTCAGCCCGGAACCATTACCGCTGGCCAAATTCGTCAGTGCGGCCGATGCCGGCTGCGGAGCGAAGCCAAGTGCGGCCTGTTTCGCATTAAACGATTGCCAATCGTTGCTCCACAATATCCCACTCACCGTCGCCGACGCGAAATTCGTTCCCGCAAACTGGTTCGTGCCGATGTTCGACCACTGCGACAGGTTGACGTTCGTGGTCTGGAGGCCATTGGTGATTGACGCCGTGACGAAACCATTGGTCAAGGCCGGCAGCGCGTTCGTTCCTAAAAACTGGTTGGTGCCGATGTTCGACCAATTGGTCAGATTCGCTGTGGCCGGTTGCGGCACGAAGCCAAGCGCGGTCTGTTTGTTGTTGAACGATGACCAGTCGTTGGAGAACAGGATGCCGTTCGCGGTGGCCGAGGCAAAGTTTGTTCCCGCAAACTGGTTCGTGCCGATGTTCGACCACTGCGACAGATTGACGTTGGTGGTCTGGAACCGGTTCGTCAGAGCCGGCAACTGGTTCGTGCCCAAAAACTGGTTCGTGCCAATGTTCGACCAGTTCGTGAGATTCGCCGTGGCCGGTTGCGGCACATACGGAAGTTGGGAAACGACAATAGGACCGAGATTTGTCGCCGGTTGGTAAGTGAGCGCGGTCTGTTTGTTGTTGAACGATGACCAGTTGTTTGAGAACAGGATGCCGTTCGCCGTGGCCGAGGCAAAGTTTGTTCCCGCAAACTGGTTGGTGCCGATGTTCGACCAGTTCGTGAGATTCGCGGTGGCTGGTTGAAGGCCTGATAGATTCGTCAGCCCGAAAACACTGCCGGCTTCAGCCGCGTAGAGGGCATCCGGCACCAGCGGCACCAACTGGCGCGGCACCAGTTCGGTGAACGCCCCGCTGCCATTGGTGCGCACTCCAATATCCAGCCAGCGCGCGTCGCCGTTGAAGGCGCCCGCGCCAAAGTCCAGTGTCACCGTGAACAACCCGTTGCTGACGCTGACAGCGCTGTTCGTTAATGTCGCTCCCACGGGGTTGCCATTGGTAACGGCATCCCAGAGACTGAACCGGAAATCACAGACGCCAGTGACCGGCCCGGAGGACGGTTGCTGGCCTATGACACCGGTGGAGCCGCTGGTTTGGTTGAGGTTCCCTTGATAGGTCAGCGCGGTGCCCATTGGCGCGGCAACCAGCCTGCCGCCAAACAAGACCGGCAACGCGACGCCGATGACCGTCAGAACAGTGATGGAAAGGATTCGTTTCGTATGTGGTTTGGTTTTTCTGCCTCAAGTTCAGCGTGCTTGAAAATTCATGTCTCTGGATCGTCGTTAGAATGTCCATGTCAACTTGGCCACAACGGCGTGAATATAAACTCCGCCAAGCTTAATGTGATTGTTCTCTGCGCCGCCAAGATAGTAGCGTTGGTTAAGTGTGCCGAGGAATTTGTAAGCGATGCCGATGGAAACGTTTTTTGACAACGCATGGTCCAATCCGGCTTCCGCCTGATAGGCGAAGGTAAAGTCGGTGTCACTATAATCGATTCCCGAGTTCTTAAGGTCAAACATGCTGACCACTCCACCGGCACCAACCCCAAAATAAGGAGTCCACGAGGTTTTTAACCATACGGGGCCTTTACTGGTGAGCATGGGCAATTTCAACGGCGCCTTATAGATGACATTTGCCAATACTGGAACTGAATAGATGTCAACGCTTTGGGAATAGGAGTTAAGCGAAGCCCCGCCCACTTTGTCCATGGAGTTCCACATGAAGCCTGTTTCCAACTCCACGGCCAACGAATCATTGAGGTTGTAACCCAGATCAATATCAGCACGGTTGCCGGCGTTGAATGAGGCGGTTGGTCGCCAACCGGGAGCTAATGACTGAGTCATAATGGCGTTTTGTTGGAACGCACCGCCGAAATCAGCGCTCAGATATAAATTGGTCGCGCTAAGATGTAACTTGTCGCTCCAATCCGACGCGCGCGCGCCTGCGGCAGACAGGACGAAAGCCGCGCAGACTATTGTGATTGAACGAATGGTTATTTTCAAAATTTTTCCATTTACTCCAACCACAACGCATCTGCGTCGCTTTTCATTATTTCGGAATAAAAACTGTCGCTCTATCCACGATTTGGGTTTGACTGTCAATAAGAAAAAATAAGAAAAACCCTCCTGCTAGGGAAGGCCGCTTATCCTCCCGGCGTACATATATCAGTTCCCATTGCATTGGCGCACAGAAGTTAAGGCGGAAATCTCGCGGACATTTCGTCTTCTTGCAAAGCGCCCCCGATGTATCGGGGGGGGCGCTTTTCCCAGAGGCATATCAAACTGTGCCAATGTTAACTGGAACTGCTATATTTGTTTTGCGTTGGCCGCCGATTTTTCCGGCCCGGCCCGGTCCTGCTCCTTTGGCGCGGTGTTGTGAATTTGCGGATGGGTTCCACAGTCCTGGGCCGGGACTTGGGAACGAGCACAATAGGGCAGCCTTCGTAGCCAAAGGCGCAGCGCATCTGGTCGCCCAGATATTTTTTGTATTGGCCGGAAAACAATTCGTCGCGGTTGATGAACAGCAGAAACGTCGGCGGCGCCTGCCGCACCTGCGTGGCGTAAAAAAACTTCAGCCGGTGCCCCGCCGCGCTGACCGGCTGGCGGCGTTCGACGGCGTCTTGCAACGTCCGATTCAAAATCGCCGTGGGAATCTTTTGTTGAAGTTGCGCCGCGACATAGCGCACGGCTTCCAGCAAACGATCCAGATGAAAACCGGATTTGGCTGATGCGAAAATCACCGGCGCGTAATCGAGGAAGAATAATTTTTCCTGCACCCAGGTGCCAAATTCGCCGAGCGTGGATATTATTTTTGCCTGGCCTTCGCGCTGTTCCTTTTTATTGCGGCGCGCGATTTCCTCTTCGCGCACCTGGCGGACGGATTCCGCCACCAAATCCCATTTATTGACGACGACGATGCAGGCTTTGCGTTC
>JBEKON010000044.1:0-24253 GCA_049521735.1 Verrucomicrobiota bacterium
ACCAGAAAGAACCACGCACACGACCGCTGCGCCGGTGTGAGCATCACTTCGTCCGGCGGGCGGAATGCAATGCGCTCCTCCTCGCGTCCGTGCCAGCCGAGAAAATTCCACCGGCCAAAGGCAGCCAGCAACAAACCGATGCCACCCAGCAAGGCGATGAGGGAGAGAACGCTCCAGAGAATGGCTTCCGCCGTGGCGTGATTGCCGACGAGCGATTCGGGCGGCCAGTTGTTCGTATAGGAATAATTTTTGTGCGGTCGCAAGGCTGACCCCGCCCATGCCGACCAACTGAAAAAGGCTGTGAGTTGCCGGATTTTTTCCGGGTCGGCAATCGCATTGGGACGCAAACCGAATTTCGTCGTGGGCGTTCCGAAAAAGCCGGCGTAGTAAGCGGTGAGCTTTTGGAAGGCGTCGGCTTGCGCCGCGCTGTAAGTTAAAACGCCCGTCGCGCTGTCGTAACGGTTGGTTTTGAAATCGACAATGGTTTGCTGCCGCGCCGCGTCCGAAGAATTTCCACCGTAGTAATCAATCGTCATTTCGGCGGCGCGATGCAAATAATCCGCCGTGAAATCCGGCCCCAGCCACGCGCCGTGACCGAAAATCGAACCGTATTCCATCAGCCCGTTTTTAAGAAAAGTTTCCTGCCCCGCAGTTACGTCTTGCCCGGTAAAAAGCAGATTTCCACTAGGGTCAACTACTTTGGCCGGAATCGGCGGTTCGTCCGTGTAGGTTCGATACGCGAGCAGTCCGAGCACAAAGAAACCGAAGAGCATGACCAGGGCAACTGCTTGAATCCAGCCTTTGGAGATCAATAAATTTTGTCTGGACGATTCATTCATAATTTCCTTTCGTGCCCTGGCATAGGATTTCGCCATTGTTACTTTAGACTGCTGGCATTGTCAAAGGGACTGTCTGAACGGTTCATGTTTGAATTGACTCGTAGTGTCGTGCCACATGAAGGGTTTTGATTTTTAAGCCGGAATCGGTTAGCTTTCCTGAAAGGCGGCGGTTGAAAATGAATCTGAACATCAACACAACCAATAAAGCCCCAAAACTATGACTATGACAGCGACCCAAGTAATGGAAGCGGAGCATCGAACTATTGAAACCGTGGTGAAAGCTCTCGGCAACCTCGCGCTCGCCATCGAGAAGGGTCAGCCCGCCGATGCAGCCCTGTTGAAAACGGCGGTGGAGTTTTTCCGTGTCTATGCGGACAAACTACATCACGGCAAGGAAGAGGCGCTGTTCTTCCCGATGCTGGTCAAACGCGGCGTGCCCCCGCAAGGCTGCCCAATCGGTGGACTCACCCATGAACACGAAAGGGGCCGTGCACTGGTCTGCACCTTGGAAGAATCGATCGCCTTTTATGAGCAGAGGAAACCCGGCGCACAGGATAGTCTGGTTCAAACACTGCGCAAGATTGTCAACCTCTACCAAAACCATATCTGGAAAGAGGACGCGATGGTCTTTCCGATGGCTGACAAGATCCTCACGGAAGCCGACCAGAAGGAATTGAGCGGGAAGTTTGCCGGGGTGGACAGGTCCGTTGGCCTTGAGATCATTGCCCGCCTGGAGCGGTTCGCCAAGGATCTCGCTCCAGCGGCCATGCAATCGTCCGCATCGAACGCCACGCCGTCCGGCGGCTGCGGGTGCGGCTGTTCATCAACATGAAACCAAACTCACTCACTTCCCCACCGGAGAGTGACTTTTCCCGCCATCCTTCACTAACTTCCAGAGCCGTTCGCAGTTCAGTGGTTTTCATTTGGGCAGAATTCATCTTCAAGCGGCATGGTAGAAGCGCATCCAAGCCAGGACTGCCGCCGGACAACCGCGCTTGCGCGCGCTGCGCCGCAACGGTAGTGTGAATCGGTTGCGCCCGTAGCTCAGTTGGATAGAGCATCTGCCTTCTAAGCAGAGGGTCGCGCGTTCGACTCGCGCCGGGCGCGCCAGTGAATTTTTGATTGCGGACACCGACTTTCATCGCGTGCTCGCGATTTATCGGAGTTGCCGAATGCGGATTGGTGATTGGAAATTCCCGATTTACGACTTTCGCATCACCCGGAAAATGCCGATGCCCACAAAAAGTCCGGCCTGACCAAGCAGACAGCCAAGCCAGCTCCAATGGAAGAAAAACAAGGCCACAACAGAAACCAGAACCGATAAGCCACTCCATAACAAACCGGATTCATTTTCAAACTCCGCGGCGCGATAAAAGAAAACCGCAAATACGAGAATCAACGCAATCGTAAAATAGTACATGACTTGAAATTTAGAACGCGCTTGCGCTGTCCAGGCTTTTCATCACACGCGCCATGGCCAAAGCCGTTTGCGCCGCTTCAGTTCCGCGATTGTGTTTTGGATTGAGACAGCGCACGCGCGCCTGTCCCTCGTTTTCCAGTAGCAGCACTTCGTGAACGATGGGGATTTCGTGCGCGAGCTGGATTTGCATGAGCGCGCGGCTGACCGCTGCGCCGATATGCGCCGCGTGAACGGTTTCACCGCGCAAAATCACGCCGAGACAAACTATGGCGGAAAGCGAGGCGCGAGGTCCGAGGCGCGAGGCGCGGACCAGCCGTTTGGCGACAACTGGAATTTCATACGCGCCCGGCACGCGGACGATTTGGACTTTCGCTCCAGCACGTTTCAATTCACTCTGCGCCGCCCGCACCATTGCGTCCACGTAACGCGCGTTGTAACGCGACGCGACGATGGCAAATGTGCCGCCGCCGGTTTTCGTTTTTAAGTTTGGATTTTTCCGCAACACAGTTTTGTCCGCAGATTACGCAGATTCGCGCAGTTTTTTCCAAGTTAATCTATGAAATCTGTGGGCTAAAGCAAATGTCCCAGTTTTTCCCGCTTTGTTTTCAGATAGCGTTCGTTGTGCGGATTGGGTTTCACGCGAATCGGCACTTGCTCGACAATTTTCAGTCCGTAGCCTTCAAGCCCGACAACTTTTCTGGGATTGTTCGTCAGCAGCCGGATGGTTTTGAGGCCGAGATCAACGAGGATTTGCGCGCCGAGTCCATACTCGCGCAAGTCCATGCCGTAACCCAGTTTTTCGTTGGCCTCGACGGTGTCGTAGCCCTGCTCCTGCAATTTGTAAGCCTGAATTTTTGGTGCAAGGCCAATGCCGCGTCCTTCCTGCCGCATGTAAACAATCACTCCGCAACCGGCCTCGGCAACCTGACGCATGGCCTGATGCAATTGCGACCCGCAATCACAGCGGCGCGAACCGAACACGTCGCCGGTCAGACATTCGCTGTGGACGCGCACGAGCACATTTTTTTTGCCGCTGACGTCACCGCGCACGAGCGCGAGGTGATGCTGGTCATCCAGACACGAACGATACAAATGCAAATCGAAATCGCCGTAATCGGTCGGCAGCTTCACCACCTCGATTTTTTCGACGAGTTTCTCACGAAGACGGCGGAATTTAATCAAATCCTCGATTGTGCAAATTTTCAGGCGGTGCTTTTGGGCGAATTTCCGCAATTCCGGCAGCCGCGCCATCGTGCCGTCGTCGTTCATGATTTCGCAGAGCACGCCGATGGGACGCAAACCGGCGAGTTGCGTCAAATCCACAGCGGCCTCGGTGTGACCAGCGCGCTGGAGCACGCCGCCGGGCTGTGCGCGCAACGGGAAGATGTGGCCGGGCTGCACTAGGTCATCGGGCACGGCGGCGGGCGCGGACAGGATTTGAATGGTCTTGGCGCGGTCGGCGGCGCTGATGCCGGTGGTGATGCCGCGTGCAGCGTCCGTGCTTACTTGAAAATCGGTGCGGAAGCTTTCGCGGTTCTGATGCACCATGCGGTTAATGCCAAGTTGCTGCAACCGTTCGACGGTCGTCGGCACGCAAATCAGCCCGCGACCGAACCTGGCCATGAAATTGACCGAGGCCGGAGTGGCGTGCTGGCCGGCCATGATCAAATCGCCTTCGTTCTCGCGGTCGGCGTCGTCCACGACGATGACCATTTTCCCGCGGCGAATGTCCGCGACGACCGATTCAATGCTGTCGAACGTCTTTTTCATCCGGTGAAAATAAGCGTAATCATGCGGCACATAAACACCAACCGCAAAAAGTTACATTATTCACGGACTTGAAAGATGCATTTTTTACTTTTTTTTGTTTGTCGCAGCGCAAGGGCGATTTAGTATCGGTGCGTCCTTCTGTTTTAAGATGGAGCGAAAGCAAGGACAGGCGGGCGTCAGAAGTTTGTTTTGATTATGCCACCCGGCAGCTCAACTAAAGAAACCAGCGGGCTTTCAACTGGAAACCTGTCGAGTTTGCTTCAGGAATGCCTTGCTTGCGGCGTGCTGGTGATTGGCGCGCGCGAACGCATCGTTGCCTGCACCGCCGAAGCCGCCGCGCATCTGCACGCAAGAGCAGGGCGGTTGCGGAACGCGCCGCTGAATTTATTGCCGGCGCCCCTGCCCAAGCTCATTCGCAAGGCGGCAAAAAGCGGCAGGCCGGCGATGAACCGGGACATCCCGCTGAAAATTTCCCGTGGCAGCACGACGACACTGCGCGCGAGTATTTTGCCGGTGAAAACGCGCGCGCTGTCCCAGGTTGTCGTCGTTCTCAACGACCTCACCTCCGCGCCGATTTTCAAGCAGAACCTGCGGCGGCTCGACCAACTGGCCAATCTCGACACCCTTTCGGCCAGCATGGCGCATGAAATTAAAAACGGCATGGTGGCCATCAAAACGTTCTTTGATTTGATGGCGCAAAAGGGCGGGGACGCGGAATTGACCCAGGTTGTCGACCGGGAATTGCAACGCATCAATGGGATTGTCACGCAAATGCTGCGGCTCGCCGCGCCGAAACGCGCGGCGGTCATCACCGTGCGCGTGCATGATTTGCTCGACCATTCGCTGAGGCTGTTGCAGCACCCAATCAGCTCAAAATTGATTTCACTGCAACGCCATTACAAAGCCGACCCGGACACCGTGCGCGGCGATGAAGCGCAATTGCAACAGGCATTCATGAACATTTTCCTCAATGCAGTCGAAGCGATGGACCCCAATGGAGTGTTGACCGTCGCCACAGAAACCACGAAAGGCGCAGGCGGCACGCAGTTGTTGGAAATTCACATCAAAGACACCGGCGTGGGCATCGCGCAGGAAAACATGGGCCGGTTATTCGAACCGTTTTTCACAACGAAGCAAAACGGCACCGGCTTGGGGTTGTCCATTTCCAAGCTCATCGCGCATGAACATCACGGCACAATCCAAGTGCGAAGTGAAATCAACAAAGGCTCGACGTTCATCCTTTCGCTGCCGGTATCGGGCCCGTTGTAAAAATCATTCCCCAACGAGGTGATAAGGATCGACGGTGTCATCGCCCGGATGGTAGTGCGGATGCGCCTTGAGCGAGAAGGTGAAAGCGACGGTGAAATCCTTCGAGCCGTTGCCATTATCCGTCACCCGGAACGTCAAAGCGCCCGTCCAACTGCGCAGGTCACGGTAGATCGTGTAAAATTGTTCCTGCAAGCGGCCGTTTTGCGCACTGAAGGAATGCGTGGCGCGCAGGCCCCAGTTGTCGTTCAACCGGAAAAACATCGTGCTGCTGACGAAATTGGCGCCGCCCACATCGTTGCCGAGAAAACCGCCCCGCAAATACCAGTGGCCGATGCCCCAGCTCCATTTTTCGTTGGGCGTGAATGTGAGTTGGTGAAAGGCCAGGTTCAAATCGCTGCTGTTGATGTCGTAACGCAACTGGGATTCGAGTGTTATCCATGTGCGCGGACGGAAGGCGAAATCAGAACAAAGGTCGTTGAACGTTTGTTGACCGGCCTTCGGATCGAGCCGCCAGTCGAGCATGACGTTCCAATCGAGCAAATTGTCGAGTTGACCATCGCGTTTGGTTTGAAGCGTATTGCGAAGTCCAAAACGGATGACGTTCTGGCTGTCAATCGAATCAATGTCGTTGTAGTCGGGAAATTGAATCGGGAGCAACTGCAAACTGGGCAGTTCCGAATCGAACTGCGGCAACCGCGACGGCGGCGTGCTGGGATGCGGCACAAAAACGTAGTTCACCGATGGCTCGATGACGTGACGCAGACCATCCACATCCAGAATTGAATTTGTTGCGCCAGTCCACAAATGCGAGGCTTTGAATGAAACTTCGGCGCCGGTGTTGAAGACTTCGCGATACGCTTCGCCGTTGGTGCCGCCGGGTCCGTTTTCCTCGCTGTAATACGTGAACCGCCCGCCGGCCCGCGGAGTGACGTTCAGCCAGCCGAAAAATGTCTCCGGCAGAAGCACCTGATGAAACGTATCGGCGCGCGCGCCGGAATAATCCAGATTGGTGTTATTCAGAGGCGAGTTGGTGTTGGCAAAAAATTTCCGGTAATAACCCGCCGAGCTTTCGCTCTCGTAATAAACCGGCGTGTTGAAAATTTGCTGGCGGAAACCGGTGAGCTTCACGTCCGGCAGCCGCTCGACTTGATCAAAAAAACCGTTGATGCGGGGGGTGGTTTCGGCGTCAAGGCTCCAGTTTTCCCAGTATTTGTTGACCTCGATGAATGTATTTGGCTGCGGGTTTCCGGTGTAATCACCTTCGAAAAAATCATGCAGCACAAGCGGATCGCTCTGATAATTCACCAACGCCTTGACGTTCAGGTTGGTGAATGGCGTTGCCTGATAAGCGAAATAGAGTCGCTGGCGATTTTTAGGGATGGTGCCGAAGAACGGCAAATTGTTCGTGCTTTGGTTCGGTTCCTGGTCGTGCAGATAATAATATTTGAGCGTGGCATCCCCCCAACGACCCAGATGCAGATTCAAATCGGGACCCACACCCATACCGCGGCGTTCGCGGTAGTCCAGATGAATTCTGCCGTCCAACACGTCGTTCAAATACCAATCATAGGTGTTCAATAAAAACGGCCCGTAGGCGCTGCTATCGCCCACCATAAAATTCAAGTTGTTCGCGTGCTCGCCGAGATTGCGGTGGTAATACGGAAAATAAAACACCGGCACGCCGTCCATGATCACCACCGCATTCCACATCTCGACATATTTGCCGGGAACAATTTTAACCCGGCTCGCGCGGACGCGGATCGCTGGTTTGCTGATGTCGTCGGTCGTGACTAAAACGTGGCGTGCAGTGTAAGTCTTGTTGCTGATGTCGCCTTGCAACTCATTGCCGGCTGCGAACACGGGAGGTTTGCCCATGCGAAACTGTTCGCTCTGCATCTGATGCGTTTTGAAATTGTAACGGATGTGTTCGCCGACCCAGATTTGAACGTTCGTGCCGCGCGCCGTGCCTGTCGCCGCGTCATATTCCACACTGCCTTCGGGCGCGCCGGGAACGATTTGATTGAGCGCCTGAATCTCCCACGCCGGTTGCTCCTGCGCCCGGGCAACGAACGGAAAAACCGCGATCAGAAAGGCGAGCGAAGCGATGGCGGGCAAACTTCTCATTAGGCGCGGCCAATAAAACAGAAGCCCTTCCCGCTGCCAAGCGGATTTGGGGGTTTCGCGTGCGACATCAGCCCTTCGGCCAAAACGCAAAAGCCACCGCCGCCAGAATGCAAAAGAACGCCGCGACGTAATTCCACCGGATTTTTTCACCGAGATACAAAACCGCAAAGGCGCAAAAGACGGCAAGCGTGATGACTTCCTGGATGATTTTAAGTTGCGTGGCGGAATAAACCGAATTGCCCCAGCGATTTGCCGGTACTTGGAGAAAGTATTCAAAAAACGCGATGCCCCAGCTTATGAGAATCACAAACAGAAGGGGTTTGTCCTTGTATTTCAAATGGCCATACCACGCGAACGTCATGAAAATATTTGAGCCGGTCAGCAGTAAAATGGGCAACCAGCGGGTTTGGATGAGTTCATTCATAAACGCACGGGAATTTTTTTCTTCGCCAAAAATTTCTTCACGTCGCCGACGGTGTAGGTGCCAAAATGGAAAATGCTCGCGGCCAAAACCGCGTCCGCCTTGCCTTCGAGCAACACCGCAGCCATGTGCTCCAAACTGCCCGCGCCGCCGCTGGCCACCACCGGCACTCCCACCGACTCGCTGATGCGCCGCGTAATCACCAAATCGAATCCCGCCTTCGTGCCGTCGGCATCAATGCTGTTCAGCACAATTTCGCCCGCACCGAGCGCCACGGCGCGTTTGGCCCATTCGATGGCGTCCAGTCCGGTCGGTTTGCGCGCGCCATGCGAAAAGACCTCCCATTTGTCCGGCGCGACCTTCCGGCAATCAATGCTGACCACAATGCACTGGCTGCCGAATTTTTTCGCGCCTTCGCGGATGAGTTCCGGCCGGGCGAGCGCGCTGGAGTTGATGCTGATTTTGTCCGCGCCGGCGCGCAGCATGGTGAACATGTCGTCCACGGACTTGATGCCGCCGCCGACGGTGAGCGGCATGAAGCATTGGTCGGCGGCGCGCTCAATCACGCCCACCATCGTTGCGCGGCCATGCGCCGTGGCGGTGATGTCGAAGAACACCATTTCATCCGCGCCCTGCTCGTTGTAGCGGAGCGCGAGTTCCACCGGGTCGCCCACGTTGCGGAGTTCGCCCGCCTCGGCCCTGCCGAATTGGACACCGCGCGTGACCTTGCCGCCATGCACATCGAGGCACGGAATGACTCGTTTGGCAATCATTGCTTCAATTGAAACGCCACTTGCCGTGGAAGGCAAATCATTCCGTGGAAGTTGAAACCTGGTTGCCGGGAAAAATATCGGTCTGCCTAAACGCGTTGGAGATTTTTACATGAAAATCTCCAACAACGTCTCACCTCAACCAGCGGGCAAAATTTCAAGGCAATGGCGGCCCGAGCACGACCCGGTAGAAGCGAATGCGGAATGTAGCCGTGTTTGTGTCAATCCAGTTAAAGGGTGAGGGTGGCGAATTGGTTATAAAAATTGTCTGCCAGTTGGTCAAACTCAAATTCGTCGAGGCCTGCACGGCGTAATCCGGGCCTACCTCACCGGCCACTGTCAATTGCATCTGTCCACCCACCCAGGCGGACGAAGTCACATTCGGTTGGGTCAACGGATTGACGATGACGTTGAAACTCTGCGTCGCGCTCAGGCTGGGTGTGCCGCTGTCGGATACCGCGATGGTAACGAGGTTGGTGGTATTCGCCTGAGTGACCAGCGGACGCCAGGTAAAAACGCCGCTGTTTGTATTAAGCGTGGCGTTGGTGGGAGCGCCAAGCAGACTGAAGGTTAGTGTCTGAGGAGGCGCGTCCGTATCCGTTGCGACGCTGGCGACGACGAGCGTGACACCGGCATTAATGTTGGTGTCTGCGATTGGAGAGAGCGTTGGTGCGGTATTGGCCGTGACAGTGAGGAGCGCATAGGCGCTGTTGGCCGAGCCGGCCGAGTTGGACACGATTACAGAATAAATGCCGGCATTGGTGGCTTGAACACCGGCCAGAGTCAGAAAGGCGTTCGTGGCATTGGCGATTGGCGTATTGGTGTTGTAATACCATTGATAACTAAAAGGCGTGCTGCCACCCGCCACGACGGTGAACGTGGCGTCTTGGCCGGCCGGATAGGTCTGGCTTTGCGGGTCGGCGACGATGGTCGGAGCCGTGGATGAGTAGGAAGTCATCAGCCAGTTGGTCTTGTTCCAAGTGAGCACGCCCGCGCCTGCGCCGGCAGTGGGGCTGGTAACAATGGCCTGAAGCTGGCCCGGATCATCCATCGTGTAAGTGTAAGGCAACTGGCCGTTGGGCGCGCCGGAATTGGTGTTCCATGAGAAGGGAATGATGACCGCTTGGAACGGACCCATCGGGTTGCCGGGGTCGGTGCTGTTGCCGCGGATCACCGTGCTGTTCATCTGATAAATCGTGTCCAGCGCCTTTATCTTGCCTGTGTATTGCGGGTTGGAGGGGTCGGTCTGATTGTTGCGTAGCGGGTAGAGGCAATCAATATAGACCGACTTTTCAACCAGCAGCGCGCCTCCCTCGGTGGAGATAGCGCCGTTGATGGGGGGATCAAAACTGTAGGTGTTGTTCAGTGTTTGTTGGTCCGCTGAACTCATGGTGGCCGCAATCGACTTGCGCAGGTTCAGGGCGGCCAGCACCGAGGTGTCGTCCACGTAGAGGTTGTAATCATGCACGTTGCCGGCACGGAGACGCGGCACGCAACGGTCCCACACGCTGTTCAACCACAGGTGGTGGAACGTCATTGAGATGGTCGCGTTGTTCGGGTCGAGATTGTTTTGGCCCGCCAGATGGGTCTTGTCATGCCCTTGCATGATCGTGACGATGTTGGTGGTGCTGAAACCGCGAGTGCGAAGGAAATTATACATCGCGTAACTTGTTTTGTTTGATTCGAGCGAGTTGATCTGCTGCCAGACCCAACTGTTGGTATTGGTGGCGCCGTCGTCGCCGGTGTATTTGCACCACGAAATGGTGATGGCCGAGCAACCGGCCTTGGTATCGAGAATGCCGTCGTAGGATTTCGTGAACGTGCAGTGGTCAACCCAGATGTTGCTCACCGCGCCGCCGTTGCCCAGCGTGATGAAGTCCCAGTCGTTTCTGTCGTATTGTCCCTTGGTAGATTCATCCCATTCCCAATTCTCGTCGAATTTCAGATTGCGAACGATGATGTTGGTGCAGCTCTTGATGTTGAAGTTGCAATGTTTGATGGTCGCGCCGTTGGCGGAGAAGATGGTCAGTCCGCTCCTGGGCTTGATGTCGATCACACTCTCGCCAACGGTCAGGAGAACCGGGTGCAGCAACGGCGTGGCGCCTGAGCGGAACGGGCCAACGGCTTGGACAGTCGCGCCGACCTCTTTCCAACCCAAGCTCAAATCGTTCATAATCTCGATGACCTTGACCGAGCCAGCGGTCTTGTAGGCAGATTGGAGGGCATTGGCAAAATCGAGTGGAGTATAGACCTGCACATATGCGGGGTCGTTCGTGGCAATCACACCGCCGCCGGTGGTGGCCTGGGCAAAACCGACCAGATTGTATGCGCTGTTGACCGGCGGTATCGGGGTCGTCATCACGGTAAGCTGGGCGGGATTGCTGGTCGCGGTCCCGACGCTGTTGGTGGCGGTGAGAGTGTAGCTGCCGTCGTCGGCAACCTGAACATTTGTCAGGATCAATGTGGATGACGTCGCGCCCGGAATCGGGATGCCGTTCTTGTTCCATTGATAGCCGATGGGAGCGGTGCCGGCTGCGCTGGCGGTGAAGCTGGCAGCACTGCCAGCCAGCACCACCAGCCAAGCGGGTTGAGAAATGAAGACGGGCGCCACGGGATTGGTGTTGACGGTAAGGAAAGCATTGGAACTGATGACTCCGCCGACGAAGTTGCTTACGGTAACGGAATAGCTTCCTGCATTGCCCGGTTGAACATTGGTGATGGTCAGTGTGGAACCGGTGGCATTGGCCAGCAGCGTGTTGGTGTTATAATACCACTGGTAGTTGAGTGGATCGGTGCCGCTGGCCTCGACGCTGAAAGTCGCGGTTGCCCCGGGCAGAATATTGGGCTGATCCTGCGGTTGCACGGTGATTGAAGGAGCCACCGGAATGTTCACCGTCAATTGGGCCACTGAACTTGTCACCGAGCCATAAACGTTGGTCACCACGACCGAGTAACCGCCTGCGTTTGTCAACTGGACGTTGGTCAACGTCAATATGGAACTGGTGGCGTTGGGCAATACCGTGTTGGTGTTGTAATACCATTGGTAGCTTAACGGCGCCGTGCCGCTGGCCAGAACATTGAACGTGGCATTTTGACCTACGAAGGCTGTCTGGTCCTGCGTGTCGGTTTGAATGGCAGGAGGACTGGCCCCGGGGATGAACTCCACCTTGAAGAGGGTGGTATCAAACGCGCCTGCCGTGGTGCTTGAGTTGGCTGGCCGGACACAAAAAGTATCAAACGTATAGGCAGCAGGATTGGTGTCAATATAGGAAGCCGTCGCGGTCCCCGTGTTATTGAGAGTTCCGCCGGTCATGGTGTTAGTAATGACCAACCCGTCCGATGCATTGCGTGTTATTGTCCACACCATCGTGTAATTCGTGCCGCTGTCATATCCATGGTTGTATCTCGTAGCCCCATTGGTCAGTGCGGTCCAATTCGCACTATGGGCCAGAAAATCGGCACTGGTGCCGGACCACTTCCTCAGTTGGTAGGGATTGCCGTTGTTTAACATGTTGCCCATGTTGCAATACATGGCGTAGCCGTAATATTGCGCGCTGGGCACTGAAAAACCATCGGCACTTTGCAGCGCGGCCGTTGGAGTGTCAACGGTGGCGAAAAGGAAGTTCTGGCTGGTGTTACTCGAGTTGACCGAGTTGGGGGTAAAGGTCCAGGTAATTTTAAGCTCATCTCCCGCGCCGGAAAGAGTGATCGGGTTTGAATCTGGCGCAAAATAAGTTAAAAAGGTAAGTGAATTGGTACTCATGGTGGCTGTCATCTTCCCGGTAGTAGCCGTCAACGATGTGCCTGATGTAGCATACCACGGTGAATCAATGCCGCTTCCGTCCGGGCCGGAACTGGTGCGATCGCCGTCCGCCCAAGTGTCATTCACAAAAATAATATCGTCGGCGTAGCCGGACGCGGCAACTCCAAACAAAAGCGCGAGGATAAGAGTAATTTGACGCAGGTATTTCATACGAATTAACAGGTTGTTATTGGGTGGGATTGCCGAGGCAATCAGTTTCAGATTTAAATTAAACATAAAGGGTCTCCGTTGAATATAACAGAAAACTTATTTTACTCAATTCCAGAGACATGCAAATGGCATTGAAAATTATGCACCGTAGGCACACCTTCGCCCTTGCCCGCCAAATCAGAACTATTCAACCAGCAAAACAGTTCCATTCCCTTCACTGCTTTTCGTTCGCGCGCTCCAAGCCTTCCACCTGTGCGTTCTCCAGAATGAACGGCGGACCTTCTTTGGTTGTGACCTGCACGTTTTTGAGTTGAATTCCCTTGGCATTTTTGATCGAAAAGCCGGTCACGGACGAAATACGGACATTTTCCAGAACGACATTTGAAATCGAACTCTCCGGCAAGCCGGTGATGACGCCCGCCGATTTGGTGCAGGTGGCTGTCAGATTGCTGATGTGAATGTTACGGAAAATCGGAGTGTCTTGGGCAACAGGCTGCGCGATATCCTCCTCCTTCGGAGCGGATCGTTGCACGGTGTCTCCGGCGGAACTGTTCATGTAACTACATGTCAACGTGATGGCCGGATTGACGTTCGTCATGGTGATGTCACTGTAATTGATGTTCTCCACCACGCCACCCTTGCCGCGTGCCGATTTGATGCGCAGACCGTTTGCGGTATTTTCAAAAGTGCAGTTTCGCACCGTCACATTGCGCACACCGCCGAGGGTTCCACTGCCAATGGATATGCCGTGTCCGTGCAGCATGGTGCAGTCGGTCACCGTGATGTCCTCGCTGGCAAACTCGCGCCCCATCACCGCCTTTGAAGAAGTAATGGCAACGTTGTCGTCACCCACATCAATGCGGCAGTGGGTGATGAGGACATTTTTGCAGCGACTCGGGTCAATCGCGTCCGTGTTGGCCGCGCGTTCGGGGGCGAGAACGGTCACGTTGGACACAATCACATTTTCACTGTCGGTCGGCATGAAATGGATCTTGGGCGAATTTTGCAGGGTAATATTTTCCATCCGCAAATTTTGGCAGTGCTGAAGCATGATCATATTGGGACGTGGCAGGGTGTAGCCCGGTTTTATCTGGCGCGCCTTCTCGGCTTCGCCCCACCACACCGCGCCATTGCCGTCAATCACGCCGCTGCCGGTGAACGTCACATCCGTCAAATCCTTGCCACCGATGAACGGGATGAAATCGCCGCTGCTTTTGGCCTTGAGCCAGTCGCCCGGTTCCTTCATGAAATCACTTTGGTTGGTGCTCGCCAGCAACGTTGCGCCCGCTTCAAGCAGCATGGTGGTTTTGGTGTGCAGCTTGAGCGGTTGGCTTAAATACGTTCCCGCTGGAAATATGACCGTGCCGCCGCCGGCCTTGCCGCAAACGTCGAAGGCCTTTTGAATGGCGGCGGTGTCGAGGGTTTGGCCGTCGCCAGCCGCCCCGAATTTGCGCACATTGTAAACTTTCGCCTGCGGATGCAAATTGCACGATAGGGGAACGATAGCGGCTGACAGCCACAGGAGCGGCAGGACCAGCCAAAGACGTGCAAGCGGTTTTTTTCTCCAGTCGGGTTTCTTTAAATTGATTTTCATTTTCACAGATACGCTTTGATTAAAAATGCCCCGCTTCATGCGAAGACATCCGGTTAGTTTTATCCTGTTACGCGGTTCATGGCAACAACATTGTTTATTGTGACCCAAGATTTTGGAATTTGCAGTCGCGAGCCCTGCAAAAAAGTTTGAATTTTAAGCACCATGTCGCCCAACCAAAAGTGGCGTTGCACTCCGTTTGCCGCCACACTCCAAAACCTGGCGGCAGTTCGGACGGTTCATGGAGAGTGTCGAGATGCGTCCTGCGCGCACTTTCCTCAAACTTTTTTGCAAAGGTTTTGAGTTTGCACATACAAGGCCGCCAAGTTACCCTCGATCCCCATGATCTTGAAATTCTCATTTCACCGGCTTTTTATTTTGAACCTCACGATGGCGCTGGCCCTCGTTAATTCTCCCGGCAAGGCCGGGGCAGCGCCGGCAAATAAGGCGCAGGGCGAAGCTGCCGTGGCAACCGACGCGCAAGCGTGGTCAAGCGTGCCGGACATTTTGGCGCACATCGTGCCGCCCACCTTTCCTGACCGGACCTTTGCCATCACAAGCTATGGCGCGAACGGCGACGGTGTCACGGATTGCACCGGGGCGTTCCAAAAGGCGATTGACGCCTGCAGCAAGGCGGGCGGCGGAAAAGTCGCCGTGCCGGCGGGCGTTTATCTGACCGGCACGATTCACTTGGAAAACAACGTGGACCTTGATCTTGCCAAAGGCGCGACGATTCGTTTCAGCACCGAGCCCAAAAGTTATTTGCCGGTTGTTTTTACGCGTTACGAGGGGACGGAAGTGATGAATTACTCGCCGTTCATCTATGCGTTGGGTCAGGAAAACATCGCCATCACTGGCGAGGGAACGATTGACGGGCAGGCGTCGCATTCGGTCTGGTATTCCTGGAAGCAAATGCCGGAGGACCCCAAGGAACTGGTGGCCATGGGAGATCGCGGCGTGCCGGTGGAGCAGCGGATTTTCGGCGAAGGCCATCACCTGCGCCCGAACTTCATCCAGCCGGTCCGCTGCAAGAACGTCTTGATCGAAGGCGTGCATATCACCGATTCACCGATGTGGGTGTTGAACCCGCTTTATTGCACCAATGTAACCATTGAAGGCGTCACGGTGAACGCCCAAGGCCCCAACACGGACGGTTGCGACCCGGATTCCTGCACGGACGTTTTGATCAAGGATTGCAATTTTAGCGACGGTGACGATTGCATCGCCATCAAGTCGGGACGGGACGTTGACGGCCGCCGCGTCAACATCCCCAGCCGGAACCTCGTGGTTCGGAATTGCGTTTTCAAGGACGGCCACGGCGGCGTCACGGTGGGTAGTGAAGTCTCCGGCGGCGTGGAAAATGTCTTTGCCGAGGATTGCCGTTTTGACAGCGCGAATCTGGATATTGCCATGCGATTGAAAACCGGCATGACGCGCGGCGGTTTTATCAAGAACATCAACATTCGCAATTGCACGGTCAAATCCGCCCGGACGGGCATCAGCATGACGATGAGGTATCAGGGCACGCTCGGCGGCCATGCCACTCCGATCATTCAGGACATTGATATTCGCGATTGCACTTTCGCCCATTTATCCAAACAACCAATTGTCATTGAGGGCTTTTCGGATTCAGTGCGCATCACCGATGTGACCATTGCCAATTGCACTTTTCAAAGCGCGGAAGGCCGGAGCATCATCACCAACGCCAGCCGCATTCATTTGACCGCCGACCAAGGCGGCGACTTGAATTCGTCAGGGAACTAGGACCTTTTTCGGCGCGCTTTATTTAATTTTATTTGCGCTTGACGGTGCGGACCCGGAATGTTAATTTCCGGCCAATAGGAAACAATGAAAAGTTCGGTTTAACAAAAAAAACCTTATAATGATGCCTATGAACTCAAACTGTGCGGACAAAGAAAGTATTCAACGGGTTGCCAGCCAACCCCAACCCAAATCAGGCAGAGAGTTTACCCTAATCAAGTCGCTCAGAGCGTTCACTCTAATCGAGTTGCTGGTGGTGATTGCCATCATCGCCATCCTGGCGGCGCTCTTGCTGCCCGCCCTGAACGCCGCAAAGCAGAAAGCATGGCGGGCCTCATGCGCGAGTAACGAAAAACAAATTGGCGCCGCCGCGATGGCGTGGGCCGGGGACAATGACGATTATCTTCCAATGACGAGTTGGCATGATGCTCCACCTAGTGGAAGTGGAAATCCATGGCAGACGGCTGAGGCCTGTCGTATGACCGGTACCGGGAGCCGCTCAATTGGAGAGGGGCCTTATGGTCTTGGCCTTCTCTTCTTTGGCAACGAGATTCAGGACCCGCAAGTTCTCTACTGTCCCGCTCTCCTGACTGGAAATTACTGTTACTCTACATACGCAGAGCCGGACTGGCCTTGGCCTTCGATTCCAGCCGACTATACCGGTGGCAACCCGTATGTTCGCTGCGGATACAATTTTTATCCACAGATGAAGACAACCGAGACCTTAAGCACCATCTATGGCACTGTTACCCTGCCTCTCCTGACGGAGTCAAAACAAGTCTGCGTGAGTCCCTATCCCGGCGATCCTGTACAAGCGGCGAAGAATTACCCTATAGCATTCAAAACGACTGATATGAATCAGGCCCTAGCTATGGCCGCTGATGCGTTAACCACTTTTAGGGCTATCCCTCACAAGGCCAACGGCGTTCCCATCGGTGATAATGTCCTTTTTGGCGATGGCCATGTAACGTTTGTACCTGTGAACGGAAATAGCGCGAAAGGCTCTTTTAGTCCATTCGACCCAAGGTTATGGGATCCTTTCAGTGGCGGCGGCAGTGGTCCATGTAACGATCAAACCGCTTTCCGAATCATCTTTCAGGCATTTCTACCTTGACATTGCTTGGGCAATTTCAAAACTGAAAACAGGCGACTGCTACAATTAGTAGCCTAACCATTGCGCGATAGTGTTGTGTGCTGACCTCAAACAGGGGGAGGCCGGGTTGCACCTTCATTTTTTCTGATGCGTTGCGTTGTGAATCCGCGTGCTGGATCGCGCGGCGGACCGCTTCCGGCTTTCCCTGTTTGATTCATCCGTCGGCAATTGCAAATACCGTTGCGCGTTCGCATGGCAAATGTCCCGAATCATGGGTCCGAGCAGGGAGCCATCCCCGGGAATTTCGCCGTTTTCCACGTCGCGTCCGACCAAATTGCACAACACGCGCCTGAAATATTCGTGGCGCGGATAGGACATGAACGAGCGGGAATCCGTCACCATGCCGACAAAGCGCGAGAGCAGGCCGAGATTGGAAAGCGCATTGAGCTGCCATTCGATGCCTTCCTTTTGATCGAGAAACCACCAGCCGGAACCGAGTTGGATTTTGCCCGCCATCGTGCCGTCCTGAAAATTGCCCAGCATCGTCGCAAAGGCGCAGTTGTCCGCCGGATTCAGGTTGTAGATGATCGTCTTGGGCAGGGAATTTTCAGAATCCAGTTTGTCGAGATAGAACGCGAGCGACTGGCATTGCGGGAAATCGCCGATGGAATCGAAGCCGGTGTCCGGCCCCAGTTGCTTCAACAGGCGCGTGTTATTGTTGCGCAACGCACCGAGGTGAAGCTGCGAGGTCCAGCCTTTCGAAGCGTAAAGCCGGCCAAGAAACAGCATCATGAACGCGGCGAATTGCCCGTGCTCCTGCGGAGAAACGATTTCGCCGCGACGGGCCTTGTCGAAAATGGCGGCGGCTGTCTGCTCGGAACAGAAATCCGCAAAGCAATGATTCATGCCGTGATCGGAAAGACGGCAACCCTGCGCATGGAAAAAGTCGTGGCGCTTGCGGAGCGCGGTGAGGAACGCGCTGAGATTGTTGATGTCCACGTTGGCCGCAGCGGCGAGCCGATCCACCCACTTGTTGAAACCGGCGGGCTGGTTGACCGTCAGCGCCTTGTCCGGTCGAAACGCCGGCAACATGCGCGTGGGATGGCCTTGCGACGCAAACGCCTGATGGTATTCCAGATTGTCCGCCGGGTCGTCCGTGGTGCAAACAACCATGACCTTGAATTTCTTCAGAATGCCCTGCGTGGTCAGTTCGGGCTTGGCGAGTTTTTCATTGGCCTTTTTCCAGATGCGCTCGGCGCTTTTCCCGTCCAGGAGTTCCTCAATGCCGAAGTAGCGCTTCAATTCCAGATGCGTCCAATGGTAAAGCGGATTGCGCAGCGTGTGCGGCACGGTGGCGGCCCAAGCCTTGAATTTTGCAAAGGGATCGGCGTTGCCGGTGCAAAAGCGTTCCGCCACACCGTTGGTGCGCATGGCACGCCACTTGTAATGGTCGCCTTCGAGCCAGATTTCAAAGAGATTTTTGAACTGGCGATTCTCCGCAATATCCTTCGGTGAAAGATGGCAGTGGAAATCCAAAATCGGCTCTGCCTCGGCAAACTGATGGTAAAGACGACGGGCTGTGCGCGTCTGCAGCAGAAAATCCTCATGTATGAATTTCATAACGATAGCGTTTTGCTTACCTGCATCGGGGCGGTCATCCCACGGATGTAATTTTGTTCACACCGACAAACAAGGGTTTCATGTGCCGCTCGAAGATGTTTTCCATCACGTTCTTGGCGACGACGGCTTCGTGTTTTTCCAGCGCTTTCAGGTAACGGTCGCCTTTCTTGGCGGCGACTTTGAAGCTGACGTGCAGCAACTGCCGGAAGCTGGGGTTGAAGCCCGGGTTCTTTTGGTCGTGGCGCAGGGCATCGGTGAATTGCTTGGAACTCCAGCCGTTCACGGTGGCGACGCTGGGCAACTTGGCCTTGTCGATGTCAATGACGGTGGCGTAGGGCGCGCAGAATTCATCCACATGCTCGTGGGCGTAGGCGTAAATTTCCTTGGCGATTTCCAAACCGTCGCCACCCGCCTCGGCAAGGCCGATGAGTTCTTCGAGCCAGGTCGTGCCGGCGGTCTTGATATGCAGGCCCGCGCCGAACTTGGCGAGCGCGCGGCGGATGGGCGCGTAGATGGAGAATTTATCGCTGCCGGAGTGGATGCTCAACTTGAGCGATGGCGGCAGGCCGTATTTCTTGATGGCAAACACGATGACGGCGAGGTCTTCGTTGAATTCTTTCTCAAACTGTTTCACGTCGCCGACATAGTCCACGCCCTTGTTGAAACGTCCGGTGAACTTGGGCGCGATGGTCTGAATCGGGATTTTTTCGTCGGCAATGGCGGCAAGGATGATAAGGAGTTCCGGCGGCGTTTGCGGGCTGTCCGTTTCGTCCATCGAGACTTCGGTGATGAAGTTGGCTTCGCCCTTGGCCTTGGCGATGTGGCGATAAATTTTCCCGGCGTCCTGCACGGCGAGAAAATATTTGCCCGCGATGCGCTCGAAGTCGGCGCGGCTGATTTCAAACGGATGGTCAATGTTCGGAACGGTGATTTTGCCGATGAGTTCGGGATGGCGGGCGGCGAAAGCTTTGATGCTGGCGGCTTCGGCGGGTTTGCCGATGCTGTCGGCAACATCGATGGTGTAGAAATCCGAATGCGGGATGAACCGGTCCACCGTTTCAAGCCGGATATGGTCGGCGTCCACATGATAAGGCTTTTTCCAGCCAAGGGCTTTCACTCCGGCATCCGCGGCAGCGCGGGTGCTGGAGGGGTCAGTGCCGATGAAGGTGTGTTCGCGGTTGGACTTGTTCCAGACAGGGATGACCTCCGCGCCTTGCTGAGCAGCCAGCATAAATGCACGGAGTTGCGCCTTGGCTTGGTGCGCAAAACGATCCCCGACTCCAAACGAAAATTTCTCCAGTTTTAATAGTTTTCCCATAAAATATCCGTTCCCCATCGTACATCAAAGACAACCTCTACGCCCGCTATAATAATCACTATCTTTTGCATGACAACATGAGATTTTTGCACTGAATTTAGCCGGCTGTTTCCCCGAGGTCATCAGGCTGCGGATAATGTCTCAACAATTGTTGCCGGGAATCGGTTTGGCGCAAAATTGATTTACTTTTCCGGTGTCTGAAATACATTCGGAATTTACGTGCCGACGTGGCGGAACTGGCAGACGCGCCAGACTCAAAATCTGGTACTCGTGAGAGTGTGTGGGTTCGACCCCCTCCGTCGGCACCAGTCTTCGCCCTTCGGGCTACGACTCGGTAAACCAGCCTTCGCGGGCTGAATTAAGGATCACATGAAATTTGTATGTCTTCATCGCGTCGCAGTGCTGGTAGTTTGCACGCTCTTCACATCTTGCACCGAATGTCCAAAACCTTCGAGGACAGTTTCAGACTCGATTACAGAGTCAAAGGCCATGGAACTCGCAAAAATGGAAGCAGTGAAGGGCGGCGATAAATTGCAAGATTATGAAATAAAAATAGTGAATGACACGAATATGAATGCTTGGTCGTTTTTTTTTGAAGCAAAAGCCTTAGGTCCTAATGTTAGACCTGCTCTCGGAAAAGATTTTATAATTACTGTTGATAAGAAGACGGGACATACAGTTCTAATGCCGGGGGAGTAGTTATAGCCAAGGCAGGCCATTTTCCCAAAGAGCGATGAGTTTTAAAAATTTCAGCAGGCAGACACAGGGCGTTCAATTGCTCCAACGTTCGCTGGCCCGCGGGCGGTTGGGACACGCTTATTTGTTTGCCGGCAATCAGCTTGAAGAATTGGAATCGCTCGCCCGCACACTCGCCAAAACCCTCAACTGCCAAAAACCAACTAAAACCGGCGGCGCAGCCACGGATTGCTGCGACGCCTGCCCAAGCTGCCGGAAAATTGACAACGAAACGCACGCCGACATGCATTGGGCGCGGCCCGAATCCAAATCGCGCGTCGTCACGATTGACCAAATGCGGGAGTTGATGCGCGAAATTCAACTCAAACCGGCCGAGGCCGAATATAAAGTCGCCGTCATCGTCGCGGCGGATCGTCTGAACGCGCAAGCAGCGAACGCTTTTTTAAAAACGCTCGAAGAACCGCCCGCCAAATCCGTCTTGATTTTGCTTTCGATCGAACCCCAGCGGATTTTGGAGACGATTTTGTCGCGCTGCCTGCGTTTGAATTTCTCCAACGAAGGCGCGCATTTGCTCAACGCCGCGCAAGCCGAATGGCTTGCGCAATTCGGCGCACTCGCCGTGTCGGAACAAAAAAGCTTGTTTGGCCGTTATCGCCTGCTCGGCATGCTGCTCCAAAAACTCGGCGAAATCCGCTCGCGCGTGGACGAAACGCTGACGACGCGCTCGCCATTGCAGCGTTACGACGACGTGGAAAAAGATTTGCGCGAAAAATGGGAGGACGAACTGACCGCGGCCATTGAAGCGGAATATCGGAGGCAGCGCGCGGACTTGTTGTTGCTCGTCCAATGGTGGCTGCGCGACGTTTGGCTGTCCACCCTCCGCAGTAGTACTGCTACGGAGGACGGGCACACACTGGCAGTCGGCAAGGATTTGCTGAATTTCCCGCAAATTGCCGGCGCGGAATCCGTCGCAAAAAAAATCACATCGCGCCAGGCGTTGGGAAATTTGCAAACACTGGAGCACACGCAGCGACTGTTACGCACGAACGTGCAGGAAGCGCTTGCGCTGGAAGTGGGCCTCCTGAAACTTCATCTCTAGCTCATTGTGTAACTATTGCCCAAACAGCGCCGGGCCAAATCAAACTGACCGCGAGTGCGAAAAATGTGTTGCCTGCGACTGTGGTGATTCGCGCCCAGCCTTGCACATCGCGGCCTTGCGTGCCGTGATCGGTTTCTAATCCGTCTTCAGGCCTGCAATTTCCAGAAAGCCGTGCAATTGGCGGATGCGCGCGGGATGGCGCATTTTCCGAAGCGCCTTGGCCTCAATTTGCCGGATGCGCTCGCGCGTGACGCTAAATTGCTGGCCGACTTCTTCGAGCGTGCGCGCACAACCGTCGCCGAGGCCAAAGCGCAGTTCCAAAACCATCCGCTCGCGTTCAGTCAGGCTGCATAGCACGTCGTCCAATTTGTCCTTGAGCAAACCGAAACTGGTTATATCGAACGGATTGTCGGCGCTTTTGTCTTCAATGAAATCGCCAAAATTGGCGTCTTCAGTGTCACCGACCGGAGATTGCAGGGAAATGGGTTGCTGCGACATTTTCAACACAGCGCGGACACATTCTCCTGAAGCAGGCGTTTTTGCGAGCGCATCAATTTGTTGATGATTTCAATCATGTGCACCGGAATGCGGATGGTGCGCGCCTGATCGGCAATGGAGCGCGTAATGGCCTGGCGGATCCACCACGTCGCGTAAGTGGAAAATTTGTAACCCCGGCGATACTCGAATTTTTCCACCGCCTTCATCAATCCCATGTTTCCTTCCTGAATCAAATCAAGAAACGACAGGCCGCGATTCGTATATTTTTTGGCAATGGAAATGACGAGACGCAGATTGGCCTCAACCATTTCGGTCTTGGCCTGGAGCGCTTTGTTGGAAAATTCGCGCAGCCGATCAAACACCTTGAGGTAATCCTCATGCGGCATCCGTACAAATTCTTCGAGCGCCTTGATCTTTTGCTGTTCAGCCTTAACGAGGTGTTGCTGCGCTGTGGACTCGCGCTGCTTCCTGGCCTCGGCCAGCGCGCGGAGGCTGCACTGAAATTTGTCGTGAATGTTTTCCGCGACGAGCACCATTTCCTCAATGACTTTTTGCTTGTAGCAAAATTTTGGAAACGCGCCCTGTAGTTTTTGATTGAGGCGTTTGAACGCGGCCAGCGCGCGACCGCGTTGGGCCTTGACATCGGCGCCCTGCCACACGGTGTATTTGAGATCCACCTCCAGATCCATTTTATGAACCTGTTTGATGAGTTTGCGAAGCGTGCGAAGGTGCGCATCGCGGTGGTTCGCTTTTTTATCAAGAATGACGCGGTCAAATCGCTCGCGCGGCGGGTCAGCCACCAGTTTTTCCGCCAGCGTGATTTGCTCTTTGCCGACGAAGCCGAAACTGTAAATGAGTTTGCATACTTCTTTTTCAGCGGCTTCGATCCGTTTGGAAATCAACACTTCCTGCTCACGCGTCAGCAACGCCACCTGCCCCATCTGCTTGAGATACATTCGCACCGGATCATCGAGCGCATCGAGCCGGCTTGTGTCGTCTTCTTCGGATTCGCCGGTTTTGCCACGATCCGCCTCGGTTTGATCCATAATTTCGATGTCCAAGCTGCGAAGCTTGCCAAAAACTTCGTCCAACTGCTCCGGTTCGGTGACATTCTCCGGCAACGCGTCGCTGATATCGCTGTAAGTCAAATACCCCTGCTCCTGCGCGAGCCGGATGAGTTCCTTGATTTTTTCCGAAAGATCCGCAGCCGGCGCATTTGGCAGAATGCCTTTGAAAGGTCTGGCCGTGGTGGATTGGGTATGATGTCGGGCGGACGGCGCGATGCAGCACCCTCTTTTTTCCAGGGCAAAATCCCCCTCGGTGTTACGAACCTTCGATTGCGACATACGACTCAACACTCCCAGTTCACGGCCCGGAAGCAGGCGTGAATATGGCAAAGCCCGTTCCGTTTCGTCAAGCGGGGAAACTTCATGGTGAAATTATATTATTTTTCCGGCATAATATAAACCCCGCGGCCCTTCAGATTTTCCAAAATCATGTCCGCGGTGCGAACGATGGCGCCCAGATTTTCGCGAACGACCCGCAGCGCGTTACGACCCAACTCCTCGCGCCGGCCTTCATCCGCGAACAATTCCGCAATCGCGGTTTCCAAAGTTTCCGCACTGTTCACTTGGACCGCCGCGTTTTGGGCGACGAAATTCCGCGCAATGTCCGTGAAATTTTGCATGTTCGGACCGAATACCATGGCCTTGCCCGCAGCCCCCGGCTCAATCGGATTCTGCCCGCCAGCGGCCGTGAGGCTTTTGCCAACGAATACTACTGTCGCATGTTTGTAGAAGAATCGCAACTCGCCGGTCGTGTTGACGAGCAAACATTCGACCTGACCCTCGGGAAATCGCGCGCTGGCAGGGATTTCGTTGCGATAAATAAATTTGACGCCCCGCTCGCGCAATTCGCGGCCAACCTCCTTGCACCGCTCAAAATGCCGCGGCACAAGCACCAGAAAAAGTTTCGGGAACAGCACACGCAAT
>JBEKON010000045.1:0-14895 GCA_049521735.1 Verrucomicrobiota bacterium
AACATCACGCCGCTGCTCGATCTCGCGTTCGTGCTGCTCATCATTTTTGTCATCACCACGCCGCTGCTGGAACAAAGCATCAACCTGAAACTTCCGCGCGGCGGCCAGCCGGACAAATTTGTAAACAAACGCGACATCCGCACCGTCGAAGTCAGCACGACCGGCGTTTATGCGCTCGACAGACAGCGAATGAGCTTTGAGCAATTGATTGCGCGCCTCGCTGCTGACTTCCGCGTCAATCCAAACATCATTGTTTATATTCGCGCGGATCAGGACGATCCCTACAAGTATGTCGCCGACGTGATTGACGGCTGCCAGCGCAACGGCATCACACGCTATTCGCTGCGAACCGAACCGACTAAATGAATCGCCTGCAAAAAAAATGTTTCATGGCGACGGTGGGTGTTCACCTGCTGCTGGTGGTGATTTTGCTCGTCGGCCCGGCTTTCTTTGCCCCCAAACCTAAAGCAGACGATTTCCATGTGCTCGATGTCATCCCGGCAAATTTAATTGACGCGCCCTTCAACAGCGGCGTCCGGAATGTCCAACCGCCCCCGCCTGCTCCCGTGGTGACACCACCGCAACCGCAGCCGACTCCGCCTGCGCCTAAACCGGTCGAGCCGCCGCCCACGCTTGCGCAGACGCTGGAGAAAATTTTTAAGCCTGAACCTGTCAAGCCAGCGCCAAACACGACTCGACCGCCCAACATTCAAATCAACACACAATTGGTGACGCGCACCGCGCCGAAAAATGTTCCAGACAATGCACAACAAGCGCGGGCGTTGCGCAATGCCATTCAGAATTTGAAGAAGAAATTCGCACCGGGCACGGTGGTTGACATGCCCGGCAACAGTGGCGGCGCGGCTTACGCGAATTACAGGGACGTTATTGCCAGCATTTATTACGAAGCCTGGACTCCACCGGGTAACGCCGACAACGACGAGGCCAACACAAAGGTCAGCATAACCATCGCGAATGATGGGACGGTGATTTCGGCGCGCATCATCACGCCGTCCGGCGACATACATGTGGACGCCTCCATCCAGCGCACGCTTGAGCGCGTCACATTTATCGCGCCTTTTCCGAAGGGTGCTCCGGAAAAAGAACGGACTTACATCATTAACTTCAACCTCAAAGCCAAACGATTGCTTGGATGAAAAAAACATTTATTAACCCACTCAAAACTTACCTGCCGATTTTTTTTGCGATGGCCGCGATCCATTTTTCCCGCGGCCAGGATGAAATCCAGATTCAAAAACAAATTGATGTTCCCGGCCAAACAAAGCCTGTTTTTGTTTCGCTCGATGGTTTCAGTGGCGAAGTCGCGGACGTTTTGAAATTTGACCTTTACGTTCAGGGCTTCTCGTTTGTCACTCCGGACGCGGCGCAATATCAAATCAGCGGCAGCAGTGGGGACAATGTTCAAGGGCGTGTCGTGGATCGTTTCAGCAAAAACGCGCTGCTTTCCCGCAGTTATACAGGCGCGACGTTGCGGCGTCAGGCGCACGCGTTTGCCGATGACATTGTGCAAGCCATCACCGGCAAAAAGGGCATCGCGCAGACAAAAATCGCATTCAAGGTCGAGTCCGCCGGCGGCAACGGAGAAATTTACGCCGCCGATTTTGACGGCCACAACGCGCAGGCCATCACGCATGACAATACAATTGTCGCCGCGCCTGTGTGGGTGTCCGGACAACTCGCGCTTCATTACACGTCTTATAAACTCGGCAATCCGGACATTTTTTATCACAATCTTACTACCGGCCAGCGCCGCGTTATTGCCGGTTATTCCGGCCTGAATACCAGTGCGGCGGTGTCGCCGGACGGTACAAAAGTGGCAATGATTTTGAGCAAGGGTGGCAGCCCAGACGTTTGGGTCTGCAATGCCGACGGCTCGAATTTAAGGCAGTTGACCGCCACGCCCGAAGATGAATCGTCGCCGTGCTGGTCGCCGGACGGACAATGGATTTATTTTGCAACAAAAATCCACGAACGGCGCGTGTTGGCAAAAGTGCCGGCAGCCGGCGGTGCGATGCAGCAGATTCCGACTCCCGGCGCGCCGAACCCGACTGAACCCGACTGGTCGCCGGACGGCAAATGGATCGCATTCACTTCGCAAATGGGTGAGTTTGACATTTGTGTCATGCCGGCGGATGGCAGCGCACCGCCTACGGTGCTCGTGGCGGGCGAAGACCCGTCGTGGTCGCCAAATTCGCGCACGCTGATTTTTGTGCGGCGCACATCATCCTACCGATACGTGCTGTCTTTGCTTGACGTGTTCACAAAACAAGCCAAGGATGTTCAGCAAATTTCGGGCAATGATTCCGAACCGGCTTGGGCGAGATAAATTTAACTTTTTTAACAAGCTTTTAACCAAAGGAAAAAATATGAAAATAATGAAACTGACTTGCTCGCTGGCGTTCGCGCTGGCCATTGCACTGGCCGCCACGGGTTGCAAAAACCACCAACCCGTCGGGGTCACGCCAATTCCACCGGGGGCAGGAGGCATGGTTGGCGAAACGGGGCCTGGCAATACTTTGCCGGCCGAACCTAATGTTGTGCCGACGGCGAGCTTGGCGGATTTTGAAGGTATGGCGATGGACCGTGCGGCGCTGGCGGCCTACACGATTCATTTTGCTTACGACAGCGCTGCCATCAGACACAGCGAGCAGTCGAACCTCCAGGCTGTTGCCACTGCATTGAGCGGTGATCCGAGCACAAAGCTGCTCATCGAAGGCAATTGCGATGAACGCGGCACGGAAGAATACAACCGTGCGCTCGGCGAGCGCCGCGCGCTGGCGGCCCGCGAGGCGCTGGCCAAGCTGGGCGTTGATCCGTCGCGCATCCGCACCATCAGCTATGGCAAAGACAAGCCGGTGGAGTCGGGCCACGACGAAGCGGCATGGGCGAAAAATCGCCGGGATGACTTCGTCCTGCTGCATCCCAAAGCCGGTACTTAATCACCGGGAAAATTTTGAATTGTTCAAGGGCTGCGTGCGTCGCGGCCCTTGTTTTTTTGGGGCTTTACTAATGTCAAGCACGGGCGTAGGGTTTGCGAGGCTCGAAAAAATTTATGAATACCATGTTCGCAACTTTTCTCGGTGGCTGGGAGTGGATTGTTGTCATATTGGCCGTGCTGCTGCTATTCGGTGCCAAAAAAATTCCCGAATTGGCCCGCGGTTTGGGCCAGGGCATCAAGGAATTCAAGAAGGCGACGCGTGAAGTGACGGATGAAATTAAAAACGCGGCGGAAGAAAAACCCGCGCAACAAAACAAGTCCGTGACGAACGGCCAGTCGCAGCCCAAACAGACCGTTTCACAGTCTTCCAATCCACCCAAAGCCTGACTGCGGAACATTTCTGGCATGCTTGGCGACCACGAAGCGGAACGCGCTGACGAGGCCGAAGGCGGCCCGGTCAAAACCTTTCTCGAACATCTCGAAGATTTCCGCTGGGTGCTCATCAAAAGCGTCGTCACGCTTTTCCTGGCGATGCTGGTCTGCCTCTTTGCAGCCAACTATATCATCCAAATCATCAAGTGGCCTTTGACACGCGCCCCGGTCGGATACCGCGGAACGAACCAGGTCGTCATCGTCAGTTTCGGTACCAACCACGTCGGCAATTTTCGACTCTCACCCGAACAACGGCAATCGCTCAACCTCGGCACAAACCGTTTCGTCGCCGTTACCGTCGAACCCATCACGGTCGGCACCAATCGGGTTCTCGGCTGGCGGGTGAACGACAATTCGCAAGCCATCGCCGACGCGCAGCGGGTGAACATTGAACTCATCAACCTTAGTCCGGCTGGCGGATTTGTGGTGGCGTTCCAAGTGGCAATTTATGGAGGCGCAGTGCTGGCCTCGCCGTTCATTTTCTACTTCATCGCGGCGTTCGTTTTTCCGGCGCTGAAACTGCGCGAGCGTAAATACGTTTATCGCGGGTTGATAATCGGTGTCGGACTTTTTTTAACCGGCGTGTCGTTTTGTTATTTCATTTTGATGCCGGTGGCGCTGGCCGCGGCGCAGATGTATTCCCGCTGGCTCGGTCTCGGCGCGCTTCAATGGCGGGCGGAGGATTACATCAGTTTCGTCTGCAAATTCATGCTTGGCATGGGGCTGGGATTTGAATTGCCCGTCGTCGTTCTCACGCTCGTCAAAATCGGCGTGCTCAATTATCACACGCTGTCGAAAGCGCGCCGTTACATGATCGTGATCAACCTGTTTCTCGGTGCGGTGCTCACGACACCGGAAGTCATCACGCAAATCGTTATGTTCGTGCCGTTACAGTTGCTCTACGAAATCACCGTCTGGATTGCATGGTATTGGGAGCGGCGGGACAAAAAACGCGCTTTACATCCACTGGATTTGCCGTAGGATCTGCATGTCAACTTTAAAACCTATGCGTAATGCACTTTCTTTTCTCGGAGTGGTTTCTCTCGCCACATTGTTCACCGCCGGTTGCGCAGGGCCGGAGCAAAAACTCGGTCGCGGGATGGGAAATACTTTTGAAATCGTCCGCATGGGCGAACTGCGCCGTTCCGTTGAGCAAACCGCCGTGCTCGATTCGCCCGGCGCCGGCTATACCGTGGGTCTTGTTCGCGGCATCGACCGTTCGCTGGCGCGCACGGGCATTGGCCTCTATGAAATCGTTACTTTTCCGCTGCCGCCGTATCATCCTGTTTTCACCAAATACTTCACGCCTGAACCCGTTTTTCCCGATAACTACACGCCCGGCTTGATATCCGACCCGATGTTCGACACCGACACTTATGTCGGTTTTAGCGGCGGTGATGTTGCGCCGTTCGTCCCTAATAGCCGGTTCAGAGTGTTCGGTGATTGAATGTGGCCCAATCCATTTTGCTCAACGCGCCAACAGATTCCCGTTGGCGCGTTTTGTTTTCGTGAAACACCATGCGCCTCGAAAAAAAATCGCCGTGCAAAATTAATCTGCTGCTGAACATCCTCGGCAGGCGCCCCGATGGTTTTCATGAACTGGAAACCATCCTGCATCCGGTCAATGTCTGCGACCGGCTGATTTTTGAGCGCGATGCGCACGGCGTCAAACTCACGTGCAACAACGCGGAGTTGCCGACGGACGGACGAAATCTCATTCACCGCGCGACGACTGCGTTTTTGCAAGCGGCCAGGATCAGCGACGGTGTCCGTATTCATCTGGAGAAGAAAATTCCGCTTGCCGCCGGCCTTGGCGGTGGCAGCGGCAACGCCGCCACGACACTGCTCGCGTTGAATGAACTTTTCGATCAACCGCTCGCTTCGGAAAAGTTGCACGAACTTGCCGCAGCACTCGGGTCGGACGTTCCGTTTTTTCTGCAAAACAGGCCCGCACTCGCCACCGGGCGCGGCGAAAAAATCCAGCCGCTCGAAGATTTTCCCGCGTTGCGCGGCAGGGCGTTTTTGCTGATTCATCCCGGCTTCGTCATTTTGACTGCGTGGGCTTACCAGGCGCTCGCGCGGTTTCCGGTTGTCTTAAACGGCCGGCGCGGCCGTGCGCAAAAGCTGATTTCAAAACTTCAAACCGGGGATTTGCACGCCGCCAGCAGTGAATTTTACAATTCACTCGAAGCGCCGGCGTTCGAGAAGTTTCCGGTGCTCGTGCTGTTCCAGGAATTTCTTCGCGCCAACAGCGCGAACGCCGCGCTCATGTCCGGCAGCGGCTCGACGACGTTTGCCATTGCCGAAAATGTTGCCGACGCCGAATCGCTCGCGGAAAAATTCAAGTCGAAGTTCGGACAAAATTGCTGGACGGCGGTCGTGCCGATTTGAACCCGGGAGGGACGGCATTTTGCCGTCCCCAATTTGGGCGGCCAGAATGGCGGCCCTCCCGGCGGAAAATTTTCAGCGAGCCGTCCCTACCTTGTTTTTTTGAATCGCGCCAGCGCAAATTCCGCGATTTCCTTCGCCGCCGGGATTTTGAATCCGAGTGCCACCAGCCAATAAACCGAGCCGGCGATTCCCGCCGGGACAAACACCTCGCCGGTTTTCAGCAAAAGCGTTTCATGGCCGAGTGAATTTTCCCAAAACCGCCAGCCGAACCACGCGGCTAATCCGGCCAGCATCCCGGCCAATGCCAGCGGCAAAAATGTGGCGCGCAACGATTCCATTTCCAACTTGCCGAGTTTTTTGCGCAGTACGTAAATCAGCAAACTTGCGTTGCAGATCGAAGTCGCAGTGTTGGCCAGGCCGAGGCCGCCCTGCCGCAGCGGCACGACCAGCGCGGCGGCCAAAATCAGATTTAAGACAAGACACACAATGCTGATTTTCATCGGTGTTTGCGTGTCACCAACCGCGTAAAACGCCCGCGCCAGAATGTTGACTGTCGAAAATGCCACCAGCCCCGGCGCGAGGCATATGAGCGCAAAGACCGCGCGGTCGGTGGAGGCGGCGGTGAATGCGCCGCGTTCGAACAGCAGCCGCACAATCGGTTCGGCCAGCACAATGAGCAGAATGGCCGCAATCAAATTCAAAAAAATCAGCGTGCCGATGCCATGCCGCAGTGTGGCGCGAAATTCAGTGTAATTTTTTTCCGCTGCCAGGCCGGAAAGCGTCGGCAGCAAATACGTCGCCAAAGAAATGCCGAACATGCCCTGCGGCAGTTCCATCAGGCGCACGGCATAGTTGAACGACGCGACGATTTGCGGGTTGACCCAAAACGCAATGGCGAGAACCAGTGTCACGTTGATTTGAAACGCGGCCACGCCAATCGTAGCCGGAATCATTTTGTAAATCACGCGGCGCACCGTTTCATTGCGCCACGGCGAGACCCACTGGTAGCGAAAGCCGTCGTGCCAGAGCGTGGGCAATTGAAACGCCGCCTGCGCAACGCCCGCCGCCAGCACGCCGATGGCCAGCGCGAAAATTTTCTCGTCCAATTCACGTCCCATGTGCGGCGCGAACCAGAGCACGGACGCAATCATCACCAGGTTGAGCATCGTTGCGCTCATGGCCGGGATGAAGAAATGTCCACGCGCATTGAGCATGCCCATGAACGCCGCGGCGAGGCATACCGGCAGCATGTAGGGAAACATCACGCGCAGCAGCCGCAGCATGAGTTCCGTTTTTGCCTCGAATGAATGCACTGCCAGCGCGATGGAAATGCCGAGCAGGGCGAGCGCAACGATAACACTCGCGGTGATAATCAATCCGGAAATCACCGCATTGGCCGCGCGCCACATTTCTTTTTCACCGGCTGTTTTTTCCTTTTCCTTGAAAACAGGAATGAATGCCGCCGTTAACGCGCCTTCGCCGAGCAGGCGGCGGAAAAGATTGGGAATCGTGAACGCGAACTGGAATGCGCCGGCCACCCAGCCGTCGCCCATGAACCGCGCATAGACCATCTCGCGCACCATGCCGAGCAGGCGGCTGGTCAGTGTGGCGGCAGCCATGGAGCCGGACGACTTGAGCATTTGCGACATCGCGCGAAGGCTAAAGTCCGGAGTCCAAAGTCTAAAGTCCAAAATGTGTGTGGGATTCAGTCGGGCGCGACTTGGCTGCCATTGCTTTTTCTCCCTCTCCTCCCCAAAAGGAGGAGAGGGGCGGGGTGAGGAGGCCTGTTATTTTCAATTTCAAATCCCCTCGCCCCAGCCCTCTCCCCGCTGGGCGGGGAGAGGGAGTCGATAGCAATGCCAAGTTGAGCCCGGATGAGTCTAATTGGCGATTGGCAACTAGTCGTCGGCGATTTAATCTCACAGGCGTGAGCATCTTGGAAGAACTGAAGTGGCGCGGCCTTGTTGCTGATTGCACCGATGCGGCAGAGCTGGCCAAAAAAATTTCCGCACCCATCACGCTCTACTGCGGTTTCGATCCGACGGCGGATAGTTTGCACGTCGGCAATCTCGTGCCATTGCTCGCGCTGCGCCGATTTCAATTGCTTGGTCATCATCCAATTGCCGTTGCCGGTGGCGCCACCGGCATGGTTGGTGATCCCAGCGGCAAGACGCAGGAACGCCAATTACTCACGCCGAAGGTTCTCGCGCACAACATTTCCCGCGTCAAGGAACAGCTTGAACGGCTGCTTGATTTCGACACAAAGAAGAACCCCGCGCGGCTTGTGGACAACGCTTCATGGACGGCGAATGTCTCATATCTCGATTTCCTGCGCGACGTGGGCAAGCATTTTTCCGTCAACCAAATGGTCGCCAAGGAAAGCGTCCGTGCACGCATGGAAGACCGTGACGCGGGCATCAGCTACACCGAGTTCAGCTACATGCTGCTTCAGGCGTTCGATTTTTTGGTGCTTTACGAGAAATACGGATGCGAACTTCAGATCGGCGGGAGCGATCAATGGGGCAATATCACTGCCGGCATTGACCTCATCCGAAAGAAATTGGGCAAGACGGCTTACGGTCTCACGCTGCCGCTGATCACGAACGCCGACGGCACGAAATTCGGCAAGACCGAAGCCGGCGCCATCTGGCTCGATCCGAAGAAAACAAGTGTCTATCGCTTCTACCAATTCTGGGTCAATACCGACGACCGCGATGTCATTCGCTATCTGAAATTCTTCACGTTTTTGTCGAAGGAGGAAATTGAGTCGCTGGAAAAGAAACACGCGGAAAATCCCGGCGCACGCGAAGCGCACAAAGCCCTGGCAAAGGCTGTCACGGATTTAATTCATGGTTCCGGTGCCACTACGGAAGCCGTTCGTGCCAGCGAGATTCTTTTCGGCGGCGAACTGAAAGGCGTTGCGGAGAGCACCTTCAATGAAATCGTTGGCGAAGTGCCGACAAAAGAAATCGAGAAGGCAAAGTTCGAAGATGCTGGTTTACTACTCATGGAACTGCTCATTCACTCAGGTCTGTGTCCCTCAAAAGGTCAGGCGCGAAAAGACATCGAAGGCGGCGGCGTGAATGTCAATAACGTCCGTGAAACGAATTTCCAGCGCGCAGTTAAGACGAACGATTTGCTTTTTGGAAAATACATTCTGCTCCGCAAAGGCAAAAAGAATTACGTCGTCGTGACGGCAAAGTAAATGGGTAGGGACGCCCCGCCGGGGCGTCCAGAAATGGGAAGCGGAACTTCTACTAGACGGCTCGGCGAGCCGTTTCTAGACGACGGAGAAAATTCCCAGTCCACTTTCAGTAAAGCCTGATTACTATACGACCGTTTTTCGTTTGATCAGCAAGCGTTCAAGAGCATCTGCAAGTTTTGCTACAATAATATCGTGGAGAGCCAATCCATTCAGAATCAGGTGACTTTTTGCCTTCGTCAATTTTGGTAAATTCAAAAATTGCTTTGTATCTGGCAAATTTTTCTCATGTTCTTTCGTTGTCGGCTCACATCGCGCATCGGCCTTCAATTGCATCACAATAGTTTGCACTCCACTATCCTGAAGGCTGAAGTCATATATGGAATGTGCAGCCTCGTTTCTTAATTTGCGAATGAGTTGAAGGTCTTCGTAATCCTCGTCGGATAAAAGTCCGTAGGCATATGCAATTTGAATCATGCCCGCAAATGTTGAAAGCTGGGCGTTGGAAAGGTCTTTGAAGATATTTTTCTTTGACGGATATGTAATTGCAGCAATGTGGGCTTCGTGAAGTTGACGCAGTGTTTCTTCAAGTATAGAGGCGATGATAAGCACGCATCCCTTATCCGATTCACTGAACAGCGACCGGAAAGAAACAATCGCTGCCTGTTTTGATATTGATTTGTGCACTGTTTATTGATTAGCGGACTAAAGGAGATTCACCTATCAATTTCGAAGTCGGGATTCTGCTGCCTTGGTTGGCTTGAACTCACGAACCAGACGCTGCGCTTCGGTTATTTGCTTCGGCGTCATCCGACTCTCGGTAATATCAAGATTTTGTTTAGCGCCTGCCACATCTTGCAACGAAGCCAAGTTGAACCATTTGTATGCCTCCACATAGTCTTTGGTCACGCCTCTGCCATTGGCATAGCAGATGCCCAGATTGTATTGAGCCATGGCGAGATTCTGCTCGGCAGCCTTGCGATACCACTTCACCGCCTCCACTTTATCCTTTGACACACCATCACCATTGTCGTAGCAGTTGCCTAGATTGAATTGAGCCGGGGCGAGATTCTGCTCGGCGGCCTTGCGATACCACTTCACCGCTTCCACCTCATCCTTCGCCACGCCTTGGCCATTGCGGTAGCAGTTGCCCAGATTAAATTGAGCGGGGGCGAGATTCTGCTCGGCGGCTTTGCGAAACCAGTTCACCGCCTCTGCCGTATCCCTCGCCACACCTTGACCATGGTAGTAGCAGACGCCCAGATTGTATTGAGCATAGGCGTCATTCTGCTCGGCGGCTTTGCGATACCACTTCGCCGCCTCCACATAATCCTGCGCTACGCCTTGGCCATTGTCATAGCAGAGGCCCAGATTGTATTGGGCAATGGCATCTCCGTTTTCTGCTTTGGCTTTCAGTTCTGCAATCGTCTCGCTGTTTGTGGCAACAGACGAAGAATTGATTTGTTGAGCAGCAGCCACGCCCAGCATCAAAAACAAAAACAGCAACACCAACTGATTCGCTTTCATTATTTTGGTTGAGTTAGAAATGAACAATGCGCCTCAAAAATTCCAACAAGAAAAAGAAAGTATGCGAAAACAACGAATGAAATACCAATCCAATTAAAGATTTCCCCCATTTTGATTCGATTGCGGTGAAAGCAACCCTGAGCAAGATATGTAAATCCACTCGTTAAGCCTGCCAAAAAAACTCCTATCGAAAAATGGATTAAAGCGCTTGTCAATCCAGGTGCAATCGAAACATTGCCTTTTGAATAAAGGTTACCAATGAACGCGAGTAATGCAATTGCGGCACCGCCATTGATTAAAATACAAGTTTTAAGTGCTGTCCTTCCCGCATCAATAACAGACCGAAACATTTCAAGGCTGGCCTCATGTTGCGACCGGTGAAAGGCGAGTTGGGATTCGTGTTGAAACTTTACGTCTTCAGTTGCAGCGGGTGCGGCACGCTCAAGCTCCGATAAAAATGCGAGTAGCGCACTCACCTCAATATACTGAATGCCTGATGCGCTTGCCTTATTGAGTTGAGTGCGAATGTGTTCTATTATGTGTTTCGCTTCCATAGTGGTCATAATTCAAATGCCACTCACTCCCGTCGTCCATCCCAAAATGATTTCAGGAAATGAGTTCCCTTTACTCGTTTCCAATGCGGAATTCAGATTGCGGATTGTGGAGTGCGCGGACACGTCCGCGCTTTGAAAGCGGCGACATGTCGCCGCAGTCCAAGACGCTTCGCGCCCTTCGCGCGACAATGTTTCAAAGCTTCGCGAAGATTTTGTTGGCCTCTTCCAAAGTTTCCTTCGAGCCGATATCGAGCCAGATGCCCGGCACGCGCCAGGTATAGACCGGCGTCCGCGAGTAAAGCCATTGCACGAGCCAGCCCGGTTGATCGGGATTGTTGCCCTCGGCAATGTATTGCTTGATGAGCGGGATGGTGGACTTGGGATAATAATAAAGCGCGATGCCGGTGAGCGTGCTCGCCGGGTTCTTCGGTTTTTCCTCGAAGAATGTGATGCGGCCATTCGTGTCGGTGGAAATGGAATTGTATTTTTTGATCTGTTCCAAATCGCCCACGTCATAGAGGGCAAGCACAGGCGCATTTTTTCTGCGAAAAAATCCGCCAAACCCGTCCAATTTCTCGCTGAACAAGTTATCCCCCGCGACCACGATCAAATCGTCGTCCACGTTTTGTGTTTTGAGGACGTAATGGATGTCGCCAATCGCGCCGAGTTTGTTGGTGTCATCGGTTGAGCCGTCATTGACGATGGTGAAATTCAGTTTGGCCTTGGTCGCGCGATAATGATCCGACCATTTTTGGAAGTGGGCGGCAAATTTCCCATTTGTTACGATGTAAATCCGGTCAATGCCGCCAATGGGAATGAGATTATCGAGCACATGCTCGATTATCGGTTTGCCTGCGACGGCCAGCAACGGTTTGGGTTGTGTCAGGGTCAGTGGATACAACCTCGTAGCGTATCCGGCGGCGAGGATGATGACTTTCATTTGTGTCCATTCGTGGTTGAATTCACGTTTTATTTTCAAAAAGTTCCGGAGCGGAAGCACGCGCCAATTTCCGACAGCGCGTGTAGATTTCCGATGGCAATTCGGTTTTCAACGCGAACTCAGCCAGCGCCTGGGCTTCATTCAATTTAAGCCTGCGAATCATGTATTTTACCTGCGCAATGACTGGCGGCGCAGCGCTCAATTCATCCACACCGAGGCCGATCAGCAACGGCGCGAGGACGGGATCGCCGGCAATTTCACCGCATACGCCTGTCCAAATACCGTGCCGGTGCGCCGCGTCAATGGTCGTTTTGATGAGGCGAATGATCGCCGGGTGCGTTGGCTCGTAGAGGTGCGAAACCTTCTCATTTGTGCGGTCGGCGGCGAGCGTGTATTGAATGAGGTCGTTGCTGCCGATGCTGAAAAATTTTACGCGCGTGGCCAGGGCATCGGCAATGAGCGCGGCCGATGGAATTTCAATCATCGCGCCAATGTCCATTTTTTCATCGAACGGCACTCCTTCCACGCGCAATTCGGCTTTGCATTTTTCGACGATGACATTGGCCTGGTTCAATTCGTCCAGACCGGAAATCATCGGATACATCATCTTCACGTTGCCCTCGGCGCTGGCGCGGAGAATGGCGCGAAGTTGTGCGCGGAACAATTCCGGCTGCGCAAGACAAAACCGGATTGCCCGCCAGCCGAGAAACGGGTTCATCTCCTGCGCCAGTTGCAAATGCGAGGCGAACTTGTCACCGCCCAAATCGAGCGTGCGGATGATGACCGGATTAGGTTTCAACGCCGTGGCGACTTTGCGGTAGGATTGATATTGCTCCTCCTCCGTCGGCAGGCTTTCGCGGTTGATGAAAAGATATTCCGTGCGAAACAATCCGACGCCTTCCGCACCATGCAAGAGAACGGCCTCGGTGTCTGTCGGGGCTTCAATGTTTGCGGACAGATGAATGAATTTGCCGTCAAGTGTGACGGCAGGCTGCCGCTGAATTTCGCGCAGCTTTTCTTCAAGCGAAGCCTTGCGCTGCAAGAGCCGGCCGTACGCAAACAGCGTTTGATCGGTTGGATTGACGACAATCATGCCGTTGTAACCGTCGAGCAACGCGTAATCGCCGCTTTCCAATTCCTGACTGGCAATTTGCAACCCCACCACCGCCGGAATGCCCAGAGACCGGGCCATGATTGCTGTGTGCGATGTCTGACCGCCAATGTCGGTGGCGAAACCGAGCACGAATTTTTTATCCAGTTGCGCGGTCGCAGACGGGCTGAGGTCGTGGCTGACCAAAATGCACGGCTCGGTGAGGTGACGCAGATCGAATGCGTCTTTAACTTCAAACAAATTATCCAACACCCGCGATGCCAAATCGCGCATGTCACTGGCACGTTCGCGAAGATATTCGTCGTTTGCCGCGAGGAGCGCCTCGGTGTAACGCTCGGCGACGCTGTGAAAGGCGTACTCGGCGTTGACCTTCTCCTCTTTAATCAGACGGATGGCTTCACCCACCAGGGCAAGGTCCTCGAGCATCAGCAAATGCGCTTCAAAAATGTCCGCCTCCTTCGCGCCCAGATTTTCGACGACCTTGTGCTGCACCTCCAGAATTTGCTGGCGGGTTTGAACGAGCGACTTTTCAAAACGACCGGTCTCCCCGGCCACCTCGTCGGCTGAAATTTCGCGCCTGGCGATGACGTGGCGGGCGCGATGAAGCACGAGGATTTTCCCGCGACAAACGCCGTCGGAGACGGCGATGCCGCGATACTCTCTCTCTCCTTTTTGTTGCTGCCCGGCCATGCCCGGAAAGCTATCCAAACATCTGCGCTTTGGTAAAGAGATTACCGTCGCAAAATAAAAAGACCCGCGCAGGTAGGCTTTTATTCTACATTCGAAATTCCGAATTCAAAATTTCCGTCAGGCGCGTTCCATGTATTTGCCGGTGCGCGTATCCACCTTGATTTTCTCGCCGGTTTTGATGAACAACGGCACTTGCACCGTGATGCCCGTTTCGAGCGTCACCGGCTTTTGCACGTTACTCGACGAGTCGCCGCGAATGCCTTCCGGCGCGTCGGACACCGTCAGCGCCACGCTCGGCGGCAATTCGATGGACACCGCTTTTTCCTCGACGAACGTCACCGTTACCGCGCCATTCTCCACAAGAAAATTTTTCGCGTCACCAACCAATTCCGCTGCGAGTGTGACGGTTTCGTAAGTTTCCGAGTCGGTGAAAACGTAGTCCGCGCCGTCCTTGTAGCTGTATTCCATTTTTTTGGTGATCATCGGCACCGGTTCGATGCGCTCCGTGGAACTGAACCGCACATCGGACGATTTTCCGGTGCGGATACTGCGGAGCGTCGCCTGCACGAATGCGCGCAGGTTACCCGGCGTGCGGTGTTGCATGTCGAGCACCACGCAAATGTCGCCGTTGTAATTGACTGCCATGCCGCGGCGGAGATCGTTTGCTGTTGCCATAAGTTAAAAAATCAGTCGTTTGAAATGGTGTTTACTGCAAAACGGGAGCGCGGAGCATAATCGAAAATCACCTGAACGCAAGCGTGGTTATAGACTAAGACGGGCGTTTCCGGTTGTGAATATCTTCTCTTGGCCATGCCTTGACACCCCAAAGTTTTGTATGTTATAAATGGGCAACCACAATTAGCTGTGGCTTTATGCGCTGCCCCAAATGCGGCTGTCAGGAAGATAAAGTCATTGATTCGCGTGCGTCGCGCGAGGGAGCCACTATTCGCCGCCGCCGCGAATGCAGCAAGTGTGGTCATCGCTTCACCACTTACGAGGAATTCGAACATGAAGGTTTGATGGTGCTCAAACGCGACGGCCGGCACGAAGAATTTTCCCGCGAAAAACTTTTGTCCGGCATCAGGAAAG
>JBEKON010000046.1:0-14964 GCA_049521735.1 Verrucomicrobiota bacterium
ACGGCAACAAAGCGGTGGAACTGGCCCAACGGGCGAATCAGCTCACTGGCGGAGGAAACCCGACCATTCTCCACACGCTCGCCGCCGCTTACGCCGAGGCCGGGCGATTTCCCGAAGCGGTGAAAACCGCGCAGCGCGCTCTGCAACTGGCCGAGACACAGTCCAATACCGCACTGGCCGATGCCATTCGATCAGAGCTGAAGCTCTATCAAGCAGGCATCCCGTTCCATTTACACTGAACAAGGCGCGTCAGCTCCTTAGGAAAAATGGTCGGAGCGACAGGATTTGAACCTGCGACAGCCAGCTCCCAAAGCTGGTGCTCTACCAAGCTGAGCTACGCTCCGACTTCGGCAAATCATCCCACGAATTTTCCGCCGCGCAATGACGCGGAAGTTCTGCTGGACGCTTTGCGCGTTCAGGTCTAGTTTTTCATCATGTCAATGGAAGCATCCGCGACGCGGAGGAAAATCAACCTTCGCCGGCCCGACATCATGGAAGCGGTGCAGGCGCAGGTGCTTTCGCATTATCGCAGCGAACTCGTCGAGCGCATCCGCTCCAGCGGCAACGTGATTTCCGCCGGTGATCTGACCGTCAAACTCGCGAAGGAATTCGGTTTTTGCTATGGCGTCGAGCGCGCGATTGATCTCGCCTATGCCGCGCGAAATTACTTTTCCGAGGTGTCGCCCAGCACGCCGATCTATCTGCTTGGCGAAATCATTCACAACCCGGAAGTCAATGATCAGATTCGCAACATGGGCATCCAAATCATTTCGCCCAATCCGACCGACGAGGAAATGTCGCAGCTGCAATCGGGCGACGCCGTCATCATTCCCGCGTTCGGCACGGAAGTCGGCACGCGAAAGAAGCTCGAAGCCAAAGGCTGCATTCTCGTGGACACGACCTGTGGCGACGTGATGAGTGTCTGGAAACGCGTGCGACAATACTCGAAGGAAAACGTGACCAGCATCATTCATGGCAAGGCGAAACACGAGGAAACCAAGGCCACGACTTCACAAGCGCGCGCCTATGGCAGCGGTCACTATCTCGTTGTCCTCAACCTTGTGGAAACCGATTACGTTTGCAATTACATCGTGAACGGCGGCGTCAAACGCGAATTCCTGGAAAAATTCAAAGGCGCCTATTCGCAAGGTTTTGACCCCGATATTCACCTGCAAGCCGTCGGCGTCGCGAATCAAACCACCATGCTGCGCGGCGAAACCGAGGAAGTTCAACGCCGCATTAAGAGCGCGATGGAGAAAAAATTCGGCGTGGCGGAAATTGACAAACATTTCCGTTTTTTCGACACAATTTGCGGCGCGACACAGGAACGTCAGGACGCGCTCGAAAAAATGCTGCTCGATCCGCCGAACCTGCTCATCGTCATCGGCGGTTACAATTCATCGAACACTTCGCACCTTGCCGAAATGGGCGAAGCCAAATTGCCGACTTACTTCATCAAGAACGCGGCCAAAATGGAATCGGACAAACTCATTCGTCATTACGATCAGCATCGCAGGGAGGAAATCGAAACGCGCGATTGGCTGCCGCCCGGTAAAATCACCGTCGGTGTCACCGCCGGCGCGTCTTGTCCGAACAATTTGATCGAAGACACGATTCGCCGGCTTTTCGAATTGCGCGGAATTTCGGTCCAAGAGCCATCGGCCGGTTGAACCTAATTCTCCATTCGACATTCTTTGTTCTGTATTTGAAACATGCCCCGAACTCGATTTGAACTGGAACAAATTGAGCGGCAAATTCTCGCACCTTACGCTCAATTTTGCGGCGACACCCGCGGGCGCAAATATCCCGAACCGCCGCCCGAATGGCGCACGCATTACCAGCGCGACCGCGACCGCGTCATCCACTCCCGCGCGTTTCGCCGTCTTGAATACAAGACACAGGTTTTCCTCAACGGCACCGGCGACCATCTCCGCACCCGCCTCACTCACACGATCGAAGTCGCGGCCGTCTCACGCAATGTTGCCAGCGCGTTGAAACTGAATGCCGATTTGGCGGAGACCATTGCGCTCGCGCACGACATCGGCCATTCGCCGTTTGGCCACAAAGGCGAGACTGTTTTGAACCGGTTGATGGCCGGCCACGGCGGTTTCGAGCACAACCGCCAGAGCTTGCGCATCGTCGAGGAACTGGAACAAAAATATCCGGATTTTCCCGGCCTGAATTTGACATGGGAAGTTCGCGAGGGCTTGGTGAAACATTACACCGCTTACGATCATCCCGGCAGGCGAAGAGGATTCGATGCCAAAAATTCATCGCTCGAAGCGCAAGTCGCCAATCTCGCCGACGAAATCACTTATTACAGCCACGACCTTGACGACGGACTCGATTCCGGATTGTTTTCCGAAAAAAATCTCGCCCGCGACGTTCGTGTTTGGGCGCAGGCTGCGCGGCTTGTGAAAAAGGAGCATGGTGATTTGCCTGATGAATGCCGCCGTTATTTCGTTATTCGGACGATTATTGACATGCAGATTCGAGACGTCGTTGAGACCAGCGAACGGCTTATCCTCGCCGCCGGTGTGCAGTCAGCCGATGAAGTCCGGCTTTTTCCGAAGGCGCTGGTGCAACACAGCCCCGAACGCCGCGCATTGAACCTCGAATTGCGCGATTATCTTTACAAAAATCTCTACTACAACAAAGCCCTCCGCGCGCCGAACCGGCGTGCCTTGCAGTTGCTTGAAACGCTGTTTCATTTCTATCTCAAGCACCCGAAGGAAATCGGCGAGCAATCCCATCGCCGCATCCACAAAGCCGGCCTGCACCGCGCCGTTTGTGATTACCTCGCCGGCATGACCGACCGCTACGTCATGCTCGAATATAAACGGATTTTCGGAGAAACATTCAAAGCCGGGTGACAGTTTCCTCACCCGCAAGTTCGGCGAGTAATTGTAAAACGGTTTTGTCCTGCCCCGGCAAAATCAATTCCGGCGCGATTTCGCTCAACGGCTGAAGCACAAACCGCCGCAGATGCGCCCGCGGATGCGGCAAAATGAGTTTTGGCGTGTTCCCGCCTTCGCTGCGCTTCGGCGCGGCAGGGCGTGTTTCCGTGCCGAACGCAATCAAATCCAAATCCAGCGGACGAGGTTCATTCAAAATCCTTTGGGATTGACGGCCAAATTCCTTTTCCAGCTTGCGAAGTTTTTCAAGCAACGATTCCGGCGTCTCCCCTGCCCTTGCCGCCAGGCCGGCAACCGCATTCACAAACGGCGGCGAATCCGGCGGGCAATTTACAGGCGACGTTCGCCAGAGTGATGATTTTAGAATCGGCAGGCCGGAAAAATTTTGCAGTCGCAACATCGCATCCAAAATGATTCGGCGCGAATCGCCAAGGTTGGAACCAAGGGCAACGTAGGACAGGCGTCGCGCCTGTCTCTGAATTTCCGTCTGCATCAAGGAATTAAAAATGGAGACAGGCTGGAAGCCTGTCCTACTTTAAACCAAGCACGTCCTGCATGTCGTAAAGGCCGGGTTTTTGTTTGACGACCCACAGCGCCGCGCGCAACGCGCCGTTGGCAAACGTCTCGCGGCTTGAAGCTTTGTGCGTTAATTCAAGCCGCTCGCCGGTATTCGCAAAAATGACTGTGTGATCGCCCACGACATCGCCGCCGCGCACGGAATGAATGCCGATCTCCAAAGCCGTCCGTTCGCCGACAATGCCGACGCGACCATGTCGCGCCGCTTTGTCGAGTTGCAGGTTGCGCACGCCGGCCAGAATTTCCGCCAGCGATTTCGCCGTGCCGCTCGGTGCGTCCTTTTTCAGGCGATGATGCATCTCGACAATTTCCAAATCGAAGTCCGGCCCCAGAATTTCCGCCGCTTTGCGCGTGAGCCAGAACAGCGTGTTCACACCGGTGGAATAATTCGACGACCACACCATTGGAATTGCGGATTTCAGATTTCGGATTGCGGATTGTTCAGATTCAGAATGGCCGGTTGTTCCGATGACAATGGCTTTTTTGTGCCTTGCGCAAAGCCCCGCGATTTCCGCCGTTGCCGTATGCGAACTGAAATCAACGACAACATCCCCTCGCGCAATGGCGGCGGACAGATCATCTCCCACGTCAATTTGCGCGACGACTCGCAGGTCGCAAAAATTTTTCGCGCACGAAACGAGCGCCTGACCCATCCGGCCTTTCGCTCCTGTAATGATGATCCGTGTCATATGGCGTTAAATTATTTCAAGACGCCGCACGCCTTCATCGTCGCGCGCAGTTTTGCGCGATTTGCCGCGCTCATCGGCACCAGCGGCAGACGATATTCCTCGGCAATCAATCCCATCATCGCCAGCGCGGCTTTGACGGGAATCGGGTTTGTCTCAATAAACAAATCCTTGAACAGCGGATATAGTTTCGCATGAAGCTGCGACGCTTTTCGGATTTGACCGCGCGTGAATGCATCCACCATTTGCACGACTTCGCGCGGGATGACGTTGGACGCCACGCTGATGACGCCCTGCGCGCCGACGGCCATGAACGGCAGTGTCAACGAATCGTCGCCGGACAAAATCGTGAATTTCGGACCGAGTGCCGCGCGCAACTGCGAAACGCGGTCGCAACTCCCGCCCGCTTCCTTGATGCCAACGATGTTTTTGCATTCGCACGCCAAACGCCGGACGGTCTCGACGCCGATTTCAATGCCGCAACGGCCCGGAATGCTGTAAAGCACGATGGGCAGCCTTGTAGCGCGTGCGATTGCGCGGAAATGCTGGAACAAACCTTCCTGCGTCGGTTTGTTGTAATAGGGCGCAACCTGGAGCGAGCCGTCCGCGCCGACATTCCCGGCCTGTTGCGTCAGATGAATCGCCTCGCTTGTCGAATTCGCACCGGTGCCGGCGATGACTTTGATTTTGCCGCGTGCAAATATCACCGAACGTTCAATGATGCGAATGTGCTCTTCGTAATCCACCGTTGGCGATTCGCCGGTGGTGCCGACGGGCACGATGCCGTCCACACCGCCCTTGATTTGAAATTGAATCAGGCGGTTGAGTGCGATTTCATCCACCCTGCCGTTTTTGAACGGGGTGACGATTGCGGTATAAGTGCCGGTGAACATAATTTTAATTTATCGGTTAAGAATCGGCAAAAAAAGCGCGTTTGGCGAGCAGGAAATTGCATCCCTGCGGAATGCTACTTCAAGAACTGCCGCGTCTGCTCCAGTGCATTCACCATCTCAACCGGACTGGGACAGCGCGGATCGCCGGGTGACAACGGATGATCGCAATCATCCTGATACCGGGTCGGCCCCTTCGTGCCAAATACCGTCACGCTCCCGGGTTTGACCAGGGCAAACCCGCGCCATCCGGAAATAAGGATGGGGGAATGATCCCCGTCCATCCCGATGGTTTGGATGGGCCGACCGGTGGTGTAATCCGCCAGCGCATTGGTAATGCCCATCCAAGTCAGCACCGACGGGACAAAGTCGAGGTGGCTCGTCATGTTGGTAACGGCTTGTGGCGGTCCTCCGGGGAAACGGAGCACGGCAAATGTCCGGGTTTGATATTTGTTAAAATCGCTCGCGTGTCCAAAATGACCGCATTCATCAAACTCCTCGCCATGATCCCCGATGATGATGATTACGGTTCGCTCATACTCGCCGGTTTCCCCAAGCCGGCGAATCACCCGTCCAATCTGGCTGTCCACATAATGCATGGCGTTCAGATAACGGTTTTTTATCCCCCTGGACGCGGAGGGAAAGGCGGCCAGCCGGGCATAGTTTATTTTACCTGAATTGTCTTCGGTGGGCAGGATGGCGCATTCCGGCGGGTATTCGTATGGTTGGTGGGTGGCATCATAAAAAAGAAATCCGAAAAACGGTCGGGCGTCGCCCGCCTGCTCCTTCCGCGTCTGAAGATATTCCACAAACCGGTCCGTCATCCGGCGGTCTCGCTCCAGGTGGGGACAATCCCATTGGTCGGTGATGTAATTGGTCAACTGGACAAAGGCCGTTTGTCGCAACATAGGGAAATTCAGCGTGTCCGAGGAAAAAATCCGCCACTGGTAATGCCGAGCTGCCAGCAGATCGAACCACGGTGGATCCTTGAATTGCGCCATAACCCTCGTCGCGTAAGTCGGCGGGATCCCATACAGCAGGCCGAAGATCCCGTGGCCGGTGTTGTTGCCTGTGGAAAAATGATTTTGCAGCCACAAGGCATTGGTCGCCAGCGCATGGACTTTGGGCATAATCACTTCGTTCAGCGCGTCGGGTCGGCCTCCCTCAACGGCGACGATGAGGATGTTGGGACAGTGGAGCGGATCGCGCGAGACCAGGGGCTGTTTGGGCAAGTCCAAACAACCCGAGGTGTCCGGCACCACCGCCACCCTCAGAACTAGCGGCGGCACATATCCCAATTTGCGCGCGAGGGTACGCACCCGGAGCGGCCAGTAATGCGGCAAAACCTCTTGCAGCACCTCGGCGAGAGAGGGGTTACTCAGTCTGATCAGCGCATACGTGACCCGTTCGACAGCCGCGCAGAGACAGAGCGCGACAAAAAAAAACACCACCATTCGACGCAAAAAAACCAACCGCGCCAGCCGGGGCGTCACCCAGGTCCCCAGCCAGATGAAAAAAATCAGGCACAGCGCGAAAAGGGTCCCGACGGTAACCATGGTCATTTTTCCCGAAAGCATGGTTTCCTGCCAAAGATACTTTCGGGATTCGGGAGTGATGATCAGATTCCAGACGAAGGCGTCAATATGATGGCGAAACAGGCGGTAGATCAGGACATCGGTCAAAACGACAATGCCGGGCAGTCCGAACAGCAGGCCTCCCAGCCACCGCAATGACTGGCCCCGAACACCCGCGACGACCGCGCCCGTCAGGATGGCCGCCGGCAAAAGATTAAATAGACCGGCCTGACTGAACATTGCAACCGGCAACATCCACCCGGCCAAGCCGGGCAATCCGGCGGGGATTCCCCAGACATACCCCCATTCCAACAGGGCCACAAAAATCGTGCCGAAGACAAAACCAAAGCCGACCGCCCACAACGACAAAATGAAAGAATGGTTTTCAGGATTTTTCGAATGGTCAGCCGGCTTGGTCATTATCATCTGCGCTGCACATCATGGTTTTTTCTTCATCGTTTTCAACTCCAGATGCAAGTCACGCAGTCGCTCCGGCCCAACCCTATTGGAGGAAGTGATGGCCAACAACGTCGACCTCGCCATTGAATTGGAAAACCTGAGTTACATTATTCGGGAATGACGGAAGGTCTGCATGCCTCCTTTTCTTGTGCGGGCCGCTGGCGTTTCCAAATCAATTACTGAACCGTCAAACCGCCTGCAAAGATTTCTTCGACTTCCGGGTTTTCTTTACCGGCTTTGGGCTGGCGGTCTGTTCCGCAACTTCCATTTTCACCGCAGGCGGCAGGTAAAGATACCGGCCGCAGTTCTCACAGAGCTGAATGTCCTGCGCGTGCATGAGCGTCATAATCACGCCGATGGGCAGATGCATGTGACAGCCGGTGCAGACCTGGTTGCGAACAATCGCAACGCCCTTTTTCCTGTGGGCGACCAGACGGTCATAGTGGCCGAGAATTTGTGATGGAATTTGGGTGCGCAGTTCCGCCGTGGTCTCCTCGGCGTTCTTATCTTTGACTTCGCCAAATTGGATGGATTGGAGTTTGATCAGGTTTTGAAGTAATGCATTCATAAAAAACCGCGCGTGTATAGTCATCGCAAAATTAGCGAAACTCGGCAAGTCGAATCCATCCGGCGCCAACAGGCGCAACAGTCACCGCGGTATCCTGCGCGTCGTCTGGCTGTTTTGTTGCCAGAATGAAAAAACGCCCTTCCACCAGTCGGCGGATTGTTCAGCGACATCGTTGTGGTGAGCGCCGGGAATGATTTGAAGGGTTTTCGGCCCTTTGTATCCCTTAAACAACCGGAGTCCGGACGTCGCAGGAATGATTTCGTCGGCGCCGGCGAGAACGATTTTCACCGGCCCACGGTAATTTTTCAGGTCTTCGGCTGGATTGAAACGGTCTAACAAAAACAAATAAGCCGGAAGAAAGAACATTTTGCGTTGCGCCACGGAAGCCAGATCGTGGTATGGCATGAAAAGCAGCAGTCCGGCGACTTCCGTGGAATGGACTTTGGCCAAATGGCAGGCCACTCCCGCGCCGATGGATTCACTCACCACATATCCGGGCAAGCCATTCGGCAATGATTCAAACGCTTCCTCCCCAGCGGCAATGAAGCTCCGTTTGCCTGGTGAACCGGCACGCGCGCCATAGCCGGGATATTCGAGCACATAAACATCAACAGAGGCCGCGTCATGGATTGGCCCTGCAAGATATTCGCGATCGATCGCACAGCCGGCGTTGCCGTGAACAATCAAAACACTTTTCGTCGGCAGTGAACGGGCGGGCAATTTCCATCCGATGATTTGACCCGCCTTGTTTCGCCATGGCACGAAGCCATTTTCGGCAGCGGCCCGCTCCGCAAGCCCGGCTGGAATTGTTCTTGGAAAATAAATCAGCCGGCGCTGAAAAATTGCCGCCGCCAGGACAATCAAAACGTAAACTATGATTAACGTTTGCAAAACACGAAGGGTAGACCGCCAAAAAAGAGAAATCATTGGGGGCTCATATCTCCCTCATCCCGGCCTTCTCCCCAAGGAGAAGGAGAATCGTTTCCCGTCGTCTTAAAATTCCTGCGACTGGATTGGCACGGATGTTTATCCACAAAATCAGAGATGGACTAAGGATGTTTCCTCTCCTGGGGGAGAGGATAAAAGGTGAGGGCGAGTTATTCATTCCTTCTTCGTCACTTTCAATTCCAGATGCAGGTCGCGCAGTTGTTTCGGCTCCACGGCAGCGGGCGAATCGGTCATCAAATCAGCGCCTTTGGCGGTCTTTGGAAACGCAATCACGTCGCGGATGGTCGGTGTGTCACAAAGAATTGCGACGAGACGGTCAAAGCCAAGCGCAATCCCTCCATGCGGCGGCGCGCCGTATTTGAACGCCTCCAGCATGTAACCAAACCGCGCCTTCACCATGTCCGGCGGGATTTGCAGCACTTCTTCAAACACCATTTTCTGCACGTCGGGCCGATGAATACGAATCGAACCACCGCCAAGCTCCACACCGTTCACCACAATATCATAATGCTGGCCGCGGACTTTCCTCGGATCGGTCTTGAGCAACGGAATGTCCTCCGCCATCGGCGCGGTGAACGGATGATGGCTCGAATACCACCGGTTTTGTTCCTTGTCGAAACTCAACAGCGGAAAATCCACAATCCACAGAAAATCAAACCGGTCGGCGGGAATCGTCAGTTTCCCCTGCTCTTTCAAAACGTCCGCACAATACAAACGGATTTTGCCGAGGACTTCGCATGCATTCAGCCATTGATCAGCGGCGAACAAAATCAAGTCGCCCTCTTCGATGGCCAGTTTCTTCGTCAACGCGGCTTTCTCGGCGTCGCTGAAAAATTTCACAATCGGCGATTTCCATTCGACGGTAGCACCGTCTGCCCCCTTTTCGACCTTGATATAAGCCAGCCCCTTCGCGCCAAAGCTTTTGGCATACTCCGTCATGGTGTCTATTTGCCCCTGCGTAACGCCGGCAAGACCTTTGGCGTTAAGCGCCTTCACCACTCCGCCGTTGGCGACCGCGCCGCCGAACACCTTGAACTTGCTGCCGCGGAATTCCTCGGTGAAATCCACGAGCTCCATGCCCAGGCGCGTGTCAGGCTTGTCAATGCCATAGCGGTTCAGCGCGTCCTCGAATGAAATCCGCTTGAACGGCGTCGGCACATCAACATTGAGCGCGACTTTCCAGATGCGTTTCAACAAATCTTCAATCAACGTGTAAATGTCTTCGCGCTCGATGAACGACATTTCGATGTCAATCTGCGTGAACTCCGGCTGGCGGTCGGCGCGCAAATCTTCATCGCGATAACAGCGCGCGAGCTGAAAATATTTTTCAACGCCTGCGACCATGAGGATTTGTTTGAACTGCTGGGGCGATTGCGGCAGCGCGTAAAATTGTCCGGGACTCACGCGGCTCGGCACGAGAAATTCGCGCGCGCCTTCCGGAGTGGACTTGAACAGCGTCGGCGTTTCCACATCCAGGAATCCCTGTTCCTCCATGAACATGCGTGTGGCGGTGGCCACTTTGCTGCGCAGACGGAGATTGCGCGCCATCTCGGGCCGGCGCAAATCCAGGTAGCGATACTGCAGGCGCAACTCCTCGTTCACCTTGCTCGCCACTTCGGGGTCGTCCACAGGAAACGGCAGGACCTCGGCCATATTCAGCACTTCCAGTTTGGTGGCCAATACTTCGATTTCGCCAGTGGGAATTTTTGGATTATTCGTTCCTTCCGGGCGATGGCGCACGCGACCGGTGATGCTGACGACGCATTCGCTGCGGAGCGAAGCGGCCTGCTCGAAAAGTTCTTTTGACATCAGCGAAGGGTCAAAGACGGTTTGCGTGCGGCCTTCGCGGTCGCGGATATCAATGAAAATGAGTCCGCCGAGGTCGCGCCGGGAATGGACCCAGCCCGACAGCGTCACGGTTTGTTTGATATGCGCCGGGCGCAATTCGTTGCAATGATGCGTGCGTTTCATGCGAATGCAGAATGCAGAATTCGGATTGCGGAATTCAGCATCCAAAGCGAGTGCGCATGGTGGCGGGAAACCCGGCGGTTTTCAAAGAGATTTTTGATTTAACCGAAAACCGGAGCGTCCGCACAAGAAACGACTCCGTGCCAAACGATTGACCTCAACTCTCAACGAGTCCTCCACACCGTGCCGGGGAGAAAAGTGTCAAAACTAAGGACTGACCCCTTTACGGATTGCCCCTCGCGTCTATTTGCCGCGGAAGAATTTTTATTGAATCTGAGACAAGGCGGCTGCCTCCTCGTCGGACGGCGCGGCTAATTGAATCACGGAGATTTTAACAGGTCGTTCCGAGTCAAAGCTCTTCGTGGCAAATTCGCCGGGGCTTTTCATCATCTCTTGCCGGGTTTCTTCAGACGTCATTTTCCGATATTCCTTGCCGACCTGAATGGTTGAATAAATGCCAAACCACGCTATGGCATTGGTTTGTTCAATTAAAAAACCCTTGTCGGCGCTGTATTTGATATTCAACCCGGCGACGTTGGTAATGGTGCAATTTGCGCCAACGTCAAAACTGTTGGTGCTGGATACGACAAGCGTTCCAATCAAATACCCGCGAAGAATTGGCCGTGGTTGGGCCAAAACGTCTTCGATAGACAATCGGCATACGCCGTTCGAAATTTGATTCAGCAGGGTTTCATCATAGACAAACTCTTGCCGCAGGTTTGAATACCTCATGTGAAAGCTGTGTTGGGTTTTGAGGTTGGCCCCCGCTTTTCCCGCTCCAATTGCCGCAGCCCACTCAAACGGCACACTGACGTCGAAACCGAAGGTTCGGCTCTGAAAAACTTCCGGCCATGGCGTGAGATCGGCATAGAAAATGTCATTGGTCGAAAACTGGCATCCCCGGCTTGGGCTTGTCCCGTAAAACGTCGTGCCGAGCGGATAAATGGCGCCTTTGATGGCAACGATTTTGAAACGGGGGCCGCCAAGGTGTTTATTGAGAACAATAGCGACATCGTCCTGCGTCTTAAACCATGATTCATAGACCGAGGCCGTGTTGTGATCCGTGCGGCAGCCAGTCATCAAAATGGGGAGAACGAGAAGGGAAAGAATTTGTTTTTTCATAATTTGATTAAATGCGAATCCATGTTTCAAAAGAAGCAGCCGAAACAACATGGCACCTTGAAGCTCGGATTTTTCCGACTATCCGTTGATTACTCCCATTGCAGAATCGTGTCCAGAGTTTTTTGATTTGGGCAAGCCCTACCTTGGTGCAAATTCCCCGCTCGCCTTGTGCCCCGACCTGAATTAAATTCCAGCCGTCATGACGCCGCTGCCTAAACCGGAAGTTATCATCACGCACGAAAGCGATCTCGATGGATTGCTCGCGGGCGCGTTGTTGCAACGGCTCGCCAAAAAACTTTTCAACTCGGACGTTCCGCTGGAGGCGTATCATTACAATTTCTGGAGACAACGCGAGCTGCGCGAAAAGGCCGCATGGGTCGCCGACTTTACGTTTGAGCCGCGCCTCGACAGGCCGGATTGGGTCGTCATTGACCATCATGTCACTGATACCGCGGCAAAAAACGCATGGCTCATTCACGACGTGAATAAATCCGCCGGCCTGCTTTGTTACGAGCTTTGCCAGCAAAACGAGATTGAATCGCCTGCTCTCGCCCGGCTCGTTCACTTGAACGACGTCGCTGATTTGTTTCTCGAAGACGATCCCGACTTCGAGCTGGCTTGTGATTACGCGAACCTCGTCAAAATTTACCAGTTTTGGAACCTGTACACGCTCATCGAGGGCAATATCGAGAAGTTGCTCGACCATCCGTTGCTCGAAGTCATGGCCGTCAAACGCCGAATTGAAAATCCGATCGGCTTTGAATGGAGCAAGGGCAACATTACGGAAATCAGCCCGACCGTCGGCTATGTGGACACCGTTGTCGGCAACAACAATCTGGTCGTCCACCAGTTGCTGGAGCAGCAGGCCACGAAATATCCGGTGCTGGTCACATTGTTCCGGCGCGGGAACATTGTTTTTGCCAGCTTTCGCAGCCGGGCTGGCGAAGCGCTCAAGGTGGCCGAAAAATTCCAGGGCGGCGGCCATGCCAATGCCGCCGGCGCGATGCTGCCCAAATCCATCCGGAACATTCCCGACGCCGTCGAATATATCCGCCAGATTTTGAACCCGAAAAAGGACACGCCGCTGAACAGTCTGGAAAGCCTGTTTGCGCAAATTGAGGCCGGCAAGAAAGGCTGACGCGAATTTCGCCAATTTTCGCAAATGCGTTTTCAATTCGCGGCAATTCGTGTCCGTCAGGGTTAATTCGTGGTTGTTTTGCTTTTCCTCGAAGCGATTGACGTTTAATATCGCCAGTGTTTATGGCTGATTCATCCATCCGCGCCGACCCGTCCTCCGTAGCACTGCGGAGGGTGGACGGTCGTTCCGCAACTCAACTTCGCCCGCTGCGTTTTCAAAATCATATCGCACCGCACGCCACCGGTTCGACGCTCATCGAATGGGGCAACACACGGGTCATTTGCGGTGTGACCGTCGAGGAAACCGTGCCGCGCTGGATGAAGGAATCCCGCGATGGCGGGACCAAAGGCGGCTGGATTACCGCCGAGTATTCGATGCTCCCCTACTCCACTTTGCAGCGAAAGCAACGCGACAGCGCGAAGGGAAAAATTGAAGGGCGCTCGCAGGAAATCCAGCGGCTCATTGGCCGCGCCATGCGCGCCGCGCTCGACCTCGAAAAAATCGGCGAACGCACGATCTGGGTGGATTGTGACGTGCTCCAAGCCGACGGCGGCACGCGCACCGCGGCCATTACCGGCGCTTTTGTCGCATTGTCGCTCGCGGTAAAAAAATTGCTCGACGACAAAAAACTGACGGAAAATCCGATTTTGAATGCCGTCGCCGGTGTCAGCGTCGGCATCGTCAACGGCCAGCCGCTGCTGGATTTGTGTTATGCCGAGGACGTGGCCGCGGCGGTGGATATGAATCTGGTGATGAATTCCTCCGGCGAATTCATCGAGGTGCAGGGCACCGGTGAGGAGGCCACGTTCACCGAATCGCAGCTCGCCGATTTGCTCGCGCTCGGCAAGACTGGCATTCACGATTTGCTCGCCGCGCAGGGAAAAGCCATTGCTCAAGGTTGATTTTCCGTGGGCAAGCCATCCTCCAAAATTTCGCGGCGAAAAATCCAATCCCCGCAGCCAACGCGATTGCTGCTGGTCCGCCACGCGGAAATCGAACCGCGTTATCAGCACAAGTTCGGAGGCCGGATCGACATGGGCCTGTCGGCGCGCGGCCATGAGCAGGCCAAAATACTTGCCGATTATCTGCGCGGCAAAAAAATCGCCGCCATTTACTCCAGTCCGATGAAACGGGTGCAGCAAACCGTCGCACCGTTGCTTAAAAACGGCGCGCCTGCACAAATCATTTTGCCCGGCTTGCGTGAGGTGGATTTTGGCGACTGGACGGGATTCACATGGAAAGAGGTTGGGGGAAAATTCGGCGTCCATCCCTACGACTGGCTCCACGAAATCGAGCTGGGGGCGGTGCCCAACGGCGAAAATGGCATCCAATTCCGCGCCCGCGTCGAGCCGTGCCTGTTTAAAATCATCCGCCGTCATCAAGGCAAAACCGTTGCCATTTTTTGTCACGGCGGCGTCATTCGCATGATGCTCTCAATTTTGCTCGATCTGCCGCTGCCGAAAACCAATGCATTCGGCATTGAATACACCAGCGTCACGCAAGTCGCATTGCATCCATACCTGACCGAGATTGAACTCCTCAATTTCACGCCGTGGCGCGATTGACCGGATTTCAGGCAAAAGCCAAAGAAAGCGGCGTTTCGGGTTATTTCGCTTCGTTCAGAAAAAAATCTTTTTGAACAAAATTTTGACATGAAAGTCCAATTTATGGGAATAAAAGTAAATTAATGGAATCTTTCAGCATCACTTTCACTGCAATTCTGGAGAAAGGAAAGGTGTTATGACAAAATCCTTGGAAACGATCAGCGAAGCAGTTTGTAACCCAAGGCATCTATTTCGCAAAACACAACATCAACCGAAGAAGGCGCGGAAACACCGCTACGAACGCCGGAAAATCAAGGAATACCTCCATCTGGAAGATTGGCTGTCTGAAAAAACGGCTTAAAGCCGCCTTCTCGCAGTCCGCGCAGAAAAAGCCGGTTTGTTCGGGCGGAATCTGACAAAGAGGAAAAATCACCGCTGGCAATCAGGGCAGATTCCAAAAAATTCCAGCTTGTGGGTCACGGCTTTGAAGCCGTTTGCAGCGGCGATGCGCGATTCGATTTTGCGCGGAAAACATTCGTCAATTTCAATCACTTCCGCGCAGCGCGTGCAGACCAA
>JBEKON010000047.1:0-22241 GCA_049521735.1 Verrucomicrobiota bacterium
CTTGGACGGGGCAAGTTGGATTGCGGCAAGACCCAATCCAAATCGCGGAAATACTCATCATAGGACTCAATGAGGCAGAATGCACCGAAGCGCTGGAAAACCTTATGGCCCAATTCAGTCGCGGTGAATCGCAGCGGTGTAGCCTCGTCAAGAAGACCGAGTGCGACGAGATAGCGGAGAAGCGACACAAGCTCGTCCGTGCGCCTGTCGTCGGCATCGAAGCTCAACCCACTGTTTGTGAGTGCATCAACAAAGCCACGCCGTCCCAAAAAACTGATCACAGGACAGGCGAATAAACCGCGCAATAATGAGATTAGTTCTTGGCGTGGATTATTCACGGGATGCCGCCGAACATTTGTATTCATCCTTGCTCATTGGCGTGTGCCATTGACGTAAAATGGTCATTTTCACGGCGGCAGCTTAGCATTGCGGCAATCCCCCGTAAAGGGCGGTTGAAAAGTGCGGCATCCTGATAGAACAGGAGGATGTATCGCAACATGGAACAATGCATCCGCAGCGTATGATTTTGTTTTTCGACGTGAGAAGTCGAAATCAAATTCACGTTGGGCGCACCTTGCACAATTGTCTTTTCGGTTTTGACGACTTCCGCCGGACTATACCTACTCGCCGTATCTTTGTTGAGGTTGACGACGGTGTAGGTTTTTACAATTTGCCCATAATCGGCATTTGCGCCAAAGCCGTATTCAACCGCTTCCCGATATGCGAAAAGCGCATCGGATGAAATTTGAGGACGGTATGTCAACGGTGATTTGGGCTTCCCCAGCCTGACCGGGCTGTTACGATACGGATCATGCCGGCGCAGATGAACTCTCAGCAAATTAGGACACTGCCGACCGCCCGGCCAATTGCCGATCTTACACCCAATGAAAAGCGCGCCCTTTTAGCGCAGCTCCTGCGGAGAAAGGTGAGCGAGTCCCAACCGTTACATCCTCTCTCCGATAATCAGCAGGGGATCTGGTTTTTGTGCCAGTTCGCGCCGGAAAGCTCGATTTACAATGTCAGTTTTGCGGCGCGCATCCGCTCCGCAGTAAACATCCCGGCTTTCCGGCGCGCGTTTCAGGCGCTGGTGGATCGCCATCCTTCCCTGCGGACCACGATTGCGGTGCACTCCGGCAAACCCGTTCAACAGATCCACGAACATCAGCCGGTCCACTTCGAGGAGATTGATGCTTCAACCTGGCGCGGGGATGAGCTGCAGACCCGGCTGGTCGAGGAAACCCAGCGCCTGTTTGACTTGGAACGAGGGCCGGTTATGCGGGTGAGTCTGTTCACTCGATCGGCGCAGGAGCACATCCTGTTGCTGGTCATTCATCATATCGTGGTCGATTTCTGGTCCCTCGCGGTGATCCTGAATGAACTCGGCGTGCTGTATCTGGCGGAAAAGGCCGGTCGACCAGCGGTTCTCCCTCCGCTTGATCTGCAATACACGGACTTCGTTCGTTGGCAGACCGAAATGCTGGCGAGTTTGACCGGCGAACGGCTCTGGGACTACTGGAAGAAACAATTGGCCGGCCCGTTACCCGTGCTCAATCTGCCGACCGACCAGCCGCGACCGCCGATTCAGATGTTTCGTGGCGCGCAGCACGATTTCATTCTGAACGAGGAACTGGCACGGCGGCTCAGGTCGCTCGCCAAAGCCGAGGGGGCGACGCTGTACATGGTCCTGCTGGCGGCGTTCGAACTGATGCTTTACTGCCACAGCGGCCAGGAAGACATCCTCGTGGCTTCTCCCATGGCCGGCCGGAGCCGAGCTGAGTTTGAAGGGCTGGTGGGCTTCTTCGCCAATCCGGTTGTCTTACGAGCGAATCTTTCCGGGAATCCAACCTTCCGGGCGTTTCTGGGTCAGGTGCGTGAGACCGTGTTGGCGGCTCTCGAACATCAGGATTACCCCACCCTGCGCCTGGTCCAACGACTCCGGCCACCCCGGGATCTCAGCCGATCACCGCTCTGCCAGACCATGTTCGTCCTGGATAAACCGCACCGGCTCATCGAACAGGCCGGATCGGCATTCGCGCACGGCGAAACCGGACTCTGGATGGATCTGGGCGGGCTTGTGATGGAGTCGATCCCTCTGGAACGCCGGGCCGCGACTCTGGATCTGGTCATGTTGATTATCGAGACGACCGGATCGCTTTCCGCCTCCATCCGCTTCAACGCCGACCTGTTTAATGCCGCCACCATCGCCCGGATGGCGGGACACTTTCAGGCGCTGCTGGAAAGTGTCATCCGCGATCCGGCCGCCGCGATTGGTGATTTGAAAATTCTGACCGGTGCGGAACGCCGGCAACTGTTGATCGAGTTCAACGATACCAGGACCGATTACCCCAAAGACAAGTGCCTCCACCAATTGTTTGAGGAACAAGTTCAGCGGACGCCGGACAGCGTGGCCGTCATGTTTGAGGGACAGCAACTCCGTGACCACGCGAGCACGCGCGAAGCGGTGCTGACCTACGCTCAACTCAACGCTCGCGCCAATCAACTGGCCCATCACCTGCAAACGCTGGGCGTGGGGCCGGAGGTGCCGGTGGCCATTGGCATGGAACACTGTCCGGAGATGGTCGTCGGGGTTCTGGGCATTCTCAAAGCCGGCGGAGCTTGGCTGCCATTGGATCCGGCGTATCCCAAGGAGCGCCTGGCGTTCATGCTGCAAGATGCCCACGCGCCAGTGGTGCTGACGCGGAAGCATTGGCTGGAAAGCCTGCCCGATTATGGGGGGCGCGTTGTGTGCCTGGATTCCGGGTGGGAAGCTATCGCTCAGGAGAGTGAAAAAAATCCGGTAAGTGGGGCCACCGCCCAGAACCTTGCCTATGTGATGTACACCTCGGGCTCGACGGGACAGCCCAAGGGAGTCATGTGCGAGCACGGCGGCCTCGTCAATTATCTGTGCTGGGTCAACGAGGGTCCGCTAGGCGACCATGGACTCCGCATGCCCCTGACGACAAAACTGACCTTCGACATGTGCCTGAAGCAACTCTTCCCCCCGCTCCTGCGAGGCGGCGAGGTGTGGATTCTCCCGGAGGAGGTCTTGGCGGAGCCCGCCACGCTGCTGTCGGCACTTGCCGCGCGGACAAAGGTCGGGCTGAACTGCGTGCCATCGTTATGGACGGCCATCCTCCACGCCATCCAGTCCGGTCAAGCCTCGCCGCCGGGCGAAGGTCTGGCGTATCTATTTTTCGGCGGCGAGCCGCTAAGCAAAGAGCTGGTCGCGCGCTCCTTGTCCGTGCTGCCGTATCTCCAGATCTGGAATATCTACGGCCCGACTGAGGCGACAGCCAACGCGTCCGCTGCCAGAATTACCTTGGGAGACGAGGTGACGATTGGTCGCCCTATCGCCAACACGCAGATCTACATCTTGAATTCCTTTCTACATCCGGTCCCGATCGGCGTGCAGGGTGAGTTGTACATTGGTGGTGCCGGCGTGGCCCGCGGTTATCTGAACCGGCCGGAATTGACCGCCGAGAAATTTATTCCTGACCCCTTCAGTGCCGCGCCCGGAGCGCGAATGTACAAGACCGGCGACCTGGCCTGCTATCGGCCCGATGGGAACATCGAGTTCCTAGGCCGGGCCGACCACCAGGTGAAGATCCGCGGGTTTCGCATCGAACTGGGGGAAATCGAGGCCGTGCTTGGCCAACACCCGGCCGTGCGGGAGGCTGTGGTTGTGGCCCGTGAAGATTCGCCGGGCGAGAAGCGGTTGGTGGCTTATGTGGTCGCGGAGCGGGAGCCTCTCCCCACGACCACCGATCTGCGTAATTTTCTGAAGGAGAAACTGCCCGAGTACATGGTGCCGGCGGTCTTCGTGCTGCTGGATGCCTTGCCGTTGATGCCCAATGGGAAGATCGACCGCCGGGCACTGCCATCGCCCGACCGATCACGACCCGAACTGGACAAGGCGTTCGTGGCGCCCCGCACTCCTACAGAAGAGTTATTGGCGGAGATCTGGGCCCAACTCCTCGACCTTGAACGGGTAGGTGTCCACGACAATTTCTTCGACCTCGGCGGCCATTCGCTTTTGGCAACCCAGCTCGTGTCCCGGATGCGCGAAGCCTTCCAAGTGGAAATTCCGCTGCGCCGTCTGTTCGAGGTGCCGACCGTGGCTGGTCTGGCGGAAAGCATTGAGGCCGCCCGTCAGGCCGGGCCGAACCTGTTGGCACCACCCATCCTGCCGGTTCCACGGAACGGGGACCTGGCTCTCTCCTTTGCCCAGCAGCGGCTTTGGTTCTTCGATCAGTTGGAACCGGGCCTCTCGGCCTACAATATTCCGGCCGCCGTCCGCCTCAAGGGACCACTCAACCTGGCGGCGCTTGAGCAGAGTCTCAATGAAATCGTCAAGCGCCACGAATCCTTGCGTACCACCTTTGGAAAGGTGGAGGGACGGCCCACGCAGGTGATCGCCCCGAGCTTGACGATCAAGCTGCCGGTCGTTGACCTGCGGAAACTGCCGGCCAGCGAGCGGGAGACAGAGGTCCGGCGATGGGTCACTGCCGAAGCCCAGCGGCCCTTCGATTTGTCCCAAGGCCCGCTCGTACGGGGCACCGTGTTACGGTTGGGCGACGAGGAGCACGTGGGGCTGCTGACGATGCACCATATTGTCTCCGATGGTTGGTCAACGGGAATACTGGTTCGAGAGATGGCGACGCTCTATGTCGCCTTCTGCGCCGGCGGGTCCTCGCCGCTGCCGGCGCTGCCCATTCAATATGCGGACTTCGCCCACTGGCAGCGGCAGTGGTTGCAGGGTGAAGTCTTGGAAACCCAGATTGCCTACTGGAAGAAGCAACTGGCCGGTGCCCCCGCTCTGATCGACCTGCCCACGGACCACCCCCGACCGGCGGTGCAGACCTTCCGGGGTGCGCACCAATCGTTGGTGTTGCCCAAACATTTGCAGGAAGGGTTCAAAGCGCTGAGTCGCCAGGAAGGGGTGACCCAGTTCATGACGTTGTTGGCGGCATTCAAGGTTTTGTTGTATCGCTACACGAGTCAGGACGACCTAGTCGTGGGCACGCCGATCGCCAACCGTAACCGGCTGGAGACCGAAGGGCTGATCGGATTCTTCGTCAACGCACTGGTCCTGCGGACGGACCTTTCCGGCAATCCCAGTTTTCGGGAGCTCTTGCGACGGGTGCGGGAGGTATGTTTGGGGGCATATGGCCATCAGGACCTGCCCTTTGATCGGCTGGTCGAGGAATTGCACCTGAAGCGGGATTTGAGCCGCAATCCGCTCTTTCAGGTGATGTTCGTGCTGCACCATGCTTCACTGCGGGCGGTCGAGTTGCCGGGCATGACCCTGAGCCCGGTCGAGGGGGACAGCGAGACGGCTCACTTTGATTTGACCCTGCAGATCCTCGACACCGAGCAAGGGCTGACAGCCGCATTCGTGTACAACACCGATCTGTTTGAGGCGGCCACCATTACCCGGATGCTGGGCCACTTTCAGACCCTGTTGGAGGCCATGGTCGCTGATCCGGAGCAGCGTCTCGCGGACTTGCCGCTCTTGACCGAAACCGAGCGGCAGCAATTACTGGTGGAGTGGAACGATACCAAGACCGATTGTCCGCGGGATTTGTGCATCCATCAGCTCTTTGAAGTGCAAGTGGAGCGAACGCCGGACGCCATCGCCGTCGTGTTCGAGGCTGAGCAGCTCCGTGACCACGCGAGCACGCGCGAAGCGGTGTTGACGTATAGGGAGCTGAACCGCCGGGCCAATCAACTGGCGCATTACTTGCGGGCGCTGGGAGTCGGACCCGAGGTACTGGTGGCCATCTGCTTGGAACGCTCGTTGGAGATGGTCATCGGATTGCTGGGCATTCTCAAGGCCGGCGGCGCGTTCGTGCCCTTGGACCCGGCGTATCCGAAGGAGCGCCTGGCCTTCATGCTGAAAGATGCCCGGGTGCCGGTGCTGTTGACCCAGGAACGGTTGGTGGCGGGGTTGCCGGAACATGAGGCCAAAGTCATCTGTCTGGATTCAGGCTGGGAGACGATTGCCCGTGAAAGCGGAGAGAACCCCGGCGGCTCAACCCTCCCCGAAAACCTGGCTTATGTCATCTACACTTCGGGATCGACGGGGCAGCCCAAGGGGGTTCTCGTTTCGCATGGCTCGATTGCTGATCACTGCCGGAATGCTCAACGGTACTACGAACTGGACTCTCGCGATATCGTCCTCCAGTTTGCTTCGTTGAGTTTCGATGTGTCCCTGGAGGAAATCCTGCCGACACTGATCGTCGGGGCACGGCTGGTGATCATGGGGACGAACGTCTGGCCTCCGGCAGAATTTCATCGAAAGATTTCAGAATTCGGACTCACGGTCCTCAATCTTCCAACCGCCTACTGGCAGGAACTGGCTCGCGAATGGGTGGGCATCCCGGAGCTGGTCCCGAACATTCACCCCAGACTCTTCATTGTCGGCGGAGATACGATGTTGCCTGAGGTTCTCAAGCTCTGGCAGCGAACTCCGGTGAATTCAATCCGACTCCTCAATGCTTACGGCCCGACCGAGACGACGATCACGGCAACGGCCTTCGAAATTGCTCACCGTCCTGGTGAGAACACGACGGATCAGCGGGTGCCCATTGGTCGTCCCCTCGCCAACCGGGCGATCTACATTCTGGACCAGCACGGCCACCCCGTTCCAATCGGCGTTCACGGCCATCTGCATATCGGCGGCATGGGCTTGGCACGCGGTTATCTGAACCGGCCGGAGTTGACCGCCGAGAAATTTATTCCTGACCCCTTCAGTGCCGCGCCCGGAGCGCGAATGTACAAGACCGGCGACCTGGCCCGCTATCGGCCCGATGGAAACATCGAGTTCCTCGGTCGGGCCGACCACCAGGTGAAGATCCGCGGGTTTCGCATCGAACTGGGGGAAATCGAGGCCGTGCTTGGCCAACACCCGGCCGTGCGGGAAGCTGTGGTCGTGGCCCGGGAAGACGTGCCGGGCGAGAAGCGGTTGGTGGCCTATGTGGTCGCGGACTCCACGGCTGATGAGCTGCGTCGCTTTCTCAAAGACAAGCTGCCCGAGTACATGGTGCCGGCGGTGGTCGTGCTGCTCGAGGCCTTGCCGGTGACGCCCAACGGAAAGGTGGATCGCCGGGCACTGCCGGCGCCAGACCGATCCCGGCCGGAGTTGGAGAAAGCTTTCGTCGCGCCCCGCGATGACCTGGAACTCCAGCTCACGCACATCTGGGAGGAGGTTCTGGGCGTTCGACCGGTCGGGGTGAGAGATAATTTTTTTGAGCTGGGAGGACACTCGCTGCTGGCGGTGCGTCTGTTCGCCCTCATCGAGAAAAGGCTGGGTAAAAAACTTCCGCTGACGGCCGTCTTTCAGGGAGCAACGGTTGAGCATCTCGCCGGTCTTCTCCGTCAGCCGGCCACGTCCGGCCCGCAGTCCTCGTTGGTGCCTCTTCAACCCGGTGGCAGCAAACGGTCGCTTTTCCTGGTACATCCGGCCGGCGGACACGTTTTTCCCTACATTCATCTCGCGCAGTTGCTGGGTTCCGATCAACCCTGCTATGGGCTGCAAGCCAGGGGGCTGGAAAACGGACAAGACCCCCACTCGCGAATCGAAGACATGGCGGCCTGGTACATCCAAGCATTGCAGACCGTGCAGCCGACGGGGCCGTACCTTCTGGGCGGATGGTCTATGGGAGGCGTGGTTGCCTTCGAGATGGCGCAGCAACTTCACTCGCAAGGTCAGCAGGTGGCGTTGCTCGCCTTGCTGGATGGCCGGATCCCCACTCCCGATGAAACGTTTCCGGAGGAAGATGCTGAAGCGATTTTGTTGGTCGAACGTTACTTCGGTATTTCGTTTGGTCCGATGGAGTCCCTGGCGAAGCTACCCAAAGACGAACAGTTGGCCTTTATGCTGGAACAGGCGAAAAGCGCTGGCTTGATACCCGCGGAGCTTGATGTTGCCCAGGCACGCCGTTTTGTCGAACTCCTCAGGAACGACTTGCGCGCGACACAGAACTACGGACTGCATCTCTATCCGGGTCGAATCACCTTCTTTCCCGGGCAATCACGCCAATCTGATGTACGAGCCGCACGTGGAAGTCCTGGCTAAGAAACTGACGGCTTGCCTCAACCAGGCGCAAGCTGCGGAGGCGGAAGAAAATGGCGCAGTAGGAAAGATTGATCAATGACCACCGCAACCGCCTTTGACTCCTGGATTGCCTTTCGCAAACCGAACCCACAGGCCCGTCTCCGGCTGTTCTGCTTCCCGTACGCAGGAACCGGTGCCTCAATTTTTCGTACCTGGTCGGACGGCTTGCCGGCGGATGTTGAGGTCTGTCCGGTTCAGTTCCCCGGTCGGGGAACTCGGCTGATGGAGACTCCGTTCACTCAGCTCGCGCCTCTGGTCGAAGCCCTCGCCCAAGCCCTGGTTCCACTCTTGGACAAGCGGTTTGCCTTCTTCGGTCACAGCTTGGGAGCATTGGTTGGCTTTGAACTCGCCCGTCAGCTCCGGCGACAGTCTGGTGTTCAGCCGGTTCGCCTGTTTGTCTCGGCGGATCGCGCCCCGCAGATCCCGCATCGAGACCGGCCGATCCATGCCCTGCCCGAGGGAGAATTCCTGGCCGAATTGCGTCGCCTGAATGGCATTCCCGGGAAAGTGTTGGAAGAGGCAGAACTCATGCAAATGATGCTTCCCGTCCTGCGGGCAGATTTCGCCGTTTACGAAACTTACGCGTACGCAACCGAGCCTCCGCTCAACTGCCCCATCTCCACCTTTGGCGGCTTGCAGGATCACCGGGTGAGTCGTGGCGATCTCGAAGCCTGGCGTGATCAAACGAGTGGTTCCTTCTCGCTGCGGATGTTTCCCGGTGATCATTTCTTCTGGAACACAACCCAGCCGCTCCTGCTTCAGGCGCTCTCCCAAGAACTGCGCGGAGACGGGTGAGCAACCATCCCATGAAAGCAGCACCCATCACCTCTCCGGTTCCTCCGTGGCGTTCTCCACCGGAAACCTTGGTGTTGGGTTGCGATGAGGTTCATGTCTGGCGAGCGACCTTGAACCAGACCCCGTCCCAGATTCAGAGCTTCCGCCACAACCTGGCTGCGGATGAACAGGCGCGGGCTGAGCGATTTCATTTTGAGAGAGACCGCGGGCACTTTATCGTCGCTCGTGGAGTGCTCCGGGCCATCCTCGGCGGCTACTTGAAGCGAGCACCCGAATGCCTGTCCTTTTGCTACAGCTCTCATGGAAAGCCGGCCCTGGCCGGAGAATCTGACGGGGATGCGATCCGCTTTAACGTGTCCCACTCCCACGGAATCGCTCTTTACGCAGTCACGCGTGGTCGGGAGGTGGGCATCGACCTGGAGCGCATCCGTTCCAATCTGGCAGTCGCGGAGATCGCCGAGCGGTTTTTCTCACGGCGGGAGGCGGCGATGCTCCGGACACTCTCAACCGAGGAGCAGCGTGAGGCGTTCTTTCGTTGTTGGACGCGCAAGGAGGCCTACCTCAAAGCCCGGGGCGAAGGACTTTCACTGTCCTTGGACCAGATTGACGTATCGCTGGCTCCCGGGGAACCGGACGTGGTACCTGGTACTCAACCAGATTCATCCGAAGCCTCCCGTTGGTCTCTTCAGGAACTTACCCCCGCCCCCGGCTATGTCGCCGCTCTTGCCGTGGAAGGACACGGTTGGTGTCTTGCCTGTTGGCAATGGCCGGACCCGAGGCAGCAATCAGCCTGAAGGTTGCGGCTCATTTTTTTGCCGGGCCCATCTCTCGGCGAGCCGTTTGACGACCCAATAGGTGAGCAACGTAACGGGGGTGGCGATGATGATCGAGCCAACGAACATGGCGGCGTAAACATCCCAACCCATCTGCAAAATGTCCCTCAGTCGTGCATGATCCAACGTCAGCGGATGCTGCACCGGGAGAATTAACTTCCCCAATCGATATTCCGCCAGCCAGATCAAAGGCAATAGCGGGTTCTTGAGAATTGCCATCGTCGCCCCGGCGACCGCGGCCATCACGTTCCTCTTCAGCAGCCACGCCACCACGGTCGCCACGATTATTGGGGATGGATTCAGCGGCAGGAGACTGGCAAAGATGCCGATGGAGAAGCCGGCCGCGATTTGGTCAGGTGTCGCATTGAGGTGCTTCAGCTTCTGCCAAATCTCTCGGATTCGTTGTTTCAGGGTGATTCTGGTCATGGCTCAGAGCGCGTGGCCGGCATGCGCTACATCACTGGCGATCTGACCGTCATGCAAGCAAATCAACCGCTGCGCCCGCTTGACCGGGTTCACTTTTCTGTACCACTCCATGAGTTAGTCCGGGAACTGGGTTCATGTTAGTTTGTGGTTCTGGTTTTGTCCATCCCCGGCAGAGGGAGGGCGGAGCCCGACCGGCACCGGGGGATGGACTGAGTTGCGCCGCGAACCGTGCCGGGCTTTGATAACCCAGTTTGCTGTGCGGCCTGCGTTGATGTGATGGCCTGCCAGCCGAAGCTCATCTGCGAGCGAAGGCTGGAGGCGAGGGTCGGAATCGAACCGACGGATGAGGCTTTTGCAGAGCCCTGCCTTACCACTTGGCTACCCCGCCACCGGGAAGGGTGAAGCTAATTTCGTTTTGTACCCGAAGCAAGTTCAAGTTTCGCCGAACATCCGCTTCATCCGCCAAAACCCAGTTCCCGCCGTCGCCGCCAAAGTTCCTTCGGTTTGAAAACCCCCGCAGGCGTGATGATGCCCGTGATCAAATCCGGCGGCGTGACATCAAATCCAGGATTTCGCGCACCGCTGGTCGGATTGGCCACGCGAACGTAACTCAATTTTGAGTTTTGAGTTTTGAGTTTTGAGTTCTCCAAGGTCCCCCAGGCGCCGAGCACTTCGCTTTTGTGACGTTCTTCAATGGGAATGTCGAAACCGGATTTTAAATTCCAATCAATGGTTGAGAGCGGAATCGCCACGTAAAACGGAATCCCATGACGTTTGGCCAAAACAGCTTTGGTGTAGGTGCCGATTTTGTTCGCGACTTCGCCGGTGCGGCCCAAAGTGCGGTCGCTGCCGACGATGACCAAATCAATTTCACCGCGTTGCATCAAATGACCGGCGGCGTTGTCGGCGATGATTTGGTGCGAAATTTTCTGCTGCGCCAGTTCCCACGCAGTGAGTGTTGCGCCCTGCGAACGCGGGCGTGTTTCGCTGCAGAAGACATGAAATTTTTTGCCCTGCGCCTGCGCGGCATACATCGGCGCGGTAGCGGTGCCGATGTCCACGAAGGCGAGCCAGCCGGCATTGCAATGTGTCAGAATTTTCATGCCGTTGCGGATGAGCTTCGCCCCATGCCGTCCGATTTCTTCGCAATGGCGGACATTTTCATTTGCAAATTCCTCGGCGGCGGCGAGCGCGAGCGATTGCTGTTCCCCGACCGTTTTGCCCGCACGCATCCCGGCGCGCACGGCGTTCATTGCGTTGGCCGGATCAACCGCCGTGGGTCGCGCGGCTTTGAGTGTTTGATAAACGGTCTCAACATGGGCGGAAAATTTTTTCAAGTCCCGTCCGCGAAAGGCCAAAGCGCCTTGTGCCAGACCGTAAGCCGCCGTTGCGCCGATGGCTCCGGCGCCGCGCACAATCATGTCGCGAATGGCGTCGGCGGTTTCGCGAAAATTTTTTGTGGCAACAATTTTAAATTCATGCGGGAGCAGCCGTTGCTCGACGAGCAAAACGGCGTTGCGGGCGCGATCAAACGTAACGGTGCGGTAATGCCGCGTCCGGCCTTGGAGGGTGACGTTCATTTGTTTCGGAATCAGTTAAACAAGCGGCTGGTTAAATGAGTTAAATGGGTAGACGGCGCGTTCAGAACTCTCTGATTTAACCAATCACTCATTTAACCTTTTCACGACTTTTCAGCCGACCTTGACCTTCATCCGGCGGATTTTGTTTTGAATCTCCCGGTAAATCGGCTGCTGGCGGAGGTTGCGAAGGTCGGGGTCTCTGGCCAGCCAATTGAAATCGCGGTAGCCAAGTTGAAGGGCTTTTTGCAATGCAGACACGGCGCGGTCGAATTGTTCCGTAAGCGAGTAGCTGCACGCGAGATTGTAAAAAACGAGCGGGTCGTGCGGTTCGAGGCGCGAGAGGCGCTCGTCCACTTTCAAGCCCTCGGCGTAACGCCCGCGTTGTGTATAGTGGTCGCCCAAAAGTTGCAATGCGTCCACATAATCCGGATCGCGGCGGACAAGTCCCTCCATGAATTCAATCCTGGTGTCAAGGTCGCGCCGACAGGCGCGACTCAACTTTTTTCTGGCACTGCTCTTGACCGGCATATAACAGCACAATTTTCAGAAGCAGTTGCCTCAAGTCAAGCGGCAGTCGTGAAAAATTGTTGTGGAATCTCCCGGCGTCCCGCTGCAAAATGACATTTCTCTTTTCCCCGACCATGAATTGCTTCGTTACAGGCGCTTCCGGCTTTATCGGCTCGAATCTTGTTCACGAACTTCTCGCGCGCGGGCATCAGGTGAAGGCGTTGGTGCGGCCCGGCAGTTTTTTGAGCGCACTCGCCGGTTTGAAATTCGAGCATGTGAGGGGCGACGTGGGTGACCGTGAATTGCTGGAGCGTGAAGTCCAAGGCTGTCACTGGTGTTTTCACGCCGCGGCGAGCTATCATTTGTGGTTGCGTGATTACAAACCGATGTACGCCACAAACGTCGAGGGCACGCGCAACGTCATCGAAGCCGCCGGCAAAGCCGGCTGCCAACGTATTGTTTACACGAGCACCGTCGGGTGTATTGGGCTGCCGGGCACCATCAGGGGCGCAACCATTCCAACGGACGAATCCAAAAATGTCTCCACGGCGCAATTGTCCAATCATTACAAACGTTCGAAATGGATGGCGGAGGAAATCGCCGTGAATCTTGCGCACAAAGGTCTGCCCGTCGTCATTGTCAATCCCACCGCGCCCGTTGGCCCGCGCGATGTGAAGCCGACGCCGACCGGCCAAGTCATCGTGGATTTTCTGAACCGCAGGCTGCCTGCATACCTTGACACGGGATTGAACTGGGTCCACGTGCGCGACGTGGCCATCGGTCACATTCTCGCTGCGCAAAAAGGACGCGTGGGTGAGCGCTACATTCTTGGCAATGCAGAGGGCAATTGGACAATGCGCGAAACGCTCGCCACGCTGAAAGAAATCACCGGCATCCCGGCGCCGGGAATTAAAATTCCGTACTGGGTCGCGCTCGCCGCCGGACACGTGAGCGAGGGCATTGCCCGCGTCACCGGCAAACCGCCGCGCGCGCCGCTGGCCGGCGTGCGCATGGCCAGATACAAGATGTGGTTTAATCCGGCGAAGGCCATTCGCGAACTCGGCCTGCCGCAAACACCGGTAAAACAGGCGTTTGCCGATGCAGTCGAATGGTTCCGCGCGAACGGGTATGTGAAAAAGTGATTTGCTGGAAAAAGTTTGCTTGTGTTTGCCAATCGCTTGTGAAAATTTCACCGGACTAAATTTATGGCACACGTCAAATTGCACATTCCGGGGCCGGTTGAGGTCAGCGAAAAAACCTTCAAGGCGTTTCGCCAGCCGATGATCGGCCATCGCGGCCAGGGGTTCAAAGACCTTTACGCCGCCATCCAACCGCAACTCCAGCAACTGCTTTACACGAAGCAGCTCGTCTATATTTCCACTTCGTCCGCGTGGGGCGTGATGGAAGGCGCGATTCGCAATCTCGTCGCCAAGAAAGTCCTGAACTGCATGTGCGGCGCGTTTTCGGACAAATGGTTCGACGTGTCGAAACGTTGCGGAAAAAACGCCGAAGCCCTCCAAGTGCCGTGGGGCTCGCCCATCCGCGCCGAACAAATCGACGCGAAACTCGCCACCGGCCAGTTCGACGCAATGACGGTCATTCACAATGAAACCTCGACGGGTGTCATGAGCCCGCTCGCCGAAATCGCCGCGCTCAAGAAAAAATATCCCGACGTGATGTTCATCGTGGACTCGGTCAGCTCGATGACCGCGACGAAAATCGAATTCGACGCGCTCGGTATCGACGTGCTGCTCGCCGGAACACAAAAAGCTCTCGCATTGCCGCCCGGTACGGCCATTTTCACCGTCTCGAAGGTGGCATTGGCCAAGGCGGCGACCATCAATGACCGCGGCTATTATTTCGACTTCGTCGAGTTCCAGAAAAACGCCGAGCAAAGCATGACGCCGAGCACGCCGAGCATCGGCCATGTTTTTGCATTGCAATCGAAGCTCGAGGACATTTTTGCCGAGGGGTTGGAGAACCGTTTTGCGCGTCACAAAAAGCTGGCCGAAATGACGCGCGCCTGGGCGGCGAAGCACGGCTTCACGCTTTTCCCGGACAAAGGTTTTGAATCCGTCACGCTGACGTGCGTCAACAACGGCGCGAAGCCCGGCGGACACGTGACTGACGTGCCGAAGCTGCAGAAGCTGGTCAAAGACCAGGGTTTCCTGATTGACGGCGGTTACGGAAAAATCAAAGGCAAGACCTTCCGCATCTCGAACATGGGCGACGAAACCGAAGCCACAATGAACCAGCTTTACACCGCCTTGGACAAGGCGATGAGCCAAATCTAAGTTGCGCGATTCGCAATTTGCGTCGAGATTTCAAAAGATGCCGGCGCAAAATCAACCCACCCAAACAGCGCAGACGCTGCGATTGCCTGACTGGCTTCGTATTGTGTTAATTGGGCGCAATCCAAAAGTCACGCTGGCGCGCATCGCTGTTTTGATCGTCTCGTGCTTCATCATTTTCAAATTCATTCTGTTTGCCATCCGCGCCGAAGGCATCAGCATGCTGCCGACCTACCAAGACGGTTCGATTCATTTAATGAGCCGGGTCGCATATTTGTGGCATGAACCCCAGCGTGGTGACGTGGTCAGCATTCGTTTGGCGGGCGCCCATATGATGTATATGAAACGCATCATCGGTTTGCCGGGCGAGACAATCGCTTTTGCCAACGGCCAGGTCCTGATCAACGGCCAAACGCTCGACGAACCTTATATAAAATTCTTCTGTGACTGGAATCTTCCGCCCGAAAAACTTGGTCCGGACGAATATTATGTTGTGGGCGATAATCGCACCATGCCTCCGCAGTATCATGAGCATGGCATCGCCAAGCGCGACCGAATCTTTGGTAAATTACTGTTATGAAAATTATTTTTCGTCTCGTGTTGGCCGCAGCGCTGGTTGCGCTTGGCATCTGGCTGTGGACGGTCTTGTTTCCCAGCCCGGAAAAAGTCATCCGCAAGCGGCTTACTGAACTCGCCCGCACTGTTTCATTTTCGCCAAACGAGGGCAACCTGGCGCGCCTGGCCGACGCGGAAAATCTGGCGTTCTTTTTCTCCACCAACATCGAAGTGAATATTGATATGCCCGGACACGAACGGCACGTTTTTGCGGGCCGCGAAGAAATCACGCAAGCCGTCCTGGCTGCGCGCTCGGCGGTCAGTGGACTGGATGTTAAATTCCCTGACATCGTTGTGGCGATCGCCCCGGACAAACAATCCGCCGTGGCCGACCTCACCGTCGAGGCGAATATTTCCAATGAACGCGATCCCATCGTGCAGGAAATGAAATTCACTTTGCACAAAACCGACGGCAAATGGCTGGTCACACGTGTTGAAACTGTTCGCACGCTTTCCATTTTGAACTTTGAACCTCTGCGCTTTCCTTCCATAGTTTTGACATGAACGTTTTGGTTACCGGCGGCGCGGGTTACATCGGGTCCATCTGCACGGAAGAACTGCTCAATGCCGGCCATCAAGTCACGGTCTATGACAATCTCACCGAAGGCCACCGCTCGGCGGTGGATTCACGGGCAAAATTCATTTTGGGCAAGTCCGACGAACCCGGCGACATTCTTAACGCCGTTAAATCCGCCAAACCCGGCGCCATCATGCACTTTGCCGCCAGCGCGCTGGTTGGCGAATCCATGGCGAACCCGAAAAAGTATTTCCACAACAACATCGTCAACGGCCTCAAGTTGCTCGATGCGACCGTGGAATGTGGTGTAAAAAAAATCGTGTTCAGTTCGACGTGCGCCACCTACGGTCCGCCTGACAAAATTCCGATGACCGAGGATTTGCCGCAGCGCCCAATCAATCCCTACGGCGAATCCAAGTTGATGTTCGAGAAAATCCTTCAATGGTATCAAAAAATCTACGGGCTGGAATTCATCGCCTTCCGTTACTTCAACGCCGCCGGTGCGAGTGAAAAATTTGGCGAACATCATCGCATCGAGACACATCTTATTCCGAGGGTGCTTCAAGTCGTGCTGGGCCAATTGCCGCAAGCGGAGATTTTCGGCACGGACTATCCGACGCCCGACGGCACGTGCATCCGCGATTACATTCACATCCTCGACCTCGCGCAGGCGCACATCCTCGGACTGCAACCGGGCAAGGCTGGTTTTTACAATTTGGGGAATGGCGACGGTTATTCCGTGCGCGAAGTCATTCAAATGTGCGAAAAGGTCACGGGCAAAAAAATCCCCGCCGTCGAAAAACCGCGCCGACCCGGCGACCCGCCCAAGCTCGTGGCCTCCGCCAAAAAAGCGATTCGCGAACTGGGCTGGAAACCAAAATTCCCGAAACTCGAAGACATCGTCAAAACCGCCTGGGCATGGCACAAAAAACATCCGACCGGCTACCCGGATTGATGCGGATACGGGGAATTCACCACCAAGTCACAAAGGTTTTCAATGGTGTGTGCAGGCCACGCCCGCCTTCGGCTTGCAGATGCTTCACTCTGTGAGGAAGGAAGTTTTTGGGGAAGGCAGCTTGATCGTCCGGCCAGCAACCATGAACACGCCTTCTCCCTGGTGATGAATCGTTCGCGGATGTTTCTGGCGCGGATCAATCCACGCTTTGACGACCTCAAGGACAAAGAAGTTGTATTTGGCGACCAGCTTCCCATCAATGACCTTGCATTCCAGATTGGCATAACACTCGGCGATGAGTGGGGCCTTGACGACCGACGCGGCCATCGGCGTGAGGCTAAAGGTTTTGAACTTGTCCACCGACTGACCGGAAGCGTTCCCGCAGCCCACCACCTTTTCCGCCAGCTCCACCGTCGGGATGTTGATCACGCATTCCCTGGTCGCCTTTAAAATTTCAAATGAATAGTTCTGGTTGCTGATCACGCAACCCACGAGGGGCGGCACAAACTCCATCATCGTATGCCACGACATGGTCATGATGTTCGCCCGCCCTGCGCGGGCCGTCGTGACCATCACGACCGGTCCGGGTTCGAGCAACCCATACACTTGCGCCAGTGGAAACGTTCTTTTCTTGGTCATATCACAATTCTCCTATTCGCCGCGCCAAAATCACATGAAGGCGGAAAAAGCACAAGGCGCACAAAGGTTTTTTTACGCAAATTGCGCGAACTAACGCGAATGGGAAGCCAGCGAGAACAATGTCCCTCGCTCGCGGGAGCGGGAGAGGGTGTTTGAGTGATAGCGAAACCGGGTGAGGGTTGTAGGGACGAAACACTCTGCGCTTGACGCCGGCGCGGTCCGGGGCAATCTCGCCGCATGGATACAAGTCATCTCCCCGTCTGGCTGGCCGTGCTGATTCCCATAATCATTCTCCTCGCCATCTGGGATGGTGTCTGGAAGTGCATTGGCATGTGGAAGAGCGCGCGCAACAAACAACTCGCTTGGTTCATCTGCATCGCCATCTTCAATACCGTCGGCATCCTGCCCATCATCTATCTTGCGTGTTGTCAGAAGGACCGTAACCAGCATTGATCCCAAGTCCACTTCCTTGACGAAGGGTTTAGCAGAAAATGGCCGGTTTTCGTCAATCGGTGTGTGGCTGTGCCGGTTTACAGGTTGAATACTGAAACGGTAGAATTGACGTGGCGAAGTTTTCTTTGCGCTGAAATGGAGATTCAGGCAGCTTCGCCGAAAGTAAATTTATGATCGTAGTCATCACCGGACTAATTGCCGGCCTTATTCACGTGCTGACGGGGCCGGACCATCTGACGGCTATTGCGCCGCTAGCGGTGCGCCGTCCCAAGGCCGCATGGATTCCCGGCGTGCGTTGGGGACTCGGCCATTCGTCGGGTGTCGCGGTTATTGGGCTGCTGGCGCTGTGGCTGCGCGCAAGGTTGCCGGTGGATTTGCTCTCGTCGTGGGGCGACCGCATCGTCGGCGTGGTTCTCTTCGGCATCGGTCTCTGGGCGCTGCGCCGCGCGCTCAAACACAATGTTCACGCACATGAGCACGAACATCGCGGCGAACGCCACATCCATTTCCATGTTCACTCTCATCCGGCACAGCACGACGAACCGCAGGCTCACGACCGGCACACGCACACGGCCTTTGCCATCGGCACGCTGCACGGGTTGGCGGGCAGTTCGCATATTCTGGGCATATTGCCCATGCTGGCCCTGCCGACCAAAGTGCAAGCCATCACTTATCTGATCGCTTTTGGCGCAGGCACGGTGCTGGCGATGGCGGGATTTTCCTGGGGTATGGGATGGTTCACCAGCCGCTACGCTGCCAATAGTGTAAAAATCTATCGCGGATTGATGGGCACCTGCGCCGTGGCCGCAATGGTGATTGGTTGTGTCTGGTTCGCCGGCAAAAGCTGGTAACGATTCGTAATCGTCATCGTCCTTCGCCCTCGGCATCGAATTTCCCGATTTCGAGAACGAGGAGGAGGACGAGGACGAATTCACTTTTTTGCTTGCCAAGCTTGCCGGTCAGTCCTTATTTTCCGACATGGCAGCACCGCGCAATTCTGGACCCGACGGCCAGTTTTACCAGCCTGCGGATGAGTTTTTCCCCGCGAACAGTCATCTCGCGCTCACGTTTGACGACATCACGCTCGCGACGCTTTATTCCGAGATTCTCCCGCGCGACACACAGCTCGACACGCAACTCGCGGAGAATCTGCGTCTCAACATCCCGGTCATTTCGTCCGATATGGACACCGTGACCGAGTCGCGCATGACCATCGCCATGGCGCTCAACGGCGGGCTCGGCCTCATTCATTACAACATGCCGGAACGCGAACAGCTTTCCGAAGTCAGCCGCGTGAAAAATCACGTTCACGGCCTGATTCAGGAGCCGATCAAAGTTGCGCCCGACCAGCTCATTGGCGATGTGCTTGCGATGATTGAGCAAAAGAAATTCAGTTTCAGCACGTTCCCGGTCGTTGACAAAAAAGGAAAGCTTGTAGGCTTGCTGCCCGGCCATGTCGTCAAGCCGCGTTATGCCAAACGCAAAGTCACCGATGCTCTCACGCCGCGCGCACAGGTGCACACCATCAATCAAAAGGAACTTGGCAAGGATCCGATTGCGCGCGCCGACAAATTTTTCACCGAGCATCTCGGCATCCACAAGTTGCTTGTCGTGGACGACAAAGACAAATTGTGCGGACTCATCACGTTGAGCGACGTCGAGCGCATCACTCAGGAACGCAACGAGCAATTCAAGCCCGCGCGCGACCCGCATTTCCGGCTGATTTGCGGCGCGGCGGTTTCGGCCACGCGCAACGCCTTCGGCGAATTAAATCGCGACCACATCCTGAATCATGTCGGCGCGCTCGTCGAACGCGGCGTGGATGCGGTGGCCGTTTCGACCGCGCACGGCCACACCAAGGGCGTGGGCGACACCGTGCGCGTGTTGCGCGACGCGTTCCCGGCACTCCCGCTCATTGCCGGCAACGTCACGAGCGCGGCGGGCGTGGAATTTCTTGCGGATTGCGGAGCGGACGCCGTCAAAGTGGGACAGGGGCCGGGTTCCATTTGCACCACGCGCATTGTCGCGGGTGTGGGTATTCCGCAAATGACGGCGCTTTACGTTTGCTCGCGCGCGGCGGCCAAAAAGAAGGTCGCCATTCTTGCCGACGGCGGCATCACAAAATCCGGCGACATCGTAAAGGCGCTGACACTTTCGCAAGCGGTGATTTGCGGTGGAATTTTTGCCGGATGCAACGAAGCACCAGGCGAGGTCATTGAGATCAGCGGCAAATTTTACAAACGATATCGCGGCATGGGCAGTTTCGCGGCGATGAAAGCCGGTTCGGCAGCGCGTTACGGCCACGAAAAAGGGCCGATGCAAAAAGTCGCCCCCGAAGGCGTCGAGGCGCTCAAGGAAGCGTGCGGTTCGGTGGATCGCGTGCTCGCGCAACTCATCGGCGGCATCCAGTCCGGCATGGGTTATCTCGGCGCGGCGAACCTCGCGCAACTCCGCGAGAAGGCGCGTTACATCCGCGTCAGCCCCGCCGGCATGCGCGAAGCCGCCCCGCACGACGTGGTGGAATTGAAGACGGGGAATTAAGTTTAAACAACAAAGCAACCAAGGAACAAAGCGCTGATGAATCCCTTTTAACTTCGTTACTTTGTTTCTTCGTTGTTCATCTACATCCGGCTCAAAACTCAATCGGCTCGTTCAATTTGCCGCATTGGGAACAGCGCGAGCGGTCCACATCCGGGTCGTCGGTGTAAACGCAACCGCAGTTTGGGCAGCGAAAAATCCTGTCTTCCGGGTGCGTCGGCCAGAACCGTCGGCGTCGCATTTCGGAATAAATTCCCAAACAGCACAGCGCGCCGAGCAGCACCGCCACGTAAATCACAATGAGCGCGGGGATGGACATGTTACGGGTTTGGAGGCGCGTTCGTCGCGACCGGCGCGACAGAGTGCCAGTCGAAAACCAGCCGGCCGATGGTCAGATTCGATGAAGGCGCAAAGCGGGCGGCGCGGGCAAGTTCGAGCGCGCGCCGGTCGGCAGCATCGTAATGACCGGCGGTTTCCAGAGGGTTGTCTGGCGGCAGTAAAACAGCGGAAACGACATTACCCGCCGCGTTCACAAGCACTTGCACTTTGCTTGGCGCCAGCACGTCCGCATACGGCCACGACGGCAGTTTCATTGGTGTAAGCAATCGTCGCCGGGTCAGGCCGCCTTCGATGCGCAACGTCGAGGTTTTGGCAAGGGAGGGTTCAACCGGCACTACTGGCGCGGTGAATTGGGGCGGCGGTTTCAATTCAAATTGAAAAGTTGTGAAACGGTTTGTCTGCATGAACTGGCTGAAGGTTGCACCCAATTCTCCAACGGGGAGCGGAAGCCAGCGCGGTGGTTCCGTCCATTCCAAGCGGTGAAATTCCACACGCGGCGGCTCCAGCCACGCCGGCCCGGCAAAACCTTCGCGGTTCGGCAGTGCGAAGAGCGTTGGATCGTTTAATGCCAGCCATTCACCGGAGTCGGCTGTGAGCTTCAGCACGGGAACGTTTGTCACGGCGCGCGGGGAAATCGGTTTGCGTTCGCCAAACGCGAAAATCAACGCAACTTGCACGGCAAAAACGAGCGCGATGAACGTCAGCCAGCGGCGCCAAGACCACCCGCCTGCGCCTTGTGGCTCTCGCCTCGGCGAAGCCTGGGTCGGCGCGGCAGGCCCTCCGCCGGCAAGTTCCGCGGCAGTCGAATCTGCGCGCGCGGTGTTCATGGTTGGTCGGATGCACCGATGACGCGCGGCAGCGTGGCAAGAACGATGTTGTGAACTCCCGCGTCGCGCGCGAGCAGCGTCACGCGGACGAGTTGCTCGTAAGTCACGGCTTTGTCGGCGTGGATGACGAGTGTGAGCGGTTCGCGCAGTTCTTTCGCGGCGTCGCGCAAATGCGATTTTAATTCGCCCTCATTGACCATTTGATTTGCGAAAAACAGCCGCCCAGTGGCGTCAATCGCAACGGCCACGGTCGGTTTGTCCGTGCCGGGCAAATCGTTGCCGACGGGCAGGCGCAGCGACAAACCTGGTGTGGGCAAAAGGATGGCCAGCACCAGAAAAATGAGCAGCAGAAAAAAAACAGCCACGAATGGCGCCACGTCAAACGGGCTGCGCAAAAGTCTGGCATTGCGCGGGAATTTCATGAGGATTTGGGACCGCCGTTTTCGGTGACGATGTTGACGATTTCGCCGGCAGCCAGTTCCATGTCGAGGACGATCTTGTTGATGCGGCTGACGAGGTAATTATATCCGGCATGAACCGGAATGGCCACGGCAATGCCCGCCGCCGCGCAAATGAGCGCTTCCCAAATGCCGGCAGAGAGCGTGTTGACCTGCGCATAAAGACCGTCAGTTTGCAATTTCATGAAAATGCGGATGAACCCGATGATGGTGCCGAGCAAACCCAACAACGGCGCGATTTGCGCGATGGTGGCAAGCAGGTTCAGTTTTTCCTCAAGGCGCGGCACTTCGGTGAGGCCGGCTTCCTCCACGGCTTCGCGCACACGCTCGCGTCCGCGGTCGCGGTTGAGAA
>JBEKON010000048.1:0-14296 GCA_049521735.1 Verrucomicrobiota bacterium
GCAAAGGCCAGACAGCGCGTTCCGGCAGTTCGATTCGCATCGGTTTTGAAGGCGGCCAGATGCCGCTCATCCGCCGCATTCCCAAGCGCGGTTTCAACAACGCGCGGTTTGCAACGCGGTTCGCCGCGGTGAATGTCGGCAAGTTGGATCAATTCGACAACGGTGCGCGCGTGGACGAAACGGCATTGCGCGCCGTGGGCCTGGCCAATGGCCGCGCCGACGGAATCAAAATTCTCGGCGACGGCGAGTTGTCCAAAAAGCTCACGGTGAGCGCGCACGCGTTCAGTACGTCGGCCCGCACGAAGATTGAGGCCAAAGGCGGTGTGTGCGAGGTGGTAGGCCCCAAACCCGCCGCACCGGCGAAGAAGCCCGCCGCACCGACCAAGCCCGCCGCATCGGCCAAACCTGCCGCATCGGCCAAACCTGCCGCACCGGCCAAGGCCTGAACGCGCGTTTGACACATGTTCCGCTCCATTGCCAACACCTTTACCAATTGCTTCAAAATACCGGAGCTGAAGTCCCGGATTCTGTTCACGCTGTTCATTCTGACGGTTTGCCGTTTGATGGCTTTCATCGTCATTCCGGGTTTGGACGGAGCGGCACTGAGCAAGTTTTTCGACGAAAATTCCCAGGGCGGGTTGCTGGGCATGTATAATACGTTCGCCGGTGGCGCGTATGGGAATTGCGCCATTGGCGCGCTGGGCATCATGCCTTACATCAGTGCGACAATCATCATTCAGTTGATGACGGCAGTCATCCCCCGGCTGAGCAAACTGTCGCGTGAAGAGGGTGGCCGGGCGCAGATCATTAAATACGGGCGGTATCTAACAGTGCTGATTTGCCTGGGCCAGGGATTGTATTTTGCCGGCAACTGGGGAAATCCCCAGACCGTTTTCCCGGGATTCCAGGGCAAACTCGTGCTGGTTGACAATCACGTTTGGTATCTTATTCAAACGGTGCTCATTATGACCACTGGCGCGATGTTGCTGGTATGGTTGGGCGAGCAAATCACGGAGCGTGGCATCGGCAATGGTGTCTCGCTGATCATTACCATCGGCATTGTGGCGCGGTTGCCAAATGCTTTTACGGCGTTGCATGACATGTTTTTCCCTGCCAAGGGGATTGAATCGAATTATCACTTCATGGGCACGGGGGTGATGCTGCTGCTCCTGCTGGCTTTGGTGATTGGCGGTGTCATTGCCGTGACGCAGGCGCAGCGGAAAATTCCCGTCCAATACGCGCAGCGCGCCGTGGGGCGCAAACTTTATTCCGGCGGCACGTCGTTCATGCCGTTGCGTGTCAATTACTCCGGCGTCATGCCGATTATTTTTGCCCAATCCATTCTCATGTTTCCACAGCCCATTTGCTCCAAACTGGCGGAGATGGCGGGTTATATGAAAGTGCCGTTTTTGCAGGATTTCTTCCGGGGACTGATGCAAATGCTCGGCTACGGTTCGACGCTTTACATAACGATTTATGCGCTGATGATTTTGTTCTTCGCTTATTTCTGGGTGGCGACGCAGTTCAATGAATTGCAAATCGCCGACGATTTGAAAAAGAACGGCGGTTACATTCCCGGCGTGCGTCCGGGGCAGGGCACGAGCGACTATCTGCACAAGTCCATGAGCCGCATCACATTGGCGGGGGCGATTTTTCTTATGATCATTGCGACCATCCCGATTATTTTGTCCAAGGAAATGAGCATCCCGCCTGCTGTGTCCAATTTCTTCGGCGGCACGAGCCTGTTGATCACCGTCGGCGTTTTGCTCGATACGATGCGCCAGGTCGAATCGCATTTGATGATGCGCCACTACGACGGCTTCCTGAAGAAAGGCCGGTTGCACGGACGGTTTTAGTCCCATTCCTAATCTTAATCGTAGTCCAAAGAGATTAAGAGCGGGATTGAGATTGCGATTAAGATTTGGAAAATGATTATTTTGAAAAGCGAACACGACCTGGCACTGATGCGTCCGGCGTGTGCGGTGGCGGGCAGGGTGCTGGATGAAATCGCCGCGTTCATCAAGCCCGGCGTCACGACGCGGCAGGTGGACGAGTTCGCCGCGGCGCGCATAAAATCGCACGGTGCGAAGAGCGCGTTTTTGGGCTATCACAAATATCCGTGCCATACGTGCATCTCGGTGAACGAGGAAGTTGTTCACGGATTGGCCGGCAACCGCGAGTTGTGCTTTGGCGACATTGTGAGCCTGGACGTCGGCGTGATTTACAAGGGCTTTGTGGGTGATACGGCGCGGACGGTGGCCGTCGGCGGTTGCGGCGTGCTGGCGCAACGGTTGATGGACGTGACGGAGCGCGCGCTTTATGAAGGCATCGCGGCGGCGTTGCCGGGGAATCGGGTGACGGACATTTCGCGCGCGGTTCAAAATTACGTCGAAGGCAACGGGTTCAGCGTCGTGCGGGAATTTGTCGGGCACGGCGTCGGTCGTTCAATGCACGAAGAGCCGCAGGTGCCGAATTTTGTTGATCCGAAGAGCAATCAGAAGTTACGGCCGGGCATGACCCTGGCGATTGAGCCGATGGTCAATGCGGGTCAGCCGGGCGTAAAAATTTTGAAAGACGGCTGGACAGTCGTCACGCAAGATGGTTCACTGTCCGCTCATTTTGAGCAGACGGTGCTGATCACCGAAAGCGAACCGGAGATTTTGACATGGCCGGAAAAGATGCCTTCACCGTTGAAGGTGTCGTGATTGAGGCGCGGCCAAACCACACGTATCGCGTGGAATTGGCCAACGGACACCGGCTTCTGGCGTTTGTGGCGGGCAGGGCGAAACAGCGCTTTGCCGGTCTCGCGCCGGGCGACAAAGTGAAATTACAATTGACGCCTTACGATTTGTCTGTGGGGCGTATTTTGGTTGAAACAAAAACGATTTAAACATGAAAGTTCGCGCATCAGTGAAAAAATTGTGTGAGCACTGCAAGATTGTGCGCCGTCGTGGCATCATCCGCGTGATTTGCACGAACAAACGGCACAAGCAACGGCAGGGTTGATTTGATTTATGGCACGCATCATTGGAGTGGAAGTTCCGCCGAACAAGCGCATTGACATCGCGCTGCGCTATATTTACGGCATCGGCCCGTCCAACTCGAAGGAAATTTTGGAGCGCGCAAACATCAACCCGGACATTCGCGCGAAGGATTTGACCGAGCAGCAGCTTTCCCAAATCGTCCATGCGATTCAGGAAGGCAAATACATCATAGAAGGCGATTTGCGCCGCGAAATCGGCATGAACCTCAAACGCCTGCAGGGCATCAAATGCTATCGCGGCATCCGGCACATGCGCGGATTGCCGGTGCGCGGCCAGCGCACGCAGACCAACGCCCGCACACGCAAAGGTCCGCGCAAGACCGTCGGCGTGCAGCGTAATCCCAATGCCAAGACCGGCATCCACTAAGATTTTGTATGGCTGAAGAAAAAAAGAAACCCGCTCACAAGAAGAAGGAAACCAAGCCGGAAGCCGCCGCCGCCGGTCCGGTCGAAAAGGCTGCGTCCAAACCGGCCGAAAAAGCCACGCCCAAGTCTGCTGAGAAAAAGCCCGCGAAGAAGGCGGGGCCTGCTGCGGAAGCTCCTGCCGTCGAGGCACCCAAGCCGGCGGATGCGCAGGTCATTCCGGTGGCGCCGACTGCGGCCGAGCTTTTGGGCGAGGACGCCGGCGCAAAAAAGATCATCAAGGCCAAGCACGCCAAGAACATTGTGTCCGGCCTTGCAAACATTCTGGCGACGTTCAACAACACCCTGGTCAGCATCACAGATATGCACGGCAACATCATCGGTTGGTCGAGCGCCGGTCGTGTCGGGTTCAAAGGCTCGCGCAAGAGCACGGCTTACGCCGCGCAGCAGGTTGCACAGGATGCCGCACGCCAGGCGATGTCTCACGGCATGAAGGAAGTCGAAATCCGCGTCAAAGGCCCCGGCTCCGGTCGTGAATCCGCCATTCGCGCGCTCCAGGCCATCGGTTTGGAAATCACGACCATCAAGGACGTGACACCCGTTCCGCACAACGGCTGTCGTCCGCGCAAGAAACGACGCGTGTAACCATCAACTTTCAACTTTCAACCATCCACTAAACAATGGCTCGTTACACAGGTCCTCGCGTTCGCATCAGTCGCCGGTTCGGCATTCCGATTTTCGGCCCGACGAAATACCTTGAGCGTCGCAACTATGGTCCGGGTGTTCACGGCCCGAAGTCGCGCCACAAGCACACCGATTACGGCCTCGGCCTGATTGAAAAGCAAAAGCTCCGTTACTACTACGGCCTGATGGAACGCCAGTTTCGCGGTGTTTATGAAAAGGCGCTCAAGCGCCGTGGCGTTACTGGCGAACAGATGCTGCAAATTTTGGAGACGCGCCTCGACAATGTGGTTTATCACCTCGGTTTTGCGAACACCCGGGCTGCCGCGCGTCAGTTGACCTCGCACGGCCATATCATGGTCAATGGTCGCAAGGTGAACATTCCGTCATACAGCCTCAAGGTGAACGACGTGATTGAGGTGAAAAATTCAAACGTGTCGCGTCAATTGGCCACGAAGAATCTGGAAATCGCCATGAGCCGCGCTGTGCCGGATTGGCTGTCGCTGAACAAAGAGGGATTCAAAGGCACGGTCATGCGGATTCCGACGCGTGACGAAATTCAGCCGATTGCCAACGAACAGGCCGTTGTGGAATTTTATTCCCGCTAAAAAATCAACCACGGATGGACACGGATGCACACGGATACAAAACAGAATAAATGGGGTTTTAATCCCCAATCCGTGTTGATCAGTGTTTATTCGTGGGTAAAAAAGTAAAAACAAAAACAATTATACGGGCTTGACCGGCCTGCGGGAATAAACCGCCGGGAAAGCCAGATTAAAATTGTTGAAAGGAAAATATGCCAGTCAGACTCGGACGTTTCGAAATGCCCAAGCGGTTGCAAAAGGATGACGCAACCGCCACCGCCACCTACGCAAAATTCATCGCTGACCCGTTTGAAACCGGTTACAGCCACACCATCGGCAACTCGCTGCGCCGCGTGCTGTTGTCGTCGCTGGAAGGCGCGGCCATCACTTCGGTGAAGGTGGATGGTGCGATGCACGAGTTCACCACGATCGACGGGGTGGTCGAGGACGTGACCGACATCGTATTGAATTTGAAGAAAATCAAATTCAAAGCGCACACACGCGATCCGCAAATGCTTTTGCTGTCGGTGAACAAGGAAGGTCCGGTGACCGCTGCCGACATCCAGCTCAATCAAAATGTTGAATTGGTCAATCCCGACCAGCTCATTTGCACGCTCGACAAAAAGAAAAAATTCGAGATGGAGTTGGAACTCAAGATTGGCCGCGGTTTTTGTCCGGGCGACGAAAACAAAAAGCCGGGCCAGCCCATCGGCGTCATTGCGATTGACTCGTTGTTTTCGCCGGTCACGCGCGTGCGTTATTCTGTCGAAGCCGCGCGCGTCGGCAACCGCACGGATTACGACCGCCTGATTTTGGAAATCTGGACGGACGGACGCCTTTCACCCGACGACGCGCTCACGCAGGCTTCGGCGATTTTGCAGCATCACCTCGATGTATTCGTTGGTTACGACAAGAACGCGATTGAATTCGAGGAGGCAGCCGACAAGCAGGACGAGGAAAAGTCGAAGATCAAGAAGCTCCTCAATATGAGCGTCAACGAAATCGAGTTGAGTGTCCGCGCGGCAAACTGCCTGAACAATGCGAACATTACCACTGTCGGCCAGCTTGCGATGAAGACCGAGCAGGAAATGCTCAAGTATCGCAACTTCGGCAAAAAGTCGCTCAACGAAATCAAGGACAAGCTCGATCAGCTTGGCAAACAAAACGAAGTCGAGATGCATTTGGGCATGAATTTCGAACCGGGTTTGCTGGAAGCGCCGGCGCCGGTTGAAAATCCGGAGAATAATTAAGGCAGTTTATGCGACATTTGAAGCGAACGGCCAAACTGGGCCGGACATCCGAGCATCGCAACGCGATGCTGGCGAACCTCGTTTGCAGCCTCATCAAGCACAAGCGCGTGACCACGACGCTCGCGAAGGCGAAAGCCGTGCGTCCCGTTGCGGAAAAAATGGTCACGCTCGGCAAGCGTAATACGATTCAGGCACGCCGCCTCGTCGCCGCGCGTTTGCGCACGCGCGGCTCAACGGTCCAGCTCACCAAGGACGAACGCCGCAAGTGGCGCGACGAGGAAGACGTTGTGCGCATCCTTTTTGCGGAAATCGCGCCCGCGTTCAAGGAACGCAACGGCGGTTACACGCGCATTATCAGGATGGAACAGCGCCAGGGCGACGCCGCGCAACGCGCCATTTTGGAATGGGTGGATTACGCGTTCGAGGTTCCGGCTCCAACCGAAGCCGAACCCGCCGAAGAAACGAAACCGGTGGAGACAAAACCCGCGGAAACCAAACCGGCGGAGAAAAAGCCCGCAGAAGCCAAAGCCGGGAAAAAGTAAACCGGTTGAAATTTTGCACAGCCCGCTCGATGAGAGCGGGTTTTTTATTTCAAAACAATTTCTCGTCGGAGGGGCGAGTTACACGAGTCCCCATTTAAAAAGGTATTCGATTGAGTCAGGGGCTCGTGTAACTCGCCCCTCCGATACTTTTGAGACAGTCTCTACCGGGATGTCCGTTCGGATCCCGCAATGCGGGACGGCATCCCTACCTAAATTTGCGCCAGCCAATCGAGATACTTTTTGTTCCCCGCGCTCAACGGCAAAACAATAAACTCCGGCGTGTCGTAGGGATGCCTGGCGAGAACCAGCTTCTCCAGCGCAGCCAGTTTCGATTTGGTAGTTTTCAGAACCAGCAAAACTTCCGCACCGGATTCAATTTTCCCATGCCACCAGTAATGCGATTCTATTTTAGAAACAAGATTCGCGCAGGCAATCAAACGCGCTTTTAACGCAGCCTTGGCCAGTGCGCGTGCCGTTTTCAAATCAGGCGCTGTGACCAAAACGACGGCAAATTTTGTGGCAGGTTTCATTTTGTCGGAGATGAGAAATTTGCAGCTTATCTATGTATTAAATGCCATGTTTCTTTCGTGCTCGTTTGAAAGCCTCTGCAAAAATGCCCTCGATCTCAGGATCAACGATCAGCCACGTGCAGGCAATTGTCGTGAAATCTTCAATGATCTCCATCGGGTCTTTGTATTGCTTCCCACTTCGGGCTATCGCCAAGACCAAGGTGCATTCGGTCAAATCGTTTGGCGATACACTGGCTGTAATCCGATGGCCGAAGCGATTCCGAATGGTGTTAATCTCTCTGATCCCAGGCAACACCCAAGCTACCTTTGCGTTGGCCTGTGGCAACAGCTCAATCTTTTGAGCGAAGCGTAGTCTCGCATCTTGCCAGTTGTGAGACGGAGAAACTGACTCAAGATGCCGGTTAATGTAGTTCTCGATAATCAGGTGGCATTTCAGCACGCGGCCAATCAAATCGTGGTCTTGGGCAAGAAGCTTTTTGAAAGCTTCGTTCTCTTGATTGAAGCGTTTCTCGATTTTGGGCAACTGCGGAGCGAGTTCCGCAACCACGTCTGGAATGAAGTCGATGTCGCGCATCTAACGTAGAAAGCTGCCTGCCGCAGCGTAGCTCGCCAAGAGCGAAGATGGGAGCCACCGCCGATGCGGGACGTGAACCGCGACAGTGGAACTGACCGCGCCAACGGCGGTTGGCTCCGGCGACTTGTTGGGCGGCATAGTCAATGTCTTGCTACCATTTTTACCATCAAGAGAACCAAAAAATAAGTCAAAAGTGGTGCGACATAATATCCTAGCGAAAACAACTGTTTCGCAACGAAACTTTTCAGACTGAATGTAACGCCCAATCTCGACATAAGAAATAAAATCAAAAAGTAACACGACAATCCGATGGCAACCGCAAACACAATCCAGCCAGGATGGCAGGCGACTCCGTTTGCATACATTACCGGTAAAAATAAACCGATATTCAGACAAAAAATAAGTGATACGATTTGAGGTCTCATGTCGCGCCGCCTAACGTAGAAAGCTGAGCCACAGCCGACTCGCGGCGTGAATCCCGACTTGTCGGGAAACGACCGCGCCAACGGCGGTTGGCTCCGGCGACTTGTTAGGCCTCATGGTGTGCCTCTAATTACAGATTCCGTCGGCTTCTGTGATACTTCGGTATATTTTGCGACGGCTGTCTTTAGGTCTATCTGGCCTGTAACGAACTGGACGCGGATAGCGGAGTAACAACGTGCGTGCCAATCGTAAATCTCCTGACGCTGCTGGAACTTAAACGCCGAGGCAAGCTGTGGCAGTGCGAGATTGAGAAGTGCGAGCGTTGTCAATGTAAAAGGCAACCATAGTGGAGGTTGCTGAATGCCGAATACACTCAACTGAAACGTCGTGAAAGCAAGAAGAAGCAAACGAAGCAGCCATCCAGACCAATGATTGAACATCATCCAGAATCGCCACTTTTTCTCCCATCGCCATTGCCAGCCAATGTCCCTATCAAGCGCGTCTAGAAATTCTTCTTCTTGTTTCATGTATTCGCTCACGTCTTGTGGCCTAACGTCCAGAGCTCAGGCACAGCCGCCGGAGCGTGACTCCAAAATCCAAAATGACAAACGAACTCATCATAAATGGTCCGCAACTGGCAGGGGCAGCGGCTGTTGCCTGCAGCGATTTGTTAGGTGCGACCATATAGCCTCAAAACTGCTATGCCACCGAACCAATAAGCAATGCCGCATACAATAATCTCAAACGCGATACAAAATCGCTTTGCAAGAGTCCGTGTCTCAGCGGCGACATTCTGGTAATGTCGCTCAAATCCTCGCCCGATTTCGCGTGCAGTGCAAATCTCCCAGACGAGAGAAAAGAGAAGCAGTGCGGGCGCGCAAATGCCGATGCTTTCGACCAGTCGGCTGACCCAATATCCGGTGAACATAAAAATCATGATTGCGATTGACACAAGGTTGAGGGCCGTAAACCAGACCGGTTTTCTTTCCTTAATGTGGGTCGTGAGCGCATCCAGACCAAGAAGGCACATCAGCACAATATAGAGTAAGGCGAGCAATGGCATACAGGCGTAGCACCTAACAGATAATGGACGGCGCATTGTGCAGCCTATCCTTTTTCAGGATTTTGTTTTCGATTCTGCAAAAACCTTTCACCCACAAATAGTTCGCCTGTGAATCGCCGAATTTCATTGTCGGACAAAGGCTGCAAGCTGTTCCGATGATTTTCATTTTCTGAATCTGATTTATTTGACGCCTAAATTCTGTTTTAGTCAAGACATGGACGCCGCATTGCCGCCGTTGACTCCGGGCACGCTTTACCTTGTCGCCACGCCCATCGGTAATCTCGAGGACATCACGCTGCGCGCGCTGCGCGTGTTGCGTGAGTGCGACGTGGTCGCCGCCGAGGACACGCGGCACTCCGGGCAATTGCTCAAGCATTTCGGAATCTCCAAGCCGCTCTTGAGCTATTTCCAGTTCAACGAGGCGAAACGCAGCGAGGAAATCATCGAACGCCTCCGGCGCGGCGAGAAGGTCGCGCTGGTCACGGATGCCGGCAGTCCCGGCATCAGCGATCCCGGCGAACGCGTCGTCAAAGCCGCCATCGCCGCCGGTTTCCGTGTCGAATCCGTGCCCGGTGCGTGTGCGCTGGTTGCGGCGCTCACAGCCAGCGGTCTGCCGACAAGCGAATTCCATTTTGTCGGTTTTTTGCCGCATAAATCCGGTCAGCGCCGGAACAAATTGGAATCGCTCAAAACAATTGCTGGCACGCTCGTTTTCTACGAGTCACCGTTTCGAATCGGGAAATTGCTGGGCGAGCTGAGCGAAGTTTTTCCCGAACGCGAGGTGGTGCTGGCGCGCGAGTTGACGAAGAAATTCGAGGAATTTCTGCGCGGCAAACCGGCAGAACTGCTGGCGATTGCGAAAAGGCGGAGTTTGAAAGGTGAATTTGTGGTGATGGTTGCCGGGACGAAATGACATCGCACAAAGAACGCGAAGGAGGCAAAAACTCCCCTTGCGCACTTTGCGGCCTTCGCGCGAGATTTACTTCGATTTGGCGGCCCGGACTTTTGCCCAGCGCGCCTTGGCGGCCAGGGAAATTTTCCGGCGTGCGGCGGCGCTCATTTTCCGCCGCTTGCGAACCACTTTTCCAGTTGACGATGGTGAAGCGCTTGCTGCCAAGGCTTCCAGTCGTGATTGCAGACGTTCGATTCGTGCTTTCAAAACCGCCATGCGTTTCAGCTTGGCGACCGAAAGATTAAGGAGTCCTTTCATGTTCATTGTGAGGCCATTGTAAAAATTTGTTTCCGGAATTCCAAGCATTAAATTTGCAGCGGGTAGAAAAGGGGCGCAACTTGACATCGCCACCAAACAACTCCGTGCGAATGGGAACGCCGATTTCCAAATCGGCAGGTGCTGTGGTCATGAACGTGCAGGTGATGCCGGGGCGGAGCCCGGCGCTCCGGTGGCAGTGTCAAGCTGTGCCCGCAGAAAAGCGCGGTTCGCGCCTCGAAATGGAAAGACGGCCGTGGCAGGGTCAAACAAACTTGCCCGGATTCAAAATGCCTTTCGGGTCGAGCGCGTGCTTTACAGCGCGATGGAGTTCGCGAACTTCCTTTGAAACCGCCAGCGGCCACCAGCGTTTTTTGGCAAGGCCGACGCCGTGTTCGCCACTGATTGCACCACCCCAAGCGATAATTTGAGCAAAGAGTTCGTCCAGCGCGGCTTCGGCGCGGCGTTTGGCGCCGGGCTGTGTATAATCCACCATCACGTTGGTGTGGATATTGCCGTCGCCGGCATGACCGAAACAGGCAATCGGCAGATCGTGTTTCTTTTGCAACTCCGCCGTGAATTTGAAAAGCGCTTCCAGTTTTCCGCGTGGCACGACGATGTCCTCGTTGAGTTTTGTAAGGCCAGTGTCTTTGAGCGCGGCGGAAAATTCGCGGCGGATTTGCCAGATTTTTTCGCACTCGATATCGCCCCATCCACGTTCGACAAATCGCGGTTTATGCCTGCGAATCACGCGCTCGACGGCGGGTAATTCGCTGCGCACGGAATTTTTCTGGCCGTCGAGTTCAACAATCAGATGCGCGCGGCAAATTCCAAGACGGCTGTTTTTTGTGTATTCGGCGGCGGCAGCGAGCGTGAATTCGTCGGCCAATTCGAGCGCGCTGGGCAGAAATCCAGCGGCCAAAATTCCTTGAAGCGCGCGCACCGCATTTTTCATCGAATGGAAACCGGCGGCAAGCGTTGCGCGAAATGGCGGCAGCGGAATCAATTTCAACGTGGCTTCCGTGATGATGCCGAGCAAACCTTCCGAGCCGATGAACAACCGGTGCAACTCAAAACCGGTTTTGTTTTTGTGCGTGCGACCGCCGAGCCGGACGACAGTTCCGTCGGCGAGGACGACTTCAAGACCGAGGACATAATCGCGCGTGACGCCATATTTCAAACAGCGTGGGCCGCCGGCGTTGGTGGCAATGTTGCCGCCGATGAAGTTGTCCGCGCGGCTGGCGGGGTCGGGTGGATAAAACAGTCCGCGCCTTTCAACGGCTTTCTGAAGCGTTTGCGTGTTGACGCCCGGCTGGACGACGGCGACGAAATCGGCGGCGTTGATTTCCTTGATGCGATTCATGCGTTCCAGCGAAAGCACGATGCCCCCGCGCACGGGCACGCAGCCGCCAACGTAGCCATGGCCCGCGCCGCGCGGTGTCACGGGAATACCGTGGCGATTGGCAAAGCGGAGCAGGGCGGAGACGGATTGGGTGGAACGGGGCAGGGCGACGGCGTCCGGCTGATGCGAAGCAAACCATTTGTCACCGGCGTATTTTTCAAGCGTTCGCGGATCGAAGATGATTTCGCCAGAGGGCAGAATCTTTTTGAGCCGGCGGAGCGATTTTAATTTTTCAGGAGTCATTCGACGGGCGCGCTGAGAAATTCCCTGGCATCGGCGGCTTCGGATTCAGGCACTTGAACGAGTATGCCGCCGGTGGCGATGGCGGTGCCCATCCAAAAGGAAGAAGCTTCGTTCATGACGACGGCGTGGAATCCAGCCGCTTCGAGCCGGGCGCGCTTCATCTGCGCTTCGGTTGCGTTCAGTTCGCTGGAAATAGTAACGAGTTGCATGATTCAAAGTCGCCCGAAGCCGCGTGGTTTCAAGCAGTCACCGGCGTTTTTATGTCGGCGAAGATGATGACACCAGCGCCGGTTTGGAGCAGACTCTTGACTTCCACTTCGACCTGCTGGCCGATGTGCGCTTGGCCATTGTTGATGACGACCATCGTGCCGTCTGGCATGTAGCCAATGCCCTGGCCTTTGTCCTTGCCCTCGCGAACAATCTTCAAGCGCAAAATTTCGCCGGGGATCAAAATGGTTTTGAGGTGTTTGGCGACTTCGTGGAGGTTCACACAGTTGACCTTTAGAAGCTCAGCGACTTTGGCAAGGTTGTAGTCGTTGGTGAAAAGCCGGGCGTTGAGGCTGCGCGCCAGGCGGACGAGCTTGGCGTCCACCTCCTTTTCGTCGGGGAAATCGCTTTCGTGAATGCGGACTTCGATGTTGGTGTTGCGTTGGATGCGGTTGAGCATTTCGAGTCCGCGCCGGCCACGCTCGCGCTTGATGGGATCACTCGAATCGGCAATTTGCTGAATTTCATTGAGCACGAATCGCGGCACGACAATCAGGCCTTCGAAAATACGGGCTTCAATCAAATCCGCGATTCGACCGTCAATGATGACGCTGGTGTCGAGCAAAAGTAAATTATCCTGCTGACTTTGTTGTCTAAACCGGACATAGGGGATAATGAGCGAGAAATCTTCCTTGTTGCTGCGCATGGCAAGAACGATGCCGATATAACTGAAACCCAGAAAGAGTCCGAGCCGGATGAGCCAGCGGACTTTTTCCTCGGCATTTTCAAACAGGCCCGAACCGCGGTCAATGAGAAGCGCGACAACCGTGCCAAGCAACAGGCCGAACGTAATGGCCGAGAATGCGCGCAGTGAAAACCCCTTAAGCATTTCATCCAAGGCAATCATCAATCCACCAAAACCAAAACCGAGGAGCATGCCGAACACGCTGCTGTAATTCACACCGGTGAATTCGGGGTTCACCTGGCTGACGGCATAACCCGCCGTCGTGCACAGGCTCAAAAATAAAACGCGAATAATCCAAAGCGGAGTCATGGTTTTTGTGTCATTTCGTTTGTATGCGGTGGCTCGTGATGCCAGAGAAAATGCCACAAACCGAGCCGGTTCAGATTGCTTGTCGCGATCGCGAGGTTGTCCGCAATTTCCTGCACGTTGGTCGCCAATTGTTCGTTTTTCAGCATGGTTCCAGCCAGTCCTTTGCCGGACTGCAAATCGTCCATCAATTTTTTTAAGGTTTCACTCGAAGATTCAATGTTTTTTACAGAAGTAGAAATATCCTCGCTGTTCGTCGAAATGACGCTACAGGCGCTGCCGGCCAGTCTGGCAAGCTCTTGTGAAAAGAAAACCGCATTGCTTATGGCAAGGTCAATCTGCGAGCTGTTCGTCGCGATGAACGAGTTGACATCGCTGACGGTGGTGTCGAGTTTCTTGGCTGTTTCGTCAATGCGCTGAATGAACCCGGATGCCGAGCGCGCGACTTCCTGCAGGTTGAACGGCTGCTCACACGGCACGTCCGCTCCGTCTTGGAGCATGGGTAATTGATTGGCCGTCGGGATGATGGAGACATATTGGTCGCCGAGGAAACCGGATTGTTCAATGACAAACCGCACGTCGTGGTAAATTTTGTAGTTTTGGTAAATGCGCAGAAAAATGGTGACGCTTTTGCCGTTTTCGGCAAGTTTGATGTTTGAAACACTGCCGACTTGCACTCCGGCGAGCAGGACAGCCGAGCGCGGCTTGAGTCCGCCGACATTATCGGCATGCAGGCGCAATTCGTAAGTGCCGCGAAACAAGCTCGTGCCCTTGCTGAATTGAATCAGCAGCACGGCCAGCAGCGCGATCCCGACGAGCACGAACAAGCCAACTTTGGTTTCAAAATGCGACTTTTCCATGGCCTAATTTTTCCTGGCGTCCGCAACGCCATCAATGAATTGGCGCACAATCGGGTCCTGCGACGCAAAAAATTCATCCGGCGTGCCCCTCGCGTAAATTTTATTATCATGCATCATCAACACGCGTTGGCCGACACGCCGCGCCGTCCGCATATCGTGTGTGACAACAACCGTAGTCACTTTTAACCGGTCACGCACGTGCATAATCAATTTATCAATGCTGTCGGCCACAATCGGGTCGAGGCCGGTCGTCGGCTCGTCGTAAAGCAC
>JBEKON010000049.1:0-16073 GCA_049521735.1 Verrucomicrobiota bacterium
ACGGCAACAAAGCGGTGGAACTGGCCCAACGGGCGAATCAGCTCACTGGCGGAGGAAACCCGACCATTCTCCACACGCTCGCCGCCGCTTACGCCGAGGCCGGGCGATTTCCCGAAGCGGTGGAAACCGCGCGGCGCGCTCTGCAACTGGCCGAGACACAGTCCAACATCGCACTGGCCGATGCCATTCGATCAGAGCTGAAGCTCTATCAAGCAGGCATCCCGTTCCATCAGGAAAGTAAATGAGTCGAAGTTCAAAGAAAAAAGTCTCTGCCGTGCATTCGAGTGCGCCCGTTTCGCCGGCCTTTGTAATGTCAGGAGTGGCCGACTCTTCCACCCCAAAAACTGCGATTACGCGGTCAAACCCAAACGGCGGGCTGTTTGGCCGCCGCGATTGGATTTGCGCCCTGCTGCTGGTTGCCGCCACGTTGGTTGCCTATCTGCCGGCATTAGGGGGACAGTTTATCTGGGACGACGACTCTTGGACCACGAATATAGCCGGACTATTGCGCGATGTTTCCGGTTTGGGTGCGATCTGGTGCCAGCCCACCGCGTTGCAACAGTATTATCCATTAACGGGCACAACCTTTTGGCTGGATTATCATTTCTGGGGATTCTGGCCGTTGCCGTATCATATGGAGAACATCCTGCTGCACGCCTTGGCGGTTCTGCTTTTCTGGAGATTGCTGCAGCGACTTCAGATGCCGGGCGCTTGGCTGGCGGCGGCCATTTTTGCGCTACACCCGATCATGGTCGAATCGGTTGCCTGGATCACAGAACGCAAGAACGTATTGTCACTGGTGCTCTACCTTGGGGCGTTGCTGGCTTATGGACGGTTCGTGTTGTATTGGAAAGAAGAGGACGATTCCCCGGTGAGCAACACCCCGGCGCGCTGCTGGGGGGCTCATGGTCTGGCTTTCGCCCTGTTTCTGTGCGCGCTACTGGCGAAGGCGACGGCATTTTCGCTGCCGGCGGTCATTCTGCTGGTTTGCTGGTGGAAGCGCGGTCGCATTCGGTGGCGGGCGGATGCGCTGCCGGTGCTGCCGTTTTTCGCGTTGGCCATCGGTTTCGGTCTGGTCACCGCCTGGTTGGAGAAGAACCATCTCGGCGCGAAAGGGGCCGAGTGGGCGATTTCCTTTCCAGACCGATGCCTCATTGCCGGTCGGGTACCATGGTTCTATATCGGCAAGCTGCTCTGGCCCGCAAACCTTTGTTTCGTTTACCCCCGGTGGCGGCCCGACACAGCTTCGTTGACGCAATGGATTTATCCGATTACAGCCCTTGGCGCGCTGGTGGCGCTATGGTTGGCGCGAAGGCGACTTGGACGCGGGCCGGCGGCGGCGGCCTTCTTTTTTGCCGGCACCCTCTTTCCGGTGCTGGGATTCATGAACGCGTATTATATGCGCTACTCATTCGTGTGCGACCACTGGACCTACCTTTCCAGTCTGGGACTCATCGCGCTTGGGGCGGCCTTGGTGGCGCGGGCGGTTGAATATCTTCGCGCTCCGGCAGTGCTCTATGGATTTGCTGTAACCGTGCTGCCCGTGCTCGCCATTCTGACCTGGCGGCAATGCGGAATGTATGCCGATATCAAAACGCTCTGGCAAACAACCATCCGCTTAAATCCCAATTGCTGGATGGTTTACAACAACCTCGGCCTCGATTCTTTCCAAAAGGGCAATGTGGGCGAAGCGATCGCCTATTACCAAAAGGCGCTGGAATTCAATCCCGATTTGGAAGAAGCCCATTACAACCTCGGCCTCGCTCTTTTCCATAAGGACGAAGTGGACGAAGCGATTACCCAGTACCAAAGGGCACTGCAAATCAACCCCGACTACGCAGAAGCCCACAACAACCTCGGCGACGCTCTGCTCAAAAAGGGCAATGTGGACGAAGCGATTATTCGTTATCAAAAGGCGCTGGAAATCAACCCCGACTTGGCAGAAGCCCACAACAACCTCGGCCTTACTCTTTTCCGTAAGGGCAATGTGGACGAAGCGATCGCCCATTACCAAAGGGCACTGGAAATCAAACCCGACTTCGCGGAAGCCCACTACAACCTCGGCAGCGCTCTGCTCAAAAAGGGCAATGTGGACGAAGCGATCGCCCATTGCCAAAAGGCGCTGCAAATCAATCCCGACTCCATGGAAGCCCACAACAACCTCGGCAACGCTTTTCGCCAAATGGGAAGAATGGACGAAGCGATTGTTCATTACCAAAAGGCGCTGCAAGTCAATCCCGATAATGCGGAAGTCCAGAATAACCTGGCACGGGTGCTGGCAACCTGTCCGCAGGCTTCGCTACGCAACGGCAACAAAGCGGTGGAACTGGCCCAACGGGCGAATCAGCTTACGGGTGACCGGTTGTTCTTGGCACCTTGGCCGCCGCTTACGCCGAGGCCGGGCGATTTCCCGAGGCGGTGAAAACCGCGCAGCGCGCTCTGCAACTGGCCGAGACACAATCCAACACCGCACTGGCCGATGCCATTCGATCACAGCTGAAGCTCTATCAAGCAGGCATCCCATTCCATTTACACTGAACAAAGCGCGTCAGCCTATGGTTTCACAATCACGGGGAAGCCCTCCCCTCGTGGTGTAATCTTACCGGACAGTTGCACGAATTTTTTGTTGGAACACGACAAACATTGTTTTTCGTCAACTTTGTAACTGCCTTAAAATAATCAATCAGTAGCCGTGAATTGTTCACAGGTTATTCACAGTGAAGATTTCGCTTGTTGATTCAATTGCTCTTGGAGTGTGAGCCGAAATGCATTGCCCCATCCGGGCTAAGAACTTTCTCTTCCCTTTCCCGCCGGCAGCGGGTTAATTCTGGTGGGGTGAGCATTCCCGTGAGCCAAAATCCATGAAATTTGCTCCCGAATCAACTCACCAAGTTTGGCCTATGTCACAAAGGACATGCGTTATAATGATAAAAAACCATGCCCACGATGATCAACACGGCGGTGGCCGCGGCAGCCAGCAACAACATTGACGCTCGCTCCTGCTGCGGCATAGCGGTGATTCTTGAGGAAGCTGTTACAATCATCGGCAGGGTAGGACTGACTCTGGTCTCCATGCCCTGCAAAATCAGCTTCGTGGCCGCTGTTCTGGTTGATTTTGGGACAACGATTGTCTTCCAACAGCCTGGACACTCAATCTGCATCCCAGCCGTGTCTGCATCGTATAAAATATGCTGATGGCATATCGGACAAGCGAATTTGAACTCTTCGGTTGTATTCATGGCTCTGGATGAAGAAGATTCCGTGCCAAAGTTAATGGGAACTTGATTTGGTTGCAAAATCACGCGGACTCGCCCGTCCCGGCAGCCATTTCTCCAAGGATAGCCTTGAATGTTTCCTGGAATCTTTGAGCCGATTCATAGGCTCTCAAATATTCACACACGGTCTGCTCCCATGGAAAATCGGCCTTCATGGCATTGTGGCGAAAGCGGCGCAACAAATCGGGTTGTTGGTAAAGCGCCAGCGCCTTGCGAATCGCTTTTGCAAGAGCGCGGGCTGAATAATCCCGGAACTTAATCCCGTTGGCGCGCTTCGCGTCTTCCGTGAAGTCAACCACGCTGTCGTCAAGGCCGCCGGTGGCGCGCACAATGGGAATCGCGCCATAACGAAGGCTATACATTTGATTTAAACCGCTTGGCTCAAAACGCGACGGCATCACATAAAAGTCGCATGCCGCCTCAATGCGGTGCGCCAAGCCTTCGTCGTAACTCACCCGCGCCACGACTTTGGACGGGAAACGCCGTGCGAGCCTTTGATAACCACGCTCGTATGCCAGCGAACCGCTCCCGAGCAAAACGAATTGCATGTCTGTGCTCAACATTTCTTCGAGCGCGCCGAGTTGGATGTCCACGCCTTTCTGTTCCGCGAGGCGTGAAATCGTGCCAAACAACGGCACATCTGCCGCCACCGGCAGGCCTAACTCCTTTTGCAAAGCGAGTTTGTTGAGCTTTTTTTTCGCCGGTTGCCTGACAGAATAAGGGTGCGGCAGAAACGGATCGTGCGCCGGGTCCCATTCGTCATGATCCACGCCGTTAAGAATTCCAAACAGGCGATCCTGCCGCTTGCGCAACAAATCGTCCAAACCGCAGCCAAATTCTTCAGTTGTGATTTCGCGCGCGTAACGCTGACTGACCGTCGTAATGACATCGGCCAGGACTATTCCAGCCTTTAAGCAGTTCAGTTGACCGTAAAATTCCGCGATTCCGATTGTAAAGAACGATGCCGGCAAATTTGTCAGCGCGAATGCAGCTGCCGGAAAAGTCCCCTGGTAAGCAAGATTGTGAATCGTCAGGCACGTCGGCGGTGGATTCCCCCACCCTTCCGTCCGCCGCTGGTGCCACATCAACGCCGGCACCAGCGCGGTTTGCCAGTCGTGAATGTGGACGATGTCCGGCCGCCACGGCAGATAACGCGCCAGATTAGCGACGCACTTTGAAAAGAAAATAAATCGTTCGGCGTTGTCGCTGTAGCTGACATCGTCTTCCTGATACAACGCGGCGCGGTGATAGAATTCCGGCTGATGAATGAAGTAAACCGTCAGTCCCTCTTCAACTTCCAGCGACCACAATTCCGCCTGAACGCGACGCTGACCCAATGGCAAATCAAACTGCCAGTCCACACGCCGCATTCCGGGAAATTGCTCGCGAATGCCGAGATACAGCGGCATGACAATTCGCGCCTCGTGACCCGCACGCGCCAGCGCCTTGCCCAGCGCGCCCACCATGTCAGCCAGCCCGCCGGTTTTGGAGAACGGATGAACTTCGCTGCCAGCCAGTAGAATTTTCATGCGTTGGATTTTATCTGCGAATTATCGCGAATTGTTGTGTCAGGCGCGAATGCACTCCGCTTTCAAATAAGGTTGCAGCGTTTTTGGAATCAGCACGCTGCCGTCCGGCTGTTGATGCGTTTCAATCAGCGCGACAAACAGTCTTGCCAGCGCCGTACCGCTGCCATTGAGAATGTGCGGAAATTTGTTTTCGCCCGACTCCGTTTTGAACCGCATATTCATCCGGCGCGCCTGGAAATCCTCGCAGTTTGAACAGCTCGAAACTTCGAGATAACTCCCCTGCCCCGGCGCCCAGACTTCGATGTCATAAGTCTTCGCGCTCGCAAATCCCATGTCGCCCGTGCACAGCAATAGCACGCGATAATGCAAGCCGAGCAATTGCAACACGCGCTCGGCATTCGTAACCATTTTTTCCAATTCGTCGTAGCTGTGTTCCGGCTTGACGATTTTGATCAATTCGACCTTGTCGAATTGATGCACGCGAATCATGCCGCGCGTGCCGACGCCCGCCGCGCCCGCTTCGCCGCGAAAGCACGGCGTGTAAGCGCAATAACGAATCGGGAGCTGGCGCTCGGCCAATATTTCCTCCCGATGAATGTTTGCAACCGGCGTCTCGGCAGTCGGAACCAAATACAATTTGCCGAGTCTCTCTTTGTCGTCGCCCTCGGCCACGCCGTAATACTGGTCCTTGAACTTCGGAAATTGTCCCACGCCCTCAAAACATTGCGGCCCGACCATGAACGGCGGCGACACTTCCATGTAACCGTGCTCGATTATGTGCAGATCCAGTAAAAATTGAATCAGCGCCCGTTCCAGTCGCGCCCCCCAATTCGTGTAGAGAATAAAACCGCTGCCGGAAAGTTTCGTCGCGCGCGCGAAATCCACGAGCTTGAGCGACTCGCAAAGTTCAATGTGCGACTTCGGCTTGAAGGCGAAAACCGCCTTTTCACCATAAACCCGAACCACAGGATTATCTTCCGCACTTTTTCCAATCTTCACCGATTCATGCGGCAGATTCGGCAGTCGCAACATGAGCGCATTGCGCGCTGATTCCGCCTCCGCCGCCTGTTTGTCCAGCGCAGCGATACGGTCACCCAACCCGCGCATCTCCGCCTTCTTCGCCTCGGCCTCGGTGATTTTCTTTTGCGCCATGAGCGCGCCAATTTCCTTCGACACGCGATTGCGCTGCGCCTTGAGCGATTCGACCTCCGCCAGAATTTTTCGGCGTTGCTCATCAAGCTTGAGCAACTCGTCAATGTGAGTTTCATCCCCTGCCCCACGCGTGGCGAGACGCTGACGCACAAAATCCGGTTGATCGCGAATTAATTTAATATCGAGCACTGACGCAATTATAGAAATTTAACCGTCGGCGGCAAGGTTGAAGCTTCCATGAGCATTTGAAATTTGATTGAAAATCGCGGCTGTTCACGGCACATTGGCGCTATGCAATCAGTTTTTACCGGACCGGTTTACGTGGTGCGCGACAACATTGACACCGATCAAATCATTCCCGCGCGGTATCTGACGCTCGTCCCGACGATTCCCGATGAATACGAGAAGCTCGGCAGCTATGCGCTCGCCGGCCTGCCCGAATCGCTCTACCCAACGCGCTTCGTCAAGGATGGCAAGCTCGACAGCGAATACCCGATTGTCGTAGCAGGAAAAAATTTCGGCTGCGGCAGTTCGCGCGAACACGCGCCTATCGCGCTCGGCTCGGCTGGATGCAAAATTGTGCTCGCCGAAAGTTTTGCGCGCATTTTCTTCCGCAACAGCGTCGCCACTGGCGAGCTTTATCCGTGCGAACTCACCAAACGCCTCTGCGACACGCTGAAAAATGGTGATGTCGTGACCGTTGACCTCGACGCGGCCACGGTCACGGTCAAGGCGACGGGCAAGGTTTTCAAATTCCAAGCGCTCGGTGACGTGCGGCCGGTCGTGGACGCCGGCGGCTTGTTCAATTACGCGCGGAAAACGGGAATGATTTCGAAGTGAAAGCATTCGATTACTCAAAGCTATTAACTTGCAGACGAGTAATAATTGATGGTGATCCAGGAGCTGGCAAAACCACTCTCGCAAACCAGATGGCAAATGACTTAGGATTCAAGGTGATTTCTTTCGATGATTCCAAGTATTTGCCTGGAGATGGACGACTTTATTTAGAGCAACTCAATTATGATGTTTTGAAAAATGATATTTTGTCTTGCGGTTCAAAAATTATTATTGAAGGACTCTTCGCCTTAAAAGTTCTCGGTAAGATTTGCGTATCTTACGATTACCACATATTCATGAAGCTCTTTAATGGAATCTGTGGATGGGAGTATGAATATTATTTGGGCGAAAAATCAAAAATACCCAAAAGCAAGCTCACAAAAGAGGTCGTGCAATATTACAAAGACTACAGGCCGTTTGATGTTTGCAACCTCGTTTTATCAAGAGAGCTTACCAGCCAACTCAAAGCCGGATGACGATTTTGAACCTGCTCCCCTGCCCTCGCTCGCTGAAACTCCGTCCCGGCACGTTCGCGCTGCCGAAAAAGGTAGGGACGCCGCGCCGCGGCGTCCGTTCTGTTTTGAAAATTATTCGGACATCGCGGCGCGATGTCCCTATCCATTCCGAAGGCTACGCGCTGACAATTTCCAAAAATGGAATTGAAATTTCGTTTCGCGAAGCACCCGGTTTGCACGCGGCAGCAGCAACGCTGCGGCAATTGCTGCGCGCATACGGTCGCCGTCTGCCCTGCCTGAAAATCCGCGACTGGCCGGATTTCGCGCGGCGCGGCGTGATGTTGGACATCTCGCGAGGTCGGGTACCGAAACTCGAAACACTACTCGAACTGGTCGAACATCTTGCCGACTTCAAAATCAACGAACTGCAACTCTACACAGAGCACACGTTCGCCTATCGCCGCTACAAATCCATTTGGCGAAGCTGGGGCGCATTGACCGGCGAGGAAATCCGCAAGCTCGATATGCGTTGCCGTGAACTCGGCATTGACCTCGTGCCAAACCAGAATTCCCTCGGCCACCTGCGATATTTTCTGGAACATCCACCACTCAAAAAACTGGCTGAAGTTTCCGCGCCTTACGAAGATGATTCAGGCGGATTCGTCCGCCGACCCACAACGCTTGCGCCGAATCATCCCGGCACCCTGCCCTTTCTGCGCGGGCTTTACGACGAATTGCTGCCAAACTTTTCGAGCCGGTTTTTCAATGTCGGTTGCGACGAGACATTTGATCTTGGCCTTGGCCGGAGCAAAAAACTTTGCGAGCGGATTGGCAAAGGCCGCGTTTACTTCGATTTTTTGGAAAAAATCCATCGTGAAGTTTCCCGGCGCGGCAAATACATGATGTTCTGGGGCGACATCATTTTGAAATATCCGAAGCTCATCAAGGAATTGCCACGAGACGTTGTCGCGTTGAACTGGGGTTATGAAGCCGATCATCCATTTGCAAAAGAAGCAGCGAGGTTTGCAAAGGCAAAAATCCCGTTTTACGTCTGCCCCGGCACTTCGACCTGGCAGACGTTGATTGGCCGGCACGACAACGCGCTGGCAAATTTGCGTGCCGCGGCGAAAGCTGGAAAAAAATTCGGCGCGATTGGCTATCTCATCACAGATTGGGGCGACGGCGGCCATCCGCAACCGCTGGCGGTGAGCTATTTGCCGTTTCTCGCGGGCGCATCGCTGGCGTGGAACGCAAACAGCTTTGACGAACAAAAACTCGTTTCAGTTTTAAGCCGCGATGTGTTTGAAGATTCGACCGGCAAAGCTGCCCGCGCGGCGTTCAAACTTGGTTTAGCGCATCGAAAACTGGGCGTGAAAGCACCGAACGAAACTCCTTTGGGAACAGTTGTTGCCGCATCGCCGCCCGAACAGCACGAATTATTTTGCCGAAATGGATTGAAATGGTTTGCAAAAATTCGATCAAAGAACATTCGCGCCACTTTGAAGGAAATCGAGAAACAGCGGACGGTTTTGGCGCCGCTTCTCCAACACAGTGGTAGGGCGCGGTCTTCGTACCGCGCCAAAAACGGCGGGCTGGGGACAGCCCGCCCTACCTTGATTTCCGCGCGCGAACTGGATTTGGCCGCGCGAATGGCCGCACAGTCATGCCAATTCATGCTTTGGCAGCAGGCGCGGGCGGCGGGGGAAAATTCCAAGGCGAAACGCCTTGCCCAGACGGGCATCCACGAATTGAGAAAACTGGAGAAGGATTTCAACGCCTGCTGGCCTTTGCGCAACAAGGCCACGCCACAACATTGCTCTGCGTTTTTAAAATGGCGGAGCCGGGATTATTTGTCTAGTAAGGCGGGCAGCCTGCTTGCGATTTATCGGAGTCCCCTGCCGGCAGATTGATACCCGGCGCGCACGGAGTGACGCTCTGTGCCTTACTTTCCCGAATCCGCAGCCGGTGCGAGTGTCTGTCCATGTTCTTCCTTTACTCGGCGCCTGCTTGGTTTCAGATTCGATCTGCACAATGACAGCGAATTACATTACACGACAGGCACATGGCTGATACTCCGCAAGCACCCCCGAGTTTTCTCGACAAATTCGCTGTCCTGAAAGGAGCAGTGCGGGAGTTGTGGCTGGTGTTTGCGGTCAAGCTTCTGGTAATCGCGGCTTACGCTGTTACAAACTCGGCCCTCGTGCTCTGGCTCACGTCTGATTTGAGTTACAGCGACGAGAAGGCCTTGGGGCTGGTGGCTGTCTGGTCCGGAATGATGACCGTGGTGATTGTGCTTGTCGGCTCGCTCACGGATGCCCTCGGCTTGCGCCGGACATTTTTTCTGGGCGTCTGGATCTGCATTGTCGCCCGCGCGGTGATGGCCTTTACGCATCTCAAATGGCTGGCGCTCATCGGCGGGCTGGCCCCCCTGGCGGTCGGCGAAGCGTTGAGTGCCCCTGTCTCGATCGCCGCCATCCGCCGTTACTCCAATACGAAGCAGCGGTCCATCTCGTTCTCGATTTTCTACATGATGATGAATCTCGGCTTCCTTATCGCCGCTTTTCTTTTCGACTTTGTGCGGCAGCACTTGGGAGAACACGGCCATCTTGCGCTGTTCGGCTTAAAGATCACCACCTATCAAACCCTGTTCCTTGTAAGCTTGGTCATCGAAATTGCGCTATTGCCGATCCTGTGGTTCTTGCGCGATGGAGTCGAGGCGGCCGACGAAGGCCTCAAGATTGCCCCACAGGAAGCGAAGTATCGGCAGGAAAACCTTTGGAACTCGATGTGCCTGACAGTGCGCGACAGTCTGCGCGAGACAGCCCGGCTCTTCACGGTGCTTTGGCGTCAGACCGGATTCTACCGCCTTCTGGCCTTTCTCATGCTGATCGCGTTCCTGAAGCTAATCTTAATGCAGATGTATTACGTCTATCCGACGTTCGGCATCCGCGAATTGGGAGACGGTGCTCCCATCGGCCGGCTCTGGGCAATCAACCCCATTATCGTCATCCTCCTCGTCCCATTCGTCGGCGCTCTCACTCAGAGGTTTTCGGCCTATAAGATGGTGACGCTGGGTGCCATCATTTCCGCTGCGTCCGTCTTCATCATGGCCTTGCCCACAGTGTGGTTCGAGCCGCTGGCGACCGGCTCCGTAGGCCACTGGCTCGGCCATGGTTACCTTGGGCTGCACGGCGAAGTTCACCCCTACTATGTTATGATCGCTCTGTTTGTCGCTCTTTTTTCAGTTGGGGAAGCTTTCTACTCACCGCGCGTCTATGAATATGCCGCAGCCATCGCGCCCAAAGGTCAGGAGGCCTCCTACAGCGCTCTCTCTTATATGCCTTTCCTGCTCGCGAAACTTCTGTTCGGGACTTTCTCGGGTATGCTGCTGGCAAAGTATTGCCCGGAGGTCGGGGTAAGACATTCGGGAATCCTCTGGCTGGCTGTGGCCCTCGCCGCCACAGTTGCACCGGTCGGCTTGATCGTCCTTCGTAAGTACGTCCGCGTCCATGAAGCGGGGCGCGAGGACTGATGGACGGCAAAAGTATCTCACAGGGCTAAAAACAAAAACGCGCCCGTGAAAAAATCTGCCGGGCACGTTTGGAAATGACCATCGCGTTATTTCGATTGGGTCGGCCCGGCAGGCATGTTTGTCGGCGCAGGCACCGGCGTACCGGTTGGTGACGTCAAGGGCATCGACAGCAAGTTGTTCGTTGGCGCTGCCGCGGGTTGCGAAGGGGGCGGCGGCTGTGTAATGGGCGTCTGCATTTGTCTTTGTTGCAACTGCTTTTCGAACTCCGAAGCGCTGCTGGATTGATGCAGCCGGCTTTCCAAATGGCCGAGAACCAAGGCCATTGCGAAGAAAATTATCGTGGCGTATTTTGTGATTTTGGTCAACGCATTGCCTGAACCCGCACCAAACAATGCATCAGCCGCCCCGCCACCAAAAGCCATGCCGACACCCGCGTCTTTTTTTGGCAATTGAATCAGCACCAGCAAAATCAACAACAGGCAGTTCAACACCAGCAAAACTGTGAGGATTCCAACGATAAAACTCATAACCCGCCTTATATAGAATTTTTGATGATGTCGACAAAACTTCGGGTTTCGAGTGATGCGCCGCCGACAAGTGCACCATCCACATCCGGCTGGCTCATCAACTCGCGCGCGTTCGCCGGTTTCACGCTCCCGCCATATTGAATGCGGACTTTTTTGGCAACGGCGTCATCGAACATTTTTGCCAGCAACGCGCGAATAAACGCGTGCGCCTGCTGCACCTGCGCCGAAGTTGCCGTTTTACCGGTGCCGATCGCCCAAACTGGTTCGTATGCAATGATGGTTTCAATCATTTGTTCTTTTGTTAAACCGGCAAGGGAACCACGCACTTGTGTTTCCAAAACCTTTTCCGTTTGTCCGGCTTCACGTTCGGCAAGCGTTTCGCCGACACAGACTATCGGCTTGAGCGAAGCTGCGTGGGCCGCCGCCGCTTTTTTGGCAACGAGCGCGTTGGATTCCTTCTGATATTGACGGCGTTCGGAATGGCCGAGGATGACGTAGCGCACGGAAAATTCCTTGAGCATTCCGGCGCAAATCTCACCGGTGAACGCGCCGAAATTGTTTTCGCTCATGTTCTGCGCGCCGAGCCGGATGTTCGGATCGCCAATCACAGCCTTTGACACCGATTCCAGCGAGGTGAATGGCGGACAGACGACGATGTCCACTTCCTTGATGTTGGCCAAATCCAGTTTGAAGTCCTCGACCAACGCCAGTGCTTCGGCAACGGTTTTGTTCATCTTCCAGTTGCCCGCAATAATCAATTTACGTTCTTTGTTCATGTCTTTAAATCGTCCGCGTTCTCGAACATTCCGCTCAGTGCGAGCAGCAGCAGCCACCCTGGTCGCTCAACGCTGCCACCCCGGGCAGAACCGCGCCCTCCAGAAATTCCAAACTCGCGCCGCCGCCAGTGCTCATAAATGTGACTTTCCCGCCGAGCTTGGCCTTGTTCAGAGCCTTCACACTGTCGCCGCCGCCAATGATGCTCTTGGCACCGTTCTTCTGCGTTGCGTCCGCCACGGCCTGTGCAATGGCATTGGTGCCAGCGGCGAACTGTTTGTCCTCAAACAGTCCCATCGGGCCATTCCACAAAATTGTCTTTGCCTTGGCAACCACATCCGAATACGCCCTGACTGTCGCCGGGCCGATATCAAGACCCGCCGCATCGTCCGGACAATTCATGTCCGAATTGGTGCGCGGATTCTGCCATTCGATGACCGGCTTGCCTTTTTTATCAAGTTTGTCCGTCTTCACCGGCACGGCTACCACGTCGTCCACGGGCAAAAGAAACCGCACTTTTTGGGCTTTGGCCTTCGCCAACGCGGCTTTGGCCACGTCCACCTTATCCGCTTCAACGAGTGATTTGCCGGTTTTGTAACCTTGAGCCAGCCGGAACGTATAAGTCATCGCGCCGCCAATCAAAATCGTGTCGGCCTTTTCAATCAAACGGTCAACCACCTTGATTTTGTCCGAAACCTTCGCCCCGCCAAGAACGACAACAAATGGGCGGGCTGGATTTTCCAGTTCATCGCCCAAAAACTTCAGCTCGCGCTCCATGAGCAGACCGGCGGCGCACCTGCCTCCGCGCCTGGCCACCACGCGGGCGACGCCTTCGGTTGAGGCGTGCGCACGATGCGCTGCGCCGAAGGCGTCGTTGACATAAACATCGGCGACCTTGGCGAGTTTTTCGGCAAATGCCGGGTCGTTGGCTTCCTCTTCCTTGTAATAACGGACATTTTCGAGCAGAAGCACATCGCCATCTTTCATGGCGGCAACAGCTTTCTCGACTTTCTCGCCGATACAATCATCCACGAACGCAACCGGCTTTCCGAGCAGTTCAGACAATTTCACCGCAACCGGCTGAAGTGACATGGTTGGTTCCCGCTTCCCTTTTGGCCGGCCCAAATGCGCGGTCAGAACCAGCTTGCCGCCCTTTTCAATCAAAAGTTTGAGTGTCGGCAATGTTGCAACGATGCGTGTGTCATCAGTGATGACCATCCGCCCGTTTTTTTCCTCCAGCGGCACATTGTAGTCCACACGCAGAAAAACGCGTTTGCCACGAACATCCAGATCTCGAACCGTTAGTTTTGCCATAAACTTGTCCTGATTTTAAAAAGAAACAGAACTAGAAGGTTACCGCAGATACGCGTCGAGTAAAGTGAATTCCCGGGCTCAAAGATAGAGCACGCTTTGCAAGTCGTGCACGAGCACACTCATGAAGGGATAACGCTTGTCGGGTTCGCGCTCGATGCACTTGAGGATGACTTTTTCGAGTGCTGGAAGAATGTCGGGATTGTATTCACGCAACGGCGTCGGCCCTGCCATGTCGAGCTGACGAGCCAGAATTTCAGCAGGAGTTTCACCGGGGAAAGGTTTGCGATTCGTCATTAATTCGTAAGCCGCAACGCCATAGGCGAAAATATCCGTGCGCGGGTCGATCGGTTGCCGCTGCAATTGCTCCGGCGCCATATAAGCGGGCGTCCCGGGATTCTTCGACATTTTTTTTGGCTTTTCAGAAATGGGTTGCGCGAGGTCAAAATCAATAATCTGCACATTGCCGTTGCGCGTAACGAGGATGTTTTCCGGTTTGAAATCAAGATGCATAAACCCGCTTTCATGCACGTGACTCAAGCCAACGGCCATATCAATGAGAATTTGCGCCACATTTTCGACCAGCACCGGGTCGTACCGGGCGAACAATTGCTTCAAATTCTCCGCTTCGATGTAATCCATGAGAAGATAAGGTAACCCATCCGCCTTGCCGTGCTCGACGTAACTGACGATGAAATCGCTTTCGTTGAGTTGCGATAGAACCTGGCAACCGTGCATAAAACGCCTTCGAGCCAAAAAATTGAAACGCAAATTATTGCGCAATTTTCGCAATGCATAAGGCTTGCTGCGCTCGTCTGTGACCAACCAAATGTCGGCCATCCCACCATTGTTAAGCAACTCTTGAAGATAAAATCGCCCGAACTTTGCCTGCCCTGGTTCGGTTTCTATTGCAGTTTCCAAGTTTTTCGCCATGCCGCTTATTCAATAGCACAGCGCGCCCACATTCGCGAGAAAAATCTGTCAGCCTTCCACCAATTCAGACGGAATTCAATTGTTCCAGGCAGCAAGAATTTACAAGGGGCATTAAATTTGAGCTTGGCTTGAATCACTCAAAGATTTATCATTGCACCATGCGGCCTCTCCGGGCGCTGGTCATCTACATTGCGGTGGTGTTCATTGGCGGCGCTTTGCTCGCACCGTGGCTTTATTGGCTTGCACAGGCCTTCGCACACGCATTTCCTCATATCGCCGCTGCGCCGTTTCACCGTTTTGTGGACCGTTCATTGCTCATTCTCGCACTCATTGGCTTGTGGCCGCTCTTGCGTGCCCTTGGAGTAACTTCCTGTCGCGAAGCTGGTTTAGTGCGTCCCCGTGGCCAGTTCAACAAACTGTTTGGCGGTCTGCTGCTCGGTTTCATTTCGCTGGCCGTCGTCGCCGGAATGGCTGTCGCCAGCGGCAACCGTGTTTTCATCCAACCCGCAGCTGCTCAGAAAGTTGTGGCCGTCATTTTCAACGCCATTGGCGCGGCCGTGATTGTCGCTGTGCTCGAGGAAATTTTGTTTCGTGGCGGCGTGTTTGGCGGATTGCGAAAAATTCTTTACTGGCCGTTTGCCCTGATTGCGAGCAGCGCAATTTACGCGCTGGTGCATTTTCTTCATCGAGCGGAATTTACAGGCGCAATCGCCTGGAATTCCGGACTTGTTCTTCTCCCGCAAATGCTGGGCGGCTTCGCGGATTTTTATGCATTCGTGCCGGCCTTTTTCAACCTTATCCTTGTTGGCGCACTGCTCGGCCTTGCATACCAACGCACCGGCAATCTTTATTTTTCCATCGGGCAGCATGCAGGCTGGATTTTCTGGTTGAAAACTTATGGCGCGTTCACCGCAAGCGCGCCTCGCGCAGCGACGTGGTTTTGGGGGACGGGGAAAATGATCGATGGCTGGCTGGCGTTCATCGTGCTTGCTGCCACGCTTGCCGTTTTTGAATTTTTGCCGCTCGGAAAGAAAAGTGAACCGTTCACAATTCCGCGATGACTGCGCCCGCTGAATCATTTCAAAACGGGTTCAGCGCCACCCTTGCCTTTATCTACCCCGAAATCTGCCAGCTTTGTAAAACGGAACGCGCGACAGCCAAAGACGGCTTCGTCTGCCCGCACTGCCGGTCCCAGGTTCGTTTCATCAAACCGCCGTTCTGCAAACGCTGCGGTCTCCCCTACCCCGGCGATTTTACAACTTTGTTTGAATGCACAAACTGCCGTGAAATGGAACTGCACTTCGGTTCTGCGCGTTCAGCCACAGTTGCGCGCAGCGTCGTGCGCGAAGTGGTTCATCGTTACAAATATCAGCGCGCAATGTGGTTTGAACCCTTTCTTGCCGATTTGCTCATTCGCGAGGCAAAACCGGCGTTGTGTGAACAGAAATGGGATTTCGTCGTGCCTGTCCCCCTTCATTCAGTGAAACAACGTGAGCGCGAATTTAATCAAGCCGAGCGCCTCGCCGCGCACCTGAGTGTCGCCGTTCAAATTCCATTGAACAAAAATCTGCTCCGGCGCATCGTGCCCACAGCCACCCAGACAAAGTTGACGCGTCAGCAACGCATGGCGAATATGCGCGGCGCCTTTGCAGTTTATCCCGGCACGCGCTTGAACGGCGAACGCATGATCCTGGTGGACGACATCTTTACAACCGGCGCCACGACCAGTGCGTGCGCGCAGGCGCTTC
>JBEKON010000050.1:0-16945 GCA_049521735.1 Verrucomicrobiota bacterium
CTCTGCATCACCTTCGCGCCGAGGCTGGCGAGTTCGAGCATTTCGTCGTAGGAAATTTCATCGAGTTTCTTCGCGCCGGGCACAATGCGCGGGTCGGCGGTGTAAACACCGTCCACGTCCGTATAAATCTGGCAAAGGTCGGCTTTGAGCGCCGTCGCGAGAGCGATGGCCGTCAAATCCGAACCGCCGCGGCCGAGCGTCGTAATCTGGCCCTCGGGCGTCTCGCCTTGAAAACCGGCGACAATGACGACGTTGCCTTTGTCGAGCAACTCGTGAACTTTTTTGGGCGTGATATTGCTGATTTTGGCCTTGGTGTGAACACCATCGGTGACGATGCCCGCCTGCGCGCCGGTGAGCGACACAGCCGAAATGCCAAGTCCGTGCAACGCGATGGCGGTCAGCGCAATGGTTTGCTGTTCGCCGGTGGCCAGCAACACGTCCATTTCGCGTTCGCTCGGCAAGGGCATGATTTCCTTCGCCAGTTTGATGAGATTATCCGTCACGCCACTCATCGCAGAGACGACAACGACAATTTTGTCACCGTTGGCGTGGTGCTTTGCCACCCGCGCCGCCACGTTTTTGATGCGCTCAGTGTTGCCCACCGATGTGCCGCCGTATTTCTGAACGATTAATGCCATGACTTATTCCACAGGTTGTTAGGAGCATGCCAGAAGTATGCTGGCAATCAAGCAGCCGTGTGATGCCCGACAAGATAGGCGCGAAACTTCTCGTAATCCGCGACCATGCGGTCGTAATTTTCCGGCAGTTTTTCGGCGGCGGCAATTGCCGATGGAACTTCCGGGGAAAAACCGAGCGTCTTTTCGATTTCTTCAGGGAATTTCGCCGGATGCGCCGTTTCCAGCACAACGGCGGGCGCTCCGCTCAGCGGTTCGACGGCAAGCCAATCAAGGAATCCGCGCCATGCCACCGCCCCGTGCGGTTCGAGCAACAATTTGTGTTGCTTCCAAGCCTCCTGAATTGTTGCGCGCGTGCGTTCGTCGGAAACGGAACTGGAAAAAATATCGCGGCGCATCGCGGCGAGATCGGGTGCGCGATGAATTTTTCCGGTCTCGTCCATTTGCCCGCCGTAAACCGCCACGAGCCGCGCGAGGTTGCTCGGATGTCCGACATTCATTGCGTTGGACAACGAGTTGCGCGACGGAACAATTTTTTGGTAGTTGCCGGTTTCCAGAAAGCGTGGGAAAGCGTCGTTATCGTTGACCGGCGTGATGAGTTTTTTCATGGGCAAACCCATTTGCCGCGCGACAATTGCGCCCATCATGTCGCCGAAATTGCCGCTCGGCACGGAAAAGACAACCGGTTCGCCGGGTTTTGCGATTCGCGATGCGGCATAAAAATAATAGACGCTTTGCGGCAACAGCCGGCCGATGTTGATGGAGTTGGCCGATGAAAGCGGAATGTGTTTCAACTCCGGATCGGCAAACGCGCGTTTCACCATGGCCTGGCAATCGTCGAACTTGCCGTCAATCGCCACAGTGCAGACGTTGCCCGTCAGCGTCGTCATCAACTTCCGCTGGCTCATGCTGATTTCATCAATCGGAAACAACACGATGACGCGGATGCCGGGAACATTGTGAAACGCGTGCGCCACCGCCGCGCCGGTGTCGCCGCTAGTCGCGGTGAGAATCGTCAATTGTTTTCCGTCTTCGCGGAGAAATTGTCCCATCAGCTGCGCCATCATTTGCGCGGCAAAATCCTTGAACGATGCCGTCGGGCCGTGGTCGAGCCGCAGGATATGAATGCGGTCATAAACTGTTTCCAATGGCACATCGAAGTTGTAGGCGTCGCGGCACATCGCGGCGAGGGCGTCGGCTTCGATGATGCCGTCGGTGTAACGTGATAGGATGCGAAAGGCGATTTCATGGTAAGGCAGTCGGGCGAACGCGGCGATTTCATTGGACGACAGCTTTGGAAACTTGTCGGGAAGATAAAGACCGCGGTCCGGCGCCTGACCAACAAGCAATGCATCGCGCAGGTTGACTGCCGGCGCCCGGCCATTGGTGCTGACAAAATGAATCATGCCTGGATGCTCCGCGAAGTACGCGAAACTATTCAAAATTTTCCACGCGCAGCATCATGGGTTTGCTCTTGACGACCGGCAATTTGCCGATTTTATCAAGCGCCTTCATCATTGCGCCGTTCTTTGCGTCGTGAATCATGAAGATCAGTGGGACGCTTTCGCCTTCGTGGCCTTCGGGCTGGATCACGGACGAAATGCCGATTTTTGACTGCCCGAAAATGGCCGCGATTTTTGCCAGCACACCCGGGCGGTCAACAACGTTGAGTCGGACGAAATACCGCGACACAACATCCTCAATCGGCACGACTGCGCCGTCACATTCGTGCGGCACGAACGGCGGCACGCGATATTTCGTGCCGAATTTCAAGTCCAGCGCCGCGTCTGCCAGGTCGCTCAAGACCGCGCTGGCGGTGGCGTTCTTGCCCGCGCCGCGTCCGTAAAACAGCGTATCGCCGACGATGTCGCCGCGCACGAACACAGCATTGAATTCGTGATTCACACCCGCCAGAACGTGAGAGCTGGGAATCAACGTCGGATACACGGACACTTGCACGCGACAGCCGCTCCCCAATTTTTTAACGATGCCAAGCAGTTTGATGGTGTAGCCAAGTTCGCCTGCAAATTTAATGTCGAGCGCGCTCACGTGCCGGATGCCTTGGACGTAAACTTTTTTCGGATTCACCCAAAAACCGTGCGCAAGCGAGGCAAGGATGCCGATTTTGTGTTGCGCATCCCAGCCGTCAATGTCCAGCGATGGCTCGGCTTCGGCGTAGCCTTGCTTTTGCGCTTCAGCGAGAACGGCGGCGAAATCCGCGCCCTCAAGTTTCATCCGGGTGAGAATGTAATTGCAGGTGCCGTTGACGATGCCGTAAAGCACGTTAATGCGATTGCCGACGAAGCCTTCGCGCAGCGATTTGATGATCGGAATGCCGCCGCAAACGCTGGCTTCATAATAAAGATTCGCGCCGTATTTTTTTGCTGCGGCAAACAATTCTTCGCCGTGCGCGGAGAGCAGCGCTTTGTTCGCCGTGATGACCGGCTTGCCTAGTCTCAGCGCGGCAAGAATCATCGTTTTGGCAATGGTTGTGCCGCCGACAAGTTCGATGACGATGTCCACTTGGGGATCGTTGACGACGCTTTGCCAATCGGTCGTCATCACCGAACGCGGGATTTTATAGGGGCGCGGCTCGTCAAACGCTTTGACTGCGACTTTGCGGACAACGACCTTCACGCCAATGCGCGAAGCCATGAGCCCACCGTTGAGCTGGAGCGCGTGAAACACGCCGCTGCCCACTGTGCCGCCGCCAATCATGCCTAGGTTTACCTGCTGCATAAGGACATTGAGATTGCCGCGAAAAAAGCGCGGGGACAATTTAATTCTAAACTCACCAGCTCACCGGCACGGTCATCTTTTTTCCAAAGCGATTGTGGTAATGCAATTGCTTGTGGCGCTGTCCATATTCGTGGACAAGTTTTGTCAACTTCACGTCGTAGCAACAGTATTCGGCGATTTCCGCAAGTTTGCCGTCTTTGAACCAGCGGATGGCCTGCATTCCCTCCGCCGTTTTTTCCACGCCGAACGTCGCCGTCGCAATCGAGTCGAGCGAGAGCCGGTGGTTCAGCGTGTTTTGCAATTCCACCATCATGTCCAGACCAAATCGGCGCGTTGTAAATCCGTGATCAGGTCGTTTACTTGCTTTTCGCCGTAGATTGTGTAATCACCGCGCGCCGTCCCGAACGTTACGCCGATGCTCATGCTCATGTGATTGATATTGTCCCAGCCGCCGACTTCCTCGGCGGATTTTTGCGTTTCCAGGTCGAAATAAACAACATTCTTCACGCGTTTGTACCAATGAAAACCCCATAGACGCCAAGAAACAAACTTAAACTTCGCCTCTTGCGAAATCTCATGAGTCGTTCCAAATTCCGTGCATGTCATTGACACCTTCAACCATGCTGCCGCTCGGCACGACAGCGCCCGATTTCAGATTGCCGGACACGAACGGGAAAACCGTCTCGCCCACGGATTTCAAGGACAAGCCTGCGTTGCTGGTTTTGTTCATCTGCAACCATTGTCCCTATGTAAAACACATCCGCGCCGGCCTCGCACAATTTGCGCGCGATTATCTGCCGCGCGGCGTCGCCATCGTTGGCATCAACTCGAATGACGTGGCCAATTATCCCGATGACAGCCCGGCAAAGATGAAGGACGAAGTGAAAGCCGCCGGTTATTTGTTCCCGTATCTTTACGACGAATCCCAAGGCGTCGCCAAAGCCTATCGCGCCGCCTGCACGCCGGACATTTACCTGTTTGATAAAAGCCGCAAGCTCGTTTATCGCGGCCAGTTTGACGACAGCCGTCCGGGCAACGGGATGCCGGTGACGGGAAAGGATTTGCGTGCTGCGCTCGACGCCGTGCTTGAGGGCAAACCCGTTTCGCCAAATCAAAAGGCCAGCATGGGCTGCAACATCAAGTGGAAGTCCGGCAACGAACCGGAATACTTTTGATTCATTTCCTCGGCAGTTTTCCATCAACTATTTCACACAAAACGTGAAAAAGCAGCTCGTGTGCCTCCTGAATGCGCGCGGTGTTGTCGCCCGGCACAAGCAAATCCAGCGTGGCCACGCCTTTCGTGAACCCGCCGTCACGGCCGAGAAAGCAAATGCTTTCAATGCCTTTGCGTTTGGCCTCTTCGAGCGCACGCAGCACATTTTTTGATTTGCCGCTGGTCGTGAACACGATGAGCATATCCCCCTTTTCGCCCAGACCCCAAACCTGCCGCGCAAAAATTTCATCAGCGCCGTAATCGTTGCAGACGGTGGTCATGTATTCGCCGTTGGCCGTCAGCGAAATGGCCGGATACGGCCGGCGATCGTCGCGGAAGCGGCAGAGAAATTCCGTGGCCAGATGTGTGGCGTCGGATGCGCTGCCGCCGTTGCCGCACAAGAGCAGCTTGTGGCCGGAGGTCAGGCAGTCCAGAACCATTTTCGCCGCGCGATTCAGCGGCTCTTCCAAACCCGTCAATCCGTGAAACGTCGCGACCGCATCCTCAATCGCTCGTTGCAATTGTGTCATGGCATAAAACTAAACTTTGGCGCCGAAAAGGAAAGACCAAACCCGTTGCACCCGCCCTTGAGATTTTTCCATGGCCGGTTATTTTGTGGTCATGCCGATTTACGAATTTCATTGCCAGAAGTGCGAGTGCGACAGCGAAATCCTTGTCCGCACCAGCGATTGGAAAGGCACGGCTTGCCCGCACTGTGGCTCGACCAGGCTGACCAAGAAACTTTCCGTCTTTGCTTCTACCAACGCCGACGGCGGTGGCGCACCGTCATGCGGCAGTGGGAATGGTGGCGGAGGATGCTGCGGCGGGCATTGCCACGGGCATTAAAATTTTTGGGAGGGTTGGCATGTTGCCGACCCAAAATTTAGGGACGGCGACACGCCGTCCCTCCCACGATTTCCCGTGCCGTCACGCGCGTCAAATCTTCGACCGCCCAATCGGGTTGATGCCGTTTTAATTCGTCCAGCTTCGCTCCGCCGGTGGCCATGGCGAGCACTTTTGCGCCAATGGCCTGCGCGCAGCGAATGTCATGCGTCGTGTCGCCCACGACGACGATCTGGTCGCCGCGCAATTCCTTTCCAAGCACGTGGCTGCCGCGTTCGCGCGCGATGGCGGCAATCTGATTGCGATCTTCGCTGTCGTCGGCGAAGGCGCCGATCTGAAAGACGTCCCAAAGGCCGAAGCGACGCAGTTTGATTTCCGCGCCAAGACGAATGTTACCGGTGATCAGGCCAAGCAACGGCGGCTGCGGCAACGTCCGTAGCCCGTCTAAAAACTCCGGCACGCCTTCGCACGGCCCGCCTTTGCTTTGCGCGACAATGTGGTCGAGCCAGAAAACGTAACGCTTAAAAAATCGCCGGAAATTTTCCGGCGTCGCCGGAATGCCGTGCAAACCGAAAAACTCGCGCACGAGGCTCACATCGGTGCGGCCTGGAAAATCGATCTTTTCGACGCCGTCATGAGCGTTGAATTCCGTGGCAAACGTTTTCGCAAACGCTTTTATGCCCGCACCGCCGGTATGAACGAGTGTGCCGTCAATGTCGAACAAAACGAGTCGCACCATGCGGCAGGAAGTTAACCGTTGTCGCGACGGCAGACAACGCGGCGTTGTCTGTGTGAATAAGTTTTACTGGATGCGGGTTCGCCGTTTGTTCTATCACTTTTGTTAATCCAGAAGCGTTGGATGATAAATTATGTCGCGAACCCGCGCGTTCACACTCATCGAATTGCTGGTGGTAATTGCGGTTATTGCCATTCTTGCCGCGCTGTTATTGCCTGTAATCAGTCGGGTCAAAGCATCGGCGCAAGCTGACACATGCCGAAACAATCTCAGGCAATGGGGAACGGCAACACTACTTTACGTAGCAGATAATAATGATTTCCTACCGAAAGAGGGTAAGCCAACTCCTTTAGAAACCGACTTGACTAATTCAACATATGAGGCTTGGTATACCCAACTTCCAGCCCTGATGAATTTGCCGCGTTACGCTGATATGCCATGGCGAACGAATCCTTTTGTTAATCCAGGAAATTCAGTTTGGATATGCCCTTCCAATCCTCGTCGTTGCAACGCCAGCAGCAAAACAAACAATTTATTCCATTATTGTCTGAATGAAAATGTCAATGGTACCGGCAGCAATAGTGTATGCCTTCGAATTTCCGTAATCCAACAACCGAGTGTTGTGGTTTGGTTATTTGATTCAAAAAATCTGCCGGCGGTTGGCGGCTGGACTTATGTTCACACAAATCTACATAACCAAGGTGCACAGTTTGTTTTTCTCGATGGCCACGTGGCGCGGTTCAACAACAGAGCGTATTGGAACTTCAAAACTGACAAAGGAATTACCAACAATCCGGAACTGGTTTGGATTCCGTAACGGCTCACCGAACAAGCGGCTTGCGTTTATGGTTGTAGGTTTCCTGCGAATACTTTTCGTGAATAAGTTCCTCCGCGCGACCGCGTAACTTCGCGTCTGGCAAAAATTCAGTCCACATGACGTCAAAATCCCGTTGCGCGACTGCAACCATGGCTTTTCCCCAATTCGCTCGCGACGGCAAAATGGGCGGTGGCTGCACCGAACCTTGAATCAGCAAACCCAATTTATTTCGCCGCTGCGCTGCGCCCGCGATTTTTTTCCCATTCCAAAGCAAATCAAATTTCGTGTAACCGATAAAACAGCCAATTGCGGATTTCTGGGAACACGGCGCAAGTTCCGTTGCGATGTTCAATTTCGTAAACGCGGACCGAATCCACTCATGAACGCGCCGGTAACTTTCTTCAGCCTTGAGCAAATACCATTCATGGCCCGGCGGAAACACGAGGCTGTAAGTCCAGTCCGCGTTGTGCGGCACAATGCCGCCGCCAGTAGGACGGCGAATCAGCGGGCGCAACAACGTCACACGTTCAACATCCGCAAATTTTTGGAAATAACCGAACGTCGCCGCCTGCTCCGTCCAGCCGTAAAATCGCAGCACGGGTTTTCCCAAACGCGACATCGCTTCGAGCAATGCCTCGTCCAACGCCATGTTGAAGGCCGACGGACAAGCGCCGGATTGGAGCAAAAGCCATGAATTCATTTTTGGTAGGGACGAGCCGCCGGCTCGTCCGACTTTTTACGGACGCGCGAGCCGCGCGTCCCTACCACGCCGATTTGCGGACATAGCCTTTTAATTTCGCAGTGGCCACAATCCGGCTTGCGCGCGCTGCAACGGCGGCGACCGTGCCAGATCAACCAGTGACTGAATAACGCCCATTGCTTCTGCGGCACAAGCGCCATTAAATCCCGTTCGATTTTTTCCGGCGTTTTTTGCCTGGTAAAACCAAGCCGGTGCGAGAGCCGCTCAACGTGCGTGTCCACAACAACGCCGACGTTGATGCCGAATGCATTGCCCAGAACGACATTCGCGGTCTTGCGTCCGACGCCGTCGAGCTGCGTCAATGCCTCCATTGTTTGCGGGACATTCCCGCCATGGTGTTCGATGAGTTTCCGACAACAATTTCGGATGTTCTTCGCCTTGTTCCGAAAAAAGCCGGTGGTCTTGATGGCTTGCTCAAGTTCCGCGAGTGGAGCGTTCGCGTAATCCGCCGCCGAGCGATATTTTTTGAACAACTCTTTTGCGACAATGTTGACGCGTTTGTCGGTGCATTGTGCTGAAAGGATCGTGGCGATGAGCAATTCGAGCGGTTTCGAGTGACGCAACTCACACTTTGCTTCGGGATAAGTCCGGTCCAGCGCGGTGATGATTTTTTTCAGTCGCACGGTCTTGGTTATGGGCGTTTCGCGTGGCATTAACGCCCAAAAATTTAACAACAAAGGAACCAAGACACGAAGAAAACTTTGCGCCTTTGTGCCCTCGTGGTTTGAGGATCAGACCAATTCCGGCTCTTCAATTTCTTTTGGCGGTGAGAACAGAGGCGTGCCGTCCGGCGCTTCGGGATATTCAAAAATTTTGCCTTCGTAGTTGCGCAACACGACGCGGTCGGTGTTATGGCTTAAAACGTATTCCGGGTTGACCGGCACTTTGCCGCCGCCGCCGGGCGCGTCAATGACGTATTGCGGCACGGCGTAACCGGTCGTGTGGCCGCGTAATTTCTCCATGATTTCCAAACCTTTTCGCACGCTCGTTCGCAAATGCGCCGAGCCGGAAATCAAATCGCATTGGTAAATGTAATACGGCTTCACCCGGCACATCAGCAGCTTCTGGACATGCGTCTTCATCACCGCCGCGTCGTCGTTGACGTATTTGAGCAGGACGGACTGGTTGCCAAGCGGAACACCGGCGTCGGCCAGACGGCCAAGCGCGTCGCGCACTTCCGTCGTCAATTCACGCGGATGGTTCGAGTGAATGCTCATGAAGAGTGGATGAAATTTTTTCAGAATCGCGCACAGCGCGGGCGTGATGCGTTGCGGCAGAAAAACCGGGATGCGCGAACCGATTCGCAAAAATTCAACGTGCGGAATCGCCCGCAACCGGCTTAAAAGATGTTCAAGCTTTTCGTCGTTCAACAACAGCGGGTCGCCACCGCTCAACAGCACATCACGGATTTCCGGGTGTTGCGCGATATAGGCGATTTGTTTGTCGAATTCGGGATGAAAATCGTAGCCGCTGGCATTGCTCACGAGCCGCGAGCGCGTGCAGTAACGGCAATACGCGGCGCAGCGGTCGGTGACGAGGAACAGCACGCGGTCGGGATACCGATGCACGAGGCCGGGCACGGGCGAATGCGAATCTTCGCCGCACGGATCGCTCATTTCCCACGATGCCGTGTGGGTCTCCTCAATGCGTGGAATGACCTGGCGGCGAATCGGGCAATGCTCGTCTGCCGGGTCAATGAGATTGAAAAAATACGGCGTGATGGCCAGTGCGAGTTTGTGGTTGGAGAGCTTCGCGCCGGCGAATTCCTCCGGCGTAAGCATGGGCATCAACCGTTGCAATTGCTCCGGCGTCGTGATGCGATGTTTGAGTTGCCAGTGCCAGTCGTTCCAATCAGCGTCGGAAACGTCGCACCAGAAACCGCGCCCCGCTGAGCGGAATTCCTTCAAAGATTGGAGTAGGCGGCCCGATGGCGGCTCCCCGCCATTCACCGGTGAATTGTCATCCTTCATTTTTTTCAATAGGAACTATAAGTTGCAATTACGCCCTGTCAAGTTGACTGCAGGCACGGCAGCCGTGTTCAAATGCCGTTGAAAATCATGGGTGGAAAAAGTCCGGTTTAATGGCCGCTTCAATTGTCCGGCGTTGCGCGTCGAGCGCGTCCAGTTTTTTCAAGGTCTCCCGCGCGGATGTCCTTGAAGAAACTGCCTCATGTTTGTTCCAAGCGGGTGCGGTTCGCTTGTTTTGTCCAAGATAATCGGCAAGGGCGAGGCGATATTCAGCGGTCAAAACAGCCAATGGCGGGGCCATGTGGAGTTGCGCGAGTTCAAAATCACGCAACTTGGTTTGGAGAACCGCCGTTTGTCGCCCGGAATCGAAATTCCGAATCACGGCTTGGAGGGAAATTGTCGCGCGCGTGGGCAAGGCGTTTGACGCCGTGCGCATTTCCACGGGCACGCTGAGGATTTCGTCGAGTTTTTCACGGCTGACTGCGGGTGTCCACCTCGAACCAGGGTCGCGCGCGGCAAAACTCACAACCTGCAGCGCCCACCACTTTTCCAAATCGAGCGGCCGCGGAAAATCGGCGCTGAAGGCGCTTTGAAATGCGGTTTGCCAATTGTAAAAATGCGGCAAGGATTGAAGCATTGTGCGCAACTGTGCCGGGCCGTTTTTCAAATCAAGCAACTCGTTCACAAACAATTGTGCGCTGGCGCGATACACTCCGCCGTCGGCGCCGGACAATTGCGCGTCGGTCGGCCAGCTCAATTGCTCAAATGTCAGCGCGGGATAATCGCACAGCACGCGGCGCGCGCCTGCAAGAAAGTCCATGCCGCGTTGGTTCCCGACAGTGCGGCTTTCCAGCAGGCCATTCACGACATGGGATGGCGATGACAGGATCATCTCACGCCAATCGGCCGCGAGGAGTTGTTGCGACAGACCATCGGTGAGCCATCCGGGAATTTCCGCCGAGCGCGTTGATGCATTGCGATTGGCAAACTCCAGCAGCACCACACTCACCATCGCGCGCGCAAAATGGGTGTGTGACAAAACGTCCGGCAACGAAACGTGATAATCCCAGCCGTCAGCAAGGCGTTCGGAAACGATGGTGACATCGTCGTTTGGCGATTGCGCCGGGCGCAGCACGAGAAAAACCTTCCCGCGCCACGGGCCGTTGAGACCGAGTTCGCGCCATAATGTTTCCTTGACACGCTCGGCGGATACAGCCAGCAACGCCGGTTCCAGTCGAACGAAGTTGGTGTCAGTCACGATTCCGGGCGCGGTGAAAAGCGCTGATGATTGAAAAGCGCTGATCACAATAAACTGGCCGGAAACGCTGCGCGCCGACCCCGTTATCGGCAAAGAAAACCCTGCTTGCATGTTGCAGCAAAAAATGCCGGACAAAACGGCAACACAACCAAAGTCGCGCAGGCAGTGCACACGGAGGAACATGGTCAGGCCTTGGCCGGCGCCGGCTTGGCGGGCTTGCTTTCCGGTTTGGCAGCGGGTTTCGCGCCGTTGCCGGATGATTTGGCTGGCGAGGAATCTTTTTGGGCCGCTTCCTTGTAACCTTCGCTGCGATAGTCGGTGGTGTAAAATCCGCTGCCTTTGAACAAGAGCCCCGCCCCGGCGCTGATTTTGCGTTTCACACGGCCACGTCCCCATTTTTTCCCACCGCAAAGGTCTTTGGGACAAATTTGAAATGGTTTGGCGGAAATGGATTGAAACACCTCAAATTCCCGGCCGCATTTCTCGCAGAAGTATTCGTATGTCGGCATGGATAATCTGCAAATGAATTTTCACCCGGCAACGCGCGCGCCCGTCACCAGCGCCATAAATTCGTCATCGCCGGCGTATTGGTCGGCGCAGGAACGACTTTCACCGAACCCTCGGAACCGACCTCGACGTTCAAGTTGTAGCCCGGCGGACGAATACTCCCGTTTGTTGCGCTTGTGTGCGCCATAAGCAACTGCGCGCCTTTTTGTTGTTTCACAGGGTTGATTCCTTTGCGCGCCCATTCCAATCGGCGCGCGACGAGCAAATCACCCCGCAATTTTCTAACCTGGGCGCGGACTTGGGACAAATCGTTGAACTTGCGCTCCAGTTCAGCCTTTTTGGCCACTTGACGTTTCAATTCATCTTGTAGAAACACATTGTTCGTTTCGGATTCAATGAGTTTCAGTTGCGTCTCGGCGATTTGCGCGGACAAATTGGCGATGGCGTTGGTCATTTCGGCGGCACGCCGATCCAGCGCCTGATTCCGCGCCTCCAAATCCGCGATTTGATCCTGCGCGACTTTGAGCGTGGTTTTGGTGTTGGAGAGTGAAGCCGAAGTCGCAACATATTGGTTGCTGAGCGTCACGAGCGCCTGCCGGCTGGCATCAAGATCATTGGTCAACACGAGATTGACCTGGCGCAATTCATCGAGGCTGGCGCTGGCTGTCGTCAATTGATTCGAAAAATCGAGGATTGTATCGGCGTCTTTTTTCCGCTGCGTGTCCGCCTGCTTTTTCCCGACGATCAAAGCAATGACCAACCCCACACAAAGCGCAACGAGAATGACAATTCCCAACTGTCTTTTCATTACGCTTTCACAAAAGGTCAGACCCGGGCGATTTAGCAAGCGCTTCAACGCCGCGTTACTTTTTGGGCATTTCGGCAGGCGCGTTGGCGGCTGCCGCCGCCGCTGCCGCCGCCTTCAAATCCGCATCCAAAATTTGCACATCCGCGGCTTTCTTCAACTTTTCCAAATAAGCCGGGGCGAGTTTTTCGGTTTTTTGTTGTGTCAGAAAATCTTTGATTCTGGCGGCGACGGTTGCATAACCCACTTTTTTGGCCGGAGTTTTGTCGATCAACTTGATGATATGGTAGCCATAAGCGGTCGTGATGACGTCGCTGACCTGATTATTGGTCAGTGAAAACGCGGCAGCCTCAAATTCCGGCACCATCTGGCTGCGCGAAAACGCCGGCAATTCACCGCCGTTGTCCTTCGAGCCGGGGTCTTCGGAGTATTTCTTGGCAAGCACAGCAAAATCCGCGCCGCCTCGGATCTGCTTGAGGAGGTCGTCAATCTGTTTGCGCTTGGCCTGTTGCTGGTCTGCGGGCAACGGCGCGCGCTCGACCGGGTCCATCGTCATCAACAAAATGTGGCGGACGTGAACCATTTCCGGCTGCTCGGAGTCTGCCGGATGATCGTCGTAAAATTGCTTCGCCTCGGCATCCGTCACGGTGACATTCAACTCACGTGTCAAGACGGCCTGTGCGGTGTTTTCCTGGGTGATTTTGGAGCGCAGTTCGGCCATCGTCATGCCGGCGGCTTTCATCCGCCGGTCGAGGGCCTCCTGCGAGCCGGCCTGTGCCAGCAAGTTGCTCATTTGCAAACTGGTCCTTTGGACGCCGTTGCTTCTGTCCGCGTCCGTGGCCCTTTGCATCAAAAGTTGAATCTGGATGAGCCGGTCGAGCAACTGGCTTTCGATCTGGGGCAATTGCCCTGGCGGAATGGCCCGGCCGCGTGCGGCAGTGGCGGATTTGAGACCTGTCATCACCTCGTCCAATTCACTACGCTTGATTTCAAAACCTTTGCCCTTGGCAATCACCGGGTTGCCGAACAACGCGGTTATTGCAGCTTCGGGATTGGAGTTCGTGCCGGCCAACGTTGTGTTCGTTGAACCATTGGCAGCCGCCGCTTGCGCGGATGAAAACGCAAACAACATCGTCCCAAGCGCAGCGGAAAAAAACAGTTTCATTTTTGTCTTCATATTTTTATTCGATTTCTTTTAACAACCTTCATTTATAATTTCACCACTTTCACATTACTGATGTCGGGGTCTTTTTGGAGCTCTTCCAGCACCGCCGGCGGCGGCGCGCTGTCGAGGTTCAACACCATCAACGCCAGCCCGCCCACAGTGTCGCGCGCCAGGCTCATGTTGGCAATGTTCACGTTATGTTTGCCCAGCAGCGTGCCGAGGTACCCGACGATGCCCGGCCGGTCCTTGTTGTTCAACAACAGCAGCGTGCCGCTGATGGGAATCTCCACCGGCGTGCTGAACAGCCGCACGATGCGCGGATTGTTCGGCGAGCCGAAAAATGTTCCACCGGCGGAAACCAGTTTTTTTCCGCCGCCAAAAATCTGCACATGAACCCATTCATTGAACGTCACCGGCTCGTCGGATTTCTTTTCCTCAACGGTGATGCCGATGCCGGCGGCGACGGCGCGAACATTGACGTTGTTTACGTCCTTGAGCGCGCTGTTTTCCAAAAAGCCGCGCAACACCGCGCGCGTGACCGGATCAACGTTTGGCAACTCCCGGGCATGGCCGCCGTAAGTGATGTAAATGCGGTCGGCGCTTGTTGGCGCAAGCTGCGCGAGTAATTTGCCCAATGCCTCGCCGAGCGGCAGATACGGTTTCACCAGCTCGTAAGTTTTTGCGTCGAGATACGGCAGATTCACCGCGTTGCGGACTTCGCCGGTAAGCAGGTAACCGGCGATGACTTCGGCGACTTCAATGCCGCATTTTTCCTGCGCTTCCTGAGTGCTCGCGCCAAGATGCGGCGTCAAAGTCAAATTTGGCTGCTTGCGAAATGGATGGTCGGCAGGCAGCGGTTCGACGGAATAAACATCCAGCGCCGCGCTGGCGACCTTGCCTGATTCAAGCGCGGCAATGAGATCATTTTCAACGATGATTTCGCCGCGCGCGCAATTCACAAGGTGCACGCCGGGCTTCATTTTGGCGAAGGCGGCAGCATTCAGCATATGCTTCGTTTCCGGCGTGACCGGCATGTGAACGGTGATGAAATCCGCCGCGCGATAAAGATCGTCCACGCTGTCGGCGAATTCCGCGCCAATGGCTTTCGCCCGGTCTTCGGTGAGATAAGGATCGTAGGCGATGACGCGCATGCCAAAGGCGAGCGCGCGTTTGGCGACTTCCGTGCCAATGCGGCCCATGCCGAGCACGCCGAGCGTCTTGCCGAGAAGCTCTGCGCCTTGAAAAAGTTTGCGATCCCATTTGCCTGCGGTCATCGAAGCATGGGCCTGCGGCACTTTGCGCGCGAGCGCCAGCAGCATGGCGAAACTCAATTCCGCCGTCGTCACGGTGTTGCCGCCGGGCGTGTTCATCACCACGATGCCGTGCTGCGTGGCCGCCTCCACGTCCACGTTGTCCACGCCCACGCCGGCGCGACCGACCACTCGCAGTTTCTTTGCCTCCTCAATGACCTTGCGCGTGACCTTCGTTTCCGAACGCACCACCAGCGCCGTGGCGTCGGCCACGACCGGCAACAGCTCCGCCTCCGTCAGCCGCTTGGGCAGTACGACGACCTGAAATTCCGGCCGCTGCTGCAGGAGCGCGATGCCCTTCGGCGAAACCGGATCACAAATGACGATTTTCATTTTAAAAAGAAGCAGGAGTGTAGGTCATGCCCAAGACGAGGTCAAACAGTGAAATCCCCTTTTTTACCGCGCAAAATTCGCTGTCCGCCCGGCCAAAATCGGTTATGTTCGCCTTCGCCAAAATGAGCAAGCTGCTGTTGATTGATGATGAAGAAGACGTGCGGTATTCGTTCCAGCGGATTTTTAATTCGCCGGAAATCGAACTGGCCACCGCGTCGAGCGGCGAGGAAGGGCTGAAAGTCATTCCGAAATTCAAGCCCGACCTTGTGCTCATGGACGTGCGTATGGGCGGCATGAACGGCCTCGAAACGCTCCGCCGCATCCGCGCCGCCAATCCCAAACTGCTCGTCATTTTGATGACCGCTTACGGCACAACGCAGACCGCCATCGAGGCGATGAAGCTCGGCGCCTACGATTATCTGCTCAAGCCGTTCGACGTGCCGAAGCTTAAGGAAATTATCGCCAACGCGTTCAAAGCCGCGCGCGACATGAAGGAGGTCGTGTCGTATCAACCGCTGCTCGAATCAGAGGATTACGAACTCGGCGTTGTTGGCCGCAGTGAACCGATGCAGCAGGTGTTCAAACTCATCGGCCAGATTGCCGTGTCGGACGCCACCACACTCATCACCGGCGAGAGCGGCACGGGCAAAGAGCTTGTTGCCCGCGCCATTTATCATCACAGCAATCGAAGTCAGCAGCCTTTTCTCACGGTCAATTGCGCCGCCATTCCCGAACAATTACTGGAAAGCGAACTCTTCGGCCACGAGCGTGGCGCGTTCACCGGCGCGACCCTGCAACGCATCGGCAAATTTGAGCAATGCAATCACGGCACGATTTTTCTCGACGAAATCGGCGACATGACGCCGGCGACCCAGACGAAAATTCTCCGGGCGCTGCAATCGGGCGCGTTCGAGCGCGTTGGCAGCAACCAGCCGGTTCAGGTGGACGTGCGCGTCATCGCCGCGACGAACAAGCCGCTCGAAGCCGCCGTTGTGGCCCGGCAGTTCCGCGAGGACTTGTTTTACCGGCTCAACGTTGTGCGCATTCATATTCCGCCGCTGCGCGAACGGCGCGACGACATTCCACTGCTGGTGAATTATTTTCTGGAAAAAATCGCGCGCGAACAGCAACGCCCGCCGAAATCCATCGCCGCCAGCGTCATTAAAACACTGGGAAAATATCATTGGCCCGGCAACGTCCGCGAATTGGAGAACGCCATCCGCCGTGCGCACGTCATGGCCAAGAGCGACGCGATTTTGCGAAGCGATTTGCCGCCGGAAATCACCGGGCAAAATGGCGGCGCACCGATTTCGGCAGTTGCCGGAGTCACAGGTGATTCCGGCGCGACCGACGCCGCTGTGCTCACACGACAATTATTTCAATGGGCCAAACGCGATCCGAAACTGAAAGTGATTCCCGCCGTCGAGCGCGAACTGGTCATCCAGGCGCTCAAGGAAACGAACAACAACCAGGTGCACGCTGCAAAATTGCTCGGCATCACGCGCGCCACGCTGCGCAAACGCATTGAAAAATTCGGCATTCAGCGCGCGTTGAACGTCAAGTGATTTCGATTCCCACCGGACAGTGATCCGAGCCTTCAACATCAGCGCGAATGAAGGCGCGTTTGAGGCGCGGGCGCAGCGATTTTGAAATGAGAAAGTAGTCGATGCGCCAGCCGGCGTTTCGCGAGCGCGCACCGGACATCTGGCTCCACCACGTGTAATGTCCCCCGCCCTTCTCGAACTCGCGGAACGTGTCGAGAAAACCGGCTTTCATGAACGCACTGAACCCGGCGCGTTCTTCGGGGGTAAAACCGTGGTTGTGGACGTTGGCCTTGGGATTGGCGAGGTCAATCTC
>JBEKON010000051.1:0-17931 GCA_049521735.1 Verrucomicrobiota bacterium
CGGCTGACGACGATGTCGTTGAGTGCGGGTGCTTGAATTTGACGGCCATTGCAACATCCGCTTGCTTCAATCAACGTGCGGGATTCGTATTTGAATTCGCCATTCCAAACATGATTCAGCGCACGAGGCAGCTCATTCGATGGCACGGCGGTGAGAAAACCGAGGCCGCCGATGTTAATGCCGAGCATGGGAGTCACGGAACCGGCAATATCGCGGGCGACGCGCAGCATTGTGCCATCACCACCGAATACGAGGAGCAAATCCACATCGCGCGCGAGCGTTGCGGTGTCAGGGTCAATTAAAGCTTTGCGACCGGCGCGTTGGATAAGCCGCGTGGCTTTGCGGATGATGTCGGCGCAGACGGCCTTTTCGGAATTGCCGATGAGACCAACGCGTTTAATTTTGTCAGCTTGTTTTTTCAATCAGCACCAAAAATTCCTTGTTGCCCGCCGGGCCGAGCAGGGGGGATTCAACCACATTCCGCCAGCAAAGGCCAGACTGCGCAGCGACAAAATTTCGCAGCTCCTCCAGCACCCGTTCGTGGACGGCGGCATCACGAATCACACCGCGGCCCCTGTCGGCCTCGGCTTTTCCGGCCTCAAATTGCGGCTTGATGAGCGCGACGATTTTGCCATCCGCCTTCAACAAGGGAATGGCGGCGGGCAAAATTTTTCGCAACGAAATGAACGAGCAGTCAATCACAGCCAAATCAGCGGGGACGAACGGCTGCGGAAATTGCGCGGCGGTCAAATAGCGGGCATTGGTCTTTTCCATGACAACGATGTGACGGTCGTGGCGCAGTTTCCATGCGAGTTGGCCCTGGCCGACGTCCACGGCAAAAACTTTCGCGGCACCGTGTTGAAGCAGGCAATCGGAGAAACCGCCGGCGGATGCGCCGAGGTCGAGCGCGACGAGGCCGGTGACATCGAGTTCAAAATGGCGCAAGGCATGTTCGAGTTTGTGGCCGCCGCGGCTGACATATTTTTCCGCGGCGTCCAGTGTAAGCGCGTCATCCGATTCAATAAGGTCGCTGGGTTTGTGTGCGCGTTGAGCATTAACGCGAACTTGTCCGGCGAGAATGACGCGTTTGGCGCGTTCGCGGCTTTCGCAGAGGCCGCGTTCAACCAACGCTTGGTCAAGGCGAATCATGAAGGATGCTGCGAAAATTCACCAAAAACCCACGGGCATCACAAGTGATTGCCGGTGGTGTAAAGGCGATTTTGGACTTCCCGGAAACCGTGGAGGAAAAGCGCATTGTCGGTCACAGCCTTTTTGATGAGTTGTTTGAGTATGTATATTTCAGAACTATTGATGACCGCGTGGACACCGTGTTTGAAAGCCTCCACGGGCATGAAAGTTTGGAACGAATTGCCCAACAAAATGATCGTGGCGTGGCGGCGCCGGTTGACGGACATCGTTCGAATGGCCTGCAAAGTTTGGTTCTCTTCAATCGTATTCGCGCCAAAAAGTTCCTCGATGATGACAACCTGATAACGCACTTGGGAAAAGCGCGTTAAAAAATCACCGTGCGTGGCTGCCGTGTGGACTTTGTAACCAAGTTCAATCAGGGCGGCCTTGGCGGTCTCAAGCCACTCCGGCGTGGAAAAGGCAATCAAGGCCGGTTTATCCTCGGTGCTGATAAAATCAAAAGAGTCAGACATACGTCATTTCGATTTGGATTTGATTACCGGTGGAACTGATTTTTCACCCGATTTCATGCGCAGAGTGCCGGCGGTGGTGCTCATTTCTCCGCGGGATTTCTTGATGCCGTCAATGCCGCGTGTGACGACGCTCCGCTTGGTGCAATAAAGCATGGCGGTTTCCTCGGCGATAAGACCTTGTTCGTATGTTTCCAAACAAGTTTGATCAAATGTGCGCCAGCCGAACGGAGAGCTGGCCTCGATGATTTCGTAGAAGGTCTTGCCTTCGCTTTCGCCAATGCGGATGGCTTCCTGAGTGCGGAGATTGGAGCCCATGATTTCGAGAAGCGCGAACCGTCCGCCGCCATTTTTGGGCACCAGCCGCTGGCTCACGACCCAACGCAGTGAATCAGCCAGGCGAATGCGGATTTGCTCCTGTTCCTTCGGTTCAAACATGCCGAGGATGCGGTTGATGGTTTCACCGGCGTTGATCGTGTGGAGCGTGCTAAGGACCAAATGGCCGGTTTCCGCCGCGCTTAAGGCGATTTTGACAGTCTCTTGATCGCGCATTTCGCCGACGAGAATGACTTTTGGCGCCTGACGCAGCGCCGCGCGCAAACCGTTGGCATAATTGTCGAAATCAACGCCCAACTCGCGTTGATTAAAAGTTGCTTTCGTGTGTTGGTGGACATATTCGACCGGGTCTTCCAGCGTGACGATATGGACAGGCTTGGAACAGTTTATCTCTTCGAGGATGGCGGCCAGCGTGGTGGATTTGCCAGAACCGGTCGCGCCGGTGATGAGCACGAGGCCGGTTTTTTCTTTTGGGATTTCCTTCAAAATCGCCGGGAATTTCAATTTTTCCAGCGTTGGAATCACCGCGTTAAGCTGGCGGCAAACAATCGAATAATATCCACGTTGCGAAAAAATATTGACCCGGAAACGCGCTTTGTCTGAAAGGGCATATGAAACATCGCAAGAACCGTGTCGCAGCAAATCTTCAATGTGCCAGAGGTTTTCCCCGATGATATTCAGCGCAATTGTCTCGGTTTGGAACGGTGTGAGTTTGTCGATCGGCGGGTCAAGAGCCACCGGCTTGAGTTCGCCGTAGGCTTCAACTTGCGGTGGGCGGTCCACCGTGAACAACAAATCCGACACCTCCGGCTGGGAGGCCAGCATTGTCGTCAACATTTGGTCCAGTTCGGGGCGTCGCATAATCAAAAGGCATCTTCATCTTCCGGTGGATGGGCGAGCAATGCACGGAATTTCTTTTTGTCCAGCGCCTTTTCATAAGCTTCTTCGGGCGAAATGCGTTTCATGCGCACGTGCTCCATGATGTGATCGTCCAATGGCTGGTTGCCGAGCTTCTTGCCCACTTGAATCATGCCCTGGATTTGATGCGTCTTGCCTTCACGCACAAGATTGGCAACGGCGGTATTGAAAACCAAAATCTCAAACGCCGCGATGCGCCCCTTTTTGTTCATGCACTTGAACAGAGTTTGCGCCACAATGCCTTTTAATGCTTCAGAAAGCGTCTGGCGGATTTTGTTTTGTTGCTCGGCCGGAAATACGTCAATGACCCGGTCCACCGATTTTGCGGCGCTTTGCGTGTGCAAAGTGCCGAACACCAGGTGACCGGTTGCCGCAGCGGTGATTGCCAGTTCAATGGTTTCCAAATCGCGCATTTCCCCGACGAGAATGATGTCCGGGTCTTCGCGCAATGCGCCGCGCAGTCCTGCTGCAAACGATTTGGTGTGAAGGCCGACTTCGCGGTGGTTTATCAAACAATTTTTGCTTTGGTGGACGAATTCAATCGGGTCTTCAAGCGTGATGATGTGGTCTTTGCGGTTTGCATTCGCATAATCCACCATCGCCGCCAGCGTCGTGGATTTGCCGGAACCGGTCGGGCCGGTGACGAGGATCAAACCGCGGTTCAACATGACAAATTTTTTGAGCACGGCAGGCATCGGTGCTTCGAGTTTTTCAAAATCGTCAAATGAGAGCACCTGGCTGGGGATCTGCCGGAACACCGCGCCAATGCCGTTTTTCTGATTGTAAAAATTTACACGGAAGCGCGAAACATTCGGAATCTCGTAGCCGAAGTCCACGTCGCCGGTTTCCTCGAAGAGCTTGATTTTGTAGTCCGGCGCAATTTCGTAGAGCATCGCCTTGAGTGAATCATTTTCCAGCGTCGGATAATCCACACGTTGAAGCTCGCCGTCGACGCGCAACATGGGTGGATTGCCGGAGTCCATGTGCAAATCCGATGCTTTTTGCTCAAACATCAGGTTGAAAAACGCATCAATTTTGGCCATAAATCAATCCCCGTTCTGGCATGCATCGTAGCTAAAGCCGCGCCAAACGCAAGTCAATGAAAACGCTTGTTGAAATTATCCGCCGCGAAATGGCCGCGCGTGGCATTTTGTCTTTCGCGCGTTTCATGGAACTTGCCCTTTATTGTCCTGTTTATGGATATTACGAAACAAAAAAGGACAACCCCGGACGACGCGGCGATTTCTACACAAATGTCAGCGTCGGCGAACTTTTCGGACAACTGCTCGCCTTCCAATTCGCCGAATGGCTGGAGGGAATTAAAACCCTCAACCCTCAACTCCTTGGCGCGGCGAAGCGAAGCGGAGACGGCTCAACCTTCCACTTGATTGAAGCTGGCGCGCACGACGGCCAATTGGCCAAAGACATTTTAAACTGGCTGCAATCCAGTCGCCCAAAACTTTTCGGGCAAATCCAATATGTCATCATCGAACCTTCGGCACGCCGGCAGGAATGGCAAAAAGAAAAACTGGCGGAGTTTACATCGCGCGTCCGCTGGTTCACCGATATTGAAGGCTTAAAACTCAAAACTCGAAATTCAAAACTGTCTGGAATTATTTTCTCAAACGAACTTCTTGATGCCATGCCCGTTCGCCGCTTCGGCTGGGACGCCAAACAAAAAGTCTGGTTTGAATGGGGTGTGGCTGTTGACGGCGAAAAATTTGTCTGGGCGAAAATTCATAATTCGCAATTCGCAATTCGCAATCCGCAATTGGAAGCGATTTTGCCCGACGGTTACACCATCGAAACCACCCCCGCCGCGCAAAACTGGTGGCGCGAAGCCGCGAGCCTTTTGCAACGCGGAAAGTTGATGACCATTGATTACGGCTTCACCGCCGATGAAATGTTTTCGCCCAGCCGCACGCGCGGTACGCTCCGCGCCTATTTTCGCCATCGCGCCGGCGACGACCTTTTGGCCAATGTCGGGCAACAGGACCTCACCGCCCACGTCAATTTTTCAGCGATTCAAACTGCCGGTGAATCCGCCGGGCTGACGACTGAAAGTTTTCTAACGCAACCGCAATTCCTGACGCGGATTTTGGAAAGAACACCCAAAGACAAATCCTTTGGCGAATGGAACGCCAGTCGCACGCGCCAGTTTCAAACCCTCACGCATCCGGAACATCTGGGCCGTGCCTTCCGTGTTTTGATACAATCGAGGTGAATCAGGCCGATTCGATTGCCCCCTCGGCCTAAAAGTCTGTCAGGCAATTACCCTTTAAGCTTTACCCCTGCAGGAACCGGGGGTATTTCGTGATTTTTACCTAAATGATGAGCGGAAAATCAGATTTCGGAAAGGCGGGCGCGCCTAAAGGCGATATCCGATGGATACGCCACGCCGTCTTTGGCATGGTTTGCGCCCTGGTCATTGGAATATTTGCCTGGAGCGCTGAACCCGGCTTCTTGGAATTGACAAGTCCACATGCTGAGAATGCCTACTATAATCTGTTGGTGCAGGGTTTTCGTGCCGGGCAACTCAACGTGAAAAGAGAAGCAAGAGAAGTTATACCTGTATTTTGGAGTGACGCCCGCTTTGGTGCTTTTCTGGCCGTATGTGACCCTGACCGGCCACTATCTCCTGCATAAGGACGCGGTCGTAATCTTTTATGCGTTGGGCTTCCTGTTTGCTGCGGGTCTGTTACGTGCGGTCTGGCGGCGTTACTTTCCAGAGGTAAGTGTTTGGGTGGTGGTGGCCGGCATGCTCGCACTGGGCGTGGCCACAGGCATACTGGAAGTTTTATCGCGGTGTGATGTTTGGGAAGTTGCGATGGGTTGCGGGTTTGCGTTCACCATGCTGGCGTTGGCGGCGCTCTGGTGTGCATTGCATGAGCCGAAACGGCAGGTTTTGTGGTTGCTGATGGCGAGTCTGGCTTATGGATTGGCGATAGGGTCACGACCCTCATTGTTGTTTGGAGTAATCATCCTTTTGATGCCGGTGGCCCAGGCATGGCGTGCGGCGACTGAACTAGGTTCGCGCCGGCGGGTTGGGTTGCTGTTAGCGGCAGCGGTCGTTCCGGTGGTGCTGATTGGGTTGGGGCTGATGCTTTATAATATCCTGCGCTTCGACAGCCCGTTCGAATTTGGCTGGCACTATCAGCTGGCAACAGGCTACCGGCAGAATACCACTCAACAATTCGGTCTGCATTACCTCTGGTTCAACTTTCGGTTCTATTTTTTGGAACCCATGCGATGGAGTGGTCATTTCCCCTTTTTGCAAGCTGTCCCGCTGTCGCCTTTGCCATTGGGTTACTGTGGGACGGAAGAACCTTACGGTGGGATACTGAGCAACTATCCGCTGGTGTGGCTGGCCCTGGCCGCGCCGTTGGCATGGAGAGGCAGGCCAGTAGGAGTGGTTTCCGTCTTACGCTGGTTTGTGGCGGCTGTATTTTTGCTTTTTGTGATTTGTGCGTTGACCATTTGTCTCTATTGTTTTGCCAGCAGCCGCTATGAGTTGGATTTTCTACCAGCTCTGATGCTGCTGGCCGTCATGGGTATTTTTGGTTTGGAGCGTGCCTTGGTGGGTTCGCCAGTCTGGCGGCGTATAGCCCGCTGGGGTTGGTGCCTGCTGCTGGCCTATTCGGTTGTATTTAACCTATTGGCGGGTGTTGAAGCCCATGCGGAGGCCAGCTGCTTTCTCGGCAATTCTCTTCTCAATCAAGGGCGGGTGGACGAGGCGGTTGAACATTTTCAAAAGGCCCTGGCGCTTGAGCCTGAATCCGCGACTTCCCACGGCGGTCTTGGCAATGCTCTTTTCCAAAAAGGGCATATGGATGAAGCAATCATTCAATATCAAAAAGCTTTGGAAATCAAACCGGACTTCGCAGAAGCCCATAACAATTTTGCTTATAGTCTTCTCCAGATAGGGCGGGTGGATGAAGCGATTATTCATTATCGAAAGGCCATTGAACTGCAGCCTGAATCCGCGACTTTCCACAGCGGCCTTGGCAATGCGCTTTTCCAAAAAGGGCAGATGGATGAAGCAATTATTCAATATCAAAAAGCTCTGGTGCTCCAGCCTAAATCCGCAGATGCCTGCGAGCGTTTTGGCGATGCTCTTTTCCGAAAAGGGCATATGGATGAAGCAATTATTCAATATCAAAAAGCTTTGGAAATCAAACCGGGCTTCGCAGAAGCCCATAACAATCTTGGTTATTGTTTTCTCGAGATAGGGCGGGTGGATGAAGCGATTGTTCATTATCGAAAGGCCATTGAACTTCAGCCGCGCTTCGTGCAGGCATACAACAATCTCGGCAATGCTTTTCGTCAAAAAAGGATGGCGGCCGAAGCAATGGCCTGTTTTCAAAAAGCCATTGAACTTCAGCCCCAATTTATACCTGCACTAAAAAACCTGGTTTGGATGCTGGCGACTTGGCCGGAGCCGTCGGTTCGCAATGGAGGCAAGGCCGTCGCCCTGGCCGGGCAGGCCAACCGGTTTTCCAAGGATAAAGACCCGCTGGTTCTTCGCACTCTGGCGGCGGCTTATGCGGAAGCGGGACGATTTCCCGAAGCGGTGGCGACGGCAAAACAGGCGTTGGCATTAGCGGTGACTCAATCCAACACGGGGTTGACAAATGTATTACAGACGGAGATTGGACTTTATCAAACTCATTCCCCTCGCCGTTCCATAAACGCCGTAGACGAATAAATGCACCCCATCTCCCGCGGTTTGATGTAATTGTGACTTACCGATTCAATTCATAATTCAGAATCGAAAGACAATAAATCGCCGCCGTCTCGACGCGCAGCACGAGCTGTCCCAGCGAAATTGGCAGTGCGCCGCTGGTTTGAATTGCCTTCAATTCATTGGGTGTGAAATCGCCTTCCGGCCCAATCCAAACGCCAACGCTTTGCGGCAGGCGCCCATGCTTCGCCTGAAACCCGCCCAAAAATTCGCGCGGATGACGTCGGTCACTTTGCAGCGAACCGACGAGTGACAGTTCAAAATGCGCCGGCGTAGCGGCTTTCGGAAGAGAGCCGCACTTTTTGTTTTCCTCGACAAATCCGGCGGTCTGCCGACCGCCGCTACGATGAGGTGCCAGAAATTGATCAATCGTCGTCGGCACCTCGATTTGGGGCAGCCACGCTGCGCCGCATTGTTTAATCGATTCAATCGCCACCTGCTGCCACTTGTCACGTTTGTTCGCCCTGTCCTTCTCGCCAAGATGCGTCACAACATGCTCGGTCAGCAGCGGCACGATTCGTCGCACGCCAAGTTCGACGGCCTTTTGGATGATGGACTCGATGATTTTTCCCCTGGGCACGGCTTGCAGCAATGTGATGGAGCAGGGCAGGGGCGGCGTGAAATTTTTCAGCGACACGGAAAGCGTGACGGCATCGCGCGAACCATCTTTAACCGCACAAAGGAATTCATTCCCAACGCCGTCCAAAACGGTGATGGGTTCGCCACGCTTCAAACGTAGAACGTGCAGCGCGTGATGCGCCTCGCGTCCATCGAGCCGGAGTATGGCATCGGCACAGCGTTCGGGCGGCAGGTAAAAACGGTGCATAGCATTATTTCCCCTTCGTTCTCGTCCTTCATCCTCGACCGGACCCTATCGAGTCACGAGGACGAAGGACGAGGAGGATAAATTTCATCCGAACAAATTTCTGGCCTTCTCAAAAAAACTTTTCGAGATGGGATTAACGTTCTCATCGCACAACCCGGCGAATTCCTGCAACTTGGCTTTTTGCTCGTGGTTCAATCGCGTCGGAACTTCGACCTGAACGCGCACATGCAAGTCGCCATGGCCATAGCCTTGCAGAGTTTTCACCCCTTTGTCTTTGACGCGAAATACCGTGCCCGGTTGGGTGCCGGCGGGGATTTTAATGGTTGCCCTGCCGTCGAGCGTCGGCACCTCAATTTCTGCACCGAGCGCGGCCTGAATGAAACTCACCGGCACTTCGCATAACAGGTCATCGCCGTCGCGCTGAAAAATTTCGTGCGGCTTGACATGCAAAATCACATAAAGGTCGCCGGGGTGGCCGCCGCGGAAGCCTGCTTCGCCGTTGCCCGACGAACGCAAACGCGAACCGGTATCCACGCCGGGCGGAATGCGTAATTTAATTTTTGAATGGTGTTCGCACCGCCCGCCGCCGTGGCAGGATTTGCATGGCTTTTCCAAAATCCGGCCGGTGCCTTTACAGTGCGGACACGTTTGTGCAATGCTAAAGATGCCGCGCGACGTGAGCACCTGCCCGCGTCCGCCACAGGTTGAGCACGTCCGGATTTTCGAGCCGTGTTCCATGCCGGAGCCGTTGCACTCGTCGCAACGGTCGAGCTTCGTGATGGAAATTTCCTTTTCGCAGCCGAGCGCTGCTTCTTCGAGCGTGATCTCCAGATCGTAACGCAAATCGTCACCGCGCTGCGGTTGCGACGGGTCTTGTCCGCCGCCGAAGAAACTTTCAAAAATGCTTCCGCCCGCCGCGCCGCCAAAAACTTCACGGAAAATTTCAAAAGGATCGTGGAAACCGCCACCGAAACCTCCAGCGCGGCCGGCGCGCGCGCGCGGGTCAAACGCCGCGTGGCCGTATTGATCGTAAGCCGCGCGTCTTTGCGGATCACTCAACGCCTCATAGGCCTCGCCGATTTCCTTGAATCTTTCCTCGGCGGTTTTGTCCCCTGAATTTTTGTCCGGATGAAATTTGAGGGCCAACTTGCGGTAAGCCTTTTTGATTTCTTCATCACTGGCGTTGCGGTCGACGCCAAGCACTTCATAGTAATCGCGTTTGGCCATGACTTAGGCGGCGGGCGGCGCGGAGGGTTTTTTGGCGACAACAACTGCCGCGGGTCGCAACAATTGATCGTGCAACTTATAACCTTTGCGGATTTGTTGAACGACCTGACCTTCAGGCGCGTCAGGAGTTTCCATTTGCATAACGGCTTCATGCACAGTCGGGTCAAATGGCTGGCCGTTCGCATTCACTTCCTCGAGGCCGGCCTCGGTGAGAATGCTTTTGAGCTGCTGCTGAATCATGGCGATACCGTCCTGCAACGATGCGATTCCGCCTTGCGGGACTTCCGCGGTTTGCGCGGCGGCTTGTGCCATTTCGAAGTGATCGAGAACAGGCAGCAGTTTTTGAATCAGCGCGGCGGCGGACGATTGCGCGACTTCGTGACGTTCGCGGGCCGCGCGTTTCTTGAAATTTTCAAGATCGGCGGCGGTACGCAGCAGGCGATCCCAATGCTCGTCAGCCTTGGCTGCGCGCACTTGGAGTTCGGTCAATTGCTCCGGTGTGATTTCGGAAACAGCAGGCGTGGCGGTGTCTGCGGCGGTATTCGGGGTGTTTGCCGCTGTTTCGATTCTTTTTGTGTGTGAATCTGCCTTCTTCATGCTGTCATGTCGGCGCAAAAGTCATTTCGAGGCCACCAAACTAAACCATCGACCGGAAACCGGCAACTGGGATGTGTTGCCAACTGCAGCTGCATCTTAATCGGGCGGAACGAGCTTTTGAAACTCCGGCAGATTGTGCAGGGGGGCGAAGCGCTGATCTTTGCGCGCTGCGGCAAGGAGATCGTGCGCTTTGGGATCACGCTGAAGACGTTTGGCGCTGAGGTCAAGACAGGTGCGCAAATCCCGGAGAGATTCATTGGTTTTACCAAGCACGGCGTTGAGCGCTGCAAGGTCATACCACGGTTCGGGCTCGTTGGGGTTGATGGCCGCAAGTTTTTCAAGCGCACTTCCGAGTTTGGATAGATTGCCAATTTGGGCGTAAAACTGGACGATGGCTCCAACCGCATCCGGAGGCATGTTTGAAACGGCCAATGTTTGGTCGAATAATTCAATAACGCGGTTGGTCTGCTGTAATTGAAGATAAAGGGCTGCAAGGGCAAAAGTGTTTCCGAAATTGGTTGGGTTCACGCGCATCTCGTTTTCCATCCGCTGTAGTTCGGTTTCGATTTGGATTCGTTCACCGGACTGTTTTTTGAAATTCTTCAATTCTTTAACAAGGTTTGCAATTGAGCCGTTATAAGGATCGAAGTCGAGGCAGGTCCGTGCCACAAGCAAGGCATCATCAAGGCGGTTGAATTGGATCAAGAAGTTGATGTAACGGAAAGCGGCCTCAGGGCTGTAGGGGCAGAATGCAAATGCCTGTTTGAAGGCGAAATCAGCTTCTTTAATCAACAGTTGTTGTTCATTTTCATTCTTGGGCAGATACTGCGACGGTGTGGGAGTCCCGCTCAACACACCAAGGCGCCAGGCATAAATACCAGCGATGGAACTGCGAAGTTTGGAAAAGGCCTTTTGAGCATTACTGTCGCGAACGAATTTGCGGTCGCCTTTGAAATTGCTGAAATCACGATGTTTATAAACTTTTTCTGTGAAGTCGGCGATTTCTTTGATGCTGGTGTCATAGGTAATCCAGTTGCCGATCAGACGCCCGGAGTATGGGCTCCAAAACTCATGGTCTTTTTTGAAGACGTCTTCCGGCAGCGACGGCAATGGATGCCGGTTGATTTTCATGATGACGCCGAATGGCGTTTCATTGGGAAACATCCAATCCAGTGGAAAACTTTCCTCCACAAAAAAATCATTGCCGGGGTTGTGGTCGAAAATGACTTTGCACAACAAACCGTTAATCTTCATCACGGCGATTTGGCCGGAGACCTGGACGCTGACCTGACCATTTGCATTGGTAACCGGGTTCACGATTTCACCTGGCTGAAGCTGGCCAAGCTGCGACCGGCGGGTGACGTCTTTTGTATACTCTTCGAAACAACGCTGTGAATCTTCCGGCGACGGTATGTAAATTTCCTTTGGTGGATAAACACCTTCTTTGCGCCAGCGGGCTTCGATTCTCGCACCGCGTCCTTCCAGTGGTCCGTCCAAAATTATGCCTGCGAGACGTGCAAGAATGTTTGTGTAGTAATTATCTGCGCGTTCCTCGGGTCCGCGAAGCAGTTCCTGAAAAAACAACGGGTCTTTTTGAGCGCTGCGGAAATATTGGGCGCGGAGATATTCCAAATAGGTGCCGTCGGCGAGCGCGTTTTGTGTGATGAGATAAACATCGCGGCGATTGAAATTCGGATCCAGCGGCTTGCAACTCGGCGGCACAAAGCTTTCGCAGAAAATCATGTAGGTCGGAACAAAACGTCCTGGATCGGTGCCGCCGAATTCAATCGCGTCGCGGGTCATTTCCGGGTAAATGCCGAACGGCGGAGTGAACATGTCATGCCCGAACCAGTAGCCAAACCAGTGATTGCGTTGTTCAGTGTCTGACCAATGCATCAAGACGGAATAGCTGGGTATCGCGACGAAAACGGCGAGGGCGATTCCCAGTGGGGCTTTTCTATGAAACACCCAGACCGAACAAAGGAAAATCAAGGCTGTTCCCAGAAAAATCAGACCCGCGTAAATCGGCAGGCCGTATTGATGCGGACTGAAAGCCTGGGCGAGATTGTGGAAGAAAGCGGTAAAACTATTCAAATTAAGCTGATCTTGCAAAATAGTGGCGATGGTCAATCCCAACGAACACAGCACAAATAAACCCGGAAGGCCGAAGGACAACAAACGATCGTTTTGCGATCCATTTTTCCGGAGGATCAAGATCATGATTACCGCAAGAATCCAACACGCCATTTTCAAGAACGCATATCGTGCGGCGATTTCATCATCCAAATTTCCTATAAGGGTTTGACAGTTTAACGCCACCGTGAACAAAGCAAAGTCCAAGGCGCAAATGCCGCCAACCAACAACCATTTGCGCATCACTTCGTATTGTGTTGCCATGAACGCGGCAATGATCGTCAAACCATAGGCGACGAACATTGAAATAAACACGTGCCCTGTGGCGAAAAGAGGCGCAGCGATTCCAATGGATTGGCGGTCGGGGGCGAAGTTGAGCAACAAAACCAGAAATGGCCCGATGCAAGTATAGATGGCAACCATTCCGATAATCCATACCCGTTCACGCCGTTTAAACTTTCGATAGACCAGAAAAATCACCAGGGCGAGCAACAAAAAGAAAGGGTTGAATTGAATGACTATTCCTTCGAGATAACGCCAGAGTTGCAGCCCATAGATCGCAAAAAAACTGCCGGCAATCTGAAGAGCGGTTATGCCAGAACCAGCAGTGGGATGGATTGGTTCATATTGGCCACGAGTCAGCGCGTGAATGAAACCCTCGACGGTGCGCGGGTAAGCCCATTGCATCGGTGGATCAGTCATGCAGGCGATGGGTTCATAAAAATAGAATGCTGCGCCCAGCAACCAAGCCGCACCGCATACCAGAACGACAAACCACTCCTTCGAAAAAGCTTTGGTTTTTTTGACGAGATGGAAAAAAATGATGCCGGTTACAATTATCGCGATAAAAAGCAAAAAGGGATTGGATATGTCGCTGGCAGCGGGAATGTAGTGCGTAATGCAGCCCAAAAAGAGAGCAAGACAGCCAAAAAAAGCAAGCATGGCCGCATCACGCCCGAATTCAATGGCGGTCTTTTTGGTTTTGATCACCAGCCAGACCCAAAGTAGGGCCGACGTGATGCCAATCATATTGTAAACCACCAAAACGGTTGAGTTGTGGATGAGAACGCCGGGCTTGATTAAAAATTCGCAAGCCAGGAAAATCATTGTGTTGCCAAAAAAGAATTCGCGTCCCAGTTTCGGTTCAACCATCCACATCAGCACCTGCATGCCCATGATGATGGGGAGAAGCGATTGATGGTTGTTGAAACAAATTCCATACATAAAAAAGGCGGCATAAAGGTACCGGTGTTGGTGGGGTGCATAGACCCAGCGCAACAGAAAAACCACCACCGCCAAAAGCGAAGTTATGCTCAAGGTATGTTTGTCAACGATCACCGCCTGACTCCACATGAAGCCGTTGAAATCGCTCAGACCACCGGCGACAACGCCGGAAACCAGGCAGATCGCATTTTCCCAGCGGCGGCTGATGTTTTTGAATGCATCAATGCTTTCCATGATCATGCTGCTGCTGCGCGAGACCACAAATGCCAGCAACCCTGCGGCGATGGCGCCGGCAAAGGCGTTACCCAGTTCAACACGCCACGCCACACTTCCAAAGGGAATGTGAGTCCACAGCCACGTATAAATTGTCCAGACGGGATAACCCGGCGCGTGCGGAATGCCCCCATAAAATGAAGCGGTGGACATCTCACCGGAATCTTCAAGCGTCACGTCCGGCGCCAGGGTCAGGAAAAACACGATAAAAACCACGGCGGCGGTGATGCCCAGTGCCAGCCAGTCCACCGGGCGGAACAACGGCGGCACATGCGCAGGAACAGCAGGAACCAGAACTGGTTTTACAGGCTGTTTTTTTATGCTTGTTGTCTTTCGATTTTTCATTTTCGACGTCGGTTCAGTAGCTTCCCGAACCGGGGAAAGCCCATACTAGAAGTCGAACCGCTGCGATTTGTCCAATCAAAAATGACGGCAGACAAATCATTTTGCCCCATCCGATGATTTGTGAGATACGCGGCGTAGCTTTGATTGCTCATTCTCGTAGAGAGCTGTTTGCACCGATCGACCTGTTTATAACCGTCCACGGTTTCACCTCATAGACACCGAGACCGGTGAATTTGTGTAATCTTTTTTGGCTGGAGACAGTAAACGTCAAAATCTATGCCAGCATGACAGTTTTCGCTTCTGGATTTTCAAAAATTAGGGCAGGATACGGGCAAAATCCGGAGCCAATGTATTTAGGAAAGAAAATTATCGTGGTGCTGCCGGCCTACAATGCCGCGCGGACGTTGCGTCAAACTTATGATGAAGTGCGAGAGCAGGGCATCGTGGACGAAATCATTCTCGTGGACGACTGCAGCCGTGATGAGACTGTTGCGATTGCGCGCTCACTCGAAGGCCTGCACGTTCACGTACACGAGGTGAACAAAGGTTACGGAGGCAACCAGAAGACCTGCTATCGGCTGGCGCTCGAAACGGGCGCGGACATTATCATCATGATTCACCCGGATTATCAATACACACCCAAGCTGATTCCGGCGATGGCCTCGATTATCGCCAATGGACTGCACCCGTGCGTGCTGGGCAGCCGCATTCTGGGCGGTTATGCGCTGAAAGGAGGGATGCCGGTTTGGAAATACATTTCGAACCGTTTTCTGACTTTCGTGGAAAATCTTTTGCTCGGCGCGAAGCTCTCTGAATACCACACTGGATACCGCGCGTTTTCGCGGGAAATTTTGGAAACGCTCGACTTGACGAAAAATTCCGACGACTTTGTTTTCGACAACCAGATGCTCGCGCAAATTCTCTGGCACGGATTCACAATTGCCGAAGTGAGTTGTCCAACAAAATATTTTGCTGAAGCGTCTTCGATCAATTTCCGCCGCAGCCTCAAATACGGTCTTGAGTGTCTCGCCGTTGGACTGAAATTCCGGCTGGCGAAAATGGGATTGTTGCGGTTGGAACTGTTTACCTCGCGCCATTAAGCGCGGCGGCGAGGCGGGATTTCTTGCGGTTTGCCGCAGGGCGGGGCAACACACCGGATTTGACGGCCTTGTCAAAAGCGGAATAGACGCCGGGGAAAAAATTCGCTGCTTCCTCCTTCTTGCCGGCGGCGAGAAGCGCACGATAATCTTTTTCAAGACGGTGCAGGTGCGATTTGACACTGCGATTGTGCAAATGTTTGCGTTCGTTCCCGCGCATCCGGCGTTCGGCTGACTTTGTGTTCGGCATAAATCGAATCTACGTTTCGTTTTTTAAAGGTGCGCGACTCTAATCAAACACGCGCAAATGTCAACGTTGAAACCATCCCGCTCCCTTGGATCTGTGTGTCAGCCGCGTGTAACCTTTGTAAAGTTTATTTCATATTTGTCACAATATCAGCATGGTGCGGAAATTGCTGATAATGCTTGAACAATTGAAGAATTGATTGAAACGGCGGCAAACTAATGCTACACGACCCGATGGCAAAATGAACAAGCCCTTGCGCATTCTTTATCTCGAAGATGACCCGGATTTTGCCGAACTGGTTCGTTCGCTTCTTCAGCAGGACAAACTGAACGCCGATATCAAGCGTGTGGCTGATCGCGCGGAATTTGAGGCATCGTTGGACAGTGAGACGTTTGATGTCATTCTGTCGGATTTCCGATTGCCGGCCTTCACAGGCTTGGAGGCGCTGGCGTTTGTTCGGAAAAAATGTCCCGACACACCGTTCATTCTCATTTCCGGCACCATTGGTGAACTCGCTGCGATTGAAAGTCTGAAGGCGGGGGCGGTTGATTATGTGCTTAAGCAAAACCCGAAGCGGCTGGCCGCGGCGATCGGCCGTGCCGTGCAGGAAGCCGGTGAGCACGCCAAACGGCGGCAGGCGGAAACGGAATTGGCTCGACGCGAAAAATATTTTCGCACGCTCACGGAAGATTCGCTCGACATTCTTTGTATTTTGAGCCGGGAAGGGCATTTCCTTTACACCAGTCCTTCGATGGAGCGTGTGCTGGGCTATACGTCGGAGGAATTACGCGGGACAGATTCCTTTAGGTACATACATCCGGACGATTTACCCCCAGCCCGACAGATGCTCCAATTTGCGCTCGATCATCCAGAGCGCATGATAAAAATTCAACTTCGCTATCAAAAAAAGGACGGTGTCTGGAAACACTTGGAAATCATCGGCCAGAATCGCCTGCAAGACCCCGGAATCGCCGGTTTGGTCACCAATTGGCGCGACGTGACCGACCGTTGGCGCGTCGAGGAGGAACTGCGCAGTAGCGAGAAGCAATACCGCCTGCTCTTTCAGGACAACCCGAATCCGATGTGGGTTTTTGATCTTGAAACCCTCGAGTTGTTGGAAGTCAACGAAAGCGCCATTCAGCATTACGGCTACTCGCGTGAAGAATTTCTAGCAATGAAAATGTCGGATCTTCGCCAGACGGAGAAAAATGTCCACTGGGAAGACACCGCATCAAGCAATGCGGGGCATGGCCGCATTTGGAAGCATCGGCGCAAGGACGGCACTTTGATTGATGTCGAAGTTACCTGGACTCCGATGGTATTTCAGAACCGTTTTGCCGCCTTGACAATGATTACTGATATCACCCAACGCCTCCGCAGCGAACATCATGATGAAGTATTTTCGAAACTCAGCCACCGCTTGAGTTCTGCCATCACAGCCTCTGAAGCGGCGATGATCATTTGTGAAGCCTCCGATACACTTTTTGAGTGGGATGATTTCGAGCTTGATTCGTATTCATCAGAGAAGGGCGAGGTTTTCTCTTTGCTCAATATCACCACAGTGGACAATCAGCGGGTCGAAATTCCTTCGTCGGCACAGCCAAGGAGCGAAAACGCCCTCATTCGGCGCGTCATCAGCAAAGGAGCGGAACTGGTGGAGACCTCCGACCCCAAGGGCCATTCCGCCGCTGCAATGCTCGTGCCGATCCAGAAGGGCGCCCGCGTCATCGGTGTTTTATTCATCCAAAGTCGCGTACCAGGAGCCTATACCGAACGGGATTTGGAAACACTGCAGACGTTGGCCGATCAGTGCAGTGGCGCCCTCGAACGTGTTCATGCCGAGGAAGCGTTGCACGAGAGCCAGCGACGATTCCACGACCTCTTTGAAAATTCCCCTGACGCCATTTTTGTCGAGGACTTGAACGGGACCGTGTTGGATGTAAATCTTGCCGCCTGTATTCTGCACGGGTTGGCGCGCGACCAGTTGATTGGCAAAAACGTTTTCAATGATCTCATTCCACCCGCCCGCCGTGAGGAGGCCCGCCGCGATTTTGAAAAAATGGCGGGCGGCAAATGGTCGCGTGCTGAGAGTGAAAGCCTGACCGCTGAGGGGCATGCCACGCCGGTGGAGATCCGTGCCAGTCGTATTGAATACGGCGGACAACCGGCCATGTTACTGCATGTGCGCGATATCACCGAGCGTCGCGAAGCCGAAGCAGCCTTGCAAAGTTCGGAAATGTTATTCCGCTCCGTCTGGCAAAATTCAGTGACCGGTCTGCGGCTGGCCAATGAAGACGGCATCATCGTTG
>JBEKON010000052.1:0-12559 GCA_049521735.1 Verrucomicrobiota bacterium
GGCGTGAAACTCGGTGTGCCGCTCCGGTTGGATTTGATCGTTGAGGAAAAAGTGATTGTTGATTTGAAGGCGAAAGAAGAAGTGATTGCGCTCGACCGCGCGAAGCTCTTGAGCTATCTGCGTCTGTCGAATCTGCGGCTCGGCCTGATCATCAACTTTCACTCGCTGGTATTGAAAGACGGGATTTCGCGGGTGGTTAACGGATTGCAGATGCCGCCGCCCGAGCTTGGTTCGTTCAGCCTTTGACATTTTTATGAAAAATTTTAACGCAAAGACGCGAAGCGCGCAGAATAACGCAGAGAATATTTTCAAATTCTTCTCTGCGAACCTCCGCGTTCTCTGCGCCTCTGCGTTTAATTGGTTTCAACCAATCAACTGACGATGGGCAAGCCAACTGGATTCATCGAGTATTTGCGCGAACTGCCGGCGGACCGTTCGGCGGCGGAGCGCATCGCGGATTGGAAGGAATTTCATCTGCACCTGCCGGAGGCCAGCCTGCGCAAACAGGGCGCACGCTGCATGGATTGCGGCACTCCCTTCTGCCAGACCGGCGTGCTTCTCAGCGGCATGGCCAGCGGTTGCCCCATCCACAACCTTATCCCGGAATGGAACGACCTCATCTATCGCGGCCTGTGGAAGGAGGCGCTTGAGCGATTGCACAAGACGAACAATTTCCCCGAGTTCACCGGCCGCGTCTGCCCCGCGCCGTGCGAAGGCTCGTGCGTGCTCGGCATCAACGCTCCGCCCGTCACCATCAAAAGCATCGAGTGCGCCATCATTGACCGCGGCTGGGACGAAGGCTGGGTCACCGCCGACCCGCCTAAAAAACGCACCGGCAAGAAGGTGGCCGTCGTCGGCTCCGGCCCGGCTGGACTTTGCGCCGCCGCGCAACTGAACAAGGCCGGCCACACCGTCACCGTTTTCGAACGCGATGATCGACCGGGCGGGCTGCTCATGTACGGCATCCCGAACATGAAGCTCGACAAAGAACAAGTCGTGATGCGCCGCATCAAACAACTCGAAGCCGAAGGCATCAAATTCGTTTGCAACACCGAGGTGGGCGGCCCGGTTTTAGGTAGGGCGGGCAGTCCTCTGCCCGCCGCGGATTCGGACAACGGCGCGCACGGCCTGTCCCGCCATAGCGATGCGACGGCGGAAGTGACGCGCCCTACCAAACAAATTTATCCGGCGGACAAACTGCTCAAGGAATTCGATGCTGTGATTCTCGCGACCGGCGCCACCAAACCGCGCGATTTGCCGGTGGAAGGCCGCCAGCTCAAAGGCGTCCATTTTGCGATGGAATTTCTGACCGCGAACACGAAGAGCATTCTCGACGGCAAAAAGAACGGCAGTTTCATTTCCGCAACAGGCAAGGACGTCATTGTCATTGGCGGGGGCGACACCGGCACCGATTGCGTGGGCACCTCAATGCGTCACAATTGCAAAAGCTTGGTGCAGCTTGAGATTTTGCCCAAACCGCCGTTGGAGCGCGCCGCGGACAATCCGTGGCCCGAATGGCCGAAGATTTATCTCATGGACTACGGACAGACGGAAGCCGCCGCGAAATTCGGCGCCGACCCGCGCGTTTATCTCACCACAGCGACGAAATTTGAAGGCAGCGGCCAAGTCAAAGCCGTTCACACCGTGCAGGTGAAATGGGAGAAAAATGACAAAGGGCAGTTCATTCCGAAGAATGTGCCCGGCACGGAAAAAGTTTTGCCCGCGCAACTAGTGCTGCTGGCAATGGGATTTCTTGGACCGGAACAGCCGTTGCTGGATGCGCTCAAGCTCGAACGCGACCCGCGCACAAACGTGAAGGCCGAGTTCGAGAGATACTCAACGAACCTCAAGGGCGTGTTTGCCTGCGGCGACTGCCGTCGCGGCCAGAGCCTTGTGGTGTGGGCGTTCAACGAGGGCAGGGGCGCGGCTAGAGAATGTGACAGGTATTTGATGGGCACGACCGATTTGCCGTAAGACTGCATCTCACGCGAAGACGCAAAGGCGCAAACGAATCCGCGAATTAACTGGGAGGGACGGCATGATGCCGTCCCAAACTTTCTTTTAACCACCAAGACGCACGAAATCTTTTCACGCTAATTGCGCGAATTGACGCAAATTGAAGCCTCAGAGAGGCGACCGATAGTAGCCCACGACTTCAGCCGTGGGAAAACGTCCCCGTTAGAATTTCCCTCGCCCATCTGATGGGAGACTTGAGCCACTTGGGAAGTGGCGAAAGGAATTTGGCAACGCCGAAGGCCCGCGAGGGCCGAGCGAACGGGCGTGAGCGAGTCAACGTGGTTGAGCGAAAGCGAAACCGGGTGAGGGTTGAACGGGGAAAAACCGGATGAGGTGCTTGTCCGCAGATTACGCAAATTGGCGCTGATTTTTCTCTCAACTCCCTGTCCTGTCGTAGCCCCGCAATGGTGGCGAAGATGGATCAACTTTCAACCATCAACCGTTTTGTATTTGCGAAACCTACGGTCAAATGGTAATCGCTTTTTTGGGGTATGTTGCCGTCGGACCGGGCTGGTCATTTTGCCACGGGCGGAGTTGTCACCACGGTTTTTTCACTTTGAATGGCGGCAAATTTGCGCCACCACTCGTCGGCCAGTTCGCGCGTCCAGTCCGCCGCACTCCGGCAGCGGGCCAGCGCGTCGTCCAGCTCGCGGGCATTGGCCGGACGCGACGCGGGGTTTTTGGCCAGGCAGCGCATCAACAATTCCTCCAAATCCGGGGACACGGGCTTGCCCAACCGTTTGGAGGGCCGCACGGGCAGTTCTTTCACCTGGTGCATCAGCACGTTGCCCAGTGTGAGCCAGTCGAACAACGCCTCACCGGTGACGAGGAAATAACCCACCGCTCCCAACGAGTAGAGGTCGCTGCGCGCGTCCACCTCGTTGGAATGTTCCACGGCCTCGGGTGACATGTAGAGCGGTGTGCCGAGCGTGGCCTCAGTCAGGGTCAATTCGGCCGCGCCATGGGTGTCGCGCATTTTCACGAGACCGAAGTCGAGCACCTTGACAAAGTCCGCCACGCCGCCGCGCTGCGTCAGAAATATGTTGGCCGGTTTGATGTCGCGATGCACCAGGCCGATGGCGTGCGCTTCGGCGAGCGAGCCGCAGACCTGCCGCAGGATGGAAATGACCCGGCCTTCCGGCTGCGCGCCGTATTGCTTCACCAGCCGGCTGAGGGTCAGGCCGTCGAGATACTCCATCGCGTAGTAGAAAATGCCTTCGGGTGTGCGGCCGTAATCGTAGAGGGTGATCGTGTTGGGGTGCGTCAACTGGCTGGTCAATTGCACTTCCCGCTCAAAACGCGCGGCGCTGGACGGGTTCAACTTTTCCGTCTGCAACAATTTCACCGCGACCGGCCGGCGCATCAGCGCATGGTGGGCGCGATAAACCGAGCCGAATGCGCCCTCGCCGATCTTGTCGTCCAGCGCGTATTGACCGAGGTGTTTGGCCTTCAAGGCCGCCTTCCGTGCCAGTGCCTGCAGCCGGTTGGCCAGGCGCATCAGCACAAAAACCAGCACCGCCCCGGCAATCAGCAGTCCAAAGATGAACCAGAAACCCAACCGCAAGATGTGCAACGGCCGGAACGCCTCGGTCCGTTCCATCTCCGTGACCAGGCCCATGTCGAAATCGTCCACCCACGTCCACGCGCCCACCACCGGCACGCCCCGGTAATCGCGGTAACTGTTGGCATCCACGCCCGCGTGGCCGGCCAGGGCTTCGCTGACCGCATGGGTGAACGGCAATTCCGTGCGGCGCTTGGGCGACTGGCGTCCTTGGCTGAGATCCACCAGCGGATCGCGCAACTCCAGGGTCAGGGTCGAGCGTGCGTCCGGCGAGTCCGGAATCAATCCCAGGCGCCTGAGATCGGTGTCAAAGCGGCTTTCGGAAAGTTCTTTGCCATCGCGGCCGAAGGCATACGTCTCGCCGGTCTGGCCGGCGCGGGCCGTGGCGAGGATGCGCGTGAAGTCCGTGTCCGGCGCGATGCGCAGCCCCAGCGTGGCAATGATCTGGCCGTCGGCCGACCGGATGGGGGCGACGGCAAACATGGTGGGCACGCCGGTGCGCAGTTTGCCTTGTTCGTCCGGCAACAGCGCCACACTGGGGAAAGGACGCGTGACCAGGGCCTTGCCGGCCAGACACGGGGCGAACTGTTCCGCGTTGCCGGGCGGCGATTGCATGCCCACGAGCTGGTCGCGCCCCGAGGCGACCACCAGAAAATTCGTGTCCATCACCACGAACCCGCTGAAGCCGCGGCGTTCGAGCACGGGTTTCAGATGGGCGCGCAATGCGGAAAGCTGCGGCGACGTCAGCAGCGCCGCCTGGACCTGGGTGCTGGATTTTGCCTGTTGAATCAGACCGGCGACGAGTTCGCGCACGCGGTCATCCTCCGCGAGGTTTTCCGCGTCCGTTTTCATGGTGACCGACCACGAATGGAGCGCCTCGGTGTTGGCGTTCAGGATGGTCTGGAGCATGTCGGCAATCTGCTGTTTCGTGGCACCCTCCATTTTCACGCGCAGCCAGCCGCCGATGAACACGAGAACCAGCGCCGCGACCAGCGGCCAGACCCACAATTGGGTGCGGAGGAACCCCCGCGTGAGCATCAGGACACTGGCGACGCTGGACGTGCGGGAATGGGATGGATTGGGCTCGCTCATGTTGGTTGCCGGGTGGCCATGCAAGTGTCAGCCAAGCCGCTGCCAAAAATCCAGCCTGAAATTGCAGGGGCGCGGCGCGCGAGTGCGACCGGTATTTGATGGGAAACACCGATTTGCCGTAAGATTCCTCGCTCGCGGGAGCGGGAGAGGATGTCCGCAGGACAGGTGAGGGTTGAACGGGGAAAAACCGGATGAGGTATTCGTCCGCAGCCTGCCTCGCCGAAATGTAATGAAGGCGGGATTGCGCGGATGCCGCTGATTTTTCTCTCAACCCTCAACCATAAACCCTCAACTATTTGTATTTGCGAAAGCTCCGCCGCGGACTACGATGCCCACAAACAGGCATGGCTATGGGAAACAGTCGGAATAGGTTGAACGGCTCACAACTCAGTTTTGAAGCCATCCTTTAGAGCTGACTGTGCTCAAGCGAATTACCGGGGGGTGAACCGCTCGCAACAGGGACTGATGCTCATGGAGAAGCGTATTGCGTATGCCGCAAAGTCGAAATGGAGCAAGAACTGTGGAAGCCGCCGATTCTGATTTACTGACTGCGATATCCGAATGGCCTCGAAGCGTTGTAGCCTCTCCAGCTTCCTTCCACGGAAGGAAGCTCAACCAGCGCGAGCTCACTTTCTGGACGCAGCTCGAGGCACACTATGCGCCAGTCGTTCTTGGCGATGCAGCAGGTGACAGCGATGACTCGGAATTGCCGTCGCCCCTTAATATCGGATGGTGCGCGCTCTATCCGCTCGCTATCTATTTTATGGGGTCTCGGCGAAGAAAAGCGATGCCAGACACTTCCCGCCCTCAGGGGCCTGAGTGGATAGAGTGGGACAGCTTACTGAATGAGTTTTGGCAGAGGCGGCAGTGGCAACTATACGATTTCCAAAGATTCCTTGCAGATTGGGATTTGAGTGAAGTTTTGGGCACACCAAAGCACCTGCCTTTAACGAAAGTAAATACACAAGATTACGACAGGAAAACCCCATATGCGGAAGACCGAAAGGTTTTAGGCCTTCACCGATTTGAGAGATGGGAACAGGTAGTCGATTATGCGCTTCGCTGGGGGAGGAATCCTCTCATTCGAGATACTCACCTTTGGGAACACCGAATCACGCTATCACGGGGAATTGACTTGGTTTGCTCAGAACTCCTTGCAAATGGATTCGAGCACAGCGGTACAACTAAGGCCGAGGTCTTTATCATGGCTAAACTTTGCAGCCATGAATCAGCTTGGCGAGCGTTAGAGCTGAACAAGTCTACGCCTTACCTAACGTGTGCTGAATTCAATTCTTTTACTCTCGCCGCTAAGTATCATTGTCCAATTCTTCAGCTTTGTATCGGCGACACCGGCCAAGGGTTCGGTGGTAACGAAGCACTAAAGCAACAATTCTTGGCCGCTTTCCCTCAGAATAAGAACGACCCGGACGAGGGAACGCTCATCAATTTCGCACTCTCGGGAAATGTTTCAACAAAGACACGAGAGCACCACCGCTCTTTCTGGAGGAAACAGACAGCCGGAGAGGACGACGCGATTCCGACAACCCACGGCCTTGCGGAAGTTAGCCGTTTCGTCCGGAAGATGCACGGCTACTGGAAAATTCACTCCCGCTCGACGGTGGTCGATCAGGACTTTTTCAATCCTCCCCCCGTAGTGGGCGACAGGCCTCCAAGAGGCAAGCCCCGCACAGCACGCCCGGTAGCGGGATGCCTCCACTACTTTATGTTCCCGCTCCTTCAAGAGGACAACCTCCCTGTACTAAGACCTTTCCGTCCCTCTCTTACGTACAAGAGTCTAGATTTAATCGATGCTGCTGACGACGCACTCGCAAATGACCCTGTTCAGGTGAGAATTGAGCAGCCAGAGAAATGGGTTGGCTCATTCTGTGATAGGATCGTTAGAGCCAAGAGCCAACATGGTATTGGGATTCTCCTGCATTTAGGGGCGTTCGATCATCTTGAAGAGAAGGATTTACAGGACGCGTGTCTTGATCTTATTCGTTGCCTGCACTGTGTGCGCGATGAGATTGCCGTATTCCTGTCGGGGGCCAGTGAGACGACTCGTTACCAGCTGTCTCGCTATACAGCCTCCCGTGCATTCGATTTGGAGTACCGTATCCTGCCGTTTCTAGATTTTCAGTCTTCTGCTAATGGCGGCGTACAGCTTCAACTAGCCTGTTCTCAAGCGATTCAGGAGATTGAAGCAGATTTAGCAAGAGTCTTGTCTGGTGATGAAACGGCTGAAGTACTTAAGAGTGATGAACCTAGAAGGTGGGCGCTCTTCCGGCGCGTTTACGAAGAGAACCAGACACTTTTCCATATTACACGAATCTCAACTGTGGGAGACGAAGTGTTTCGGGCGAACGTACAACTGTGCTTCACTGACCCGAAAGCCACTAGGCTTCTATTTGGTGGCACCTCCTTTTCGGAACTCGCCGCATCCCTGCAACACCACCAAGCTGTCGCTCGGTATTCAAGTGAAGGTTATTTCCGTCGGGGAGAAATGCTACCAACTTACGTTCATGTGGGGCGTCTTTGGGCTGATCGAGAATTTCAATTGAGAGTTGTGAATTGGCTACACATCGCAGTCCATCAGGCACAGCCCCTACAGGCAGGTATTGGCAGTGACGGAAGCGGCTTGGCAATCATTGCTTATCTGCATCCCGCGATTGAATTGGCTCACGAACTTGTTCGCCGCAGGACATTTGCAGGTGCCCAAATCGTAGAAATTCGCCGGGCATCGGAATTACGTTGGGACTTTGAACAACTTCTTAAAGTTCACGGAAAGAAGGTTGCAGTTTTGATAGACGTGGTTTTGACCGGAAAAACCGTACGAAATATCGTCGGCGCCGTTAGCCGCTTGGGATTAGAACCGTGGGCATGTTTTTCCGTTTTATCAGTTGAGGGCTGTGATCTTGGAATCCAAGAACACGCATTCTGCACATGCACAGCAGACGACTTAAAACGCTTGTCGGAAAGGAGTGGGAAGTAAAATGTCATGATCGCGATTGACGCTGATTCACATTTTGCCACCAAAGTTACTTTGGTGGATGCACCGCCACGGCTAACGCCTGAGGTGACGAAACTCGTGGAAAAGGGTCATCTATCATTTGGCCACTGGGAAATTGGTGATCGGCACGACCCATTTGTGGTACTGCTTCGCGCGATGCCGGATGTGGAAAGAGCAGCGGTTTTTTCTAAGCTAAAAGATGCTTGCGATGTTGCGTTCGACAAAACCGTCCCAGACTTAGTCATTTTTCCAGGAGATTCCACCGCTATTCATCTAGCATCTCGGTTCGCGACTGACCTTGGAGTGGACGGAAAACTGGTCGTCGCCAGTCCCGCATTTCGGGCTTATGGCAGACATTTGCTCCGCTTGGAAATTCCTCCTGACAGCCTTTCATCTTTGCGTCGGAAAAAACGTGTAAACATTCTATTCTTTGACGATAGTCTAAGTTCCGGCGAAACGGAGTGCCATGTACTTGAGGCATTTGGTCGCGAGCGGAAGCATCTAGATGGAGGCGTCAAAATTCGTTGGCTCAGCTTCACTGTCTTGTGGAGAGGCCAGCGGTGGCTAGGAAATATCCGAGTACCCACGCGAGAGAAACCAAAGCTGGCCGAACTTCAAAAGATTGCCTACCATTTCGATTCGTTCGGCATCATCGGCCCAGAATCTCTTGGGTTAGCCGATTGTCCTCTTTGCCGCGCTAGCCGCCACATCCGCAGCGCCGTAGAGTGGGCAAGAGGTGCACGCCCGGCTGTGCGTCAACTACTGGAACAACTCGACGAGGTTGTTCAAGCTCGACCGATAGAGCGGCTTATTTCACCGCTCTCTTACATAGATTTGAGGATAACCCATGAACTTCTCCGCCTTGCCTCTATGCCAATGCCGGAAGCATGCATCTACATTTGCCGGTTTTTTCTACAGGAAAACCCTGCGGACCGTTCTATGGAGGAAAGGCTGGCTGCTATTTTATTCTGCACACTTTATCACACTGATGTTGGCAGCTACCTGGCATGGCAGGATACAATTCGCTTGATCGTAGCCACTGCAAAAGATCTGGATCTAGAGCAGCAACAGCAACGTGTGGCATTCTTGATTGCGCTAACGGCGCTTCCAGCCAGTGCCGTTGAATCGGTAGCTCCTATAGTCGTTTCGGATTTCGCCTTGCGTGGTTTTGTAGATATTGCGGCAACTGTGATGGCCATTGCCTTTGCATTGCAGCACACCACGCTGCTTGAGTCCACCCCACGACAAGGATTGGAACTTCGCAGACAGGTTCTCTCGGATCATCGAGTTGAATTAATTCAATCGGTAAAGGCGGCGCTTGGGAAATCGCCAACTGGAGAGTCCAACAACTTCGGCTCTCAACGCGAGATTATCATCACGGATTTGAACACGGTGAGCCGTGCCCCCCGAGAGGAGAACCCAGCATGGGTGGCTCGGACTCTTTCTGCCTTGTTACACAAGGGTAAGCATCCCTCTTTTCTTTCTGAACAGATTGACGATCTTTCGAGCGAAACCGTTGGCAGCGTGTGCGATGGCCTGCTGCAAGCGTTGGAGTTGATGCGCCGGTTGCCTGCCAGCGCTGTTGAGCATCTTGAAAAACGCATGAGTGAATTGATAGTCCAAATTCAGAAGTGTGCGGATAATGATGTTGACCAATGCAGAGAGCTTGCCATCACCGTAATGGATGAGTTTTGGCGGCGAAACTTGCATCAAAATTTTTTCCTGCACCCTCGCGTACTGGATCGAGAATTACGGCGTCTAACCATTGAACCAGTAAAGAAGTACCACAAAACTGGAATCAGAACTGAACACTTCTATATTTTAGAATGCGACGAGTCTATCATGTCTTGGGAGGCTTTTGGTCCCAGCCTTGCGGTTGTGACGGCCCTTTTTACCAATTTGCTGCTCAACCCAGTTAAGCATTTTCCTCTAGAGAGTCTCAAAGTGTCGGCGGCGGATCCGCCCGTCGCTGTGGGCTACGTGAAGCTCAATGACACCACAGAAGAGTTGCTTGTGATTATTGCAGATAGAGCACGGCCGCCCGAACGAGAGAAGCTTTTTGGTCTCTCGCACGGCCTTGCTAACCACAGAGCTTATCTCCAAGTTTTCGGCGGCAACCTGGAATATGTCGAAGCTGCCAAAGGATTCTTCGAGAGTAACAAAGCTCCAACCGATAGGCAAAAACAGCAATTTTCTGCTGGGGGCTGGGATCCTTCCCTGTACAAAAACCTCTTCGTGACGACTTTTCCATTGGTATTGAAAGGAACCTGATATGGCGCACCTTAAAATTCTCATTTGGAACGATGTTCCAAAACCTACTAAAGATTGTCCCAGAGATTCCGCTGAAGACTGGCGCAAGGTGGCAGAGCAAGAGGGCCTTGACGCCGTCGTAACAAGCGACACGAACGTCGAGACAGTACTTGCATTCTTTGCAAATGAAAAGCCGAGCGTCGTACTCCTCGACATCATGTGCGAGGGCGATCGCCAGCGAGGGATAAACATTGCCGAAGCAATTCGAACAAAGGACTTGCTGGTGCCAATCCTTGCAGTTAGCCGAGAGCCGGATTCTGTTTACCTCGCTACGAATCGATTCGAAAAACTTGGTTTTGCTGGCGTTTACCACGCTTCCGTTATGCAGGTCGGTGTGTTTGGAGCTATCGCGCTGCGACCATCCCTTAATCAATGGCATCTGATAGCGCCTGATTTTGCGTTGGCGCGTCATTGTTTGCAGAGTGTTCAGGCGACTTTTGAATGCCACGATCCGCAATTTGCTGGGGAGTTGGTGAAGATGCTTGAAGCTTTGCCATTTTCAGGGTCAGTTGAATCTTGGCATGCACAAGTCCGTGATCCGCTTGTCAGGCTCATGCAACGTCGAACGCTTGATAAGTTGGCAGAGCGTTTTGTGGAAATGGCCAAAATCTTTGAAAACGCGGACCCTTTCTACATGGCTGGCTCACATTCGCGGAGACACCTTTCACACAATGTCCAGGTATTTCTAGTCGGCCTTACAATACTTCTTCGCTGTGAACCTATCAGAGGAGCTGCAATTCGACAGATTGCTTACTATCGTCCGGGTCTGGCCGAAATCGACGCCCTAGAAGATGCAGTCCTTATCTGGGCGTGCGCAGCAGCAACGCACGACACTGCCTACCTGAGTGAGCATTTCAGTTCCTTCATGGAAAAGCTAGCCACTTTGAGTGAACAGTTTTCAGCCGCGTTCAATCCGGTAGATGGTGTGAAACCGATTAAGAAACTGAAGTGGCCGGACACACCACATGGAAAAGTGGCAGCGAAGCTTTGGATTCGCGGGTTGCCAGCAAAGGTGAAAGACCGAAAGCTCGACGACCACTACTCCACAATCATCGCGAAAGCCATTGGACGGCATGATTCCAAGCACTTCCCTAACACGCCTGTTGATTCATCTCGGTGGGCTGATTTCCTGGCTATACTTTCCGACGAAGTTCAGGACTGGGGGCGCGAACGGCTGGACAATCCTCCAGGGGGGCGACCAATCGAGACGGTGACGTGGGGCCTGTTTTGTTTGGAGGGGATTCAGATCGTTGAAGACAAAACCAGCCATCCTGGAAAATGGCGCATGACGTTCACTTTTATTGCACGTGATCACCCAGAGGTTATCGCAAAGCGTTTTGGTCATGGCGGTCAAGAGACGGTGCGAAATACGTTCGCCCGGGTTGCGAAAACCCTTCGGGAAAACCTTCGTTCGTCTTGGCCTCTCGTGATTGAATTGGTTGTGCATTTCATCTCAAGTCCGGGAGATATTATTCTTGAGCCAGTGGAGTTGGAGAGTCCACCATAGTCATGCACTAACGGCCATCAAGAATCCTTCGCGTCCACGACTCTTTAAATTAATTCTGCACAATGAGAACGGGACGGATTACACCCGATGGTCTTCGCGGATGATTTTGCGACTACCACCGGACCCGTCTTCGCTACGCTTCGCCGCGGCAAGTAGGCTGCGAGGCCAAGCTAAACACGGTGATCCTCTCGAACTATTTTGCGGACACCGCCTGATTGACTACTGCGCCAGTTCTTGGGTTTCTTGATTTCTTTCAAGCGGTCGAGCTGGCCGATTTCTTTCAGCCGTTTGTAGATCAACTGCCAGGCGCACGGACGGTCGGCGTTGACTTCGCACCGGTCTTCGCGGGAGCCGCTGCATGGGCCGTTCATCATTTTCTTGGCGCATCGGGTGATGGGGCAAATGCCGCCGTATAAATGCAGCACGCATTCGCCGCAGGCTGCGCATTTTTCCGTCCAGACGCCCCGTTCCTCCAGAATGCCGATAAAGGCGGTGTTGAGGCCCGCGTAAACGGGTTTGTTGCCGTAACGCTCGGCGATGGCCTGGACTCCGGCACCGCAACCGACGGACAGCACGGCGTCGGCATTCTTGATGGCTTCGGCGGCTTGTTCGAGGAAGACGTTGTCGCACTGGCGTTCGATGGTCAGTTCTTCAACTTCCAATGGGCGGCCTTTTAATTTGGCTGCCATGCGCAGGGCGGAGGCGATGATGCTGACTTCGCGTTGGCCACCAGCGAGGCAGACGGTGACGCAAGTGCCGCAGCCGAGCAGGAGCACCTTCCGGTGTTTTTCCACTATGGCCAGCAGTTCGGGTATGTTTTTTCTTTGTGCGACAATCATGAGCAAGTCTCCAGTTTGGTTAAATTTTTCTGTTTGAGCGGGCTGGGGCCCAGTTTGCGTATCGTTTCCACCATGTCGGTGATGGTGTCCGCCAAAGGCCGTGCCATGGCGGCGGAAATGTTGACCATGCGGAGCCGTTCCTTTTCGATGCCGATTTCTTCCAGCATGTCGCGGGTGTAATTGACCCGGCGTTTGGCGCAGAGGTTGCCTTCCACGAAATGGCA
>JBEKON010000053.1:0-12532 GCA_049521735.1 Verrucomicrobiota bacterium
TGCCATTAGTACCCATGTAAACACCGTCGCTGTTTGTGCCTCTGATTGAGCCGGCATTGACCACGGAGACCACGGAGTTGGTGCCGCCGGTGATATACACGCCATTATTGCCTCCCGTAATGGTTCCGTTAGTCAGGTTGTTCACGCTGCCGCCGGCATTCATGTAAACGCCATTCGTATTGCCGTTGAGCGTGGCGGCGTTGGTCAGATTCCAAAAATAGGTGTTGCCAAAGACGGCGTTGCTTCCGCCGCCGCTGTTGTTTATGGCAAGGCCTGGATTCACGGTCACGAAATTGGTGGTCGGGCCGAAAAGGTTGGTCAGAACGACGCCAGTGGTGGAACCTGTGTTAATCACGCCCTGCTGCTGGCCGAATCCTTGCAAAGGGTTGGCCACCAGCAACGCCAACAACAACAAGCCCACCGCGCTTGGATGCCGCAAGTTCTGTCCGTCACGCCGTTCCATCGTTGCATTCGTTTTCATATCCGAGGTTCCTTTTTTTGTTTTCGGTCGAACTGCCATAGTTTTTAAAACTTCACATGACTGCTGAAATGACAGGCAACCTGTCTGCTGCTGTCACTAGCCACCGCACGCAGCGAGAATTGAGATCTGATTGCCGAATAATTTGTCGCACAATACTTCCTGGCGCCAGAATTAATCTTTAGCGGGCGGTGTCAAGTCGCATTTGGCAAAATTAGGCATCAATGCGCATGCCGGTTCTTATGTGGTCGGGCGCCTCGTGAATGGCAGCATGCCCCAGCCCCCGCAACGCTTCACCCCGCCGGGTCAAAGAGATGACGCCTGAATCAATCCACGCTGATACCAGCCGCGTGATTGGTTGCAGACGTGGCAGACGGACAACATCACCGGCACTTCCACGAGCACGCCAACGACGGTGGCCAGCGCTGCGCCGGAGCCGGGTCCGAACAACGTGATGGCCACGGCCACCGCCAGCTCGAAGAAATTGCTCGCGCCGATGAGCGCGCCGGGTGACGCGACATTGTGCGGCACGCGCAACCGCCGCATCAGCAGGTAAGCCAATGTGGAATTGAAATAGACCTGAATGACAATCGGCACGGCCAGCAGCAGCACAGCCAGCCAGCGTGTCGTTAGGTTTTCCGCTTGAAAGGCGAAGATGAGCACTAATGTCAGCAGCAGCGCAAAAATCGTTACTGGATGAAATTTCGGCAGGAACTTTTGTTCGAACCATTCTTTGCCGTGCGATTTGAGCAGCGCCGTGCGCGTCAGCCAGCCCGCCGCCAGCGGAATCACGATGAACACCACGACGGACGTGATGAGCACCTTCGACGGCACGACCACGTTGGCCACGCCGCACAGGAACATTACGATGGGTGCGAAGGCAACGAGCATGATGAGGTCGTTCACCGCCACTTGCACAAGCGTGTAAACCGGGTCGCCATCGGTGAGGTAACTCCACACGAAGACCATCGCGGTGCAGGGCGCGGCGGCAAGGATGATAAGACCGGCGGTGTAATTTTTGGCCGTCTCCGGCTCAATCCACGGGGCGAAGAGGTGTTGCATGAACAACCAGGCCAGCAACGCCATGCTGAACGGTTTGACCAACCAGTTGACGAACAGCGTCACCGCGAGGCCTTTCGGTTTGCGCGCGATGCCGCCCAGCGCGGTGAAATCCACCTTCAGCATCATCGGATAAATCATCAACCAGATGAGCACGGCGATGGCGACGTTGACGTGTGAGTCCCGACTAAATTCAAATTTGCTCAAGGAAGCGGTGAATGCCGGTGCGAGTTTGCCGAGCAGAACGCCGGCAACCATGCAAAGGAAAACCCACACGGTCAGGTAACGCTCGAAGAACGCGAGGCGCTTGGGCGCAGTGGGGTTTGTGTCACTCATGGCTTGCGCGCCAGGACTTCAAGACTGGTGATGTAATCTGACGGTTTAGTTCCCACAGGAAGGTATTCGACAATTCCGCGTCACACGCCCGGCGCAGGTGCGCCCTGCCCCTTCACACCGGTATGGCGGATGTCCTGCGCGTCACAGAGATAGACGACCTCCTCGGCCACGTTTTTGGCGTGGTCGGCGATGCGTTCGAGACTGCGCGACGCGATGATCAGGTTCAGGCAGCGCGGGATGCTGTCGGGGTTTTGCATCATGTGCAAGGTCAACTCGCTGTTGATCTTTTTATTGAGAGCGTCCACCTCTTTGTCGCGCGGGATGAGGGCGCGGGCGGCGGCGGAATCATTATTCACAAAAGTGTCGAGCGCGGCCTTGAGCATGCCCAGGGCGAGGGTGGCCATTTGGGGAAGTTCAAGGTTGAGTTTCAATGGCGGTTCCCTGGAGAGGTCGCGGGCGCGTTTGGCGATCTTGGTGGCCTCATCGCCGACGCGTTCGAGGTTTTGAGAAATTTTCATGGCCACGGTGACGAAGCGCAGATTGGTGGCCAGTGGCGCTTTGGTCAGCAGTTGAATCACCATATCGTCAATTTCCATTTCAAACTGGTCAATGATGCGGTCGTCCTCCTTGACTTTCAACGCGAGATTGGAATCGCGCTGGACAAGCGCCTGCACAGCCTGATTCACGGCGGTCTCGGCATGGCTGGCCATCATCAGCAGCTTTTGTTTCAAACCGTCCAACTCCATTTCAAAGTGTGTTTCCATAACTTGAATTTGACATTAACTCAACCGAACCGTCCTGTCACATAATCTTCCGTTTGTTTCTTCGACGGACTGGTGAAAATCTTCTTGGTCACGTCGAATTCCACCAGTTCGCCCAGATAAAGGAAGGCGGTGAAATCCGACATGCGCGCGGCCTGTTGCATGTTGTGCGTCACAATGACAATCGTGTAATCCTTTTTCAATTCCAGAATCAAATCCTCAATCTTCGACGTGGCCAGCGGGTCGAGCGCGGACGCCGGTTCATCCATCAGCAGCACTTCCGGTTGCACGGCCAGCGCGCGCGCGATGCAGAGCCGCTGTTGCTGTCCGCCGGACAGACTGATGGCCGGCGCGTGGAGGCGGTCTTTCACTTCATCCCACAACGCGGCCATGCGCAGCGATTGTTCCGTGCGTTCGGCAAGCATTTTGCGGCCGCCAATCCCGTTCAGGCGCAAACCGACTGTCACGTTTTCAGTGATGGACATGGTTGGAAATGGATTCGATTTTTGAAAAACCATTCCGACGCGACGGCGCACAATCACCGGCTCGACGTTGCGCGAGTAAATGTCGTCGCCGAACAAACGAATCTCGCCTTCAATGCGCGCCCCGGGATTCAACTCATGCATCCGGTTCAACGCGCGCAGAAAGGTGGACTTTCCGCAGCCACTCGGCCCGATGATGGCCGTGACGGCCCTGGCGGCGATGTCGAGCGAAACGTTCTTCAGCGCGTGATTTCCGCCGAAAAACACCGAGAGATTGCGGACGGTCAGGGCCACGGCATCTGCGGGTCTTTGTGTCGTTGGCGGGGTGACAGCGGGTTGTTTGATGGTGACGTCCATGGAAAATCAGGCGTTGCGATGGAACCGGTCGCGCGTGAGCAGGCGCACACTGATGTTGATGATCAGCACGAACGCAACCAAAACGAGTGCACCTGCCCAAGCCAGCCGATGCCAGTCATCATAGGGTGAAATGGCGTAGGCGAAAATTTGCAACGGCATCGCGGAGATGGGATCGGTCAGTTTGTGCGTCCAAAAGTGGTTGCCAAAGGCGGTGAACAGCAGCGGTGCAGTTTCACCGGCAACGCGCGCTAGCGCGAGCAATATGCCGGTGATGATGCCTTTGAGCGCGGTGCGCACAACGATTTGGACAATGGCGCGCCATTTGGCGATGCCCAGCGCCAGCGCGGCCTCGCGGTAACCATCGGGCACGAGTTGTAAAACCTCCTCCGTCGTCCGCATGACCAGCGGAACCATCATCATGCCGAGTACAATGCCGCCAGCCAGCGCCGAAAATCCTTTCATCGGCACGACGACGAGTGCGTAGACGACCATGCCCCAGGTAATGGAAGGCACGCCATTGAGAACGTCTGCGGTGAAGCGAATCCACCTGTTTAAGCGTGACGAACCGTATTCGGAAAGGAACACGCCTCCGAGCACACCGATTGGCACGCCGAACACTGCGGCCTGTGCCAGCAAAATAAACGTGCCAACGATGGCGTTGGCCATGCCACCGCCGATTTCACCGACGGGTTTTGGCAATTGGGTGAAGAAAGCCAGGTTGATTGAGCTGAAACCTTCCTTGACCAAATGATAAAGAACCAGAAACAACGGAACGACGACCAGAATCGCACACACAAACGCAATCGCCTGCATCAGAGCGTTCTTGAAATTACGCCATCGATGGTTTGGGGCGGTCATATCAGTGCTGCGGTTTCACGCCCGGTCCGGCGAATGTTTTCAACAATAATTGCGCCAGCGCGTTGACCACCACGGTCACGCCGAGCAGGACAAGGCCGACTTCAAACAGCGCGCTCAAATACATGTCGGTCGTGGCTTCGGTGAATTCATTGGCGACGACACTGGCCAGTGTATAGCCGGGCGCAAAAAGTGATTTGGCAATTTCGGGCCTGTTGCCGATGACCATGGTCACGGCCATCGTTTCACCGAGCGCGCGGCCCAAGCCGAGAATCACCGCGCCGAACAAACCTTTTTTTGCATAGCTCAACACGGCGATGCGCGTGACTTCCCAGTGTGTCGCGCCAAGCGCATAAGCGGCCTCCCGTTGCAAGCCCGGCACGGAACGCAGAATTTCGCGGGAGATCGACGTGATGATGGGGATCACCATAATGGCGACGATGATGCCGCCGGCCAGCATGCCGATGCCATAGATTGGCCCTTGGAACAGTGGCAGGAAGCCGAACACTTTTTGCAGCCACGGATCCAAATGAGCGCCCAACCACGGCACCATCACAAAAATGCCCCATAGACCGAGAATGACGCTTGGAACGGCAGCCAGCAATTCGATGAACAGGATCAACGGCTGGCGCAGCCACAGGGGCGCGAGTTCAGTGAGATAAACCGCAGTGGCAATGCTGATGGGCACGGCGATGACAAGGGCGATGGCCGATGACACGAGTGTGCCAAAAATAAACGGCAGGGCTCCGAAAACCTCATTGACCGGGTCCCAATTACTGGACACCAAAAAGTGCCAGCCGAATTTCTGCAGCGAGAGTTTCGAGCCATTGGCAAGCTCAAGACCGATGAGCGCGATGAGAACAAAAATGGAAAGCGCCATCAACAACGTCAGCCAGCGGAAGGTGCGGTCGCCAAAGTGGGAGCCGCCGTGCATTCGCACGGTCACGGTCGGTGGTATGGCCGGCGCTCCGTTCACAGTTTTTCCATCGTTGTAAAAATCGGAAGGACGAAGAGCGGGAGGAACTACGCTCTTCGTCCGGCTCACGCCGATAAAATTACCGTGCGGCGGAGCGAAGTCAGTATTTTATTGTCTTAATCCGCTCCAGCACGCGCTGCTGGACAGTATCCGGCAATGGCGCGTAGTCGAGCGAGGGCGCTATTGTTTCGCCTTTAGTCAAAGCCCAATTCAAAAATTCGACCAATTTTTTGCCCTTGTCGGCGTTCTTTTGCTGTTCATAAACCAGCAGCCAGGTTGTGCCGGAAATCGGATAGGCCTTATCACCCGGAGCGTTTACCATCGAAAAACGGAAGTCGTCGGGAATTTTCGCCGTAGCGAGCGCCTCGGTGACCGATTCAATCGAAGGCGTGATAAAATTGCCCGCCGCATTCTTGACATCCGCGTAAGGCATTTTGTTTTGTTTGGCGTAAATCAGTTCAACGTAGCCAACCGCTCCCGACAACTGCCTGACCTGTCCAGCAACGCCTTCATTGCCCTTGCCACCGAGACCGGTCGGCCATTTCACAGAAGTGGCTTTCCCAACCGAATCCGCCCACACCGGGCTGATGTTGCTCAAATAGTCGGTGAAGATGTAGCTCGTGCCGCTGCCATCGGAACGATGCACCACCACCAACGGTAGATCGGGCAAATTGACACCCGGATTAATCGCGGCGATTTTTGGATCGTTCCACTTGGTGATGTTGCCGAGAAAAATTTCAACAAGCGTTGAGCCGTCGAGTTTGAGTTGCGGATTGTCCGGCAGGTTGTAAGTGATGACAACCGCGCCGGCAACAGTGGGGATGTGCAGGATTTTACCCGGCGTCTTGGCGAGATTTTCATTGCTCATCGGGCCGTCGGACGCGCCAAAGTCCACGGTCCGGGCGATGATTTGCTTTTGACCGCCGCCGGAACCGATGGATTGATAGTTGAAGCGGACCGACGGGTCCACCTGTGTGTAGGCGTCAAACCACTTCGAGTAGATTGGATACGGGAATGTCGCGCCCGCGCCGTTGATGAGCAATTGCGCATTTGCGCCGGTTTGCGCGGCGAGCAAACAGCCGCCGCCGAGGAGCAGGAGAATAATTTTTTTCATATTTCAATAAAGAGTTAATCAGTTTCGGGTTGTTTGTTCACGTTACGTTCCGGTTAAAACTTCCACATGATGTCGGCCATCGCGTGAAGACCGTCGGTCTTCGCCACCGGATAGGGATTTTTGATCAAAGTGTTTGCATAGCACGTGAATGAGAAGGTCAGTGAATCAAAAATCGAATAATTAAATTTGATGAGATGACCCTTGATATTTGTGCCGCCTGCCAGTCCTGCAGCCGTGTTGGAAGTCGGGAAGGCCGCCGCATTATCATCATCCACGACTTGGTCCCACCAAGCGTCCGCTTCCAGATATTGATACCGATAGGAAATGTCCCAAGTCCCTTTTTTGCCCGACTTGCCAAGCGTGATACCGCCCCACCAGCCCACATTGTTCCTGGGCGCTCCGGGGTTGTTCATGTATTCACCGGCGAGTTTGATGGGGAATGCGCCGTTGTAGAGCGGAAAGCTGTCCAGCGTGTAAGTGACGCTGCCACTGGCAACAACGGGATTATAGTTGTACACAAAAGAGGTGCCGGAGAGGGTATTGCCCAGGTTTGTGTCGTAAGGTGTGGCGGTGAAGCTTTCCTTGTTAACAATGTCGTAAGCCGAAACGCCGAGCGTCGTGCCAATCTTTGATGTCCACTTTGAATCCCAAAGCACTTGACCGCCATACATGAACGGATCGCGGGCTGAAGTTTTGATTTCGTCTATTACAAAGGCCGCGGCATTGAGTCGGAGCGATTGGTTGTCGTTGAATTTGTAAGTTGCCTGCAAGGCGCCGCCTTCGGGCGTGTAATCGGGGTCGAACACCATGTATGAGGCGTCGAATGGCTGGACCATTTTGCCAATGGTCAGCGCCAGCTTCCAATCGTCATTGTGAATAGGCGTCCACTTGCCATAAGCGGTGTCTATATAAAGCAGCTTCTTGCTCCCATTTCCCGCCATGGTTTGGTTGTTGGAAAGCGGGCTGCTGGGACTGCCTTGACTACTGTCGCCCGACGCCAACCGGAACCCGACTTCAAGGTCGTCTTTCATGTTCACTTGCAAACCCACGCGCAGGCGATAGCGCAACCGTTCACGGTCCACTATGGCGGCATTGTGCGAGTTCATGTCATCGAACCGCCCGCGAAAATCGCCGCTCAATTTATAACTCGTTATCCAGTCCGGCATCGGGAACTTGGAGTTGAACGCCTTGTCCATGTCGGTCTTGAAGTCCTGTTGGTTTTCAGTCTTCAACGCCTTCGCCTCGTCCACCGTGAGGACGCCTTTTTGCTCCAGCTTGTTGAGCAACGCATCCACGGACGATTGCGCGTGAGTGTTCGGGGTTAGAGCCATTAACGCTGCTGCGCCGGCAAACAGCGCGGCCTTTGAGGAATTCAGTTTTTTGGTTTTTTTCATAATCCTTGTTTGCATTACGATAGAAAATTGGAACAACACTGTTACAAACAAGAGGCAGGAATGTTACATTCCGGTGACAAACCAAGCGGCTTGCCACACCACCAAATCCTTGCAGACCCAGAAGCGGATTACATCGAACGGAAAACAGTCAGGCCGAGAATCAACACGAACACAGCGAACGCCAGTCGTATGGCGCTGCCGACGCGCACGCGCATTTGCGTTGCCGTCGCCCAATTCAACAAATCGCGCAGCCGCCACGGCGTGATGGTGAACCAGACGCCCGCGACAACGAGCACATAAGCCCAAACTTGAATCACCAGTACCCACGGTGTTTCACCCAGATGCGGACGGCCGGTGTCCACCATCAGTTTCGCCAGTAACAACATCAGGATGGCCAGACCGCGCACGGCCAGAAAATCCCGGACAAAAATGCACGATAAAATTCCCACCGCCATGAAAGCGGCGATCATATACGGTTTGAAAACCGAGAAATCCGCAATCGGCTCGATGCTGACATTCCACACAAACCACGCCGTGCCGAGTAACATGAGCATGACCCCGATAGGCAGATTGCGCGGAAATTTACGGACGGCGGCGGCCAATTGCGCCGGTCTGGCCAGACCAATAATTTGCGGCACACTCATGCCAAGACCGAGCAGAATTGAAAGCAGCGACAGTTTCATTTTCAGGAATTAAACCACGAACGGACACAGAAAGACACGAAAAATTCAAAACGCAGGAATCGGCCTGATTGCAGTCTTTGCCAGACGATGTGACATGCCAATGGACACATCTCAATATTTAAGAAACTGCCCAGACCTCGCGGAGCGAGGCTTGGATGGTAGCCGTGGACTTCAGTCCACGGGCAAGGTCCCCCATGGTAGCGTCGCGGAGCGACGCTTGAATTATTTCGTCGGCTTTGATTTCAACCGTCGCTCCGCGACGGATACCCTGTTTGCGGCCTGCCACCGCGGCTTGAAAGCCGCGGCTACCATCGCTGGGTCGCTCTGCGACTGTACAAAAAGTGAGGTGTCCCCGCAGGCCAATTCCCTGCATAACTTTTTCTGGACAAGCATTTTTGCCAAGAGCAAAGTCAAAGCCACGAAAAAAATCGTACCACACAGTGTGATCGAATAATAATGTTAGGTGTCCTCGATTTATGACCAAAATAACAGCCAGAGACATTCAGGTATTTGTCGCAGGTGTCCTTGCATACATCGGCTTTGAGTCGCTTGTCTGGACACCAGACGCTATCATTCATTCGCATAGCAGCTTTGCCGCCGTCAGTTTTATAGTCGGAGTTATAGCTTTACCACTTGCGGTTGGCATCGTTGCTGGAAGCAGGCGCGCCATTCTTTGGACGCAGGTTATTTGTTGGCTTTGCATCATCCAAGATGTCGTCAGCATTTTTGTGTTTGTATTGGCGAAGTTCGGCATTTCACTGAGAGTGGCGCACATGACACTCTACCGGAGCATAGGCAGTTTGCTGACGTTATCGGCGCTTTTGTTGTTGATTGCGTTGAGCCGTTCCAAGCGATTTGGAGGCGACCGGACGCCTAACACCGCGCTGGAGCCAACGGCCACTGCCCCTTCAATTTTAAATCGTTAGCTCATCACAAATTCACAATTACCGGGTCACCATAAAGCGTAAATAAGCCTGCGCGGGTAATTTTCACGTCTAGCAACTGGCCGCGATGCCGTTCCGAGCCTTCGAACACCACAATTTTGTTGCAGCGCGTCCGGCCGGTCATCCGCGCCGGATTCTTCCTGCTCGGCCCTTCGACGAGAATCTGTGTCCGCCGCCCAACGAACGCGTCGTATTTGCGCTTGCCGATGGCATTGATCGTTTCGAGCAGACGATGGTTGCGTTCCTCGCGGACTTCGCGCGAAATTTGGTCCGGCATTTCCGCCGCCGGCGTGTCGCGGCGCTGCGAGTATTTGAAGATATAAGCGTTCTCGAATTCCACTTCGCGCGCGAGCGAAAGGGTTTGCTCGAAATCTTCCTCCGTCTCGCCCGGAAAACCGACAATGATGTCGGTTGTGATGCCGATGTCCGGTTTTGCGCGGCGCAATTTTTCGATGATGCCGAGGAAGCGTTTGCGCGTGTAGCCGCGGTGCATCAATTTCAGGACGCGATCGCTGCCGCTCTGCACCGGCAGATGCGCGTGCTCGACGAGTTTGGGCAGGCGTGCGTAAGCCTCAATCAAATCGTCGCCATAACCTTTGGGATGCGGCGCGGTGAAGCGAATCCGCTCCAGGCCGTCAATTGCATGGACGGCGTCGAGAAGCTGGACAAAAGGAGTCTTCTCCCTCTCCTCGCCAAACGAGGAGAGGGCTGGGGCGAGGAGTCCGTTTTCTAAAATACCCCGCTCCCCGACCCTCTCCCCGCTCGTTCCTCGCGGGGCGAAGGAGACATTTCCCCGTTTCCCATAACTCGTCACGATTTGGCCGAGCAGCGTGATTTCCTTCACGCCGCGCGAAACGAGTTCGCGACATTCATCCACAATGTCGGCAATGCCCCGGCTGCGTTCTTCGCCGCGTGTGTCCGGCACGATGCAAAACGTGCAACGCTGGTTGCAGCCTTGCATGATGCTGACAAACGCGGTGACGGATTTTTGCGAATTGCCGTTGAGCAAATGCTCGCGAATCGTGGCTTCGCTCCCCTGCTCTTCCGCCACGTCCACGATTTTATCGCGCCGGCCGGAAATAATTTCGCCGAGATAATCCGCCGCGTGATGAAATTTTTGCGTGCCGAGCACCAAATCCACGTCCGGCAGGCGGTCAATCAATTCCTGTCCGCGACTTTGCGCCACGCAGCCCATGAACCCGAGTACGACGTCCGGACGATTTTTTCGGACATCCGCGGCGATGTTCTGCATCTTGCCGATGGCTTTCCGCTCCGCGAAATCGCGCACACTGCAGGTGTTGAGCAGAATCACGTCCGCGACCGCTTCGGACGGCGCGAGTGTGTAGCCTTTCGCCACGAGTTGCGCGGCGACGGCTTCGCTGTCACGTTCGTTCATCTGGCAGCCGTAAGTTTTGATAAAAACGCCCGGCATGGAACAAGAGTAACGGGTAAATTAAGTCATCAGAACGGCTTTGAAAAGGTGGAAAGGTCGAAGTTCGACTTCCCATTTAAAAAATGTGAATAAGACCGGGTTGACTTTTTTAAAAATTAGACTAGCCATTGGATATGCACTGGGTTTTATTAACCACAGGTCATGGTAACGAAGAATGCAGTGCAACGACCGCAAACCCTCAACTGAGAGGCTTCCAATGGACATACATCATCCGTTCCTGAGTGAATTTCCCGAATATCGTGAAACCATCCGCAGGCTGCGGCTGGGCGACAACCACTTCCGCCAGATGTTTGAGGAATATCACCAGTTGGACGATGCGATCTGCCGCTTCGAGGAAGAAATTGAGTTTGCGACGGATCAGGAAATTGATGAACTCAAGTTCAAACGCGCAAGATTGAAGGACGTGCTTTACGCCGCCATCCGCAAAAGCGAGACGGCCTGTTCATCGAACGTTGCGCATCTGCAACACCACACCCAGCCGCCCTAATGCGGCTCGGGGTTGGCTTTGTGTTTTTTCGCTTCTTCAATCACCTTTTCAACCGCGTCGCGCGGCATTTCCTCGTAGTGATTGAAATCCTCCATGTGCACGCCACGCCCGCCGGTCAATGAACGAAGGGTGCTGGAATAGTGATAAAGTTCCTTGGCGGGCACATACGCCTTGATGACCTGGAAACTGCCATCGGTGTCCATGCCCTGAATTTTGCCGCGCCGGCTTGACAAATCGCCCATTACCTTGCCCATGCAATCCTCCGGGATGCGAATCTCAACGGTGTTGATGGGTTCGAGCAGACACGGGCGTGCGTTCATGAACGCTTCCTTGAACGCAAAGTAACCGGCAATCTGAAACGCGATGTCCTTCGAATCCACCGGGTGCATCTTGCCGTCGTAAAAATCAATCAACACGTCCACCACGCGGTAACCGGCGAGAATGCCCTCGGTGCAGGCCTGCTTTACGCCCTTCTCGACGGACGGCACGAACACGCGGTCCACATTCTGGCCGACCAGCGAATTGGTGAACTCAACGCCCGTGTCGCGCGGTTTGGGTTCGATGCGCATCCAGACTTCGGCGAATTGGCCCGCGCCGCCAGTTTGTTTTTTGTGACGGTATTTTGAATCCGCCTTTGCCTTGATTGTTTCGCGATAACGCACACGGGGTTCGGCGAGTTCAACATGAACATTGTGCCGGCGGCGCAAACGGTCGGCCACAACCTCCAGATGCAATTCGCCCTGGGCGGAGATGATGGTCTGGTGCAATTCCGCATCCACGAAGTAAAGAAACGTCGGGTCTTCCTGATGCAACGCGGCAAGACCGGAGGCGATCTTGTCTTCTTCGCCTTTTACTTTTGCGACCAGCGCCGCGTGAATGTTGGGTTTGGGATAAACGACCTTCGACAGTGTCACGGCCTTTTTCGCGTTGCAAAGCGTGTTGCCGGTGTGCGTGCCCTTGAGCTTCACGACCGCGCCGATGTCGCCGGGGCCGAGCGTGTTGACCGCCTCGCGGATCTGGCCGTTGAGCAGATAAATCTGGCCGATGCGTTCATTGATCTTGCGGTCGCTGTTGAACAAATCCATGCCCGTGGACACCGACCCGGCATAGATGCGGAAAAACGACAACTCGCCGAAATGCGCCTCGGACATGG
>JBEKON010000054.1:0-12582 GCA_049521735.1 Verrucomicrobiota bacterium
TCTTTAGCCATTGTTGTCTCCTGCGTTTAGTTTTCGTTCGTTAAACTGGAGCCCATGATCAGGATTGAACTGATGACCTCATCCTTACCAAGGATGCGCTCTACCAACTGAGCTACATGGGCGCAATCAAATCATTAGTCCAACCCGACATGCAAAACGACAAAAAACCACTTCCCCTCGTTCTTTTCTTTCGAAAACCCGAGGGGCTAAACGGCTTTTTGACTTTTTACGGCTCTGACGGGCTGCAAACTATGCAATACACCCAACCCTGTCAACAGCTTTTTTAGCCCATTTTACTTGCTGATTCCCCGTCCACTTGCCCGCACAAATTGAATCAAATATCGAATCTCGGGCAACGGCGGCAATTTCTTTTCAACCTTCGCCACCGCGTTGGAAACGGCAAGTCCTTCGCGAAACAGAATCTTGTAAGCCTGCCTCAATGCAATCTGCGCTTTTTCAGAAACACCATTCCGTTCCATGCCGATTTTGTTGATGGTTCGTGTTTCCGCAGGGTTGCCATCAGCCATCATGAATGGCGGCACGTCTTGCACGACTTTCGAGCAACCGCCTATCATCGCCATTTTGCCGATACGGCAAAACTGATGAACTGCCGCCAATCCACCAATCACCGCGTAATCTTCCACCACGACATGCCCCGCAAGTGTGGCGACATTCGACATGATAATGTGGTCACCGAGCGTCACGTTGTGAGCGATGTGGCAATAAGCAAGGATGTGGTTGTGCGATCCAACGCGCGTGACTTTACCGCCACCGGTCGCGCTGTGAATGGTGACGTATTCACGGAATGTGTTGTGGTCGCCGATTTCCGTGCACGTGACACCACCCTTCCATTTCAAGTCCTGCGTCTTCAGCCCGATGCTTGCGAACGGAAAAATTTCATTCTCCCTTCCCAATTTCGTGTGTCCGTCAATGACAACGTGCGAATGCAGTTTGCAACCGCTCCCGAGCACGACATGTTCGCCGATGACACAGTAAGGACCGATTCCGCAGCCGGAACCGATTTTGGCTTTTGAATGAATGATGGCCGTGGGATGAATCATGGGAATTTCGCAATGTGAAATTCGTCATTCACTGCGCAACATGAAAGTGACTTCCGCTTCGCTCACCATTTCGCCGCCGACCTTGCAAATCCCTTTGGCCTTGCAGATTTTGCCGCGCGTTTTCATGAGCTCAACTTCAATGACCAGTATGTCACCGGGCACAACCAGTTTGCGCCATTTGACATTTTCAGCGGACATGAAGTAAGCAAGCTGCCGTCCGGTTTCGGCGTGTTTTATCATCAAAAGGCCGGCAACCTGCGCGATGGCTTCGAGTTGCAAAACGCCCGGCATGATCGGATGCCCCGGGAAATGTCCCTGAAAATACCCTTCGTTCATCGTGACGTTTTTGACGCCGGTGATTTTGTTGCCGTCCATTTTCAGAATCCGGTCCACCATCAAAAACGGCGGGCGATGCGGCAGCAGTTCCATGATTTGCTCGATGTCCATCGCGCCGTCTTCGGAAATCATCGGTTCAGGCGCGGCAACCTTTTCCGGCGGCGGCGCGAACGTTTGCGCGGCGCGCAACGGCTTTTGCATCTGTGCGATGATTTGCCGGACAAATTCGCAATTTGCCGCGTGACTCGGTTTCACTGCAACCAGGTGCCCGCGAATCGGCCGTCCGAGCAGCGACAAATCGCCGACGATGTCGAGTATCTTGTGCCGCACGAACTCCTCGGGATACCGCATCGGTTCGGTCGTCAGCACCGCGTCGTCGCGAATGACAATGGCGTTCTCCAAACTGCCGCCCTTGATCAAATTATTTTTGATGAGGTGCTCGATTTCCTCGTAAAAGCAAAACGTCCGCGCGTGCGCCAATTCTTTTTCCCAGGTCTTCGGCGTGATTTCCGTGCTGTAAAATTGGGTGAACCGGCCTTTTTTGTCCGCGCTCGTGCAGGTGATTCTGAAACCGTCGCCGGGAAACAGCGTCATGACCGTTTCGCCCGCCTCCAGTTCAATCGGCTCGGTGGGCGTGAAAGACTCGCGCTTTTCGGACTGCGGCGCGATGCCCGCGGCTTGAATGATTTTGCAAAACTCACGCGAACTGCCGTCGGCAATCGGGGGCTCGCTCCCGTCCAATTCAATGATGGCATTATCAATTCCATAACCCGCCAGCGTCGCGAGCACGTGCTCGACGGTGTGGATTTTCACGTTGCCCTTGACGAGCGTCGTTGAACGGTTTGTCTCGATGACATTTTCCACGCGCGCCTCGATTTCGGGTTTGCCGTCGAGGTCAACGCGGCGAAACCGGACGCCGCTGTTGGCGGGTGCGGGCAAAATCGTCATGTTCACCCGGCTGCCACTGTGCAGCCCGACGCCGGAAAAACTCGCGGCGCGATTGAGAGTTTGCTGATTCAGCACGGACGGATTAAACAAAACGCAGGCGCGGTTGGCAAGGTTGCACTTGCTGCTCCAGCAGTGCTCTTTGAACACCGTTTCGGTGGGTCATAGATCGCAGAAACAACCAAAATTCCCATTGAAAATAATTTTTACAGGAATAAAGTTCCAACCATGAAACGAGATAGGCTGCATACAACGCCGCCTACTCACTGTTAGGCATCACTAGCGCATGACAGTTTCAAGCACACAAAAATGCAAAATGAAAACACTACATATCACTATATTCACCGCATGTTTCATCGTTGCCACATTCAGCGCCATTGGAGCCGACAAGATTGAGGGTGCGTTTGGCAAGAAGCTCGGAGATGTTTTTTACCCAGCTTCTGCCATTGGCACATCAAAGCTTACTGATGGCACGCCGATGTATCAGTTTTCCACCACCAACGGATTTCGCTCATTCAAGACTTACTACGTGATGATTACACCCACCACCCACAAGATTTATAGTATTTGGGGCATTGGTCCCGTCGAGAACACGGAAGCTGGTCAGAAAGAGCAGGCAGTTGTTATGGAGCTTCTCAAGAAGAAGTATGGCGTTGAAGAGAAGCAAGGGATTTTTGACACGATGGGCGATGTGAAGCGGATTGACCAAGGCAACCGCTACATTATCACTAAGCTTACCGGTTTCATGGATGTTACGATAGATATTCGATATTATGACAGTGATTTGGAGAAGCTCGCCGAAACGGAGAGACTCGCAGCAGAAACCAAGAAAGCGGATGATTCTGGATTATGACCGTGATGCCTAACAAGTAGATAGGCTGCAAATTTTATTTCCTTCTTCGCGCCTCCTTGTCGCGCTGAAGCAAAGGTAGGGTCGCCTCGCCGAGGCGACCGGGGTGGAAGCGGAACTTCCGCCGGACGCGCGGGCCCAGGCTTCGCCGGAGGCTACGCCGAGGCAAGCCGCGCGTCCCTACCAACAAATTGGATGAATTGCCGCGCTAAATTATATCCGCCGCCAGCACACGAAGCATTTCCTCCAATGAGGTTTCTCCGGCAACGACGCGTTGAATTCCGTTTTGTAAGAGCGTTTTCATGCCTTGCTGAATGGCAATTTCCTCCAGCGCGGTCGTGGGCATTTTTTTCAAGATCGCCTCGCGGAAAGGTTCATCCACGACCAGCAATTCCGTCACGGGCATGCGACCGGAAAAACCGGTGTTGTGGCACCCGTCGCAACCCCTGCTGCGACAGAATTGCGCCTCCGGCAGCAATGCTTCGGGAATAATCTTAAGCTGGCTTGGTTCCGGATCATACGACCGTAAACAATCCTGACAATTGCGCCGTATCAGCCGCATTCCCATCACGCCAAGAACGCTCGACGACAGCATGAACGGCTCGATTTCCATGTTGATCAACCGTGTGAACGCGCCCGCCGAAACGCCGGAGTGAATCGTGCTGAGGACCAAATGTCCCGTCAGGCCGGCCTGCACCGCGATGGCGGCGGTCTCCGGGTCGCGAATCTCGCCCACCATGACCACCTGCGGGTCCTGCCGCAGGATGCTCCGGAGGGCGACGGCATAAGTGAAGTCCTGCGCAGGATTGATCTGTGTCTGGCTGACCATCGGCAGATTGAATTCCACCGGGTCCTCCACCGTGCTGATGCTGATGCTCGTGCCGTCGCGCTGCATGATGTGGCAAAGCGACGAATACATCGTGCTCGTCTTGCCGGAACCAACCGGTCCGGTGAACAACATCAGACCGCCCGGCCGTTTGAGCAGGCGCAACAGCCCTTGCTGCGTCGAATCGTCAAAACCGAGCGTGTCCAAATCGAATCGCCGGTCACGCGGGTCAAAAAGCCGCACAACAATTTTTTCGCCGCGCGTCGTGGGAAAAATCGAGATGCGCAATTGCACGTCGTCCAATTCCGGTCCGCCCATCGCCGTGCCATCCTGCGGTATTCCTGACTGGTAGGTCACCAGGTTGGACATGACTTTGAAGCGCGCGGAAATCTTGTCCAACAAGTCCGGCTGCAGGTGCACCACTTCGAGCAGCACGCCGTTGACGCGCGCGCGCACCGCGATGGCGTCTTCCCACGGCTCGATGTGCAGATCGCTCGCGCCGAGTTTGATGGCGTCATGCACCATGCAGTTGACCAGCACGATGACCTCAGGCCCTTGCGAGGCGACGCTTTCGGATTGGAGATAATCAACAGTGTAACCCATGTCGCATGATGCGTGTTTGCCGGAGAATAAAAGCGCCGCCTTTGAATTACAAGGACTGGATTCAATTTTACTTGCCGCTTGCACCGTCTGTTTTCGCATTTAACCTGTCCAAGTGACTTGGTTCACTGACCGGCATTTCTTTTTGCTCGCCGTGGTAATTTACGGTTTGAGCACGGTGTATGCGGTTTTCCTCTGGCGAATGGGTTTTCGCAAGGATGACCGCGTGAATTATTTGCTGCTGCTCGCCGCGTTCGCGCTGCACACTATCGCCATGCTCCAGCGCGGCTTTTCCATCGCACACTGCCCCGTCAACAATCTTTACGAAGCCACCACGTTCATCGGGTGGACTATTGTCGCCGCGTATTTGGTTGTCGGCCTGTTGCCGCGACTGCGATTTTTTGGCGCGTTTGCGTCGCCGGTTCTGTTCGCCATCGGCGTTTTCGCGCTCATGCCTGCGCTCGACCTGCCGCACGAATTAAAACCGCAATTTTCCAGCGTGCTGACGAGTTTGCATGCCGCCTTGATTCTCCTGGCATACGGCGCGTTCGGATTGAGCGCCGTCGCCGCCTTGATGTTTTTAACCGAAGAACACGATTTGAAATTTCACAAACTGCGCGCGTTTTTTTCACTGCTCCCGCCGATTCAACGGCTCGAACGCGTGATGAGCGGGCTTGTAATCGGCGGCCTTTTTTTGCTCGCGACCGGGCTCGCAATCGGCTTGAAGCTGATTGAAATTCAACAAAAAAATGGCGCAGTTGCGCCCTTCAATTTCAAAAATGATCCGTTCTATTTTTACAGGGAACCGCTTGTGACTTATCTGATTTTTATTTGGGCATTTTACTTCGGCCTGCTGATGGCGCGTTGGCGGTTGGGTCAAGGCGGCCGGCGATTCGCATGGGGCACGGTCGCCGGTTTTGTTTTCATTCTGCTCACGTTTTGGGGATTTCTGCTGCTCTCACCCATTCACCAGCCATGAACATCGTCGTTATCGGCTTGAGCCACCGTTCGTCGCCTGTCGAATTGCGGGAGCGGTTCGCCTTTGCCGAGGCGAAAATTCCCGACGCACTCAAGTCGCTGCGCGAATCCGGCGTCGCTGGTGAAGCGGTGATCCTTTCAACGTGCAATCGCGTGGAAATTTACGCCGCGACCTCGCTTGAACCCGCCAAAGCGTTCGCCGAATTAAAACAATTTCTCTTAAGGTGGGGCAAGACTGCCGGCGGGCCGGACAATTTGGGCGTCGCAGAGCTCCGCCCTCCGAAAGCCGCGTCTGGCGACGAATTTTACACGCTCGCCGGGCCGCAAAGTCTGCACCATCTTTTTCGAGTCGCGTCCGGTCTCGACTCGATGGTGCTCGGTGAAACGGAAATCCTCGGCCAGCTCAAGCAGGCTTACGCGCTCGCGCATCGCCACGGCCACACCGGCGCGTGGTTGAACAGGGCATTTCAATGCGCATTTCACGTCGCCAAGCACATTCGCAGTCAGACAAACATCCAGCGCGGCAGTGTTTCCGTGGCGTCCGTCGCGGTTGAACTCGCGGAGAAAATTTTTGGCTTGCTGCATGATCGTGAAGTGCTCGTTATTGGCGCCGGCGACACGAGCGAAAAAACCGCCCGCGCCCTGCTCTCCCGCGGTGCGCGCAGCATTATCGTGGCAAATCGTTCACATGACCGTGCGGTGGCATTGGCGAACGAACTAGGCGGACGCGCCGTGCAATTCGATGATTTGGCGGCGGAATTTGAAAAAATTGACATCGCCATCAGCAGCACATCCGCGCCACATCACATTCTCAACCGCGCAAAACTCGAACCGTTGATGAAGGCGCGCAAGCATCGTCCGCTGCTGCTCATTGATATCGCCGTGCCGCGTGACATTGATCCCGAAGTGAATTTTCTGGAGAACGTTTACCTTTACAACATTGACGATCTCCAAGCCATCGCCGCCGACTATTTAAAACAGCGCAAGGAGGAAATCGCGCGGTGCGAACAAATCATTGCCGAAAAAGTGAAGTCCTTGCTCGAAACAAAATCATCTGCAGATTTTGCCGAGGAACGCAGATTGCTTCTTTCTCATCTGCGAAAATCCGCGTAATCTGCGGACGAAAAAAATGCCTACGGAACGACCCATCATCATCGCTACGCGCGGCAGCGCGCTGGCACTTGCGCAGGCGAATTTGATCGCGTCAAACGGCCGCTTCATGTTTCCAAAACTGCGGTTTGAACTAAAAATCATCCAAACCACCGGAGACAAGATGCAGGCCTCGCTGCTGGCCAAAAAATCCGGCGTAAGCCTGTCGAAAGGCCTGTTCACGAAAGAACTCGAAGTCGCCCTGCTCAAAAACCAGGCCGATCTCGCGGTGCATAGTTTGAAGGATTTGCCGACCGATTTGCCCGCCGGACTGAAACTCGTCGCGACGCCGAAACGCGCCGATGTTCGTGACGTGCTGATTTACCGCGACGCCAGATATCTCTCTCAACTTCCAACCTTCAACCCTCAACCAGTCGAATGGACTCCGGGCCAATCGGCGTTGCGCGGCCTTAAACCGTACATGACGCTGAAAGATTTGCCGGCAAAAGCGACCGTCGCCACGAACAGCACGCGGCGCAAAGCGCAACTGTTGGCGGCACGGCCCGATTTAAACGTGGTCGAGATTCATGGCAACCTGCCGACGCGCCTGCGGAAAATCGCCGAGCGCGGCGAGCTGGACGCAACGGTGCTTGCGCTGGCCGGTCTGACACGGCTGAATTTTTGTATCACGCCCGAAGGCAAACTCGAAGGCGACGCGGTTCCGGACGGTTTGCTGGCAACAGTTTTGGATTTGGACGTGATGCTGCCATGCGTTGGCCAGGGCGCGATTGGCATCGAGATTCGCGCGGATGACGAACGCGTAGGCGCGATTTGCGAGCGGCTGAATCATTTTAACACGTTCCAGTCTGTGACGGCAGAGCGCGCTTTTTTGCGCGCAATGGGCGGCGGCTGCCAAAGCCCCGTGGCCGCCTACGCCGAAATTGACGGCAACCGGATGGAAATGCGCGCCGTTTCGTTCCGCGAAGGACCGGCCAGGTGTAGCGAAGGGAAACGCCCGATTGCTGAAGCGGCGGCGTTGGGCGAGGAATTGGCAGCACAGTTGAAATAAATTGGTAGGGACGCGCGGCTCGCCTCGGCGAAGCCTGGGCCCGCGCGTCCGGCGGAAGTTCTGTCTCCCACCCCGGTCGCCTCGGCGATGCGACCTTACCTTTAAAATCCATTCTCACTGAAATAAAAACGGCGCGGGTTTTCGCCCGCGCCGTTGCTCCCCATTCCTCCGGAGCGTGTTTTACACGTCGTAATACATGAAGAATTCGTAAGGATGCGGACGCAGCCGGATGGCGTCATGTTCCTTGCGCTTGGCGCTGATCCACATCTCAATGAAGTCTTCGGTGAAGACGTCGCCCTTGAGCAGGAATTGATGATCCTTTTCGAGAGCGTCAATGGCTGCCTCGAGACTGCCGAGTATCTGCGGAATCTTGGCGTGTTCCTTCGGCGGCAATTCATACATGTTTTTGTCAATGGGTTCGCCCGGATCAATCTTGTTCTGAACACCGTCCAGACCGGCCAAGAGCAACGCGGCAAAGCAGAGATACGGATTCGCCGCCGGATCCGGCGGACGATATTCCAATCGCTTGGCTTTGGGATTATCGCTGTAGGTCGGAATGCGGATGGCCGCCGAGCGGTTGCGTGAGCTGTAAGCCAGGTTCACGGGCGCTTCGAAACCCGGCACGAGGCGCTTGTAACTGTTGGTGGTGGGACTGCAAAAGGCGCACAGGGCATGGGCGTGCTTGAGCAGCCCGCCGGCATAGTAGAGGGCCATTTTGCTCAGGCCGGCGTATTCCTTGCCGGCGAAGAGCGGTTTGCCCTTCTTCCATAAACTCTGATGCGTGTGCATCCCACTGCCATTGTCACCGAACAGCGGCTTGGGCATCAGGGTCACCGTCTTGCCATGTTTCTTGGCCACGTTTTTCAACACATACTTGTACACCATCATGTGGTCGGCCATTTTTACGAGCGTGTCGAAACGAATGTCAATTTCCGCCTGGCCCGCCGTGGCCACCTCGTGATGCTGCTTCTCAATCTGAAGCCCCAATTCCTCCATCGTCAGCACCATTTCGGTGCGGATGTCCTGCTGTGTGTCCAGCGGAGCCACAGGGAAATAACCTTCCTTGTGACGGATTTTGTTGCCGAGGTTTGGCATCTCATCGCGACCGGTGTTCCAAATGCCTTCCTCGGAATCAATGCTGTAAAACGTGCCGTTGCACTTGGAATCGAATTGCACGTTGTCAAAGATGAAAAATTCGGCTTCGGGGCCGAAGAAGGCCTGATCGCCAATGCCGGTGGAGATGAGGTATTTTTCAGCCTTCTGCGCAATGCCGCGCGGGTCGCGGCTGTAAGACTCCAACGTGCCGGTTTCGGCAATGGTGCAGGTGAGTGAAAGTGTCGGCACGGCCATGAACGGATCTATGAACGCCGTTTCAGGGTCGGGCATGGCCAGCATGTCGCTGGCCTCAATGCTCTTCCAGCCGCGAATGGAGGAACCGTCGAAGCCGATGCCTTCGGCGAAGGTTTCCTCGGCCAGTTCCGCGATGGAACAAGTGAAGTGCTGCCAGGTGCCGAAGGTGTCCACGAACTTGATGTCCACCATTTTCGCCCCGGCCTTTTTTGCCATTTCAATAACGCTCTTGGGTGTTGCCATATTTTAGGATGTGAAGTTGTTGATTTTGTTTGTTTGTCTGTTAGTGCAGTTGAAACCGAAAGCTGCGCCGGCCATGACTTTGGTCAATAACCGGCACAGCGTCGAGTATTTTTTTGTTAACTATGATAGCCCTCCTCTCCATGTTCGTTAATATCCAGACCGGAGATTTCAACTTCCTCGGTCGGACGGAGACCTACCAGCGCCTTGGTGATATACGCGATAACGATGGTGCCCACGATGGTCAACACCAGCGTGATGCCAATCGCCTTGAGCTGCTCCCAGACCAGCGGTTGGAACCAACTGTCTGTAACGTAGGCTTTAAGGTTGGTCGCGAGGTTCGGATTGACGGCATTGCGCGCGAGCATGCCGGTCATCAATGCCCCGGTCATGCCGCCGATGCCGTGAACGCCGAATGTGTCCAAGGCATCGTCATAGCCAAACCAACTCTTGACCTTGTAGCAGAAGAACCACGGGATGGAGCCGGCGGCAATGCCAATCCAGATTGCGCCTTGCGGCGCGACGAAACCGCATGCGGGAGTAATGACCACCAGACCCGCAACGGCGCCGGAACAAAAACCCAGCACGCTCGGCCTGCCTTTGACAATCCACTCCCACATCGGCCAGACGAATGAAGCCACCGCTGTGGCGATCGTCGTGGTAGTGAAGGCATTGGCCGCCACCACGTCGGCCGCAAGCGCACTGCCGGAATTGAACCCGTACCAGCCCACCCACAACATGCCCGTGCCGATGTAGGTAAGCACCATGCTGTGCGGCGCGAAGTTTTCCCTGCCGAAGCCCGCGCGTTTGCCGAGAATCAAACACAGAACCAGGGCGGACCAACCGGAGGTCATGTGCACGACCGTGCCGCCGGCAAAGTCAATCGCTTTAATTCCCGCGTGCGGATTCCAGACGCCATTCATTGAGCCGTTGATGCCCCAGACCATGTGGCCCTGGGTGAAATAGACGAGAAGCATCCACAACGTCATGAAGATGAAGATGGCTTTGAACTTCATGCGTTCGGCAATGCCACCGATGATCAACGCCGGGGTGATGACGGCGAACATCAATTGGAACATGCTAAACACGTTTTCCGAGACCCAGTAGGAATAGTTGGAGTTCGGGGCGGAAGTGACGTTATTCAGCATCCAATCAATCGTCGGGTTGCCGACGATGCCGGTTATCACGTCTTCCTTGGCTGCCGCGCCCGTTCCGCCAAAGATCATGCCGTAGCCGACGAACACCCAAAGGATGGTCACCAAGCCGGTGATCAGGAAGCATTGGGCCAGCACGGAAAGCACGTTCTTTCTGCGAACGAGACCGCCGTAGAACAACGCCAGACCCGGCAGCGTCATGAACAGCACCAGCGCCGTGCTGGTGAGCAGCCACGCATTGTGGCCGGGACCGGGATTGCCAATGATCGTTGTATTGGCGACCACTTGATTGCCATTGGTGTCCTTCAATGGCGCAGTGGGATCAGTGTTGGCGATGTAGGCTTCAAGCGATGCCACACGTTGATCCAGCGTCGGCGCCGGCAGATTGGTGGCCGTGTCTGCGCGCAATGGCAAAATGCCGAGCGCAGTGGTTGTAACCAAAGCAAGGATTGTTAAGTATCGTCTCATAATTTGTTTTTAAATGGGGTTGAAATTGTCTGGGTTCTTCAAATGGCCAACTCGCCTTTCTCCTCAGTCCGAATGCGAACGGCTTGTTCGATGCCGGACACGAACACTTTGCCATCACCGATTTTGCCGGTCCTGGCTGATTTAATAATCGCGCCAACGGCCGCGTCGGTTTGATTATCTGCTACAACAAGTTCAATTTTTATCTTCGGCAGGAAATCCACGGTGTATTCACTGCCGCGATAGATTTCGGTGTGGCCCTTCTGGCGGCCAAACCCCTTGACCTCGCTCACAGTCATGCCTTCGATGTTGATTTCGCCGAGGGCGTCCTTCACCTCCTCGAGTTTGAACGGTTTGATGATTGCTTCAATTTTCTTCATATTTTTTGACAGTGTAATCAGGCCGCGTTTGGCTTGAGCCAACTCACGTCTGCGTTCGGGCACGTTAAGCAACGACAATGCCAGGCGGAATTTTGCCGTGGCTGAACGCATAAAAATGCCTGATTTTATTGGGGAAAATTAAATTCCATCCAAAACGACCGGGAAGAAAAGCCTGATGCAATTTGCGCAGCGAAGAAAAATTTCGCCAGCAGTACGGAAGGGTTAATGTCCTAGCAAATTGTTGCTGGTTTCGGAAAGGAGGCGGTAAAAAATCAAAGCCCTGGCCTGCATTGGCCTTTTTTACTCGTCTCACTGCGCGGGTTTCCTTAACCATGTGTTCAAACCCATGAGTCGAAGATCGGAGAAAAAAAACCCTGCCGTGCCTTCGAGCGCGCCCGCTTCGCCAGTCGGTGAAATGCCGGGAGTGGCAGACTCCCGCTTGCCGGAATCCGAAAGCCGTCCGGCTGGTCTGAATGGCCGCTGGACGGTTATTGGGGTCTGCATTTTTCTGGCGGCGATCACGCTGGCGGTTTTTGGACGGACGTTTCATTACGGGTTCGTCAACTTCGACGACGACGTTTACGTGTATGAAAACCCTGTCGTCCAAAAGGGTCTGACCTGGGAGGGATTTCGCTGGGCGCTGACTTATGGCAACATCGGCCACTGGCACCCGCTGACCTGGGTTTCCCATATGCTGGACTGCCAGTTTTACGGATTGAACCCCGGCGGACATCATTTTACCAATGTCCTGCTCCACACAGCGGCGGCGATCCTGCTTTTCCTGGTTCTGCGACGGATGACGGGGTTCCTGTGGCGCAGCGCGTTTGTGGCGGCGGTGTTTGCGATCCATCCGTTGCGGGTGGAATCGGTGGCATGGGTGGCGGAACGCAAGGATGTCCTCAGCGGAGTGTTCTTCATGCTGACCATCGGGGCGTATGTCCGCTATGTGCGTCGCCCACCCTCGGTGATCCGCTATGGCGTTGTGGTGCTGTTCTTCGCCTTGGGACTGCTGTCCAAGAACATGCTGGTGACGCTGCCCTTCGTCCTGCTACTGCTGGATTACTGGCCGCTGAACCGTTTTTCAGGCTTCTCCCCCCAGGTTTTGCTCCGGCGTGTCTTTATCCCAACCCCGCAAACTATCTGCCGTTCTGGCAGGTGGCCGGGGCACTGGGGTTGCTGCTGGCCATATCGGGAGCGGTATGGGCATTTCGCAAGACGCATCCCTACCTCGTTGTCGGC
>JBEKON010000055.1:0-12194 GCA_049521735.1 Verrucomicrobiota bacterium
CGGTCAGTCGGAATTGAAATTGACAAAGATTATTTCCGCCTCGCCGAAACCGCGATACCCAAGCTGGCTGTGCTTTACCCGACGTTCGAGGGCGACAGCCTTGAATTCGATTTGAGCGATTACCCGCAGGAAGCCGTCGAAGAAAGCCAGCTCACTATGGCATTGGCTGAACCACATGGACGTTACCACGTTCGCGGACAACGCCACTAGCTCCGGCCTTTGGTCTTTATTCCTGATCCGTGACAGTGTCGTGGAACTGGAGGATGTCGCCCTTTTCGCCCTTGAGTTCGGCTTCCTTGAACTTGATGGCGGTGCGCGGGTGCTGGTTCAACATGCCGGTGAGCATGTAAGGCAGGTCATAGCCCCACAACAATTTTGCGCGCATTGGTTCGATGTGGTTTTGCACACAGCCGAGCACGGAACGCAGCTCATATTTCGGGTTGTGCAGGAATGCGAGGAGCAATTCCATCGGGCAGTTGCCAGCGCCGCGGCCCAAGCCGGCCATGGTGCCGTCCAGAAAATTTGCGCCCAGGATGATGCCTTCGATGGTGTTGGCGTAGGCGAGCTGCATGTTGTTGTGCATGTGCACGCCCACTTCCTTGCCCGACGCCTTGCAGTAGTGCTGGTATTTTTTCACCAGGTAATGCACCCGCTCGCTGTAAAGCGCGCCGAAGCTGTCCACAACGTAAATCGCCTTGGCCTCGGACGCGGCGAGCATTTCCAGTCCCTCGTCCAATTCGTGTTCCGGCACGGCGGAGACGGCCATGAGATTGATGGTGGTCTCGTAGCCCTTGTCGTGCGCGTCCTTGACCATGTCGAGCGCAGTGGGAATCTGGCTGATGTAAGTGGCCACACGAATCATGTCGATGACCGATTCCTTTTTCGGCGCGATGTCTTCCTTGTAATCGCAACGCTCGGCGTCGGCCATGACGGAGAGCTTGAGATCGCTCTTATTGTCGCCGACGACGCGGCGAATGTCTTCTTCGAGACAATACTTCCAACAGCCGTATTCGCCGGCCTTGATGGCTTTGCGCGACGCCTTGTAGCCGAGTTCCATGTAATCAATGCCCGCCGCGACGCACGTGTCATAGACCGCCTTCACGATTTTGTCGTCGAAGTGGTGGTTGTTCATCAATCCACCGTCGCGGATGGTGCAATCGAGGACTTTGATTTCGGGTCGGAACGAGAGCCAGCGGCTGGTGGCGGTGTCTTTGGGTTTGGCGGTTTTCATGGATAATACGGGTGACGGATTAATTTTTGAAAAATTCCTTGATGACATTCACCACGCGCTGGATTTGCGCGTCTGTCAATTCGGGATAAATCGGCAGGCTCAAACATTCGCGCGCGGCCTTTTCGGCGACTGGAAAGTCGCCGCTCTTGTGGCCGAGATGCGCGTAAGCCTTTTGCAAGTGCAGCGGCAACGGGTAATGCAGCGCGCAACTGACGCCGTTGGCCTCAAGATATTTTTTGAGTTCGTCGCGGCGCGGATGGCGCACAACATAGAGGTGCCACGCGCTTTCGGCACTGGCGGCTTCGCGCGGCAATTGCAATGGCGTGCCGACGAGCAGTTCGGTGTAACGCCTCGCCACGCGGCGGCGTTCGCGCGTCCATTTTTCCAGGTGTTTCAACTTCACACCGAGCACCGCGCCCTGAAAACCTTCCATGCGATAGTTGAAACCAACCTCGTCGTGATAATACCGGACAGTCGAGCCGTGTTCACGCAAGGCGCGGGCGCGGGCGGCAAGAGTGATGTTATTTGTCAGGAGCGCGCCGCCTTCGCCGCAGGCGCCAAGATTTTTGCCGGGATAAAAGCTGAAGCAGGAAATGTCGCCGAACGCGCCGACGGTCTTGCCTTTGTATTTTGCGCCGTGCGCCTGCGCGGCATCCTCAACCAGCGGCAATTTGTGTTTTTTGCAAATTGCCAGAATTGGATCGAGATCGAATGGATGACCATAAAGGTGCACCGGCAGGACGGCCTTGGTGCGTGGCGTGATGGCGCGTTCGATGAGCTTCGGGTCAAGATTGAACGTCGCGTCGTCAATGTCCACATAGACTGGTTTCGCGCCGACATAGGAAATCGCACAGCTCGTCGCTACGAATGTAAACGGCGTGGTGATGACTTCGTCATCGGGACCGACGCCGAGCAGTCGCATGGCCACGTGCAATGCCGACGTGCCGCTGTTGAAACCGACGCAATGCTCTGCGCCGATGAATTTGGCGAAGTCCTTTTCAAACTGCGCCACGTCCGGGCCAAGACAGAAGGAGCAATTGTCGAGCGTGCGTGCGATGGCAGCATCAAGTTCTTTGCGGATGCCGCGCAATTGCGCAGGCAGGTCGAGATAGGGAATCGAGTCAGCCATGTGTCTGGAGAAAATAACCCGGTTGTCCGCGTCGAACAACCCAAACATTGCTTGAAGATTGCGGGCGTTCACCTATGGTGTCCCGAACTTGGCTGGCCGTTGGTATGAAAGTCAAATTAACCGCAGGTTCCGCGATGCTGCCGGGTTACACACGCGCTGTGGCGGAAATCAATTATGGCTTTGGCCGGCGGGAACAATTGTGGTTTGACGTTTCGCCGTCGTGCGGAAACGATATGGCCACGTCAGGAGACGCTTGGTTGATGGCGCTGCTGCCGCTGGCGTTCGAATGGGGGAAGCCGCTGAAAATTTTTGCGCCGGTTGATCCTCTTCTGCTGCAGAACGCCGAAAAGATCCAGGAGGTCTGGGCGGGATGGTTTCCGCCGCGCAAGCCGGTTCCAATCAAAGCGCCGGTGGCGGCGTCCTCGCCGTGCGGCAGAAAAACCGGTTTGTTTTTTACCGGCGGCGTGGATTCCTTTTTTTCGTTGCTCCATTTTGATGAAACCGCACGCTCGGGTTCTGCATCCAGCGAAAGGCCGGTTGACGACCTAATTTTCGTCTGGGGATTTGACATTCCCCTGGAACACCGCGCAGCCTTTGAACGAAAAAACGTGAGGCTGGCCGAGGTCGCGAGCAGTCTCGGTAAAAACGTCGTCACCGTGGTGACGAACCTCCGGCAAACCCGCCTGCGCCGTCTGGATTGGGGGTTGCGCCTGCACAGTGTGGCGCTGGGCGCGGTTGGACTGGCGTTGGGGAAACGGTTCCGGACGATTTTAATTTCATCCTGGGGTGGTAACAAGAATTCAGGTCCTTGGGGTTCACATCCGCTGGCCGACCCGCTGATGTCTTCCAGCCGAACCCGGTTTGTTTATTACGGCGGCAGCTTCGACCGTTTCACCAAAACCAAATATATCTCTCAATCGGATATCGCGCTCAAACATCTGCACGTCTGCTGGCAGAAAGGGTCGGACACGAACTGTGGCCAATGCGAGAAATGCTGCCGCACGTGGCTGTCGCTGGATTTGCTTGGTGTCCTCGACAAGGCGGTTAGCTTTCCGCGCGAATACTGCTCACTGGACCAATTGAAGATACTCCGGTTTGCCAATCCGCGCGCCCGGCAATTGTTCGCCGAACTGCGCGGACCAGCCGCGGAACGCGGGCGTCAGGATGTTGTCCAAGCCATTGAAGCGTGTCTCGCGGCTGACGGCTAGGGTCAGTCATCCCTATCTCAGAAATTAGGACACTACAATTTCAGGGTAGTGGGCTACTTTGAAATCAATAGGCGCGAGACTGGCAGCAGTGAAAGCACTGTTCCCGGCATTTTCCAGCAGGGTTTGATTGGTAGTGTATCAGTTTGGATTGACCGCAATCCTGATTCGGACAAGGATTGGCAATCATGCAATTCAAGGTGTCAGACTTCCTTGCTTGGGCTACGCTTGTTTTGGGAGGGCTTATTGCAATGAAAAAGCCTAAGAAAGTCATAGGATGGTTTTTAATCATCGCTTCTTGCGCCTTTTTGCTATTTGCCGTCTTTTCATCCAATACGGAAAAATCAGAAGACCGCAATCAAATCGCAACCACATCTGGAAACAACTCGCCAGCCACAATCCAATCCGCCACAGTATCTGGAAGCAATAATACCGTGGTTCAGGCTGCTCCCGGCGCAACCGTCAACGCCAGTCTTTCGGATGAAAGCATCAAGCTAATTCAAGAAGGGATGTTGGCTCTCCAAAAAGAAAAGGATGCAGAACTGAAAGCTAAATTTAATTTGGGCTATATCCTTTTCACAGCAACAGACCGGAATGAAATAATACCACTTGGCAGCCCAATGGATGAAATTCTTAAAGTTGATTGGAAATCAGGTTACAATGTTTCATTTTCGGACAGTGCTGTAACGTTGACTCTTCCCAACATGGTCTTTCAACCACCAAATTCTGGCGGAGTGGATTTCAACAGTCCGAAGATTGGGGTGCGGAGACATTTTGAGCCGTTCGCACGTCCGGGATTTGTTGTGGGGAATTACCGGCTCGCCTTTAAGGTTGTTTCTACCAATGCGAATTCCATAGTGGTCGCAATGGGAATAGAGTCGCCGCCCGAACCAAGGCCGACAATGGAAGAACTTATGAAATACAACCAATAATTTTGAGAACATCATTTCGAGGTCAAGCTACCGATTTCTTCCAAACTCCAAACATGGTCAGTAATACCCGCTTCCATCGCTGGCGTCACGCGCAAAGTCTGATGAATCCGGCAAAAATTATAGTTCATGGTGTAAATCGCCATCATGTGTTTATGGTTTTCAATTTTCTTTGAAAATGCGTTTGTTAGCCGCGTAAAGCGGCGGTTGGTCATGCGGAGCGTCAAATTCTGGCGTTCGACAAACGAGGTTGAAATCAGATTGCGGTCTGGATTTCCAATAATTTTGCGACGGCGCGCCCCAATACAAACTGGCGGAGAATAGCGGGATTCACCTTTTCCAGTTTCGCGCCCATATATTTTTATCAGCATGGAATAATCAATGTCCGCCCCAAAGGCGTCTTCGACCGCATAAAGATATGGACTGTGACCATCGCTGGTTAGTTGCACACGATTTGCTAGACGGCCCTTTAAATCGTGAATGAAGCTGTATGCGGCAGGAACGTCACGAAGCCCAACATACCACGCCGGGATTAATTTCGTGTCGGCATCAATCGCAATCCACGTCCATGTGTCGCCAACGCCGTCTTGCCCCTGCAAATGCTCTGGAATGTTGGCCTGTTTACAATAGGTGAACGTCCACACTTCATCCACCTGAATCACCTTGCACGGCAAATTCCGCATAATTTTGTCGTGATACGCGGCGCACGCTTCGCCTACTTCAACCAAGATTCGGGACACGGTTTTCTTGGCAACGCCGGTCATTCTCACTGTGCTGCGAAGGGAGCAGCCTTCAATCAGGCAGCCAACCACTTTCGCCCGTTCTGCTACGCTTAACCTGTTCATATATTTCCAGTTGACTTTATGCGGGGTTTTGTTACGTTGCTTAAGCGAATGGGGTGCTAGACGGGGTTCGGATACCGTATCTTCGGCTTACAAGGCCGAGGTTCTAACACTTGAACTACTAGCACCATTTTCGCTCGGCCAGTGAGATGCCCGCAAAGCCCTCACTGGCCTTTTTGTTGAGGTTTTGCCCCCAACACCTATCTTTTACACCTAAAACTGGATGCTGTCTACATTTATTTCTAAAAATCGGACATGGAACGAGAAATGGCTTTCTTGGATATTTCTCCTACCAGTTCACATTTTACTTGACTCCGTTTCTCTTTTGGCTTAATTTGCCTCGTATGAGCGAAAATACTACATCCGAACAGGAATCTAAGAGCACTCAAAAGCGCACTGGGGGGTTCCCAACCGTTAGCCTTCCGATTGCCGTTGGCATGATGAAGGTGGTTTGGGAGAAGGAGAAGCGTAATCCAGCACCCGCAACTGCCATCATGTCACATTGGAATTATGCTCCAAAAAGCAGCGGCGGGTTTCAGGCTCTCGCATCCCTAAAGCGTTTTGGCCTGCTTGAAGAAGTGGCAGGCGCAACACCTCGCAGCCTGAAGGTTTCTCAAATGGCACAAGATTTATTAAAATACGAAAACACTGACCCCATTGCATATCGAAAGCAGCTAAAATTTATGGCGCTGCTGCCAGACTTCAATCAGGAAATGTGGAACAAGTATGGTCACGAATTGCCATCCGATAAAACCGTCGAAACTTATCTTATTTTCGACAGGCATCTATCTGACGGAGCTGCGAAGCAATTTCTAAGACTGTATAAAGAAACGATTTCGTTTGCAAAACTGACCGAAGGTGATAGCATTGAAGAAACGCCAGTGGTTGATTTGGACGTTGTTCCACCTGTGAATCCACCAAAAGGCGCAAAACCTATGGTTTCACCTATAAATGCGAACGAATTGGCAGTTCCAATTGCGGACGGCATGGTTGCACGTGTTCCTTACCCAATGGCCGAGGAGGATTTTGCCCTGCTGATTGAAACTCTCGAATTGTGGAAGAAAAAACTGATTAAAAAGACCGAAGTGGATAAAATAATTGAAGCGAAAGTCCGCGACCCAAAAGACAGAAAAACGGCTAAAGATTTGACAGAAGTTTAGCCCTGCGCCCGCCGTTTCGATTGCTTTTGGTGCGGCTTGTTGAAAGGCTTGCTGGGCGCATGGATTGGCCGTTCTGACAGCTTTATCACGTCAGCAAAGACGCTGTGAGCGAGTTGGATGGGGTCGCTTGGCCGTTTGCGCTTCGGTTTAACCATGCCTCAAACATGGCATAATCAAGCCGAAAACGGAAATCCAAATTCAAAGTAGCCCACTACCAATTTCAGGGGGTTGTTGACCAAGCGCACATTGAGTGGTAGGACTTGTGATTGCGAATGTTTGTGCAACTAATCGTTGGAGCGGGTCAGAGGCCCGACAGTTTTGTGAAACGCAATGAGCATGCGGATACTTGTCATGCCCGGCACGGATGACTGCGCCAACTTGGGCGATCTGGCCATGTTGCAGATCGCGGTGGGGCGGTTGAAAGCGCTCTGGCCGGATGCCCGCATACAAGTGTTTACCAGCGCGTTTGACGCATTAAAGAAGCATCATCCCGATGTTGAACCGGTGCCGATGCGGAGCATCAAATGCTGGTTGCGTGTCGGTGCCTTGCCTCGATGGTTTTTCCCTCGCATACAGCCTGAACGTCGGCGGTGCTTTCCACTTACCTTCAACCGCCTCTGGCAGCTAGGTGGCCTTCTTTATTTACCCGATTACCGGCTCGCGCGGCAATTTGCCGAGGCTTTGTTTAATTCCAATCTTCTGGTTTTGTCCGGTTGCGGCCTTATTACCGATGAGTTCCAATATGCTGCGCTGCGGGTGTTGGACGTCTTTGGCACCGCCATCAAGTGCGGCATCCCCACTGTTATGTTGAGCCAGGGATTTGGCCCCATCCACAGCGAATTACTCCGCAAACGCGCGGCGGCGGTGTTGCCGCGGGTCAACGCCATCTTTGTCCGCGAGCAACATGCCAGCCTGCCGTTGCTCAAACAATTGGGGGTCTCCCATGAAAAAATTTTTGTCACCGGCGACGATGCGATTGGACTGGCTTTCCGAAACAATAAGACCGGCCGGAGGACACACCTTGGCGTCAACCTGCGCCTCGCGAAGTATGCAGCGCTGGATGGAAAAATTTTGGACGAAGTCCGGGAGGTGCTGATTGGAAAAGCAAGGCAATTCCAAACCCGACTGGTTGGAATTCCCATCACCTGCAGCGACACGGACTCCGATGTGCAAACCCTCGAACGTTTGTTGCCCCAGCCGCAAAACGATGTGAAAGGCATGGAAAATCCTGTCACGCTGCCGGAAATCATCCGGCGAATTTCCGATTGTCGGGTGGTCGTTGCAGGTAGTTACCATGCGGGCGTTTTCGCCCTCTCGCAGGGAATTCCGGTCGCGGCCATAGTGCAATCGGAATATTACCAGGACAAATTTCACGGGCTGGCCGGTCAATTTGGCGCGGGCTGTGTCGTCTTGCGGGCTGATGACCGCGGATTTGCAGGTAATCTGGACGCGACCGTTGACCAGCTTTGGCATGACGCCGACGCGCTACGACCCAAACTGCTGGCCGCCGCCGAGCAACAAATGCAGGCCGCGTGTAACACCTATGCGCGACTACCCGAGATGATCCGGCAAGGCAAGCCAGGTCAGGTGCCGTGCTACAATTCTTGAATTAGTTTTCGATGAACAATGCGTTCTGTCACGCGGCCGCCGAGGGGTTTCGGCCAGGTGAGCAGCACGAATCGCATCAGCCATTTGAATTGGCGTGGATGCAACCGCCATGTGCGCCAGACGGCGGCGGGCATGGCATCCGGTTGGGTTTCAATGAACTGTCGCGCCCGGACCAGTTCAAGTTTGCTGCGCGCAATGGCGAGTGACCGTTTATAGAGCGGGCGCAATTCCGGGCGCCGGGTGGTGCGGAGATTTTTTTCGAGCACGCGCACATCACCCTCGGCCATTTTTAATCTTCGATTCGACATGTTCCCAGCCCAGCGGCGGTAGCGGGCCAAAGGCTCGCGAATCCCACGCGCCCCCAGACCGCACTCGGCCATTCGCAACCACAAATCCCAATCCTCACAACCAGTGGTCAACGTTTCATCGAAGCAAAGATCTCCAGCGAGCAATTCGCGCCGCACGACTACGGTGCAAATGCCTGCGTAGACGTTGGCAAAGACGAGCTCGGCGGCGGCATCGCCGTCAGGCATGGAATGGCTGGCTTTGTAATAAATTCCCTTATCATGTACCCCATCCCAAAAGTAAAAGTTCGAATAAGCGAAATTCATGCGCGGTTCGGTGCGGAACAATTCCATTTGACGGGCGAGTTTTTCCGGGAACCACACGTCATCCGCATCCAGGAAAGCGATGAATTTGCCGCGAGCGCGTGCGATGGCCGTGTTGCGGGCCGCGGATACGCCTCCGTGCGGCTGTGTCACTAAAACAAAACGGGGATCGCTTTCACAAATTCGGCGCGTGACGGCCACTGTGTTGTCAGTCGATCCGTCGTCCACGACGATGACTTCGAAATTTTTGAATGTCTGCGCTTGGATGGATTGCAAAGTTTGTTCAATCACAACTGCCGAATTGAAAGCGGGGACGACGATGGATACCAGTGATGCGGGCGACATGGACAAGATAAGGGCAAAATCCCTCAAGCCTGCCCGCGTGTCAAGCACGCAATCATACGTGTGGCGCGGTGGAAGTCCGGCGTGTCCGAAGACTTAATTCGGCACTCCCATAGGCGGAGCGTTTGTGCTATTTTATGGGATATCGCCAGACCCAGTCGCCCGTATTAATGTCAACCGAACCGTTTTCTCTGAGACCAACGACGCCGTTGTCATCTGTTCCATTCCAACCGACGGAATAAAGCACAAATCGGCCATCGGCGGTGCGGCGATAATTCAGCGGCTGGCCGTTGGTGATGTCATGTGGCAGTTTGGCAGTGAATTGTGGTGCAAGCGCATCGAGCGATTCAGGATATTCGCCGTGCGCGAGCCGGTAACACTCCAGCGCACAAGCAATGTGTGCCATGGTCACCGCATTTTGTCCGTAGGCAATTCTTTCCGAGGCCTTGCCGAGAGCGGGCAGCATCAGCTTTTCAAGGAGGTTGTAAAGGCCGGGATGTTTTGCGTCAGCTTCAATTACGGCGTCGGCATGGCGGGCATCTGTCGGCGAAACAATTCTCCGATCAACATCCACCAGAGGCAAACTCAGTTCCATCATTGAGCGGACACAATGCAATTCATTTTGGTAAATCCAGCCGCTGGGTATTAAATGACAGAGACAAGCGACCAGGGTGGATCGGTTGTTGCCCCCATCCTCCGTGTTAAACAGATTGGGAAGCTGCTCCGGATGGTGACGCAGATAATCGGAGTGGCCGATTTGACACAAGACCATTTCCCCTCCATGCATGGTCAATTTGTAGTCGGGCAAAAAATCCAGCTTGGCCAATTCCGAATCGAGTTCCATAAGTTGCGCATCCGACCATTTGTGCTCGGCCAAACCTTCCCAAATCGGTTGGAGGGCAAGATTAACGATCGCAATTCGCACCAGATGCGAAATCAAAATCGGTTCGGTGCGAACCGAATCGGCCAACCGCAGCATGAGGTTTATATCAGCCAGCGCCTTGTCACTTTGACCGTTTTGCAATTCGGCAATGGCGCGCAATTGCAGAACCTGGCTGCAATGTTTCAACACCTGCAGATGCGGCAGCAAAATGAAACCCGGATTTTCCGAGTCGTAATTGAGCGGAAACCGCGAGTAAGGCAGCATGCTTGCCTGCCGTAATTCTTCAATCGCCGGGTCGTATTTGCTCAGAGCCAGCAGCACGTCATCGGCGGGCGAACCCGGCTGTGATGGAACTGGAAACTCGTTCGTCTTCGCCGCCGTTGCCCGGTAATAATTTTGCCAGACTCTCAGATCGCTCACGGTTGATTTCTGCCAGTTGCCGGTGCCGTTGGTGGGCCAGTCGTCATTCTGGACAACGGTCATTTCCAGCCGGTTCACAACGTTTGTATTTGCGGGCCAGATCGGATGACCGCTTTTATCCAGCACACGTAGATAGCAACTGGCGACAATCGGCGTCATTGCGAAATTCTGGTCGTCCGGCACTGCCGGCGGGATCACGCTGGCCCGATCAAATCGTTCACCTTTGGCCTCCCATTGGTGTTTGAACTTGTTCCAAGCGTGCCAACCGCGCCAGTCCTCCTCGGCATAAAACAACGCAATCAGCGTAGCGAAGCAGGCACAACCGAAAAGGAACCGCTTGAAATTGCGCCAGGTGCTTTTCGGTTTTTCATTCATAATTTCATTTTGTGGAGGGCAGCGTTTTGCCGCCCCATTTTTCAGGCAGGGACATACGGCCCGCACGTCCGGTGGAAATTCCGCTTCCCGACGTCGGACGCCTCGGCGAGGTGTCCCTACCTTCACGTTGTCAAAATTTCAAAACGCCCCTCGCTGCGCGGCTGCGGCGCCAATGGTTTTGACCGGTCAGCATCGCTTTTGTCACGCGGCCCCATCAATTCCGCCAGCAGCAGCCGCTGTTGCCGCAGTTCCACAATGACTTCGGGGGATGGCTGTGAATTTTTTTCAGCAACCACCGGCGATGCGTCGCGCGTTGAAAAATTCACGGCAAAAATCAAAATCCAGACCACTGCCAGACCTGCCCAGGCTTTGGGATGGGGCCAGAGCAAGGTTGAGAGTCGAGAGTTGATGGTTGAGAGCCAATTGGGTAGGGACGCCTCGCCGAGGCGTCCGCGGACAGCCCGACGGGCTGTTCCTGCCTTGCTCGCCGCCGATAAAATTTCCTCGCGCCATTCGCACGGGATTGGCCGCAGCGGTTGGCGTTGAAGTTTTTGTTCAAAATCGTTCACGTTCAAGCTCCGCCAGTTTCTTCATTCATCATTCTGCATTCTTCATTTCCTCATAAATGGGACGCAGGCACTCGCGCAATTTGTCTAGCCCATAGCGATAACGGCTGGCGGCGGTGTTTGGCGGAATGTCCAGCGTCCCGGCAATTTCTTCGAATGTCAGCCCTTCCCAGAGTTTCAAATGTACCACCGCACGTTGTTCCAGCGGCAATTCGGCCAGTGCGTCGGCCAGCGCGGCGCGAAAGGTTTGTTCGTCCGGATCGTTTGCCCGCGCAAATGGAGAAATACTTTCAGCGGTAAATTGTTCGCGTGTTTTGTCACGCGTCCCGCGACGCCGCATCATGTCAATCGCCGCGTTGTGCGCAAGCCGGATGAGAAAGGCGCGTTCGTCGCGCGCGCCGGTCAATAATTCCGGGTCGCGGGCGAGCTTGACGAAAATTTCCTGAAGCAGGTCGCGCGTGTCGTTTTCGTCGCGGGTCAAGTTCAGGAGAAAGGCATAAAGCGACTGGCTGTGCTCGTCGTAGAGCCGTCCGATTTCCGGTCCGCGCCGCATTTCACCTTAAATGACGCGCCCCGCGGCACAATTTGTCTAGCCTGAAATTGGCCGCGCGAGTTTTTAGTTTTGAATTTTGAATTTTTAGTTCAAATTCAAAACCAAGAATTCAAAGCTTAAAACTATTTTAATGCCGCCGCCCAGATACATTCCGCCGCTGGGGTATGGAAAAGTTTCCGCGCGCCGACGTGTGCTCGCGCAATGGCGCGGCGTGGACCTCGCGCCGCTGGAAATCGCGCAGGCCGCGCGCGCCCGTTCCGCCGGCGATGTGCTGCCGCGCGTGATGTCGGATCTGCGCATGGACGACCGTCGCGCCGAGGCGGAAATCGTCAAGGTCTGGAAC
>JBEKON010000056.1:0-11687 GCA_049521735.1 Verrucomicrobiota bacterium
TGCCGGCACTCCAGCCGCTGTAGAGGCCAGCGTCTATTGTCCGATTGCTACCACCAAAACATTCGACGCCAGCTACGTGATTGGTGCGTGCAACGTGGCACCAACGTGCAATTTCACTACTGTCGATTACCCTCACGTGTTGCCGAACTAAGCGTGTTGGGTTGACAGTGTAAATTCAAAAGGCCTGAAACCGCTGGTTTCAGGCCTTTTTTGGTTTTGGCGGCCCGATGGTTGAGATTTTGAATGATTATTTTTCTGGCCTATCGAATTAACTTTGGTATTTGGATGATGATGATCCGCTTGTTGTGTGGTTCGCGCCGCGAAAGAAGAGAAGGGAAAATAGTGTTATGAAAATAAAAACCTTCCACAGAGCAGGTTTCACACTGATAGAAGTCATGACTGTGGTGGCCATCATTGGCCTCCTGGCTGCAATCGCGATTCCCAACCTCGTCAGGTCCCGGTCCACTTCACAAATGAACATCTGCATCAACAACCTGCGCCAGATTGATGCGGCCAAGCAACAGTGGGCGTTGCAAAACGGTAAAACAGGAACCGATTCGCCGGCAGCCACTGATATTGCGCCCTTTTTAGGTCGTGTCACCGGCGGCAGCCTGACCAGCGTCTATTGTCCGATTGATCCGGCAAAGACATTCGCCACCAGCTACGCAATCAATGCGTGCAACGTGGCGCCGACGTGCAATATCCAGGGAGTAGGAATTGGGGATCAGAATTATATTCACCAGTTGCAGAACTGAACGCGTTGGGTTGACAGTGTAAAATTCAGAAGGCCTGAAAGTGTTGCTTCGGGCCTTCTTCGTTTCAGCAGAGCACGGATTAATACAAATTCCAGGAGACATTCGGCACATTCTCTTTGGTAGGGACGCGCGGCTTGCCTCGGCGTAGTCTCCGGCGAAGCCTGGGCCCGCGCGTCCGCTTCGGTCGCCTCGGCGAGGCGACCCTACCTTTGCACCGATTATCAATGGGGATTGGCATAAGATTTTGGACGATTATTTTTCTGGCTTGTCGAATCAGTTTTGGTATTTGGAGAACACATGGATGCAATTCTGCGGACGGAAAACCTTTGTGTTGAATACCGCACGCACGGTTTAAGGCTGGAAATCACGCCTGCCTTAAAGGAGTTGAATCTGTCCGTTCGCGCCGGCGAAGTCTTCGGTTTCCTCGGTCCCAATGGCGCCGGCAAGACCACGACCATCAACGTGTTGCTCGGCTTCATTCCGCCAACGAGCGGCACGGCATATCTTTTTGGCATTGATGTGCGCCAGCCCATTGCGCGACAGCGCATTGGTTATCTACCGGAGATGACGTATTACTACAAATTTCTCACCGGCGAGGAGTTGCTGCGCTTTTACGCAAAAATTTTCGGCCTGCCACGATTGGAAGCGGACAAACGGATTGATGAAGTGCTGAAGCTGGTCGAATTGGAACAGGCGCGCAAACATTTCATCAAAACCTATTCCAAGGGAATGCAACAACGCGTCGGCCTCGCGCAGGCGCTCATCAACGATCCCGATCTGCTGATTCTGGACGAACCCACCAGCGGTCTTGATCCGCTGGGGCGCATGAAAGTGCGTGAAATCATTCAGCGACTGAAGAACGAGGGTAAAACCGTTTTCTTTTCGTCTCACGAATTGGGCGAAGTCGAAACGGTTTGCGACCGCGTGGCCATCATCGACCAGGGCGGGTTGAAGGCCGTCGGGCGCGTCAGTGATTTGGTGGCGCGGCATGGGACAAATCTGGAGAAGGCTTTTTTGGACATCATTGGTTACCAACCACAATCCACACCATGAACACCATCTGGGCATTGGCCGGCGTCGTCATTAAAGAGCTTTACCGCCGCAAGGATTTTTATGTGCTGTTTGTTCTTACGGCGGTGATCACCATTGCCGCGGGCATGGTTCATTTTTTCAACGACCCCCAAATAGTGAATTACTTGAAAGCTGTTTGCGTGCTGCTGATTTCAATTTCGGCGTTGATCATCACAATCGTGATGGCGGCGCGGCAACTTCCCGCCGAGCGCGAAAGCCGGACGATTTTCCCGTTGCTGGCCAAGCCGGTCACCCGTGCGCAGGTGATTCTCGGAAAATTTTTCGGCTGCTGGCTTGCCTCGGGCATCGCGCTGCTGTTTTTTTATTTTTTCTTCGCGGTTGTCATCGGCACGCATGAGCAAAGCTGGCCGATACTGAATTACCTGCAATCCTTCTGGCTTCAATGGGCGATGCTGGGCGTGGTGACGGCGATGGTTTTGCTGGGTTCCGTTATCTTCACCGCGCCGTCGTCCAATGTGACGATTTGTTTCATTGTCATCGTCGGCATTTTGTTATTGGGACGGCATTTGAACGTCGTCGCGCTGCATCATTCCGAGCCGTTGCGCGGCGTTATTTACACGATTTACTTTTTGATTCCACACTTGGAATGGTTCGATGTTCGCGACCGGCTGACTTACAACTGGCCGTTGGCGCCTTGGATGGATTGCATGCTGGCCACGCTTTACGCGGCGGCGTATGCCGGACTGTTTCTGCTGCTGACCTGGCTGGGTTTCCGGCGCAAAAGCTTGTAAGAATGCGTTTAAAGGCTTCGCCATATTGGATTCTGGCTTTGTTGCTGGCGGTTTGTTTCACGCTGGCGACCTCGCTCCAGTTGCGGGAGGCGAAGCGGAACAATCCCATCCAATCCAACAACGTTTTCAAATTGCTGCTGGGAGAAGGCCGGCGGCTGTTCGCGCATGAATTTTACGTGATGGCCGACGTGTATTTTCACAGCGGCTATTATCCGTCCATCTTTGACAAACAGGAGAACCAACCGGCTGTCATGGCCGCCGTTCGTGGGGAAAGTGACAATGACGAGGACACGACGAACGTTGATTTTTTTGGAGCGCCAAAAGATTGGATTGACACCTTTGGCTGGAAATTCCGCCTCGACCAGCACACGCATTTGTCCAACGGCGAAGAGCGGGAGATTTTGCCGTGGTTGCAGCTCGCGGCGGACATGGATCCGCAAATGGTTCAGACCTACACCGTCGCCGCCTTTTGGCTGCGGACCAGCCTTCACAATCCAAAGGAAGCCGAGGCTTTTTTGCGGGAAGGCTTGCGCAACAATCCAGACAATTGCGAAATCCTGTTCGAGTTGGGCCGGCTTTACAACGAAGACTACCACGATGCCAATCGTGCCCGGAACGTCTGGCTGGCGGCTCTGCGATACTGGCGGGCGCAGAGCGATGACGCCCAAAAGAGCGTGGAAAACAAGCGGCTTTGCGATGCAATATTGGTGGACCTTGCCTATTTGGAGGAAAATGCCGGGAATTGGCTGCAGGCCATTGAGTATTTTAAAATGGCCAAACCAATGTCGCCCAACCCGGACGCCATTCAAAAGCGGATTGACGAAGCCCGGCAGAAACTCGCGGAGCAGCCTCCTGCTATAAACACTCCACCTCATTGACCGCGCGATTGCGCTTTGTTTTTTGCAGGCTGCTTTGGTTTAATGGCCGTAATGAAACCTCGTCAGGCAAAAATCGTGCGGAACACAAAAGAAACCCGCATTGCCGTCAGCCTTAATCTCGACGGCAAGGGAAAATCTTCGGTTAAAACCGGCATTCCTTTTTTCGATCACATGCTCGTGCTGTTCGCCAAACATGCGGTTGTGGATTTGCGCCTGCGCTGTCGCGGCGATTTGGAAGTGGATGCGCACCACACGATCGAGGATTGTGGTATCGCGCTCGGCCAAGCCTTTGCGTCCGCGCTTGGCGACAAACGCGGCATCCGCCGTTACGGCGCAGGTTTTCATCCGAAAAATCCGTCCACCGGAGAAGCCTATGTGCCCATGGACGAGTGTCTCGCCCGTTGCGTCATTGATTTTGGCGGACGGCCGCATCTCGTCTGGCGCGGGCTGGACGCCTTTTCGCAAAAGCGTCTCGCCAAGTCCGAAAAAAACCAGGACATGTCGAGCGCGTTTCGTTTTGGCCTTGCGCGCGAGTTTTTCCAATCCTTTGCCAACGAAGCCCGCTGCAATTTGCACTTGGAACTGCTTTACGGCGACGAACCGCACCACATCGTCGAGGCGCTATTCAAAGCATTCGCACGCGCCGTGGATGCGGCCTGTCGGCATGATCCGCGCATTGCCGGACAATTGCCGTCCACAAAAGGAAAACTGTAAGCTGGAATCTCGCGCGAAGGACGCGAAGGTTGCGAAGGAAATTTTAGCCACAGATGAAACACAGATTGAACAGGGGGAAGATCACACCGCTCGGTGCGGTCGAATAACAGGTTAGGCCACACTACGTGCATGAAAAAATTGGTCGGCATTATTTTAGTTGCAGCGTTTGCCATTTTCGCCATCACAGACACCATCCACGATTTTCGCACCAATGATCCCATTCATTATTTTTCGCAGCAGCCGTCACGTTTACTCTTGGTTGCCGCTATTGCTATCGCTGGCGGTTTGGTGATGTTCGCTTTCTACCGATTATCGCCGTCATGGCAGCGTAGGATGAAGTTGCTTACTCTGGGTTTGGCGGCGAGCTTTTTAGCGGCGTTTACTGGTTACACGCTTTACGTATTGGCACGTTGCTTATCATTTTTTGGCATCGCCAACAGTCCGCTATATTTTATCCTCCAGCCGGTGTGTTTCGGCATCATTGACACATTACTCTGGTATGGGTTTTACCGAGTTTCCAAGAAGCGAGTAGCGTGACCGTGTGGCCTAACACCGCGCTGGAGTCAGCGCAGGTTCAAGCAAAGGAATAGTTTCCTTCCAAATAAAACCGCCCCGCGATTTCTCACGGGGCGGTTTTTGGTAGGGCGGCGCTGCCGCGCCGCCCTGACTTGATTTGGGCTGCGCAGCAACGCAGCCCTACCGCCGTTACGAATCGGTGTTCTCCACTTCCTGACCATTCTCGACGTTCACAATTTTGAACTGTTCGGCGTGCATGGCTGGATCGGCGCGGAACGACAGCTTGCCGAAGTAACGCTTTTCCATCTCAATCAGATGTTTTTCGTCCTCGGTGCGAAGGCGTTCCAGCACGGTCGGATGCACGACAATGCGTAATTGAAAATCCGATTCATCGCGCGTGCGCTTTTTAAGGATTTCCTGAAGTTTGCGCTGAATTTCCACGCTCATCGTCAGGACGCTTTTCACCTTGCCGCGGCCTTTGCAATACGGGCAGTCGTCATAAACCGCCGCGTGCACGCTCTCGGTGTGGCGCTGGCGCGTCATTTCCATGAGGCCGAGTTGCGAGATCGGCAGGATATGCGTCTTGGCTTTGTCGCGACGCAGCCCTTCCTTCATGCGCTGATAGACCTGCTGTTGGTCGCGGCGGGATTTCATGTCAATGAAGTCGAGCACAATCAGCCCGCCCATGTTGCGGAGGCGAAGCTGACGGCAAATTTCCTCGGCAGCTTCAAGGTTCACTTTCCGAATCGTGGCTTCCTGGTCGCGATTGCCCTTGTGCCGGCCGGTGTTCACATCTATCGCCACCAGCGCCTCGGTCTCGTCAATGACAATGTAGCCGCCGCTCTTCAAATGCGCCTGACGCGAGAACGTGTTCGCCAGTTGCTTGGAGATGTTAAACCGATCAAAAACCGGCTGTGCGTCGGCGTATAGTTTCACCTTGTTCGCCGCGCGCTTGGAGATTTTTGAAATCATGTCGCGCATCCGGTCGCAGGCCTTTTGATTGTCCACAACGATGCGTTCGACGTCTTCGGTGAGAAAATCGCGCACGGTGCGCTCAATCAAATCCGGCTCCTGAAAAATGCAGGTTGCCATCGGCTGCGATTTCATGCGTTCCTGCACACCGCGCCATTCTTCGAGCAGCAACGCAAGGTCGCGCACGAAGTAGCGCTTTTGCTGGCCTTCGCCGGCGGTGCGCATGATAACGCCCATGCCGTCCGGGATGGACAATTCGCGCAGGATTTTTTTAAGCCGTTTGCGTTCCTCCTGATTTTCGATTTTTCGCGAGATGCCGGATTGATCCGAATTCGGCAGCAGCACGAGGTAACGTCCCGGCAAAACGAGGTTCGTTGTGATGCGCGGGCCTTTTGTGCCAATCGGGCCTTTGGTGACTTGCACAAAGATTTCGCTGCCGGGCGGATACAAACGCGGGATGTCCCTTTGCGTGATTTTTGGCTTGTCGCGTTTGCGGCCGTCGCGTTCGACAATTTCCACGCCGCTGTCGAATTGGTTGGGCACAATGTCCCAGTAATGCAGAAACGCGTTTTTCTCGAAGCCGATGTCCACGAACGCGGCCTTGAGACCATCTTCGAGGTTGCGGACTCTTCCTTTGAAAATGCTGCCGACAAGGCGTTCCTCGGTCGGTCGCTCGATGTTGAATTCCTCGAGCTTGCCATCTTCGGTCACGGCCACGCGCGTTTCGAGCGTTTCGGCGTTGATGACGACTTCCTTGTGGGTCTTTTGTTCCGGACGGATGAGCCGCTGGACTTTTTTTACAAGATTCGTCGCGGCAAATTTGATGGTGTCCATGACCCCTTTGGGCTGTTCCGGCAATGCCACCGGTTCGAAACCTTTTTCCTCTTCAACTTGCGCGGGGGTATCGAGATGCGGCTCGCGAAAACCTTTTTTGCCTGCGCCCTCGTTCGGTTCGACATGTTCCGGCACTCCGGACGGGGGCAAACCCGCAGCCAGATTTTCGGCGCGTTCAATTTCGTGCACGTGGCGTTTTTCAAACACGTGTTCCACGCCACCCTGTTCGCTCACCACATCGGCACGCGCCTGAATGGCTTCCTGGTCCGGCTTTTGTGTTGTTTGACCGAGACCGCCTTTGGGGCGGAAATGCATTCCACGCCGGCGCCGCGGAAAATTTTTATTGCTCATATTCAGTATCCTCTTCGATGAATGTAAACGTTTTGCATCAGGCCCACGGCGATCAACGAGCAGAGCACTGAAGACCCGCCGTAACTTAACAGCGGCAGTGGCACACCCGTCACGGGCATGATGCGGATATTCATGCCGATATTGATGAACACGTGGCTGAAGAAGAGCGTCACGACGCCCACCACCACGAGTTTGCCCAGGCGATCGCGCGCCTGGCCGGCGATTCTCAATCCGGTGAAAAGAACCACCGCATACAGCGTGAGCACCATCACGCTGCCGACAAATCCTTCCTCCTCGGCAATCACGGAGAAAATGAAATCATTGTGCGCCACAGCCCGCGGCAAATAACCCAGGGCATTCTGCGTGCCCTGCCGCCAGCCTTTGCCTGTCAGCCCGCCCGAGCCAACGGAGATCAACGCCTGCCGAACATTGTATTCGTCATCCAGTTGCTGTTGGCGGAGGTGTTGCAACTCCGCCGGTATGGCGTTCGGCGGAGCGAAATCCGTGTAATCCCGTCCAAAATAAACCAGCAACCGGCCGCGCTGATAGGGTTCCACTCTAATCTGCCACCAGCCCGGTGGCACAAACAGCACATCCACCAAAAACAGTGCGGCAAGCAACCCCATCGCGCCGACGAGGCGCAGTAGATATTTTTTGGGTGTGCCGGCGACGAACATCATCACCAGGCCGGTTGGCAGCAATACGAGCGCCGAACCCAAATCCGGCTCCTTCAAAATCAATACAAACGGTAACAACAAAAGCCCGATGCTTTTCCAGAAGTTCAGCGGTTGCCTCAATTCATCCGCCGGACGGCTGAGAAAATGTGCCGCCGCCAGAATGAACGCGAGTTTTGCAAATTCCGACGGCTGGAATTGAAATGGCCCGAGGTTAATCCATCGCTGCGCCCCGAAACGCATTGAGCCGATGTGCGGCACCAGCACGGCGGTTAAAAAGAAAATGGTCGCCCAATAAGCCACGAACGACCACCGCGCCAGCGTGTGATATTCCACCATGCAAATCGCGGCGCCCGCGCCAATGCCGAGCGCATACCAGATGATTTGCCGCACCCAGCTTTGGTCATACCACGGCAGGGTCATCGCCGATGCGTTGGCCATCGTGGCGCTATAAACAAACATTGTGCCGATAAACATCAGTCCGGCCAGTGCCACCAGTTGCGGCCGGTCAAGTTTTCCGTGACGTTCGTTGATGGATGGGTCGACCATTTTAATTTGTCTGTTCGCCGCGTTGCAGCGTGGCGAAAGCAGGTGTTTTTTCGCCTTTCAAAATTGCCTCGTAAACGTCGTGCGCAATGGGCGCGCAGGTTGGGCCGCCATAAGCGCCGCTTTCGACCATGACCACCACCGCGTAGCGCGGATTTTCATAAGGCGCGAATGAGGCAAACCAAGTGGTGCGGTCAATTTCCTGGTTGTGCTCGTTCATCACCTGCGCGGTGCCGGTCTTGCCGCAAATGCGCAAACCGTGCACCACGGCCGCGCGCCCGGTGCCCTCCGGGTCCTCGGTTTCCGCAAGCATCGCGTCGTGAAGAATTCTTAAATTGCGCGCCTGCACGCCCAATTCGCCCCGCACCACGCCCGAAGGAAAAACCGCCAGCGCTTCGCCGGACACAGGATCTTGCGGTTCGATGCGCTCGACGAGCCGCGGCCGAAGCACCTTGCCGCCATTGGCTATAGCTGAAACCACGACGGCCATTTGCATCGGCGTAACGGCAATGTCGCCCTGCCCGATGCAAAGGTTGGCCGTATCGCCGGCGCGCCAGTTGGAATGCACGCGGGCGAGCGTCGGGAAAATGCCTTTTGTTTCCTGCCGCGTTGGCAAATCCGTGAGCTCGCCCAAATAAAAATTTTCCCCCATCCGAACGATGTTATCAATACCCGCCTGCAGGCCTTCGGTGATGAAATAAGTGTTGCAGGAACGGATGATGGCACGGCGAAAATCATATTTGCCCGGCGGCGCGGTATCTTGAATCATCCGCCGCCCGACCATGGTGTAACCGTGATTCGGATTTTCCGGAGACGGTGGATTGTTGATCGTTGCGTTGGGATTAAGCCCGTTTTCCAAACACGCCAGTGCGATGACCATTTTAAAAATGGATCCGGGCGCATAATTTTCCTGTGTTGCCCGGTTGATTTGCGGGCGCAATTTCGGGTCGTCCAAATACGCCAGCTCATTTGGAGGAAAACCTTCGGCAAAATAGTTTGGGTTGATCGTCGGCGACGAAACCATGGCCAGCACATCGCCTGTCTGTACATTCATGACCACCACTGCGGCTCGTGCGTCCGCGCCAATGTGACGTGCAATCGAGTGTTCCGCCGTTTCTTCAATGTTGATGTCCAGCGTGAGTACGACATTGTGTCCCGGTTCCGGCGAACTCCACACATTTTCCGTCTGGCGATAACCGAGATTGTTCACCAGCACCGCCTCCGCGCCCGCCCGCCCGCGCAACTCCGCGTCGAAGCCGGCTTCGACGCCGACAGCGCCGCGATAATCCGGCAAACGGTAGGAGAAAAATGCGTCCTCGCCCTGGGCCGAACTGTCGTCGCGCTGGAGATAGCCCAACACATGACCGGCGGTTGCGCCGAACGGGTACGTGCGCACGGGCTGCATCTCCAAATCCACGCCGAGTCCGCCGGAGTATTTCTCCTCAAACCGCGCGATTTGCGCCGTGTCGAGGTTTCTGAGTACCGGATAGGGCAGGGCCCGCTGAACTTCATAGTGACGGCTGAATTTCGCCCGATCGAGGGTTAGCGATTGGCCGAGCCATTCTCCGACTTGCATGACGACGCCGCTGGCCACACGGAAACGGGCCTGCTCGCGGAGTTGTGCGCGCTCAGCCTTCGTGAGTGCGAATTGTTGTCGCTCGGCCTTCGTCAATGGGCGTCCAAGTTTTTTCTTTTGCGCGGCGATGAGTTGCGCGTGTTCGGCCAGTGCATTCGCAAGCATTTGCCTGTCGGTTGCCTCGAATTGTTTCCCCAAATCGTCAAGATAGAGGCTGAGGTTGTAGCGCGGGCGATTTTCAGCCAGCACGCGGCCATTGCGGTCGAGAATTTTTCCGCGCATGGCTGGAATGCGCACCGTACGGTAGGATTGTGTTTGCAAATGGCTTTCATATTCGCGCGCGGAAACAATCTGTACCCACCACAGGCCCGTGAGCAGGATGAGCAGCCCCGTTGCAAACACCACCGCCACAAGGCGGAGCTGCTGGTCGTTCTTTTTTAATTCATCAAAAATGAGCATCGTTTTAATTGTGACCGCGACGGATTTCGCGGTCGGGGCGAAAACTCGTTTCCACTCTCGGCTGATAACCCAGCGTGCGCTGGCACCAGCCGAAAAACTCGAATACAACGGGCGTAGCGACCGCGCCGCCCGCCATCATCACGAACCATTGCCAAATCGAACCCCAGCCGAACAACGGTTCCCGGCCGCCGGTGAGCAGCAGCAAAATGGACAGCGCGGGCGTAACGGCGCTGGCGATGGCACCGAGGACGAATTGCGCGAACGGCAATTCGCGCAAAATCAATTCGCGCTGCAAATAAATCACAAACCCAACGGCGAAGAGCGGCATGATGCTGATGCCGAGGGGATTCGCCGACAGCGAGTCAAACCACAGCCCGCCGGACACAGCGAGCAGCGAAACGGTCACGATATCCGTGTTCAATGCCGAATAAACCATCAGCGCTGGCAGCAAATCCACCTGTGCGCCGAGCCAATGGCGCAACACGGGAAAGGCCGCTTCGCCGAATACTGCGAGAAAAGCGGCGGCCAAAATCAAAGTTGTGTTCAACGCGTTCATGGCAACAGCACCCAGACTTGCTCGAGCCCACCCAGATTCGCCGACAGTTTTACACGCGCTTCGGTGTAAAGGCCGAATTCAACGGGACGCGAATCCACAATCTGGCCGATGGGAATTCCCGGCGGATAAATTCCACCCTGGCCGCTGGTCACCACGTTTTCACCGGGTTTCAGGTTTGCGCCGCCGGCAAGATAGGTTAATTCGACCAATGAATTGTCCAGCGGCCCGCTGGCGCTGACAATGCCCATGTCGCGCGCCTGGTTTTCAACGCGCGCCGAAACACGGCAGTTCGGATCACCGAGCAAAGCGACTTGGGAACGCGTGACACCGACGGACGAAACGCGCCCGACCAGGCCGTCAGCCGTCAGCACGGGCAAATTCTCATGGAGTCCGTCACGGCTGCCGAGGTCAATCTGGACGGTGCGCCACCAATTCGCGGGGTCTCGCAGGACGACGTTGGCGAGCTTGAGTTTCCACGGCATTTGCCGCTGCCGATTGAGGAGCGCGCGCAACTGGTTGTTTTCACGCGCGATGGCGGCGGCTTGCAACTCCTGAACGCGAAGCTGCTGGTTTTCGCGGTGAAGGTTTTCGAGTTCCTTTAGTAATTCGCGGCGGGGCAGAACGGCGGTGACGGCGTCGCCGGGCAGTTGTTGCGTGGCGTTGAGCAGACCGAACAGCGGCAAAAATAAACCGCCGACAGCAAGTTTGAAGCGGGAAATCTCACGCTGTGGCAGGCTGAAAATCAGCAGTGCCACCAACGTCACCGCGCCAAGCGCGAGATAATGTTTTTTTCTAAACATCCTGCAACCGCGACTTTTTCAGCCGTGTGCAGGTGAACACAGCGGACCTTCGCCCCGTCAAACAGGGCTTCTCGGCCGCGCAAGGCGGGAAATCAATACTTGGCGTTGGTTGCGACGCGTTTGAGGAATTCGATTTCCTGCAAAACGCGTCCAGTGCCTTCGGCAACAGCGCTCATGGGATCATCCGCCAAGTGAACCGGCAAGCCGGTTTCCTCGGCGACAAGCCGGTCAAT
>JBEKON010000057.1:0-10982 GCA_049521735.1 Verrucomicrobiota bacterium
GGTGAGATTGCTGTTCGGATTATTCGCGCTTGCAAGGAGTTGAACATCCGAACAGTGGCTGTTTATTCCAAGGCGGATGTGAACTCAATGCACGTGCAACTGGCCGATGAAGCCATTTGTATTGGTGAAGCACCATCGGCAGAGAGTTATTTGCGCATTGACCGAATTATAAGCGCAGCGGAAGTAATGGATGTGGATGCGATTCATCCCGGCTACGGTTTTCTTTCTGAGAACCCTCATTTCGTCGAAGTCTGTTCAAGTTGTAATATTCGCTTCATAGGACCCAGCCCACGCGCAATGCAATTATTGGAAGATAAGGCAATCAGCCGTGCGCTGGCCAAAAAAGCTGGTGTGCCAACGCCGCCGGGTTCGGACGGCGCTGTTGAGAAAGAGCAGGAAGCATTGGCCATCGCCAAACGCATTGGTTATCCGGTGATGATTAAGGCTGTGGCTGGCGGCGGCGGACGTGGGATGCGCGCGGCGCATAATGATATTTCGCTGGTGAAGGGCTATCACACGGCGCGAACCGAGGCGGAAAAGGCGTTTGGCAATTCAGGCGTCTATATCGAAAAATTCATCGAAAATCCGCATCACATTGAAATTCAAATTCTTGGCGATCAAAAGGGTCGCATCATTCATTTGGGGGAGCGTGATTGTTCCATTCAACGCCGCAACCAAAAATTGATTGAAGAGGCGCCGTCGCCGTTGCTGGAATACAAGTTTCGCAAACTACGAGACAAAATCGGCAAGGCCGCCGTGAGAATTGCCGAGGCGGCGCACTACACCAACGCCGGCACGGTTGAATTCCTCGTGGATAGCCGCGGCAATTTTTATTTCCTCGAAGTCAACAAACGAATTCAAGTCGAGCACCCTGTTACCGAGGAAGTGACCGGCATTGACCTCGTGCGTTATCAAATCCTGCTCGCGATGGGCGAATCATTGCAGCATTCGCAGAGTGACATCCACATCAAAGGCCACGCTATTGAATGCCGCATTAATGCCGAAGACCCGTTTGATGGCTTTCGTCCCAGCCCCGGTCGCATTGAAATGTATTTTCAACCCGGCGGACGAGGTGTGCGCGTGGATACGCATGCTTACGCGGGTTACACGATTCCGCCGACTTATGACTCGATGATTGGCAAGCTCATCACGAGCGGCAATGATCGGCGTGAGGCCATGGATCGAATGAACTGCGCACTCTCCGAATACATGATTACAGGCATCAAGACAAATGTCGCCTTTCAGCAAGCCGTCATGCAGGATCCGAATTTCCGGCGCGGTGTTTATTCAACCGGCTTTGTCGAGCAATTGCTGGGTGGTGCCCGACGGGAGCTGATCGATGAAAAAAGTTAAAATCGTTTCACTTTTTGTTGATTTCGAACGGTTGTTCTCTTAACCGGGGTGGTGTTTTTTGTCCGGTTTTTATTTTTTTTGAATAAGGATTTGACAGCCGCCGGAGGCCGGTTAATCTAGTCAACCAAACATTATGGCCGAGATTCCTCCGAACATTCCAAGTGCTTCCACGGGCATTGTGCTGCCGCCGAAAAAAGAAACCGGCAAAGTTCAGCCCAAAAAAGAAACCGTTCGCATCAGTTTACCGTCCAAGCCGTCCACCGCGCCGACAATTAAATTGCCCACGCTTCCACCCGGCGGCCCAACCGGTGCGCCAAGCGCCATGCCATCCGCTGCAGCTCACGCGCAAGCTGCGTCGCCTCGTGCAACTGCTGCGCCCGCTACTCCGCCACGTTCCGCTCCGGCAGTGCGGCAAACTGCGCGTGCTGCTGCTCCAACGATCAACCCACTGGACCAAATTCTTGTCATTGCCGCAGCCGTGACCGGACTGTTCGCCATCGTCACAACGGTTTGGATGATGCTGATTCTAAGCGGCGCGATAAGTCAGTAATTTGGTGCGATAACCGTATTTTTCTCGTTTGAGGTATGGCTTCCCCATTGATTGTCACGCTCACACAGGAAAACTTTGCCCATCAAGTTTTGCAATCGCCAGCGCCCGTGCTTGTGGATTTCTGGGCTGAATGGTGTGGCCCGTGTAAAATGATCGCGCCGCTTCTTGACGAACTCGCCGACGAATACGACGGCAAAGTGAAAATCGGCAAGGTCAATGTTGACGAACAACAGTTGCTCGCCGCCGAATATGGCATTCGCGCCATCCCCACGTTGCTGCTTTTTAACAAGGGCGAAATCGCCGAGCAAATGGTTGGCGCCAAGAGCCGGCGCGACTTCAAGGCCAGCTTGGATCGTGTCGCGGCCTGAATGTGTCGCGGGGTATGCCTTTCATTGTGTCACACCCCCACAATTCACCCGGTGCCGCAGGCGGATTCCAATTCCACTTTCACCGTATTTTTACGACTCATCTTGCCGGCTGAATTCGCGAATCGCGGCTCTCCACCATGGCCCGAGTAATTCGCTTGGACACAGCCATGATTGATGATGCAGCCAGACCATCGTGTGTGCATCGGCCATGACCAAAAGCCGTTCAGCGGCGGTCAGCTTGTTCGGCCCATCGGCGAGCAGTTTTTCAGCGAGCGCACGAACCGCCGGACTGCCAACGCCGAGTTTGTCCAATTGCTCGGCATAAATCGGATTCAATTTTTTCTCGCGTAAAAGTGAAACGTGAATCGCATTGACATAAGGATCGAGCACGGCTTTGGCCAGGCCGGCATGCGGGCGGCGTGGCGCGGTATCACTGGTGAGTTCATGAATTTTCAAATGTGCGCGCAAAGAGACAAGTTCCGGCGGCGGTTTTATTTCTTCCGGCGTCAGAAACAGTCCGAGTTTTCGCGCTTTCTCTCCAAGGTTGCGTCGGCTGGTCAACACGCTGAGTGGAATGGAAAACACCATGCCCGTGAATACAGGCGTGAACCACCAGAACAAAGCCCGGTCGAGCTGCCACATGAACGCGCCCCAAATCAATCCAATCAATGTGTGTCCCCAATGATGTCGAATGGCAAATAACCAGGATGTGCCATCGGCGGCGCGTTTTTGCCTGCTCCAACTTATGCTAACGCCGAACAGGTTTGAGGCGACAAAGCGCGCATGCCATAACATTTGCAACGGCGCATGCAGTATGGAGAAGATTGTTTCGCCGGTGACGCCAACAGTGGCACGGGACAGACCGCCAAACGCCCGCCGACGTTTCCCATCGTGTGCTAGGTCGATCAGGGCGAGCAATTTTGGCAGCATGAGCACAATCATGCAAATGATGAAAACGAGCAACGCATGTGCGGTACCGCTCAAGTTCAAATACGGTGTGAAGGCGTGAACGGTGATGTTTGACAGGCCGGAGTGTTTTTGAAACCAGTGGATCCAAGTAAACGTCACCAGGAACGCCAGCCAAAGCGGTCCCGCGAGATAGCCGCAAATGCCAAGGAGCAAATGCACCCGGCTTACGTCGCGCAATCCTTTGGCAAAGAGCACGAGGCCGTGTTGCAGGTTGCCCTGGCACCAGCGGCGGTCGCGTTGGGCATTTTCAATGATGCCTTGAGGCGTTTCTTCATAGCTGCCTTCAAGGTCGTAAGCAAACCAGATTTCCCAGTTTTCGCGCAGCAATAGCGCAGCTTCGACAAAGTCGTGGCTGAGAATCTGGCCGCCGAATGGTTTGCGACCGGGCAGTTGCGGCAGGTCGCAATACTGCATAAACGGCTCGGTGCGGATGATGGCGTTGTGTCCCCAATAATTGCCGAGGTTGAGCGCCCAATAATTCAGGCCGGCGATGAAAAGCGGCGCATAGAGGCGATTGGCGAATTGCTGAATGCGTCCGAACAACGATTCCGCATTGACCAGCGCCGGCACCGTTTGAATCAATCCGACGGTCGGATGCGCTTCCATTAATTTGACCAAACCCACGAGTGTTTCACCGCGCATAACGCTGTCGGCATCGCACACCATGAAATAGCGATAACGACGGCCCCAGGCGTTGAGAAAATCACGGACGTTGCCACTCTTGCGGCCTTCGTTGTTCAGGCGGCGTCGATAGTAAATGCGGCCGAGCGCGTCGAGTTCGTGAATCAAATCATACCAGCACTGTTCCTCTTCAACCCATTTGTCGGGGTCGGTCGAATCACTCAGGATGAAGAAGTCGAAACGCTCAAGTTGGCCGGTTTTTTCGAGTGATTCATAAGTGGCGCGCAAACCTTCATAAACGCGGACGACATTCTCGTTGTAGATCGGGAAGACGATTGCCGTGCTCGTGCCGGCGATGCTCTGCGCGCGGTAGTCCACCAGTCGCGTGATGTTCTGGCGCGCGCCGGACTTTCGCAGCACAAAGCCATATATGCCGTGCATGCAGCCGATGGCGGCCAGAAAAAACAGAATGACGAACAAAACCAGCAAAACCGTCCGCGACGCGGACCAGCCCGTGCGCCAAAGCAAATCGGCGAAAAGCATCGAAACCAAGCCAGTGAGCGCCATGGCGCATGAATAAAAAATGAACAGCCGCCAGCTGCGTCGGATGCGAGGCATGGGCGTCACGCCAAGCGGTGGCGACTGGCTCGAAGCCGGAGCGGGTTGGGAAACAACGCCGGGCATGGCTCAATGGGTAAGGATGAAAATGATTATCAGCAACAATGCAAATAACGTCCACGACAACGCCATTTTCAGGTAGGGAATCCGGCCCAAATTTGTGAGTGTTGTGATGGGGCCGAGATCAAATGGGCGCGGTGTCATTTTGGAAAGTTGAAAATCCGGCCCGGCGCGCAAATAGGTTTCGCGCATGGCACCGACAAATTCCTCAGGCCACGGGCCAGGACGCAAAAATTGATCCTGCCACCTGCCCGGCATATCAGCTAGCAGCAACGCCAGCCGCCCGCGCGTCGTTAACATTTGATCGGCGTTCGCAGGCGATTCCTGAAGCACGGCGGCGAACCATTCAATCACAAGACGATCCATTTCCTCGGCGGCGAGCTGGGTGGTGGAACGGTCCGGCTCGGCGGGCGCGCGGTGCGCGGCGCGTTCGAGCACGCGGAGCACCAACTGGCCGAGCAGGGCTTTGTTGCGGACGCGTAGGGCGTGGAAATAATTCTCCACTTTTTCATACGCCGCATTCCATTCTTCGAGCGGACGTCCCGCCAATTGGCCGGAGGAATCGGTCAGCGCGCCAATGCCATTCATGGCGGACTCCATTGATATGTCCAGGTTTCGCTTAAAATGTTGGTTCCCTTTTGCAACGTGCAGCGCAGGTCCACCGGGTCGGTGTTGCCGGGCTTGGGCTGCATTTTTAAAACCACGCGCCAGGTGCCCAGTTCGGTGCAGCGCGTGACCTGATTGTCCACAATCGCCGCGTTGGCACTGCAATTGGCAATGGCCTGTGGAGGATTGGTTTCGGAAATGGCGTCGAGTTCCGGCCCGTCGAAATCAATCACGAATTGCCGGCAATTCGCACAGCTTGAGTCAAGCCCCATGCGCGTGGAAACGACACGGTTTTCGGAAAGCTTCAAGTCCGCTCCGCCCATCTGCCAGCAAAGCCGGTAGCGGAAGCGGCAAGGTTGCAGCGGCGCGGGTTTGTTTTTCGGGTCCCAAAACGCAACGATGTTGTCCAGACCCTCGTAGCTGGCGCTCAATTCCACCAGATGCAAATCGCCGTCGCCCCAGTTGTCGCGCGGCTCGATCCACACGCTCGGTTCAAGCTGATAAAGGTTGAACATGTCCTGATATGCCGCAAAGGAACGCTCGCGCTGCAACAACCCAAAACCGCGGACATTCGGGGCGGAAAAAATCTGGTGGCGCATGACGGAGGGATTATCGAGCGGATGCCAGAGCATTTCGCCGTTGTCCATATGAACCAGCAGTCCGTCGGTGTCGTGAACTTCAGAGCGGTAATCGTCGAATTTGCGCTCCGAATTTTTACCGAACCAAAACATGCTTGTCAACGGCGCCAGCCCGATGGTTTTGACGGCTAGCCGGTTCGTATCCACGGCGTGGACCATGTTCGTATCGCGAAAAAACAGCACGGCCTCAACGTCAACCACGGTCGTTTCACCCGGGTGGATGATAAATTGATACGCGCCAGCGCAACTCACGCTGTCGAGTATGGCAAACAAGGTCAATTCCGTATCGCCCTTTTGCGGCTTGCCCAGCCACCAGTCGGTGAAAACGGGAAATTCCTCCGCCAGTTCGCCACAGTCCAGTGCCAGTCCGCGCGCGGACTGGCCGTAACGTTGATCTTTGCCGAGCAGCCGGAAATAGCTTGCGCCGAGAAACGCGCCCAGTTCGTCCCATTGGTTGGTTTTATTCAATTTATACAACAAACGGAAGCCGGCGTAACCCGTGTCCGCGGGAATCTGGTTTTGAATGTGCAGATCCCCGTAGTCGAAAAAATCCTGCACAAAGCGGATGGGCTGAACGTGCGTGGCCGTAAATTCATTAATATGCACCGGCTCCTGATAAAGATAGCCCGGGTGGAAAAACTCGACACGAAAGGGCAGATCGTCCGCCGTCCAGAGCGCTTGGTCGCGGCGGAAGCGGATTTCGCGATACTTGTCGTAATCGAGATTCTCCTGCCGCAATACCTTCGGCAAATCGGCGCGCGGCGAGTGGAAGGGATGTTCCGCCCGTTTCTCGGCCAGTTTTGCCACATAATCCAGCGTCACCTCGGCTGAATCCATGCCGGCCGAAGCCCTGGCCGCCAGCATCATACCCAAGAGCAAAATCAGGCAATTACGTCGCAACATAAAAGGATATAAGTAACAGATTGGCTGCGATTTGCAAGTTCACTCGGAACTCACTGCGAATTGGAGAGTTGCGCCCGTTTAATCCAGTGTCTGGCGGTAACGCTTGATGCCGATGGCCAGCATCACGACCAGGAACAGCGCAATCGGCCAGAGATCGGGCGCGATTTCGGCAAAGCCGTTTCCTTTCAACAAAATCCCGCGCACGACGCGGAGAAAATGCGTGAGCGGCAAAAGCTCGCCGATGTCCTGCGCCCAGCCGGGCATCCCGCGAAACGGAAACATGTAACCCGACAACAGCAGCGACGGCAGGAAAAAGAAAAACGCCATTTGCACCGCCTGAAGCTGGTTTTTGGCAATGGTCGAAAACGTGATGCCGACCGCGAGGTTCGCCACGATGAACAGAAACGTCAGCGCCAGCAACAATGGCACGCTGCCCATGATCGGCACGTCGAACAGAAACTTCGACGCCAGCAAAATCAGAAAGACCTGGATGTAACCCACCGTGATATAAGGCACGATTTTGCCAATCATCACCTCGCCGGGTCGTGCTGGCGTCGAAAGCAGGTTTTCCATCGTGCCGCGCTCACGCTCGCGCGTGATGGCCAGCGCGGTGATGATGATCATCGTCATCGTCAGCATCACGCCCATGAGTCCGGGCACGATGTTGTATTGGGTAATGTTTTCCGGGTTGTAATGCTGATGCACCACCAGATTGAACGGCGAAGGGGTGTAGCGCAGCTTTGTCAATGGTCCGGTGAGGTCGCGATTCAACACAGTGGTCGCCAGCAGGTTTGCAGCGGCGATGGCGTAGCCGGTGGCTGCTGGATCGGTCGCGTCGGCTTCCAGCAACAAGTCGGGTTTTTCGCCGTGCAGCAGTTTGCGGGAAAAATCCACCGGGATTTCCACGGCGAATTGGACCGTGCCTTGAGCGAGCATTTTTTGGATTTCCGCCTCATTTTTCGGTTCGCGGACAATGTCGAAGTAACTGCTGTTGCGCAAGCCCCACACAATCGTCCGCGAAAAAACGCTGTTGTCCGCCGCATAAACGGCCGTGGGCAGGTGCTTTGGGTCTGAATTGATGGCGTAGCCGAACAGGATGAGCTGCACCAGCGGGATGCCGATCATCATGGCGAACGTCAGCCGGTCGCGCCGCATCTGAATGAATTCCTTCACCACGACCGCCCAGAACCGCCGCCAGTTGAATTCGTGCAGTTTCACGAAAAGTTGTCCTTTGCTGTTTCCATCAGACTGACAAACACATCCTCCAGCCCTGATTCGATTTGTTCCCAGCGATACGCGCCGGTCATCCACGGACTGACGCTGGCGCGCAATTTTTCCGCGTTACGCCCACTCACATGCAACGTTGTGCCAAATGCGACGACCTGCTCAATGCCGGGCAATTTGCGGATTTGGTCGGCGAGCGCGGACAAATTTTCGCCGGTCACCGCCCACGTCGTCAGCCCGACGGTTTTCAAGACTTCGCCCATCGTCCCACTCGCGAGCAGATTTCCATAGGCGATGTAAGCAAGCCGGTGACAGCGTTCCGCCTCGTCCATGTAATGCGTCGTGACCAGCGCGGTCATGCCACCGGCAGCGAGTTGGTGAATTTTCTCCCAGAAACCACGGCGCGCTTTTGGATCCACGCCCGCCGTCGGCTCATCGAGCAGAAGCAATTGTGGCTCATGAATCAAACATGCGGAAAGCGCCAATCGTTGTTTCCAGCCGCCGGAAAGCGTGCCGGCCAGTTGCCGACGCCGCTCGGCCATGCCGAGGAATTCGAGGCTTTTTTCAACGGCGGCTTTGCGCTGCGGCATTTCGTAAAGCTTCGCGATGAAATCCAGATTCTCCTCTATGGTCAGGTCTTCATAAAAACTGAACCGCTGCGTCATGTAACCGACACGCTTTTTGATTTCGGGCGACTCGCGGCGGAAATCAAAGCCGAGGCATTGGCCGCTGCCGGCGTCGGGCTTGAGCAAACCGCAAAGTATCCGCAAAAACGTCGTCTTGCCGCTGCCGTTCGGCCCAAGAAAACCATAAATCTCGCCGCGCCGCACCTGCATGGGGATGTTGTTTACGACCGTGCGGCTGCCGAACCGCTTCGTGATGCCCTGCACGTCAATCACGAGGTCGTTCGCGCTCATAATCAGGGAGTTACTCGCACATCCACCGGCTGACCGGGACGAAGGTCCGCCGCGTCCGACGACGAAAATTTCGCCTCAATCATGTAAACCAGCTTCGCGCGGTTCTCGCGGCTGTAAATCACCGGTGGCGTGAACTCGGCCTGTGTTGAAATGTAATTGACCGTGGCCGAATACGCGTGCCGGCCGCCATCGAACGTTACACTGACGATCTGGCCGGGTTTGATTCGCGGCAAAACCGTTTCCGGCACGAAGAAACGCACTTTGATGTTCGCAGGCGGCAACAGCTCGACAATCGGATTGCCCGCCGCCACCCATTCACCGACGCGATACAGCGTGTCTTGAACGAACGCATTCGTCGGTGCGAATTGCTCCTTTTGGTCGAATGACCAGAGCGCCTTGGCCACCGCGGCTTTTTGCGACCCGACTCGCGCCTGGTCGGCATCACGTTGCGCGCGGGTCTGATCCAGTTCTTCGGCGGAAATCACCCCCTGATCTTCGCGCAATTGTATGCGGCGGGCATATTCGGCTTGTGAAAGCACAAGGTTGGCTTCCGCCTGTGCGAGATTTTTTTCGGCCTCATTCCATGCGGCAGCCTCGGAACTCCGCTCCAATTCAAACAACAACTGTCCCGTATTCACTTCATCGCCGCGCGCGACGGCCAGATTTGTCAATGCGCCCCCGAGGGGAGAGGCCACGTAAACGTATTCGCCTTCGATGTAGCCTTGGAATACATTCGACAAATTTGAAGAACAGCCAGCGATGAAAATCGCGGCGAGCGCAAAACCGGCAGTTGAGATAAAATGGCATTGCCGCCACATTCGGTTAAGGAAACCAAAGCCGCAAAAATTTGCAAGTTTGCGCTGAATCGCCCAACTGATAAATTCATGGCCGTATGAAAAAGTTGTTTTTCTGCGCAGGAGCGCTCATTTGTTTTGTCTGGAATGTAACCGCGCAAAACGTAAACACGAATTTACCCGCGTGGCTTACGCGGCCACTGCCGCTGATGGATTGCTTGAATCTGGCATTGCAGCAAAACGCCACCATCCTCAAGGCGAAAAACGATCTCGAAGCGTCCTATGGTATCGTCGTGCAAACACGCGCCGTGGCGCTTCCGCGAGTGCAGGCGACCGGCCAGTATAAGCGAACCGATCGAAGCGCGGTTGAAAGCTTTCCGGTGCCGGGCATTCCGCAAGAGCCGGATCAGAATTGGAATGCAGGCGTTCAAATCGTCCAATCCATTTACGAAGGCGGTAAAATGCTTGCTGCGATACGCGCGTCCAAAGCCACCAAGGAACAGGCATTGGCGCAATACCAAACCACGATTGCCGATGCGTTGCTCACCACGCGTGTGGCGTATTACGACGTGCTGCTCGCCGCGCAACAAATCACCGTCCACGAGGCCTCGGTCAACCTGCTTCAAAAGGAACTCGAAGACCAACAGCATCGTTACGATGCCGGCACGGTCCCGAAATTCAATGTGCTCCGCGCCGAGGTCGCTGTCGCCAATGAACGTCCCAATTTGATACGTGCGCGCAATGATTATCGCATTGCCAAAAATAATCTGGCCAATCTGCTCGGCTACAATCTGCCGCGCGACGTTTGGGAGGACATTCCACTGCAACTGACCGACACCCTGGAGGCCGCGCCGTATCGGGTGAATCTGCCCGACGCCATCCAGCAGGCGCTGGCCAATCGCACGGAACTGGTGGCGCTGCGCAAGGGGGAAGAGTTGCAGCGGCTAAACGTCATCAATGCAAGTGCCGGCTACAAGCCGGCTGTTCAGGTGTTTGCCGGTTATAATTGGTATAACGCGCAATATACTCCGCCTGTTGATCTGGACCACGATATTCATGGCTGGAACGCGGGTGCGCAGTTGAGCTGGGACATTTTCGACGGAATGTTGACCCACGGCAGAGTTGTTCAGGCCAGGGCGCTTTACGAAAAAGCCAAAACCGACGTGATTGATCAGGCGCGTCAGATTGAGCTTCAAGTCCGCACGGCTTATTCCAGTTTCATCGAAGCCAGGGAGGTTTTGGAATCCCAGCAAAAGGTGCAGGAGGAAGCCGAGGAAGCCTTGCGTGAGGCCGAGGCGCGCGCTGCCGCCGGCACCGGCACTCAACTCGACGTGCTCGACGCCCAGACATCGCTCACTCAA
>JBEKON010000058.1:0-10684 GCA_049521735.1 Verrucomicrobiota bacterium
ACCAGTTGATCGAAGTGATGGGGGCCATGGGCATGCGCGAGGTCCGCCGGCTTCGGGGCGATGTCGGCCGCGCCATGTTTTTTGAAAATCTTGAGGAGGAAACCTTCGGCAAACTTTTCGGTGCCAGAAAGGGAGGGTTATGAACACTTTGCCTGAGAATACGCTGAAAACTCGCGTGCCGCAGGAGGAAGTGAAGCGGGTTGTCAAACCCGCGCCGTCCCGCTATCGCAACGAGATCGCCAAATACATCATCCATCGCAGCCTGAACTGTCAACGCTGCGGCAAGTGCATTGAGATTTGTTCCCATGCAGTCCATGTGCGAAAACCCGGGTATGAATATTTCGGTGAACCAAACCATCACTTGTGCATCGGGCCGGCCTGCGCAAAAAACGGGCATTATTGCGTGGCCCATTGCCCGCAAGGGGCGCTGCAGATCCGGGAAAATCCCATGTTCAAGGCGCTTGGTGATTTTCGCTGGACGGCGGACTTGATCCTGGCGACATGGAAAATGGCCGAAACCGGTGATTTGCCCTCTGACGAATATGACTATAATTATGAGTGCGGCAATTCCGGCGGCGGCTTTGACAAGCTCCGGTTCAAATTTCCCAAACAGCCACCCGTAAAACTCGACGCGGACCAGATTGATACCAGCATATCGTTGAACAAGCGCAATGATGGCCGGCCGGAAATCAAAATTGACGTTCCTTGGTATGGGGGCGGCATGTCGTTCGGGTCGGTCAGCAATGTAACTCAATTGTCAAAGGCACGGGCGGCCGTGGCGTGGAACACATTCACCTGCACCGGTGAGGGCGGATACATGGAACGTATGCGGCCGTATGACGACCACGTGATTACACAGGTTGCCACGGGCCTTTTCGGTGTGCGTGAGGAAACCATCCAGCGGGTGCCGATTGTGGAATTCAAGTATGCCCAAGGTGCCAAGCCCGGCCTGGGCGGACACCTGTTGGGCGACAAAAACACCCCGGCCGTGGCCAGAATGCGCGAGACTGTGCTCGGCATATCGCTGTTTTCACCGTTCCCGTTCCATAGCGTCTATTCCATTGAAGATCACGCCAAGCATATCGACTGGGTCAAGCATGTGAACCGGCGCGCCTTGATTTCAACGAAAGTTTCGACCCCGACGGATGTGGACATGGTTGCGGTGGGCAGCTATTCCGCCGGCACACACATTGTCCACATTGACGGAGGTTATGGCGGAACCGGCGCGGCGCCTGACATTGCCAAAAAGAACATTGCCATGCCCATCGAATACGCCATTGGCAAGGTGCACAATTTCCTCACGGATGAAGGCGTCCGTGACAAGGTGACGCTTATCGCCAGCGGCGGAATCCGCTCGGCCCACGACATCGCCAAGGCCATAGCCCTGGGCGCCGACGGAGTCGTCATCGGAACGGCGGAACTGGTTGCGCTGGGATGCGTGCGGTGCAGCCTTTGCGAGAGCGGACGGGGTTGTCCGCGCGGCATCGCCACAACCGACCCCGAGCTTTCCGGAAAAATGGATTTAGACTGGGGCACCCAGCGGCTGATCAATCTCTACAGCGCTTGGCGCAAGACGCTGGTCGGAATTTTGCTGCGCCTCGGCCTGCGCAGCGTCAGTGAACTGCGCGGACGCACCGATCTCCTGATGCATCTTGATTACGCCAACGACGTGCCGGCAAAAAAATGAACAGTGAATTGATAAAACGGTTTGGATATTCAAGAAAACGGCTGGCGGAAAGCCTCGGCTGTTCCCCGTCCATTCGGAAGGAGGCGGAAGAAGGCGGTTGTGGCGTGGTCGGTTTCTGCTGCAGCAAGCCGGTGCCGGGCAGGCATATTTACGAACCGTCACGCCAGATGCACAACCGCGGAAACGGCAAGGGCGGTGGCATCGCGGCGGTGGGACTCGTCCCGGAACAGCTCGGCGTCAGCCGGGAAGTGCTGGACAACCATTACCTGCTGCACGTGGCGTTCATTGACACGAAGGTACGGCCGGAAATCGAGGCGCAATTCATTAAGCCGTTCTTTGACATCGCCGCTTCCGCGCAACTCGACAAGGTTGATGACTGGAAATCCGTGCCGGGTTTGGAAGTATTGCCGCCCGATGTCTGCCGTTACTTTGTCCGCGTCAAGCCGCTGGTGCTCGATACGTTCATTGCCAAGAATCATCTGCAACAACTCGACCGCGGCGAGGCGGAGGATGAATTCGTCAACCAGAACAGCTTCAACCTCAATCAAAAATATTACGCGTCTCTGGGCGAAAAACGGGCCTTTGTGCTCTCGCACGGCCGGGACATCATGATCCTCAAGGTGGTCGGTTATGCCGAAGCCATCGTAAAATACTACAGGATCGAGGAGCTTTGCGCCCACGAATGGATTGCCCATCAGCGTTTCCCGACCAAGGGCCGCGTCTGGCATCCCGGTGGCGCCCATCCGTTTGCGGCCATTGACATGGCGCTGGTGCATAACGGCGACTTCGCCAATTACCATTCGGTGACCGAATATCTCAAACAGCGCCACATTTATCCGCAGTTTCTCACCGACACGGAAGTTTCCGCCCAGTTATTCGACCTGCTCACCCGGACATACCATTATCCGCTGGAGTATATCATCGAGGCGCTGGCGCCCACCACGGAACTGGACTTTGACCGGCTCGACCCGGAGAAGCAAAAGATTTACCGGGCAATTCAAGCCACCCATATCCACGGCTCACCCGATGGCCCGTGGTTTTTCATCATCGCCCGCAACATTCCCCGAAAGAAGCAATTCCAGTTGATGGGCATCACCGATACCGCGATGCTCCGGCCCCAGGTGTTTGCTTTTTGCGATGGCGAAATTCAGGTGGGCCTGATTGCCTCGGAAAAACAAGCCATCGACGCCACGCTGTTGAGTCTCTCGAAGGATGACAAACGTATCTGCCCCGTGGCCGACCGCTACTGGAACGCGCGCGGCGGCAGTCATAACGACGGCGGAGCGTTTATTTTCAACCTGCAAAAAAATCCGGCTGGCAAAATACGGATTTCGTGCACGGACAAATTCGGCAACCCGGTTCCCATGCCGGGAGGGACCGAACCGTGCGATTTTTCGCGGGAACCGCCAGCGGCCACCGAATCCGGGGAGTCCAAACCGGCAATCGCCAATGAACGGTTTGTTTCCGGCAACAGCCTGGCGATTTTTGAAACGCTGCGTGAACAAATACCCCAATGGACGTTTGATGAATTTCGCCGCGCGTGCCGGGAAATCACTAATCAGGGAAAAGATCCTTCCCGGACGGCGACGACCATTGAGGTATTTGCACTGCTTAACGACCGGCGTTACTCAACCGGCTCGAAGAAACGCAGCCACGTTCTTCACGTCATCCACACTGAGTTGAGCCGGTTGCTTGGCAACATTCCCAACATCGGTTCAAAAGATTCCGGCAAGGGCGCGTTCCGGCTCATTGATTTCGCGACGCGCAGCAGCCTGCGGCAACCGCAGGAGAACGAAACCACGCTGGTCATTGACGCCGCTCATTTCCCGCCGGAAGGCAACGACTGTGACGCCGCCCTGTTGGTGGATGCGTTCATGAAAGGCTGGCGGCATTTCATCAGCTTTAATTGCATCGGCCAGCGATATATCGGCTGCGGCCTCGGCCCGGAAACCGGCGATGTGACCATGGATGTTTATGGCAGCAGCGGTGATTATCTGGGTTCCGGCATTGATGGACTGACGATTACGGTGCACGGCAATGCCCAGGACCAGTTGGGTCAGATTATCAAAGAAGGAAAAATGGTCGTCCATGGCGACGTGGGCCAGACGTTCCTGTATGGCGCCAAAGGCGGCGCTGTCTTTGTGCTGGGCAACGCGGCCGGAAGACCGCTCATCAATTCTGTTGGCAAACCCCGCGTGGTCATCAACGGCACCTGCCTCGACTTTCTGGCCGAGTCCTTCATGGCTGGCGACCCCAATCACGGAGGCGGCTTCGTGATCTTGAACGGCGTCAAATTCGATGATGACGGACACCTGGTTCCTCTGCCCGAGCCTTATCCGGGCAGCAATCTGTTCTCGCTGGCCTCGGGCGGTGCCATTTTTGTCCGCGACCCCGGCAAGACCATGGTCGATCAGCAGTTGAACGGCGGCAAATTCGCCCGGGTGACCGCCGAGGACTGGGAATTGATCCTGCCGTATCTTGAGGAGAATCAGAAACTTTTCGGGATAACCGTTGAGCAGCTTTTGACGGTGAACGGCCAGAAGTGCAAACCCGCGCAGGTCTATCGCAAGGTTGTTCCCGGCAATATCAAGGCCATTGCCTCGGAGGACACCGACGATGTCGGGGTCGAAGAACTTGTTGGAGAGCTGGCCGCGAAATAGCGGGAGATAACGACGTGATAACCATCAAAAATAAAAAGAACGGAGCTGGCCTGAAGCAGGCCGTCGAAGAGTTGTCCGGCGTGGACATCAGCGTCTGCTTCCAGTGCAAGAAATGCTCCAGCGGTTGTCCGGTGACCAAACTCACCAGGTCCCGCCCCTCGGAAATCATGCGGCAACTGCATCTGGGCGTTGGCAATGAACTGCTGGAAAGCGATCTCGTCTGGATGTGCGCCTCGTGTGAGACCTGTTCCGCCCGCTGCCCGATGGGTATTGACGTGGCGGCGGTCATTGACGCGTTGCGCCGGCTGGCCCTGGCAAGAGGGGCCTCGAAACAGAAAGGCAATGTGCCGCTGTTCAACCGCGCCTTTTTGAAAACGGTCGAAACCTTCGGCCGCTCCTACGAAATCGGCATGATCACCGCCTACAAACTCGGCACGGGCAAGTTGATGAATGACACGGAAAAATTCCCGGCCATGTTGAAGAAGGGGAAAATTGCGTTGCTGCCTCCCCGTGGCAGCGACCGGAAGACCGTGAAACGCATTTTCCGAAAAATTAAAGAAAACAAAGGGGCCAAAGCATGAGATACGCCTATTATCCCGGATGCTCGGCTGAATCCACGGCCCGCGACATGCACCAGTCCACCCTGGCGGTTGCCCGGGCGCTGGGCATTGATTTGGTTGAACCCAAGGGCTGGACGTGTTGCGGCGCCACCGCCGGGCACCAGACCGACCGCCTGCTGGCCGTGTCCCTGCCCGCCGCCAACCTCTCCAAGGTCCAGGACATGAAACTGGACATGCTCGTCAATTGCGCCGCCTGCTACAATCGGATGAAAGTGGCCAACCACGAAATCGCGGCCCATCCCGGAATCCGCCGGAGCGTCCGCGAAGCGCTCGACCGTGATTACGACGGCTCGGTCAAGGTCCACCACCTCGTCGAGGTGTTGCTCAAAGATGTCGGCCTGCCGACCATCAAAAAGTCCCTCAAACGTTCGCTGAACGGTCTCAAGGTGGCCTGTTACTACGGCTGTCTGCTGGTTCGTCCGCCAAAGATTTTAAAATTTGATGACCCGGAAAATCCGACGTCGCTCGACCGGCTGGTGACCGCGATGGGCGGCACGAGCCTGGAATGGCCATGCAAGGTCGAATGTTGCGGCGGCGGCTTGTCGCTTTCGCGGACGGACGTGGTGATACAGCTTAGCGAAGGGATCATTGAAATGGCCAGCGCATCGGGCGCGGATTGCATCGCGGTCAGTTGCCCCATGTGCCAGGTCAATCTTGATTTGCGGCAGCAGGACATCAACCGGCAGACCGGAAAGAATTATCAAATCCCGATTGTTTACATCACCCAGCTTCTTGGGCTTTGCCTGGGCATCGGCCCCGGTGAACTCGGGTTCGACAAGCTGATGGTCCCGGCTTCAAACGTTTTGAAAAAAGTTGAAATCAACGGTCATGAGTAAATCCGACGGCAAAAAAATTGGCGCGGTGCTGGTGCAAGGCGGCGGCATTGCCGGCGTCCAGGCCTCCCTCGACCTGGCCAACAGCGGCTTCAAGGTCTATCTCGTCGAGCGCGATGCCGCCATCGGCGGCATGATGGCGCATCTGGACAAGACGTTTCCGACCGGCGATTGCGCCACCTGCATCGGCTCGCCCAAGTTCGTCGAATGCGCGCGCAACCTGAACATCGAAATCCTGACGCTTTCCGAACTCGTCGGGCTGGAAGGCGAACCGGGTTATTTCAAGGCCACCGTCCGGCGGCATCCGCGATATGTCATCGAGGACAAATGCACCGGTTGCAGTGAATGCACGCAGGTCTGTCCCGTGGACATTCCGGACGAATTCAACCGCTGCCTCGGCACCCGCAAGGGCATCGCCAAACTTTACGCCCAGGCCACCCCGAACATTTTCGGCATTCTCAAAAACGGCCACTCACCCTGCAAACTGACGTGCCCGGCCCGGGTCAACGTCCAGGGCTACGTCCAGCTCATCAAGCAAAAGGAATATCTCAAGGCGGTCGAACTCATCCGCCAGCGCAACCCGCTTTCGGCCATCTGCGGCCGCATCTGCACGCATCCCTGCGAGTCCGAATGCATGCGGGGCAAGGCCGACGATCCCATTGCCATCCGGCTCCTGAAACGGTTCGCCTCGGACAAGGAAATGGAAATGCTCGCGGCGGGCAAACTCGCCCTGCCGGAGGAAAAAACTCCCGCGCCGGACGCCAGAAAAGTGGCCGTCATCGGCGGCGGCCCGGCGGGACTCACCGCCGCCAACGACCTTGCTGATGCCGGTTTTGCGGTCACGGTCTATGAAACGATGCCCGCCGCAGGCGGCATGCTGCGCTATGGCATTCCCGAATATCGCCTGCCCAAGAAGGTGCTCGACCACGAAATCGAAATCATCCGCCGCAAGGGCGTCAAGTTCGTCTATAACTGCCGCATCGGCCGTGACGTTACCGTCCAGACGCTCCAGAAAGATTACGCTGCGGCCTTCATTTCGGCTGGCGCCCAGAAGAGCCGCAAACTTCGCGTGGAAGGCGAGGAAATCAAGGGCGTCCTTCACGGTATTGAATTTCTCCGCGATGCCGGTTCGGCCAAAAAACCCGCCGTGAAAGGCCGGGTGCTGGTCATCGGCGGCGGCAACGCGGCGGTGGACGTGGCCCGGACTGCTCTGCGTCTCGGCGCAAAAAGCGTCGAACTGATTTCCCTCGAACAGCGGAACGAGATGCCTGCTTACAAGGAAGAAATCGAAGCCACGCTGGCGGAAAACATCAAAATCCGAAACGGCTGGGGTCCCAAACGCATCTTGGGCAACGGCTCCGTCACCGGCATCGAGCTTAAACGTTGCACCCGGGTTTTTGACGACCAGAAACGGTTCAGCCCGGCCTTCGACGAAAACGATCTCACCACGATTGAAGCCGACCAAATCATCGTCGCCATCGGCCAATCGGTGGATGAGGAACTGGTCGCCCACATCAAGGTTGAAAACGCACGCGGCTGTTTCAAGAGCGACCCGGTGACCGGCCAGACTTCCGTGCCCGGCATTTTTGCGGGCGGCGACAATGCGACCGGCCCGATGTCCGTGATTGACGCCGTGGCCGCTGGTAAACGCGTCGCCGAATCCATTGAACGATTTTTAAAAGGCAAGAATTTGTTGGGCGGCCGTTTTGAGGATTCCCTCCGCCCGATTCCCCCGGCGTTCATGCCCACGCTCGACAAGGTCGAAAGAAAGTCCCGGCCTCATGCCGAAGAACTGGCCCCGGCCAGCCGGCTGAACAATTTCGAAGAGGTCGAAAAAGGACTCACCGAGGAGCAGGCCCTCGCGGAGGCCGAACGTTGTCTGAATTGCGCGCTGTGCTCGGAATGCAACCGGTGCGTTGAAACGTGCAAGCAGCACGCCATTGACCATGCTATGCGCGAGCGGACGGTCACCCTCGACGTGGGTTCGGTCATCCTGACTCCGGGTTTCAGCGAGTTCGATGCCTCGCGTAAAGGCGAATTCGGTTACGGCCGTTACGCCAACGTTGTCACCAGCGTCCAATTCGAACGGATGCTTTCCGCAGCCGGGCCGTTCGAAGGCCATGTCATCCGCCTGTCCGATGGACGAGAGGCGAAACGCATCGGCTGGATTCAATGCGTCGGTTCGCGCGATTCGACGTGCGGCAACGAGTATTGCTCCTCCATCTGCTGCATGATGGCCACCAAACAGGCCATGGTCGCTGGCGACCACGTCGGAGAGCTGGACGCAACGATTTTCTACATGGACATCCGCGCCCACGGTAAGGATTTCGACCAGTATTACGAGCGCGCCCGGGCCAAGGAGAACATCCATTACGTCAAGAGCATCCCTTCCCGGATTGTCCAGTTGCCCGGCAGCAAGGACCTGCGCGTTTCGTTCCTCGACGAAAACAGCAAGCTGGCGCAAAAGGAATTCGACCTGATTGTTTTGTCCGTGGGCATGGAACCGCCGCACAGCATGGCGGGGCTGGCCGCCTGCCTGGACATCAAGCTCAACGAATTCGGCTTCTGCGACACCGACCGGCTCCTGCCGCTGTCCACTTCCCGGCCCGGCGTATTCGTCGGCGGCACGGCGCAGGAACCCAAGGACATTCCCGAAACAGTCACCCAGGCCAGCGCCGCGGCTTCCATGGCCATGGAACTGCTCGCGCCGGCGCGCAACGCGCTCATCACCAAAAAGAGTTATCCCGTCGAGCATGATGTCACCGATGAAGAACCGCGGCTCGGCGTGTTCATCTGCCACTGTGGCATGAACATCGCCTCGGTTGTGGACGTCGAGGCGGTGGTCAAACGCATCGAGCATGAGCCGAACGTGGTTTTGGCGACCCACACCATGTTCACCTGTGCCGACACCAGCCTGTCCAATATCAAGGACATGATCCATCAACACCGGCTCAATCGCATCGTGGTCGCCTCCTGCACCCCGCGCACGCACGAGCCGTTGTTCCGCGAAACCCTGCGCGAAGCCGGCCTGAACCCGTATCTGTTCGAGATGGCCAACATCCGCGACCAATGTTCCTGGGTGCATTCCACCGTGCCGCAAACCGCCACCGAAAAGGCGGTTGAACTCGTCAAAATGTCCATCGCCCGGGCGCGCACGCTCTGGCCTTTGGAGAGTGGAACGCTGCAGGTGGATCAGACTGGCATTGTCATCGGCGGCGGATTGAGCGGCATGACCGCCGCATTGGCGCTGGCCGACCAGGGATTCAACGTCCATCTGGTCGAGCAAGCCGGACGGCTGGGCGGAATCCTGCACGATATTCATAACACCTTCGAGCACGACGACATCGCCGCATTCACCCGCAGCCTCATCCAGCAGGTCGAGAAACATCCCCGCATCAAGACTTACTTGGAAGCCGAAATCACCGGCATCAAAGGTCACATCGGCAAATTTGACGTGACGCTCGCCAAAGGCGGCGAAATTTCCGGCGGCGCCATCATCGTGGCCACGGGCGCGCAACCGGCCAAAACCACGGAATATTCGTACGGCAAGTCCGACCGCGTCCTGACCCAGGTGGAACTGGAAAAGCAGTTGCACGACAAGACTTGGCCCGCAAAGGGACAAAACATCGTCATGATTCAATGCGTCGGCTCGCGCAACGAAAAGCATCCATATTGCAGCCGCATCTGCTGCTCGATGGCCGTCAAAAACGCATTGGCCGTCAAAAAACTGGATCCCAGCGCCAATGTCTATGTGCTTTACCGCGACGTCCGGACTTACGGCTTCCGGGAAATCTACTATCAGCAGGCGCGCGAGGCCGGGGTTGTCTTCATCCGTTACGCGCCGGAAGCGCCGCCGCAAGTGACCGACAACAACGGCCTAGTGGTGACCCTGAAAAGTCCCGACCTCCCCGAACCGCTCGCGATCGAGGCCGACAACGTCGTGCTCAGCACCGGCGTGGAAGTGGATTTGAAGAACAACAAGCGCATCTCGGACATGCTCAAGGTGCCATTGAACCTCGATGGTTTCTACGTGGAAGCCCATGTGAAACTGCGCCCAGTGGATTTCACCACCGAAGGCATCTTCCTGTGCGGGCTGGCCCATTCGCCGAAGTTCATTGATGAAAACATCGCCCAAGCGCGCGCCGCCGCTGCGCGGGCGGCCACAGTGCTTTCCAAAACACAGCTCGATGTCAGCGCCCAAGTCTCATACGTGGACCAGCAGAAGTGCATATCCTGCATGACCTGCGTCACGGTTTGCCCCTATACCGCGCCCTACTGCAACAAGGACGGCAAGGGACAGATCGAAGCCGCCAAGTGCATGGGCTGCGGCATTTGCGCCGCCGAATGCCCGGCCCGCGCCATCCAACTGCATCACTTCGAGACCGGCCAGTTCGAGGTGATGATCAAGGAATTATTTGCCGGCAAAAACGGTGAAAACGGCTCAGGCGCACACCGCCAAGGCGCCAAGACAATGGAACCCGCTTAAAATGAATACCGAAACTTTCCAAATTATTGCCGCGAAAATGCACATAGAACTCAAAGAGAAGTTTTTTATCTCTGCGCCCTTTGCGTTCCTTTGCGGCCTTTGTGTCTTGGTGGTTAAAAATCTTTTTCAATGAAAACCGAAGTATTTGAACCCAGGATATTGGCCTTTTGCTGCCACTACTGCGCCTATTCGTCGGCGGATTTGGCGGGGGTCATGCGCATCCAATATCCGCCCAACATACGCATCATCCGCACCCCCTGCACGGGCCGGCTGGAAACCGAATACTTCATGAAAGCCCTTGAAAACGGCGCGGACGGCGTGCTGGTGGCCGGCTGCCTCGAAGGCGGCTGCCATTTCGTGGAAGGCAACCTCTGCGCCAAACGCCGGGTCAATTACAC
>JBEKON010000059.1:0-26002 GCA_049521735.1 Verrucomicrobiota bacterium
TGCTTCTCTTTTCACGTTGAGTTGCCCGGCACGAAAACCCTGCACCAACAGATTATAGTAGGCATTCTCAGCATGTGGACTTGTCAATTCCAAGAAGCCGGGTTCAGCGCTCCAGGCAAATAGTCCAATGACCAGGGCGCAAACCATGCCAAAGACGGCCTGGCCCATCCATTGGATGTCGCCTTCAGGCGCACCCGCCTTTCCGGAATCTGATTTTCCGCTCATCATCCAGGTAAAAATCACGAAATACCCCCGGTTCCTGCAGTGGTAAAGCATAAATGGTAACTGCTAAACAGATTCCCTCCAAATGGAACGCCGCCATCTGCGCGAATGTTTCCGTGATTTGAAGCAAAATATGGGCGGCCGCGCCGCAGAGTGTCGGCGGCTGGATTGGGCCGGAAGGCGATTTCAACCCAGCGGCGCACTGCCAATTTCGCCGGGACGGCTTGTGCTGCGCGTCGGGACGGTGGGCGAGGGGAGGGGAAAGCTTCGAGGGTCACATCAACCGCTGCACTCGCCCTGGTTAGCATCCAGGAGCAGGCGGAAGTCAAACTGTCGCTGACGCCGCGGCTCTGGCATAATCACACAGCAGCCAACGTGGGTTTCCCGTGCCTCTGCGCTCTAGCGGCGCGCGCCGCAGGACGCTTCGCGTTGGAGGACGCCCGGTGCGAAAACACCCTCAGAGGAATTCCGGCGTCACGACAAAAGTCCGCCAGTCCCTTGAAACAATCACAGTGACCGAGGAAGAACGTGCAAACACGACCAGTTTTGCCAGGACACTGAAACCAGGCACTGTCATGCGACAAAATCATTACGGCTTTTTCATTCATAAAACGACACAGGAAGCATCAGGAGCTTAATCCATGCCCAACAGCCTCGTAAGCCCTGGCACGCCAATCGAAGCGCGCCGCAGGACGCTGCGCGAGGATCGACATCCAGAGAAAATTCGGGCGAGGGCAGATTGCGCGGCGCGGCATGGACGCAGGGGAGTGAGTTGGCCTAAATCCTACGTCCGGAGGCCAAACGCCGCGCAAAGATTTGAAACCCGATACCATGAGAATCACAGCGGTCACGAACAGCATCAACAGTGCCAATACGACCAAGGAAAGAAACGCGGACCACTCCATTAACACGAGTTGAAACCACAGCCGCAAGCCTTGGCAAGCAGCCGAAGCCCGTTTCTAGCCACACTGTAACGAACTCCGACAATCCGAGAGAAGGTGCGCGATGGACAGTCAAACACCGTGCACCTTATGAACAAGCGACCGGCAGGCGGAACCGACCGCTCAAGCTGATTTTGAGACAGTTACAAAAATTGACGAAAAACAATGTTTGATGAGTGTCAACAAAAATTCGCGCAATCGTCCAATAAGTTTATCGCACAAGGTGGGGAGCTAGTGTCGCGAACTAAATGTTGCCTAACGTCCAGAGCTCAGGCACGCGGGACCAAATGATGTGAACCGCGAAGCGGAACTAGAGACGCCATCCTGCGTTGCTGCAGCGATTTGTTAGGCCACTGCATTCGACAGTAAAGGAGTAAAAAGCAAATGCCAACCAAGCTCAACGCACTCGGTTCGGGAACCGGAGACGAAGAAAATTGGATGTCATCTAATTCGAAATAAGTTACACCGCCATTACCTACACTGAGTGATGTGAGGGTAAGGTCGGCGACTTGCCCTGCAAAATTGGAAATATTACCGCCATACAATATGAATGAATAACTGACATAATTTTCAAGGGCGACCATTTGAATAGTCTGCCCCCCCAAACTGATGGAAAAATTTGTGGCAAGACGTTGTGGCCCCATATTGACATAAAGGAGTATAGAGTTCGCACTCGCCGGAACTAACCCAGTCTGACTCAACGATGAATCGCCGTCGTTGCCGCTAACCAACAAAGCCGAAAAGTTCCCATCATATACTTCTGAAACTGGAGAATGGCTGCCGCCAGCAAGAATCGCCACACTCGAAGCGCCAAGTGTTGCACTGTTATAAAGAACGGTTGATTGGGCATTTGTCCCGATGAACACACTCCAACCGGGGAAAGCCGCTGAAGCAGAAACCGTAGTGGGGAAGCCACCGGCTGAAAGGAGCGTGGATTCAAAGTCAAGGTTTGCGAAACCCTGACCGGAAACTCTATTCAACAAAACGACCGAAATTGCTACTAATCCGATGATGCGCGACATTTTCATAACCGACCGCGACTGTAGTATTTCAGCACAAATGCCCGCAAAACGTCAAGCACGAATCTATATTAATTGAATATAACAAACATTGTGCCACATTAATTAACACTCTTTGTGATTCCTTGGAAATACAGGCTGACAGGCGGTTTTATGCCGGATTCTTTGTGTTGTTGAACGATTTGGCGATTTTCCTCACATATCGGCGTGGCAGGATTTTAACCAAAAAAACGAGGAGATGATTTCGCAAGCCTGGAATCGCCAAGACCCTGCTCTTGCGAAAAGCGTGGTGGCCGTATTGCGCGACCTTTTCGGCGGACATCTTGGGTATCTTTTTCAGCCGCCGCTCTCTTTGAGAATTTGCGACATTGCCAAAATGGGTCGTGGTTGGGCCGGGACACAATGCCGTGACGGTCACCTTTGTGCCGGCAAGTTCCTCGGCAAGCGCCTCCGTAAATGAAAGCACGTAGGCTTTTGTCGCGTGATAAATCGCCATGCCGGGGCCGGGCTCAAAACCCGCGACTGAACTGACATTGAGTATTCCGCCGCGCCGGCGTTGAATCATGCCGGAGAGAAACAACCCGGTAAGTTCCGTCAATGCGGTGATATTCACCTGAAGCATTTCGAGCTGCCACTGAAGCGGCAACCCGGCGAAAGCGCCAAGCGCGCCAAATCCGGCGTTGTTGACCAAAACGTCCACCATGATTCCCCTGCCCTGCAGTTCTTTGAAAATGCGCGCTGGGGTTTCCGGCAGGGAAAGATCGGCGGTCAAAACAAACGTTTCGATTTTGTACGTTTGTTGCAATTCCGCAGCGAGAGACTGGAGCGCCTTTGTGTTGCGGGCTACGAGGACCAACCGGCAACCGTCCGCCGCGAAACACTTTGCCAATTCCAGGCCAATTCCCGATGAAGCGCCGGTGATTAAAACCGTCTCGTTGGTTGCGGCATTCATTTTCGCTGCGGCAGCTTATTGATTTCCCCACCCAAATCGTTTTGTGATGGGCCAATAGACAAAATAGGATTTACCGATGACACGGTCGCTTGGAAAATCTCCCCAGTAACGCGAATCAGAGCTGTTGAAAGTATTGTCGCCCATGGCAAAATAATGGTTTGTTTCCACCAGAAAGCTGTTTCCCGATGCTAATGCTTCCAACATGGCATGACCGAAATATTGACTTTCCCGGTATTCCAATTTTTTTTCACCCGGACAAACGCCCGAAAACCCATACAGATTTTCGAAATGTGGAGTTGAGGCCGACAGTGGTTGCCCGTTCACGACCAGATGCCCCACGGGAACCGCCCCAAATCTGGGCACGTTCCCGACTTCATAATCCTGTTTGATGAACAGCGTTTCGCCACCAAGCCCCACCAAACGTTTGATGTAAAATTCATCCTGCGGCAGTCCCGCAATTCCAGTGGTCCCAAAGACGATGATTTCACCGCGCTTCGGCAGACGGAAGTTGTAAGTGAGCCGATCCACAAACAAATGGTCACCTGCGCTGACGCGGAGATTCACGACTTCGTCGCCCTTGTGATACAAATGTCCCCTTGCCCAACCTGCCCGATATTCCAGCGGCGCTTCGCCAAAGTCCGGCGGAAACCAGATCGTATGCGGCACGTTATCTATCCAAAACGTCTGTTCGATGTTAAAAATCAAAAGCCGCTTCGTTGGATTGATTCGGTCAATGACGCCATCCGATTCGGCGACGACATGAACATACGAGACGCCTTCAAACCATTCCTTGACCCGCTCCCAGCCGGTCGGAACCTTGAAATTCGGATTGCCAATCAAATTTTGAGACGTAACACCGTAAAGCGTCGGTTGCATTGAACCGGTGGGAATCTTGAACGGTTGCAGGAAAAAGGTGCGAATGCTCATCGCCGCCGCTATCGCTACGAGCAACACTTCGACGTTCTCGCGCCACATGGCATTGGGGTACGGCTTGAGCCATTTGTTGGCGGCAAATTCAAGCTCCTCCGTCTTAATCCGGATTTTGCCCTTGTCTGCGCCCTCCTGAATCGCCGTTCGCACCTCGTTCATTGCGGTCGTCACCGCGGCAATCGCCTGTGGCGAAAGCAGGTCGCGTTGCGCAGACATCCAGTGGCGGACGTGCTTGCGCATCGTGCAAGCCTCGCGAATCGTTTTTGAAAAAAACCAGCGAAAAGTCATCATAATTTTGAGTTGTGAATTTCGGATGGCGAATAAAAGACAACAATTATAGGCGTGCAGTTCATTCGTAATTCAAAATTCTTCATTCGCAATTAATCATGCCTTCAGCACTTCGATGAACGCCTCCTGCGGAATGTTCACCGAACCGAACGATTTCATGCGTTTTTTACCTTCCTTTTGCTTTTCAAGCAACTTGCGTTTGCGCGTGATGTCGCCGCCGTAACATTTTGCCGTCACGTCCTTGCGCAATGCGCGCACGGTTTCGCGCGCGATGATTTTACCGCCAATGGCCGCCTGAATCGCCACGGCGTATTGCTGGCGCGGGATGACATCCTTGAGCTTGGCGGCGAGCGCGCGTCCCCTGCCCTCCGCTTTGTCGCGATGTACAATGCAGGAAAATGCGTCCACCGACTCGCTGTTCACGAGTATGTCGAGCTTCACCATGTCTGATTCCTGCACGCCCGCGCGCTCATAATCCATCGAACCGTAGCCGCGCGTGATGCTTTTGATGCGGTCATGGAAATCGATCAAAATTTCGTTCAGCGGGATTAATGCCGTCAGCATCACGCGGCGCGTATCGAGCGTTTCCGTGTGGTCGAGCGCGCCGCGCTTTTCGGAAATCAACGCCATCATGTCGCCGATGTTTTCGTTCGGGCAAATCACGAAGGCTCTGACCATCGGCTCCTCGATTTTCCGGATGTAATTCGGCTCGGGCAAAAACGCCGGGTTGTCCACATCCTTCACCGTGCCGTCCGTGAGCGTCACCTTGTAAATGACGCTGGGATACGTCGCGATGATGTCCATGTTGTATTCGCGACGCAACCGTTCCTGCACGATTTCCAGATGCAACAAGCCGAGAAACCCGCAGCGAAACCCGAAGCCCAGCGCCACCGAAGTTTCCGCCTGATACACAAACGCCGAGTCGTTCAACTGCAACTTTCCGAGGTTCGCCTTGAGATGTTCGTAGTCCGCCGTGTTAATCGGATAAATCCCGCTGAACACCATCGGATGGATTTCCTTGAACCCCGCCAGCACTGGCGATGGATTCCGCGCGTCGGTGATGGTGTCGCCCATCTTCACTTCCTGCGGGCTTTTGATGTTGGCCGTGATGTAACCGGTCTCGCCTACCTCGAGCTTTTCGCGCACATACGGCTTTGGATTGAAACTGCCGACTTCCTTCACCTCAACATTTTTGCCCGAATGAAACAGTTTCACCTGCTGTCCTGCCTTCAGCTCACCGTTGAACACGCGGACGTGTGTGACCACGCCTTTGTAAGTGTCAAAATAGGAATCAAAGCCAAGCGCCTGCAACGACGGCGCGCCCGTCGGTTTCGGCGGCGGGATACGCGCGACAATCGCCTCCAAAATTTCGTCAATGCCAATCCCCTCCTTGGCGCTCGCCAAAATCGCGGTGTCGCCGGGAATCGCCAGAATATCCTCAAGCTGCTGCCTGGCTTGCGCGACGTTCGCGTGCGGCAGGTCAATTTTGTTGATGATGGGGATGATGGTGAGATTTTGCTTCATCGCCAGGTGAACATTGGCGACCGTCTGCGCCTCGACGCCCTGCGCGGCGTCAACGATGAGCAACGCGCCTTCGCACGCGCTCAAGCTGCGGGAAACCTCATAGGAAAAATCCACGTGCCCCGGCGTATCAATGAGATTGAGCTCATACGTCTCGCCGTTATTGGCTTTGTAAAGCATTGTGACCGGATGCGCCTTGATGGTGATGCCGCGCTCCTTCTCGAGGTCCATCGAGTCGAGCAACTGGTCCTCCATGTCGCGCGTGGAAATCGTGCCGGTGCGATGCAACAGCCGGTCGGAAAGCGTCGTCTTCCCATGATCAATATGGGCAATGATGCTGAAATTGCGGATATGCGCTGCGTCCATTTTTTAAAAAGGCGATGGGCTTTAGGCACGAGGCAATAGGCATGGGAGTTTCCCGCCTCACGCCTTTCGCCCAACGCCTCTGGCCTCATTCCAGAGCGCAGCAGGATAACCGGAAAGCAGGTGAAGAAAAGGAAATTTGCCGGTGAGAAAGCAGAATTAAACCACGGATGGACACAGATGAACACGGATTTTCTCTCCGCCTCGAACGGAACGCGGAATTGACGCTGATAAAATTCCCGCGCACACTTCGGAACATGGCGAAAAAAGCCGCTGGCAAAGAGGTAGGGCGGGCACTCCGTTGCCCGCCGCCGCCGGCGCGCAAGGGACTGCGCGCCCTACCACCAAACTAAAACCCTCCACCCTCGCGGACATCGTTCCCTGATGGTGAAGAAAATCATGGACGAGCAGATTGCGAAGAAGTTGGTGTGACAGTCTATTGTGCAGAGAGAACATACATATCATGGGCGCGGGTTGCTCGATGGGCAAATCCAGCTATTGGTAACGGCGTTACTAATCGCTGTGCCTGTCTTCGCAGGAGAGGAGGACGACCGATGGTGGCCGACGCAAGCGTTCCCAAAAGCCGTGGTTCGAACGACAAACCAGCAACAGTTTCAGAAACCCCGCGTCGCGCTCCAAATGATGGTTCAATCAGTGGCGGGGTTGGCCGCCAAAGCGGTGAACGAAGGCAGCGGGGATGAGCTGGTCTGGGTGAATAACGGAGATGGCGACTTGGAGAAATGGTATGCACGCCTACTCGCCCGGCACCCCGATCTGGTGACACCGGGTGCTTTCGAACCTTGGGATTTGGTGGATCGCTACACGAAGCAGGGTATCATCAAGGGCTATATTCTTTACCGCAGCGACAAATCCAAAGGTGAAAACAACGCCGACCGGTCGGGTATGAATTACTCCGTCAACGTCGCCACCAGTCTGGCCGGACTGCTGGACGGCATTATCGTGGACGAGGATCTGGAAAAGGAAGCGAAAGCGCACGGCCTCAAGCTATTGCTGGATGTCCGCGAGAAAACACAACTGTGGTGTTTTCAAACCTACAAAAACCAGTTCAACCACCGGATGCTTTGCTTTCAAGATCCGCGAATACCCCACGTCCGCGACCTAGCCATCGCGCAGAAGGTGTTCACGGCCTATGGCAGTGACGAGCTGACTTCGGTTGCGATGGCATGGCTGGAACCGCTCTCACCCATTCTCGGCTGGAACTGCGGTGACGAGTTAGCAAATACCGACCTGTCCACCGGCTATGGCGACATCCAGACTGCCAGCAACTGGAGCCTGAATTTGCCTGTCTTGATGGCCGGAACCGAGAAGCTCAGTCTTCCCAAAGCAACGAGTTTTGACCCGAGGACGATAGATTGGAACGATTCTCGCAGCGCCGTCGCTTTCATTGACACTGACGGCGACAACGTGCAGTGGCTTGAGGGGAATTTTTTCGGCAACGAAAGTTATTGGGGCAACTCCGGACGCGGGAAGATCCCCTTTGGCTGGTCCTGTTGTTTCGATGAACTGGCACAGCTATGCCCACAGGCCATCGAATACGCGCTGGACACCCGGACGACCAACGACTGGTTCATCGAATGGGGCGGCGGGTATTACTACCCGGATCGCTTTGGTCGCCAGCGCGCGAACCGCTGGGAACTGCTCGCCCAACATGCCCAGCGCACTTGGGAGCTAATGAAAAAGACCAATACACGCATCATCGGCTTCAATTTCACGCAATTTGATTCCCCGGATGCACACAAGGCTTGCGAAGTCTTCGCCGGCCAGACCGATGGGCTTCTGGCGATTCTCGTTTTCCAATACTCGGCCTACGAAGCGGGTGCGGGCAAAACATTCTGGGTGAAAGACCGTAATGGGATTGAAGTCCCGGTGATCACCGCCCGCTACTCGATCTGGGAGCGCTCGAATAACCGCGAGCGAGCTGGCACGCCGGCCAAGATTGCTCGTGAAATTCGGCAAACAGTCGAAAAAACAGCGCCGGCGCAACTTCCACGCTATGATTGGGTGATTGCCCATGCTTGGTCCTATTTCAAACATGCGCCTGGGACCGACGAAAATGCCGAGGACATGCCGCAGGAAAACGCGGTGGCCGAAGGCGGTGTCCGCGGCTATTCCCCGGTCACTTGGTGCGCTGAACGTTTGTTTGCCAGCGTCCGCGTTGTAAACCCTGAAGAACTGGTCTGGCGCATCCGTATGAAACACGATCCATCACAAACCAAAAAGCTGATAAGCCAATTTCAGTGATGCTGCATGGAGTTTTGATGGAAATGATGTGGCGATGCGGAGCAAGGCAATGCAAATCAAGCAGGGCCTTTCCTCAACAAACGAAATTGGGCTGGATGTGGTCTGTCAGCCGCATACACTACACTTCCCCATGGAGAAGGAGAATCGTTCGCCGTCCCCTTAAAAATTCGCGCGACTGGATTTGCCAGACGGTCAGCCGCAAGACCAAAACCGGTCAATGGTGATTTCCTCTCCTGGGGGAGAGGAAAAAGGTGAGGGCGAGCGTAAAACACAAACTTCATCCCGCCGATCTTGGAAAATTAGTTCAACTTGCCACCTCACCCCGTTTTCGCGTTTTTCACGCCTTTTAGCGGCTAATCTTTTCCGTACGTTTGATGTGGTTCGCAATTGGATTCAATTTCTCTCCCCTGCCCTTTGCCTTCGGCGCGATGATGTGCTAAATATAGCGTCATGTATAAGGCCAAAGCTTATTCCGTTCAGACCCAAACCTCGCCGCTGGCGCCGGTTTCCATTCAACGTCGCGATCCCGGTCCGCACGACGTCCAAATCAAAATTCTTTTTTGTGGCGTTTGTCATTCGGATTTGCACACCGTCCGCAACGAGTGGCACGGCACCACTTACCCATGTGTGCCCGGCCATGAAATCATCGGTCGCGTCATAAAAACCGGCGCGCAGGTCAAAAAGTTCAAGGAAGGCGACATCGCCGCAGTCGGTTGCATGGTGGACTCCTGCCGCACCTGCGAGAACTGCAAGGACGACCTCGAACAATTCTGCGAGGCTGGCGTGATCTTCACCTACAATAGCCCGGACAAACACATCGGCGGCATGACCTATGGCGGTTATTCCGAAGGCATTGTCGTGGATGAAGCCTTTGTGCTGCGTGTGCCCAAAAACCTTGATTTGGCTGCGGCTGCGCCGTTGCTTTGCGCCGGCATCACCACTTATTCGCCGTTGCGCCACTGGAAAGTGGGCAAAGGACAAAAGGTGGGCATAGTCGGTTTGGGCGGACTCGGTCACATGGGTGTGAAGCTGGCCAATGCTTTCGGAGCGCGCGTGGTCGTCTTTACCACTTCACCGGGCAAAACGCAGGACGCCCTGCGGCTCGGTGCCCACGAAGTTGTTGTCTCCAAAAATCAGGATGAGATGAAGAAACACGCCAACAGCTTTCATTTCATTCTCGACGCTGTTTCGGCACAACACGACATCAACGCCTATCTGGAGTTACTGAAACGCGACGGCACACTCACGCAGGTGGGCGCTCCCGCTGACCCGCTGCCCGTTCAGGTCTTCAATCTTATCTTTGGGCGGCGTCAATTCGCCGGCTCGCTCATTGGCGGCATTCGCGAAACCCAGGAGATGCTCGATTTTTGCGGAAAACACAACATCACCTGCGACATCGAGCTCATCCCCATCCAGAAAATCAATGAAGCCTACGAACGCCTGCTCAAGAACGACGTGAAATACCGCTTCGTAATTGACATGGCATCGCTGAAATAATCAGTCGCAACGCGATTAAAAAAAGGAAATTCGCCGTCGCGTTCCTCTGCAACCATCGCCAGTGACATTTTGTCGGCAGTCGCTTAAATTCAGATTGTCCATGAGCCGTTCATTGTTTTGGATTCTGACTGTGTTGCTGGCTCTTGGAATTTTCCCGGTCCACGCCCAATCGCCCGACGTTCCACTCGTGCAACGGCAATGGTTTGGGACGCGCACCGCTCATTTCAACATCTACAGTTGCGGTGCGCCGGACAAGGTTTTCAAGGTTGCCAGCCAACTGGAGGAATTTTGCGAGACTTACTCGCAACTGGCCGGGGCGCAGGCGGTCGCCTCGCCGCCGATCGTGGTCATGGTGTTTCCCGACCACGCATCCATGAAACCGTTTCTGCCGCTTTACAACGGCCAGCCTAAAAATCTCAGCGGTTTCTTCCAGCACGGCACCGACGAAAACCTCATCGTGCTTTCTTTGCCGCAAGCCGGCGCAGTTGCGATGGATATGTCGGTTGTTTTCCACGAATACACGCATCTGTTGTTCCGGCGCAACGACCGCATCTGGCCGCTCTGGCTCAAGGAAGGCATGGCCGAAGTCTATTCCACCTTCGCCACGACCGGCTACAAGGCTCTCATCGGCCAGCCGATTGAGCATCACCTGCAGTTGTTGGCAAAACAACCGCTTATGCCGCTGACCGAATTGTTCGCCGTCACCCACGATTCGCCGCAGTATAACGAACGCGAACATCAGGGAATATTCTATGCCGAATCGTGGCTGCTCGCGCATTTCCTCGTGGCTGGCGACAATCCCGATTACAAATCGCGCTTCGGACAATTCACCGTGCTCCTGCGCGAGGGACAGACTCCTGTGCAGGCATTCACCAACGCACTGCAAACGCCATTGCCGGTGGTGGAATCCGAATTGCGCCGTTATCTGGCGCGCGGCCAGTTCGCGCCGATTCAAATCACCTTTTCGGGGAATGTTGCCCTGCCCAAAGACATCAGCACGTGGAACCTCACGCTAGTGGAAGTTTATTTTTGGCTCGGTGACGAATTGCTCCGCATTGACCGCCCTGACGCCGCTGAAAAATATTTTGCCGACGCACAGAAACTTGCGCCTGCCAGTCCCCTGCCCTACGAAGGCCTTGGTCTGCTCGCCATCCAGCGCAAACAACCCGATGAGGCCTTGCACGAGTTGAACGAAGCGCTCCGGCTCAGTTCGAGCAGTTACATCGCGCATTATTTCTACGCTTTGGAAAAACTCAGGCTGGCCGTTGACGCCCAAGGCGAGCGAGGTTCGCTTCCCAGGAACACGGCGGCGGAAATTCACGATGAACTCATCAAATCCATCGCGCTGATGCCGGATTTCGGGCCGTCGCACGAATTGTTTGGCATTCTTGAACTGGCGCAGGACGGAAATGTCGTTCTGGCGGAACAACACCTGCAACTCGCCGTCCAACTGGAACCTGAAAATCCTTATTATCTGCTGTCGCTGGCGGACGTGCAGGCGAGAAATAAGCAGCCTGAAGCTGCGCGCCAGACGCTGGCTACATTGCTTCTGCCCACGGTTGAAGCCAAAATCCGCGCACGAGCCAATGAACTTCTCCAGCAAATCACCGGAACGAATCCGGCCCGTTAATCCTCATCGGCCAATGTAAAATGGGCTGCCGGAGCAGCTATCAGTGCGCAGACATCACAATGCGATTGAAGAAAAGGAAATTTTACCGGTGGAAAAGCGGCCAGCTGATTTTGGACTATTCTTGAATCAAGACCGCCTTGTTCTTTTTCAGATATTTTTCCATGGTCGCCCTGCCGGTAACGGAGTTGGGAATTCTGACGGCGTCGGGCTTGGCGAGTTTGTAATGCACCAGCCATTTGCCAATGAGTCCCACGCGGAGATTCAGTTCCGCCACGCGCCAGAGCTGACCGGTTTCCAGCGGTTTCAAACTAAAACGGCGCGCAAGCTTGGTTTTTCTCATAAAGCTTAGTCTGCACCGAAACGCTCAAAAAGACCAGATAAATCGCATTCTTTCTCGACGGGTTCTGTCTGGCAGGCGGGGCGTTCACAGATTATCCGGTCTGCAAATCATTCGTTTCGCCGTTGAGAACGGCGTCGGCTTGTTTTTTATCGAATGCCTTTTCCCACCGCGCTATGACAATCGTCGCAATCCCATTGCCGATGAGATTCGTCACCGCCCGGGCGGAATTGACGAAGCGGTCAATCCCGACCAGCAACACCAGACCGGCCACGGGAATCTTGCCCACGGACGCGAGCGTGGCGGCCAGCGCGATGAAACCGGCGCCAGCCACGCCGGCCGAGCCTTTGGAAGTAAACAAGCAAACCACCAGCACCACTAACTGGTCATGTAACGTCAACGGCGTGTTGGTCGCTTGCGCGATGAATACAGCACCCATCGCCAGGTAAATTGAGGTGCCGTCGGCGTTGAACGTGTAACCGGCGGGCAGCACCATGCCCACGACCGGCTTGGCGCAGCCGAGTTGCTCCAGCTTGAGCATCATCCGCGGCAGCACCGCTTCCGTCGAAGCCGTGGCGAAGGTGATCATGATTTCGTCCTTGAAAAACTTGAGGTATTTCCAGAATGGGACGCGGCTTAACCAGGCAATGACGCCGAGCACGACGATGATGAAGAACAAACTCGCGAGGTAAACGGCGCCGAGCAGTTTACCGAAAGCGCTCAGGCTGCCGAAGCCGTATTTCCCGACAGTGAATGCCATCGCGCCCAAGGCGGCCAGCGGCGCCAGATACATCACAAACCGCACGATGCCGAACAGACCGTGCAGGATGGAGTCAATTACTTCCACAATCACTTTTCCCCGGTCGGGCAGCTGCGCCAGCGCCAGTCCGAACAGCACTGAAATTAGAATAATCTGCAGCATGTTGCCCTGAACGAAGGCATCGGCAATGCTGGACGGAATGATGCCCATGAGGAAACTGACGACATCTTGCTGTTGGGCGGCGGCGGAGTAGCTGGCGTACGATTTGGCGTCGAGTGTGGCCGCATCAATGTTCATCCCTCTGCCCGGCTGCATGAGATTCACCGCCACCAATCCGATGACCAGTGCCAGCAACGAAACGATTTGGAAATAAATCAGCGCCTTGATGCCAACCCGGCCCACTTCCTTGATACTCCCCATTTTGGCGATGCCGACGACTATCGTGCCGAAGATGATCGGCGCCAATACCATCTTGATGAGTTGGATGAACCCGTCGCCGAGTGGCTTGAGCGCCTCGCCAAAATTCGGAAAAAAGCGACCAATGGCAACCCCCACCAACGCCCCCAGCACCACTTGAAACCAAAGCTGGCTGAGCAGACCCGCCGATTTGCCGCTGGTTTTGTGCATGGCGTTGGAGGTTTAGTCACTGACTGATTTCATCACCTTGAAGAGTTCGGCCTTGGTTTCAAAACCAACGCCCGGAACCTTCGGCAATTCCACATAACCATTCTCGACGGCGATGCCGTCGGCGAAACCGCCGAATGGCTGGAAGACGCCCGGATAGGATTCGTTGCCGCCCAAGTGCAGGCCGGCGGCGATGTTGAGCGACATTTGATGGCCGCCATGCGGCACGACCCGCCGCGTGGACCAGCCATGTTGCTTCAGCACTTCCAAGGTGCGCAGATATTCGACCAAACCGTAGGACAGCGCACAGTCAAATTGCAACCAGTCGCGTTCGGAATTCATGCCGCCGAAACGAAGCAGGTTACGGGCGTCCTGGTGCGAGAAAAGGTTTTCGCCAGTGGCCATCGGCAAGGGATAATGCCGGGAAAGCTCGGCTTGCAGGGCGTAATCAAGCGGGTCGCCCGCCTCCTCATACCAAAACAGTTTGTAAGGTTTCATCGCCTCGCCGTAGGCAATGGCGGTGTCGAGATCGAAACGGCCATTGGCATCCACCGCCAGGAATTTCCCATCACCCACCACCTCCAGCACCGCTTCGATGCGGCGGATGTCCTCATCGAGTGGAGCACCGCCAATTTTCATCTTCACCACCTGGTAACCGAGGTTGCGATAGCGCTTCATCTCGTTTTTCAGGGCGGTCAGGTCCTTGCCGGGATAATAATAACCGCCGGCGGCGTAGATCCAAACCTTGTCATCCGTCTTGCCGCCGCGATAACGGTCTGCGAGCAACCGGTAGAGCGGCTTGCCCGCAATCTTGGCCACCGCATCCCACACCGCCATGTCAATGGCCCCCACCGCCACCGACCGTTCGCCGTGTCCACCCGGCTTCTCATTTTTCATCAGCGTGGTCCAGATGCGGAATGGGTCCAGATTCGCGCCCGCCTCGTCCACCAGCGTTTTGGGATCGGCGGCCATCAGGCGGGGAAAGAACCGTTCGCGCATCAACGCGCCCTGCCCGTAACGTCCGTTGGAGTTGAATCCGTATCCCACGACCGGCTTCCCCTCACGCACCACATCGGTGATCAACGCCACCACCGAACAGGTCATCTTGGAAAAGTCAATATACGCGTTGGTAATCGCCGAGGCGATCGAAACGGTCTTTTCGCGGAGTTCGACAATGCGCATAGGACACCTTTCAGCTGAAACTTTTTCAGGCAACCCGCCGTCAAATTATACGCCGGCCATTCAACTTCCAGACCAAATTCAATAAAAACACAAATTTCTGACGGGTTCTGCTTGGCAATTGCGCGTTTCGCGGATTAGCTAGAGGCATGCAAGCCGTGCTCGATTATTTGAAACGCAACCAGGACCGCTTTGTCGCCGAGTTGTGCGTATTTTTGCGCTTTCCCAGCGTCTCCGCACAGCCACAGCACAAAAAAGACATGTGCGCCTGCGCCGAATGGCTCGCCGGTCATTGCCGCAAAATCGGTCTTCATGCGCGGGTCTGCCCGACCGCCGGCCATCCCATCGTGCTCGCCAAAACGCCCCGCGCGAAAACGAAATCGCGCCGCCCGCACTTCATGATTTACGGCCATTATGACGTGCAGCCGCCGGAGCCGCTGGATTTGTGGAAATCACCGCCGTTCGAGCCGCGCATCCAGGGCCGCTCGCTTTTCGCCCGCGGCTCGACCGACAATAAAGGCCAGCTCTTCGCGCACCTCAAAGCCGTCGAGGCCTATCTCAAAACCGGCACTCCCCTGCTCTGCGACCTGACGTTTGTCATTGAAGGTGAGGAGGAAATTGGCAGCGTAAGCCTTGCAAAATTTCTCAAATCGCATCGCAACGAATTGAAATGCGACACGGTTGTCGTTTCCGACACTGGAATGCCAAGCCCGAGGCATCCCGCGCTTACTTACTCGTTGCGCGGCATCATCGCGTTTGAAATCACGTTGCACGGGCCGTCGCGCGATTTGCACTCTGGCATTTTTGGCGGCGCGCTGGACAATCCGGCGATGGCGTTGAGCCAGTTGCTCGGGAAACTTCGCGGCAAGGACGGCCGCGTCGCCATTCCCGGCTTTTACGACGATGTTGCGCCGCTTTCCGCCTCTGAGCGGAAACAACTGGGCCGTCTTCCTCTCACGGACCGCGAACTTCAAAACCTGCTCGGCGTGCCCAAACTTTTTGGCGAGCGCGGCTTCACTCCAATGGAACAGCGCAGCGCGCGGCCGACGTTCGAGATCAATGGCCTGACAAGCGGTTATCAGGGTGAAGGCAGCAAGACCATCGTGCCGGCGTGGGCGCGCGCCAAAATCACCTGCCGCCTCGTGCCAAACCAAAGGCCGGAACGAATCCGCAAGCTCGTTTGCAACCATCTCAAGAAAATTTGTCCGCCGACGGTGCGAATGGAAATTGAAGCCGGTCATGGTGCGGAAGCGTATCTCGTTTCACCGAAAAGCGCGCAGGCGCAGGCGGCGTTGCGCGCGTTGCGCCAGGCGTTCCATCGCGAACCGGTATTGATGCGCGAAGGAGGCTCCATCCCGATTGTGAACGATTTCAAAAAAATTCTTGGCGTAGACACCTTGCTGCTCGGCCTTGGTTTGCCGGGAGATAATGCCCATTCGCCGAATGAAAAATTTGATTTGGACTGTTTTGAAAATGGCCAGCGCATGAGCGCGCTGTTGTGGCGGGAATTGTCGGCTGTGGTTTGAAAACTACCACTTTGCCCAGGCGGCCAGTTCATCCCCCACCCTTTCGACGGGCAACCCGATGACGTTGCTGTGGGAGCCGGAAATTTCAGCGATGATTTTCTCACCGTATTCCTGAACGGCGTAAGCGCCCGCCTTGTCCAGGGGATTTATTTTCGCCAGATAATCCCGGACTTGTCCCGCGTCCAGCGGATGGAACGTCACGTCGGTGCTCACGGCGAACATGCGTTCGCGATACGCGCGGAGGTGAATCAGGCTGACGCCGGTGACGACCTGATGCGTCCGGCCTTGCAGTTGTGTCAACATCCGCTGCGCGTCGGCGATATCGGCGGGCTTGCCCATGATTTTACCGTCGAGAAACACCAATGTGTCCGCTCCCAGCACAAGCGAATCGGGATTTTTTTTGGCCACGGCACGCGCCTTGCGATGCGCGTTGAGCTGGCAGAGTTCCGACGGCGACAATTGCTCGTCAAAAATTTCCTCCGCATCGCCGGGAACGATTCGGAAACTGGACTTCAACTGCCGCAGCAGTTCAGCGCGTCTTGGCGAGGCGGAAGCCAGGATGAGCGGCGGCAAATTCACGCAGCAAATTTAAGCAATGTCGGTTGAAGTGTCGAGCGGCTGGAGGATGTGGCGCAGGCTTCCATGCTGTATTTTGGATTTCACAGACTGGAAGTCTGTGCCACCTTCTTGCGGTGCAAAACGACCGACGCATCGTCAACATCGCGCTCATTGGTTTCATGGGCGCGGGCAAAACCTCCGTTGGCCGGCTGGTGGCCGAGCAGTTGCATTTCGATTACCTTGACACGGATGAAATGATTCAATCGCGCACCGCAAACTGGAGGAGCAGATTGTCGCCGAATTGACTGCATACAAGCGAACGGTCATTTCCACCGGCGGCGGTTTGCCGGTGAATCAACAAAATCTTGCCAGTCTTAAAACACACGCACTGGTCGTATGTCTTTGGGCTTCACCGGAAAAAATCTGGGAGCGCGTGCGCAATCAAACACATCGTCCATTGTTGAACGCGCCCAACCCAAAGGAAAAAATCCGTGAGTTGCTTGCTGCGCGCGCGCCGTTTTACCGCCAGGCCGATGTGTTGCTGAACACCGAATTGCGCGCCGTTCGCGAAGTCGCCCAGCAGGTGATTCACCAATTTCGCCTTGCAGCTTCCAAACGGTGATGAAGGCCGCCATCCGACAGCGGGCATCGGAATTGGGATTCGACGACTGCCGCTTCACGACCGCCGATGCGCCTGCAGGCGCGGGGACATTTCAAAGTTGGATTGCGGCCGGGCTACACGGTGAAATGAGCTGGCTCGCGCGCAATGCGCCGAGACGGCTTGATCCACAAAAAGTTCTAACCGGTGCGAAAAGTGTGATTTGTTTGGGCGTAAACTACGGACTGAACAATCCGCAATCCGCAATCCGCAATCCACATTACGGTATTGTTGCCCGTTACGCGCGCTTTGATGATTACCATGATGTTTTGGGCAAACAGTTGAGGCAACTGACTGGATTCATAAACCAAATCGGCGGCGATAAAACCCGCTCGCTTTGGCATGTGGACACCGGGCCGCTGTTGGAACGCGACTTTGCGCAACGCGCCGGGCTGGGGTTTGTCGGCAAGCACACCAATCTCATCAGCCGCCGGTTTGGGAACTGGATTTTGGTCGGTGAAATCATCACCACGCTGGAACTTAAACCAAACGCCCCGGAAAAAAACCGCTGCGGCTCTTGTATGCGCTGCATCGAAGCATGTCCGACGCGCGCCATCACTGCGCCGTTCCAGCTCGATGCCCGCCGCTGCATCTCCTATCTCACCATCGAATTGAAAGGCCCGATTCCCATCGAACTGCGTCCGGCCATTGGCAACCGCATTTTCGGCTGCGACGATTGTCTGGCCGTGTGCCCGTGGAACCGCTTCGCACACGAAGGCAAATTGATGAAGTCGCACGCGCGCCCGGAATTGGCCGAACCGGACTTGATTGAATTGCTTCAGCTTGATGAAGCTGGATTCAAATCACGTTTTGCCGCCACACCAATTTTGCGCGCCAAACGCCGGGGTTTGCTTCGCAATGTTTGTGTTGCATTGGGTAATGTGGGCGACAACTCCGCCCTGCCCGCCTTACGCAAAGCCGCCCAGGATTCCGAACCGTTGATTGCCGGGCATGCGCAATGGGCGATTGGGCAAATCAAGTCCCGCGCTTGAGTATTTCAAAAAAGGCGGCGAACTCTCAACAGAGGCAGCCGTTGCATCCATGATAGCTCAGAGCGACGGCAAAAGTGTGGCTTCTTTGGTTGGAAATTGATCTTTAATGAAAGTCTGATAGTAGGCGTCTTTGCGAGGAGCATTCAATAAACCTTGAAAACGGAAAAACGGAACTTTATCGAAACAAAGCATGGGCGTATGGCGAAATTTTATGACAAGCTGGCGGGAAGCCTCCACGTAACCAATGGACTCGAACAACGTGGCATCCACAGGCATCATTTCCACGTCCAGGACAGATGCTTCCGCCATATAGGGCTTGGCTCTAACACGTTCGTGACATTCTGGCTAGAAATTTGACAGCAAAGTTTTTCTTTATATTATATCATCATATCAAGATACGTTGATTTATTATTTGCATCAGGAAGGGCTTTGGGTTATTTTTCGACCGGTTAATTTGCCTTGAGCCAATGCCGAACAAAATTGAACATCTCCTACGCCTTTTGCGCGGGCGCATCGTCATCCTCGACGGCGCAATGGGCACGATGATCCAGCAACGCAAGCTGGATGAGGCGGCGTTTCGCGGTGAACGGTTCAAAAATTGGCGCGGCAAGGACCTCAAAGGCTGCAACGACCTGCTGAACATCACGCAGCCGCACGTTGTCGAGGACATCCATCGCCAGTATCTCGAAGCGGATGCGGACATCATTGAGACGAACACATTCAATTCGCAGGCGATTTCGCTTGTGGATTACGGGCTGGAATCGCTGGCTTACGAACTCTCGAAAACGGGTGCGGAATGCGCGCGACGTGCAGTGGACAAAATTGAAAAGGCACAACCCGGTCGCATTTGTTTCGTCGCCGGCGCAATCGGGCCGACAACAAAAACATCGTCCATCTCCACCGACGTGAACAATCCCGGCGCGCGCGGAACGACTTTCGATGAGTTGGTCACGGCTTACAGCGAACAAATCCGCGGTTTGCTCGACGGCGGCGTGGACATTCTGCTCGTCGAAACCATTTTCGATACGCTCAACGGCAAAGCCGCTTTTTTCGCGATCCAGAAAATTTTTGATGAGCGCGAGCTTGAACCGTTCCCCTGCCCTGTTGCGACCGGCAAATCCGCAATCCGCAATCCGCAATCCGCAATTCCAGTGATGGCTTCAGTCACGTTCATTCAAGCGGGCAGCAATCGCGGCGTGACCGGCCAAACCGTCGAGGCGTTTTGGAATTCCATCTCGCATGTTCCCCTGCTCTCCGCCGGCATGAATTGCGCTCTCGGCCCGAAGGAGCTGCGTCCGCTCATTGAAGAACTTTCCGCCATCGCGCCGATCTACATCAGCGCGTATCCGAACGCCGGGCTGCCGAATCCATTGTTGCCGACCGGTTTCCCTGAAACCCCGGAAACGCTCGCACCACAACTCAAGGAATGGGCGCAAAACGGCTGGCTCAACATTGTCGGAGGCTGCTGCGGCACGACACCCGCGCACATCAAGGCAATCGCCGAAGCGGTTAAAAATTTGCCGCCTCGTGTTCCGCCAAAAGTTGAACCGTATTTGCGATTGAGCGGACTGAACGCCCTGACGCTCCGGCCCGATTCCAATTTCATCAACATCGGCGAGCGCACGAACGTTGCCGGTTCGCCAAGGTTCGCTCAATTCATCAAAGCCGGTGATTACGAAGCCGCGCTGGCCATCGCACGACAGCAGGTCGAGAACGGCGCGCAGGTCATTGATGTCTGCATGGATGAAGGGATGATTGACGGGGTCACGGCAATGACGCGTTTTCTGAACCTTGTCGCCTCCGAACCGGACATCTGCAAAGTGCCCGTGATGATTGACTCGTCGAAATGGGAAGTCATCGAAGCCGGCCTGAAATGCCTTCAAGGCAAAGGCATTGTCAATTCCATCAGCCTTAAGGAGGGCGAGGAGAAATTTCTTCACCAGGCGAAGCTCGTCCTTCGCTACGGTGCGGCCGTGGTTGTAATGGCCTTTGACGAACACGGCCAAGCCGACACGTTTGAGCGCCGCATCGCAGTCTGCAAACGCGCTTATGATTTATTGACTCAAAGAGTCGGGTTTCCTCCGCAAGACATCATTTTCGATCCCAACGTGCTCACCGTCGGCACCGGCATGGAGGAGCACGCGAATTATGCGGTGGATTTCATTCGCGCGACAAAATGGATCAAGGAAAACCTTCCCGGCACAAAGGTCAGCGGCGGCATCAGCAACGTTTCGTTTTCGTTCCGCGGCAACAACGCCGTGCGCGAAGCCATGCACAGCGCGTTTCTGTATCACGCGATTCATGCCGGCCTCGACATGGGCATCGTCAACGCCGGCATACTGGCGGTTTATGACGAAGTTCCGAAGGACCTGCTTGAGCTTGTCGAAGACGTGCTGCTCAACCGCCGCCCCGACGCAACCGAACGGCTGATCAAATTCGCCGAGTCGGTGAAACAAAAAGGGAAAGCCGAAGTCGTCGAAGACGAATGGCGCAAAGGCACGGTCGAAGAACGCCTCAGCCACGCGCTGGTGAAAGGCATCGCGGATTTCATCGAGCAGGACGCAGAAGAAGCCCGTCAGAAATACAGCAGGCCGCTGCTGGTCATCGAAGGCCCGCTCATGGCCGGCATGAACGTTGTCGGCGATTTGTTCGGCGCCGGCAAAATGTTTTTGCCGCAGGTTGTCAAGAGCGCGCGCGTGATGAAAAAAGCCGTGGCGTATCTGCAGCCGTTCATGGAGGCGGAGAAGAAGGCCGCCGGCGGCACGCGCAAAAACGCCGGCAAAGTCCTCATGGCGACCGTCAAGGGTGACGTGCATGACATCGGCAAAAATATCGTCGGCGTCGTGCTCGGCTGCAACAACTACGAGGTTATTGACCTCGGCGTGATGGTGCCGTGCGAAAAGATTCTTGCGGCGGCGCGCGAGCATCATCCTGACATCATTGGATTGAGCGGACTCATCACGCCGTCGCTCGACGAAATGGCGCATGTCGCGCGCGAGATGGAACGCGAAGGGCTGCGCCTGCCGCTGCTCATCGGTGGTGCGACCACGAGCAAGACTCACACTGCGGTGAAGATTGCGCCCGGTTACGGCCAACCGGTCGTCCACGTCCTGGATGCCAGCCGTGCCGTGCCGGTCGTCGGCAATCTCATCAACGCGGACCGGAAGCCGGAGTTTGCCAGACAAATCCGTGATGAATACGACCACATCCGCGCCCAGCACGCCGGCCAGCGGGTAAAATTGCTCTCCATCGAACAAGCCCGCGCCAACGCGCCGAAGTTGAACTACGACGATTTGCCAAAGCCTGAATTCACGGGTGTGCGGACTCTTGAAAGAGTCCCGCTTGGCGATTTGGTCAAATTCATTGACTGGTCGCCGTTCTTTCACGTTTGGGAATTGCGCGGCGTTTATCCGAAGATTCTCCAGCACGAGAAACACGGCGAGGAAGCGCGCAAACTTTTCGCCGACGCGCAACAACTGCTGGGGAAAATCGTCAGCGATAAACTGCTGCAACCGCGCGGCGTTTATGGTTTCTTCCCGGCGAACCGAATCGGCGACGACGTGGAGCTTTACACGGACGAATCGCGCACGAAGGTCCTGGCCACGTTCCATTTCCTGCGTCAACAGATTGCCAAGGACGATGGCACTCCAAACTGGTGCCTGGCGGATTTCATCGCGCCGAAAGGGTCTCCGGATTTTATGGGTGGCTTTGCGGTCACGAGTGGTCATGGTCTGGACGAGTTGGTTAAGAAATTCAAGGCCGAGCACGACGACTACAACGCCATCATGGCCGAGGCGCTCGCCGACCGCCTGGCTGAAGCCTTTGCCGAGTTTTTGCACAAATGCGCCCGTGAAGAATGGGGCTATGGCAAGAATGAAGGCTTCAGCAGCGAGGATTTGATCAAAGAAAAATATCGTGGCATCCGCCCGGCGGGGGGGTACCCGGCCTGCCCGGACCACAGTGAGAAACGTATTTTGTGGAAGCTGCTGGATGCGGAAAAGAAAGCGGGCATCAAGCTTACCGAAAGCTTTGCCATGTGGCCCGGCAGCAGCGTGAGCGGTCTCTATTTCGCCCACCCAAAATCAAAATATTTCGCTGTCGGCAAACTCGGACGTGATCAGATGCTAGATTATCATCACCGCAAAGGGATGACTTTGCAGGAAGCTGAAAAATGGCTCGGTCCGTATTTGAATTATGACCCGGCACAGGAAATATCGTCACCACCCATGCCCTGTTCGTGCGGTCAAGTTCATTGAATCGTAATATCAAAATTCAGCCGGGACTTGTTTTTTCGGCATTACGTCATAGATTCAAGGGATGAAGCAAGATGTCGTGCCAGTCCAGATTCGGGGAATTCTTCCCGACCACAGCAGTTGCGCACTGTTTGTCGGGAATGACGAAAAGGTTTTTGTCATCAACGTCGAGCCGCAAATAGGCGCGGTCATCAGGATGTTCCTTCGCCAGGAACCCAAAGAGCGCCCGCTCACCCACGACCTCATCAACCGGATGTTTCAGGGTTTTGGCATTACCGTGGAACGCATCGTCATCACGGATTTGAAAAATTCGACCTACTTTGCTCGGCTGATTTTGCAGCAGCAAAATGAAGTGGCGCGAAAAATTGTCGAACTCGACGCCCGCCCCAGCGATTGTCTTGCCATCGCCGCCGCGCAGAAAAAACCAATTTTTGTGACCGCTTCTCTTTTTGAACAGGTCGAGGACATGAGCGAAGTGCTGAACCGGATCAATGAAACCGGCAGCAGCGAAGTTGAATAAAATGCCCCCCGCCAAAACACCGCCGCTGGCTCTCATTTGTGGTGATGATGAGTTCGCGGTAAAGCAGCGCGCCAAACAACTCTACCAGCAATGGTGCGACGAAGTTGGCGGCAGCATGGATCACGAAATCATCGAGGCCGGCGTTTCCAACAGCGGCGAAGCGCTCAATGCCATTGCCCGCTTGCGCGAGGCACTGCAAACCCTGCCTTTTTTTGGGTCGGGCAAGGTCGTCTGGCTGCGTGATTGCAACTTTCTGGGCGATGAGCGTGTAGCAGCCACTCAAGCTGTCACGGAGACCTTGAATGATTTGGGCGAAGAGCTGAAAAATTTCATCTGGCAGAATATGCGGCTGCTCATCAGTGCCGGCAAGGTGGACAAGCGCAAAACGTTTTTCAAAGCGCTTGATAAAACCGGCCTGGTCGAAAATTTTTCCGGTTGGTCCGCGGATGACCGCGATTGGGCTGAACGCGCGGAAGTCGCGGCCCGGACGGCTGTCCATGAACGCAAAAAAGACATTTCCGAAGAAGCGCTGTCCGAACTCGTCAGTTGTGTCGGCCCCAACCCGCGACAACTCGACAACGAGATCGAAAAGCTGTGTCTGTTTATCGGCGGGCAAAAAAAAATCGAGGTCGCGGACGTTTCCGCCATTTGCACCCGGAACAAAACGGCACGCGCATTTGCGCTCGGTGATGCTTTGGGCGATCGTGATTTGCCCCGTTTGTTGCAAAGGCTGGACGAGGAATTGTGGGAAATTGGATTCGACCCGCAAAAATCGGAAATCGGTTTGCTTTACGGTTTGATTGCGAAAATTCGCGCGATGCTGTTGCTGAAGGAAATGTTGCGCGAAGGATGGATCAAGCCAGAGGTGGATTACAATCGCTTCAAGGCGCAACTCGGACGCGTGCCGGCTGACAAGCTGCCTGTGGACAAAAAATATAATCCACTGGCACTGAATCCGTATGTGCTTTATAAAGCGCTGCCACAAGTGAAACGTTATTCCGAAGCCGAGTTGATACTGGCGATGGATTTGCTGTTGCGTTGCAACCAGCGACTGGTGTCCAGCGGCCTTGAAGAGGCGCTGGTGTTGCAGCAAACACTGGTGCAAATCATCACCCCACAAGCGGCTGTGGCCTGAACATGCAAAAAGAAACTGTTGGGAAGGTGGCAACGCCGCCGGCAAAAATGTTGGTTTTAATGGGTAAAAATTCCGCCTGCGTGAAAATTACAGGCCGCGCCAATTTCACGTTCGGCCCCGACTTCAAAACGTTGGTGAACGAACTCAACCAAAAGGGCTATGGCCATTTTGTCATTGATCTGTCGGAATGCGTGCTTATGGACAGCACGTTTCTCGGCGTGCTGGCCGGGTTTGGATTGAAGATGGGTCAGGCCAATGCGGCAGACAAACGGGGTATCGAACTGTTGAATCCGAATTCACGCATCATGGAGCTGTTTGAAAACCTGGGTATGTTGCCTCTTTTCAAAATAACGACCGGCGCATTGCGGCTGTCTGACGGGGTTCAGACGCGCATACCGGACTCCATCCATCCGACGCTCAAGCAAATCGCCCGCACAAGCCTTGAGGCGCATCAAACGCTCATGTCGGTAAGCCCTGACAACGCCGCCCGTTTCAAGGATGTAGCGCGGTTTTTGGCCGAGGATTTGAAGAATCTTGAAAACCGTCCATGACGTCACATGGCTTGCCCTGTTGCTCGCGAGCAGGGCGCGAGATGCCGTCTCGTGACCCCGGATGAGTCTGCAAAACACTTAAGCCGGAGCCGGTGACGGCGTGCCGAGGCCGGGCAATTTCGGCGGCGCAGGTTTTGGCGGGGTTTCAGGCAGCGGGGTTCCCGCAGGCGCGCTCAAAACGGTTCCGCTTTGAGGCTTGGGCGGCGGCGGCGTGAACTTGCCTGTCTTGATGATTTCCTCGACCTGTACGCGATCCAGTGTTTCGTATTCGAGGAGCGAAGACGCGAGCAACTCCAGTTTGTCGCGATTGTTCAAAATGATGTTCCGCGCGACCGTGTAGCCGCCGTCAATGATGCGTTTGATTTCTTCGTCAATTTCGTGGGCGGTGTCTTCGCTATAGACCTTGGTGCGCGTCATTTCACGGCCAAGAAAAACATATTCGTCATCATTGCCATATTGCACCATGCCAAGCTTGTCGCTCATGCCATACTGGCAAACCATCGCACGCGCCATGTTCGTCGCCTGCTGAATGTCCATCGCGGCGCCCGTTGAAATGTCACCGGAAACAATTTCCTCGGCGATGCGCCCGGCCATTGTTACGGCAATGTCATCAAGCATTTCCCTGCGCCGACGGCTCAAAATGTCCTTCTCCGGCAATTGCATCGTCGAACCCAGCGACTGGCCGCGTGGGATGATGGTGACCTTGTGCAACGGATGCGTGTGCTCAAGCATCATGTTCACAAGCGCATGTCCCGCCTCATGCCATGCGGTGTGCTTCTTTTCCTCATCGGTCATCGCGAGGCTGCGGCGCTCGCGGCCCCAGCGAACTTTATCGCGCGCCTCCTCCAATTCTTCCATGCCGACGGATTTTTTGTTCAATCGCGCGGCGAGCAGGGCGGCCTCGTTCAACAAATTCGCCAGATCCGCGCCGGAATAACCCGGCGTTCCCCGCGCGATGATGGACAAATCCGCCTCCGGCGCGAGCTTCACGTTTTTGGCATGAACTTTCAAAATCGCCTCGCGCCCCCGCACGTCGGGCAGATTGACAACGACCTGCCGGTCGAAACGGCCCGGACGCAACAACGCCGGGTCAAGCACGTCGGGACGATTCGTCGCGGCGATGATGATGATGCCTTCCTGCGTGTCGAAGCCGTCCATTTCCACGAGCAACGCGTTGAGCGTTTGCTCGCGTTCGTCGTTGCCGCCGCCGAGACCGTGGCCGCGCGAGCGGCCGACCGCGTCAATTTCATCAATGAAAATCAGGCACGGCACATTTTTGCGCGC
>JBEKON010000060.1:0-8218 GCA_049521735.1 Verrucomicrobiota bacterium
ACTGGTCTATGACGCGATGGTCATAGGCCTTGAGACGGATTCGAATGTTTTGTCCAGCCATACAAAGAACAATTGTCTGTTAATGGTTTGATTACATTGGTCGCTTCACTTCTTGAAAGCGGACGCGAAGTGTAGCAACTGAACGCCACCATGCAACATCTTTTTTCAAGAAATTTGGTTGTCACCCGGTGGCCGCACCCCTGTTTATATCCTCAACGCTCCACCGTCGACGCCGCGGAGAAAGGGAGGAAATTACCTGTCACTGCCTGACCTTCAGGAAACTTTCATTCGTATCGCAATGCTTCAATGGGATCGAGCCGTGAAGCTTTCCATGCCGGATAATAGCCGAAAATAATTCCGACGGTCACCGACACCGCCACGGCGGCGATGACGGCGGGCAGTGATGGCAAAGTCGGCCAGTGTAGCAGCGCTGTGACAGCCATTGATGCTCCGCGCCCCAGTAAAATCCCGGCAATGCCGCCGGCCAGACAGAGCACCACCGCCTCCACGAGAAACTGCCGCAGAATGTCTCCCGGTCGCGCGCCGACGGCCATGCGCAGCCCGATTTCCCGCGTCCGCTCGGTCACGGACACCAGCATGATGTTCATGATTCCGACGCCACCGACGATGAGCGAAATCAGCGCCACAATGAGCAGGAGTTTGGTCATCACACCGCTGGTGGAAGCGAGTGCCTGCGAGATTTCCGTCAGGTTGTGAATCCGAAAATCGTCCAGCGCACCGGGTCGAATGTGATGCCGTTCGCGCATCAGGGTGGTGATCTGGTCGATGGCCACCGGGATGTCCGCCGGTGTGTTGGCGGACATCCAGATGTCGTTGATGTCCGAGAACCGCGTCACCTGCGGCATGTCGGCGGTCTGGGTGGCGGAGAGCTGCGGATAAAGCTGCACAGATTGATTCGGATAAAGCTGATTGAGGGAATTGACCCCGCTGGAGGCAATCATGGCAGAGACCGCTGACTGGGCGGTTTGTCGGACGCCGGTCACGCGGAACTTGATGGTGGTCCACGGGGCGACGATGAAGTCGTCCTGATCGCTCCCCATCATGTTCGGCCCTTTCCGGCTCAAGATGCCGACGACTTTCAGCCCGACGTCCCTGACGCGGATTTCCTTGCCGATGGGAGATTCGTTGCCGAACAACTGCTTGACGATGGTCTGTCCGATGACACAGACGGCGGCGGCACTGCGAACGTCCTCGTCTGTGAACGGTTCGCCCTCGACCAGCGGCCACTGGCGGATGATCAGATATTCCGGCGTTGTGCCGAGGACATTGTTTGGGTTCCAGTTTTTATCGTGGTAAATGATCTGGACACGGCAGTCCACGCTGGGGGCAACCCATTTAATGGCGCTGCAATTTCGGCGGATGGCATCGGCATCCATAGGCGTGAGTGTCGGCCGCCCGCCGGCACCTGAATTGATACCAGCAACGATGATGTGGGCGGGATCCATCTGGATGACATTGGCGCCCAGGCTGGCGATGGTTTGCTCGATGGAATAAGAGGAACCGCGGCCAATCTCCATCATGGCGATGACAGCAGCGATGCCGATAATGATGCCCAGACAAGTCAGCGCCGAGCGCATGATATTCCGGCGCAAGGCGCGCAAGGCCATCCGCAGGGTTCCGTGAAAAGTATTCACGCTCGTTCAGTGCCTGATAAAATGGGGCAGGAACGGGTTTTTGGTTCCACCCTGCTCCGGTTCCGTGGTTTCACCCGTGACGACCTCTTCACCCACCTTCAGGTTATCGGCTGCGACGGCGGTGTCCGTACCATCCGAAATGCCGACCTTCACCTCGACGGGCCGAACGAATTCGCCGTCCTTCAACCAGATGACGCCCTGTTTTTCCTTTGCACCTTTGGTGTCGGACAGATTGTTTGCCGATGGATCAATTGAATTCTGTGAACGCGCATCAGCCGCTATTTCTTTGGATGACGATGGCGACCAGCGTAATGCCGCATTGGGAACCAAAAGGACGTTGGATTGCTTTTGCGTCACGAATTGCACGTTGGCGGTCAGGTAAGGCAGCAAAACATTGTCCGGGTTTTCCGTGTTCACTTCAACGGTGTACATGACGACATTTTGCGTCATGGTCGCGTTCAGGCGCACCTTGCCGACCGCGCCCTCGAATTGCCTGCCCGGAAATGCATCGCAGGTAAAAGTGAGGGGCGCGCCGGGCTTGATCCGCGCGACGTCCGCCTCGTTCACCGCCACCCAGATTTGCATCCTGGTCAAATCTTTCGCGATGAGGAAAAGACTTGGCGCATTGAGACTGGCCACGACGGTCTGGCCGATGTTCACGCGGCGGTCAATGATGACGCCTTTGACCGGCGACTTGATAATGCAGAAATCCAGATTTCGTTGCGCTCCATCAAGCGCCGCCTGGGCTTGCACTGTGGCCGCCTTGGTCTGGGCGAGCGCGGCTTCAGCCACGGAAACATTGGCTTTGGCGATTTCGTAGTTGGCTTGGTCGGTGTCATAGTCAACGCGTGCCAGCAGTTTGTCATTGCTCAGCTCTTGCGCCCGCTTCCACTCGGCGGCGGCTTGGACGAGTTTCGCCTTCATCTGATCAACGTTGGCCGCGGCGCTCAATTCGCCGGCTTTGGCTTGTTCCACTTGCGCGTTGGCCACGGCAAGGGCAGCGGCATAAACAGAGTCATCAATTTTTGCCAGCACTGCGCCTTCCTCAATCACCGAGCCGTAGTCAATTATCTTGCCATGGATGTCCGTGCCAAAGGACTTGATGAGGCCAGCCACTTGTGCGCCGACATCCACGACCTCGATGGGTTCAATGGTTCCGCTGGCGCTGATGGTGGCGGCAACGTCACCGCGCTTCACGGCGGCTGTACGGAATGATAATTGGGAATTATTCCGCGCGTGCCACCACCAGACTTCGACTCCGCCAACCAAGCCCAGGATTACAATTGCTATAATTGTTTTTTTTAGAAAGCGTTGCATCATTCAATAGAGTTTTGTTACCAAAATCCCACGATTGTTTTCAAACCCGGAACTTTGGCTTTCGCCTGACGAGAATGTCGGAATGCTCGTTTCGTGCAGGATTTCATAATGAAGCTTTGTTTTCCTGCGCCAATGGCAAGCGCACAGTGACAGTTGTGATTTTGGACGGCACGGATTCAATTTTTATGGTTCCGTGGTGTGCGGAAACAATCCATTGCACAATGCTCAAGCCGAGACCGCAGCCATCCACAACATTGCTGTGCGCCGCATCACCGCGATAGAACCGGTCGAAAACCCGCGGCAAAACTTCCGGCGGAATCCCCGGCCCGGTGTTCGCAATGGTGAATTCGGCCGTGTCGCCAGTGTGACGCAAACTTATCATCACCTGGCCACTCGGCTGATTGTATTTGACGGCGTTGTCGGCGAGGTTCAGCAACAATTGACGCAAACGATGCCGGTCGCCCCGCACGGTGGCTTCTTCGCAGCCAGCCAATTCCACCTGGATGCCCTGCGGCTCGGCGAGAATTTGCGCGTCGCCAAAATTGTCGCGCACGAGTTCGTCGAATTGCACCAGCTCCAGCGTCAACGTGACTTGTCCCGCGTCGGCCCTGGCCAGCAGCGTGAGGCCGTCCACGATGCGCGCGAGGCGGTGCAATTCATCGAGCTGGCTGGCGGCGCGTTCGCGCTCGGCGGGCGCGAGCGATTCGTCGCGCAGGACGGTCTCCGTTTCGCCGCACAAGACTGTCAGGGGCGTCTTGAGTTCGTGCGAGGCGTGCAGTGTGAACTCGCGGGTGCGATTGAACGAATCTTCGAGCCGCGCCAGCATCCCGTTGAAAACCTCGGTGAGCCGGTCCAATTCATCGCCATTGCCCGCGCGTGGAAGTCGTTCACTCAAATTGTAGGCACTGATTTTCTTCGTGGCTTGCGTGAGGCTGGCAACCGGCGCGAGGGATTTTTTCATGAGCCACCAGCCGCCGCCAATACTCAGCAGCACCGCCGGTACGGCACACCACATCACGATGTTAGTCACGTCCTCAAATATGTCCTGGTTAATGGCTTGTTCCGTGTGGTGACGTTCAGGATGTTTCTGCGTGTGCTGACGGGGTTCGATGACGAGTTGGTAATACAACAGGACACCCATGACCATCAGCGCGACGAACATGACCGCCGCATACCACAAACTGAGCCGCGTGCGGATGGTCATGGCTGTTCCTTCAGCAGGTAACCCGCGCCGCGCACGGTGTGGAGCAGCTTGGGTTGAAAATTGGCGTCAATTTTTTCGCGCAGCCGGCGGATGTAAACGTCCACCAGATTGGTGCCAGGATCGAAATCGTAGTCCCAGACTTTTTCGAGAATCATCATGCGCCCGCACAGGCGGCCCGGGGAGCGCATGAGAAATTCGAGCAACCGGTATTCACGCGCAGTCAGTTCAATCTCCGTGCCGCCGCGTTGCGCAAGGTGCGTGACCGTGTCCAGCGTGAGATCCGCCACGCGCAGTACGGTGGATTTGTTTTCGCCGCTCCGGCGCGTCAAGGCCCGCACCCGCGCGACCAGCTCCGTTAGTTCAAACGGCTTGGGCAGATAATCGTCCGCGCCGGCATCCAGGCCCTCGACGCGTTCGTTTACTTCGCCGCGGGCGGAAAGGAGCAGGACAGGCGTGGTGTTTTTGCGCTCGCGCAACTGACGCAGCACGCTCAGGCCGTCGCGGCCCGGCAGCATGATGTCGAGCACGATGCCGTCGAAGGGCGTGGCCCGCGCTGCGGCCAGGGCGTTGTCGCCGTTGTGACAGACATCCACGGCAAAGCCCTCGGCCTGCAGCGCCTTGCGGACAAATGACGCCGTCTTCTTTTCGTCTTCAACGACCAGCACGCGCATGCGCCGACTTTGCGGAAGTGTCACCGAACCGTCAAGAACCGCGGTCAGGTGAACGGTTGATCCGGTTATTTCTCCATCCCATACACCATGATCTTGAAGCTGTCCGGGATCATCTTGCCGCGCCGTTGACCTTCGGCGGGAGCTTCGAATTTGGCGGCGGCCAGGTAGATTTTGTGCGTCTTGGGATCAAGCGTCATCGTGCGCGAACCGCGCTGGGTTTCCAGCGTCTGCACCACGGTCAGCTTGTCCGGTGTGTCCTCATGCGCAATCGTTGTGGTTCCATCACCACACGAGGCAAAGATGAATCCGGTTCCCGGATCAAACGCATTGGCATCCACACCCTGCCCGATAGGCACCGAGGCAAGCACTTTGCCGTTTGCGCTGTCCATCATCACCATCGTCTTGCTGCCGCCGCAACCGAGGAACAGCCGGTGATTTTTCAAATCAATCGCCATGCCGGAAGCTTCCTCGCCCGGCGCGATGGGCCAGTTGGTGACGACCTGATGCGACTTCGTGTCAATAACGGCCACCTCGCTTTTGTCCTGGATGTTGTTGTAAACGCGCCCCGCCGCTGGATCGGTCTCCGCGAATTCCGGTTTGCCACCGAGCGGAATGGTGGCAACGGCCTTGCCCGCTTTCACGTCAACCACCGTCGCCGACTGGCCGCGACCATTGAATAGGTAGGCTTCCTTCCGCCCCGGTTCGTAAAGCATCGCGTCGGGATTTGTGCCGGTGTCCACTTTCGAAAGCGTTTGCAGCGTCTTCAGATCCACAATCCCGGCCTTGTCCTCGCGACCGTTGCTGGTGACTCCCAGTCCCAAATCGGGCGCAACGGCAATGCCGTGGACGCCGGGTGTGTTCGTGATTTCGCCGACAGCTTGGTCTTTTGCGAGATCAATCACGACAACCTTGGTCCCGTGCGAGACGTAGAGGCGTTGCGCCGCCGAGTCCACCGTCAGGTAATCCCAGCCACCTTCGCCGCCAATGGGGATTTCCTTGATGAAATGATAAGGCCCGTCGGCGCGGCAAACTGCGACGGTGATGCTAAACAAGACTGGCAACAGAATTTTTTTCATAATGCGACTTCTTTTGGTTGGATTTATTGCAACAACTTTTGCTCATCGGCGTTCCCGGCGTCAACATCCAAAGGCCGGGGCACATGGCAGCGCCCGGCCTTTGAAAGGTTTGGTGACGCCAATGGTTTAGTTTTTGTCTTTGGCCTTTTCCCCGGCCGCTTCCTTCTCCACGGAAACCACGTCGCCGGTGACGGCGTCCACATTCACTTCAGTGATGTCCTTCGTGTCCGGCGTGGTAACGTCAAATGACCAAATCAGCTTTTGGTGTTCTTTTTCCAGCTCGGCTTCCTTGATCGCACCGTTGGGAACCTTGCCCAGCGCGATTTTCTCGGCGTCGGCCCGGGTTACCTTGGCTTCGGCCATCAGTTTGGCCTGTTTGGCTTCCTTGTTGTGACACGCCTGTTTTTCACATTTTTCTGAAACGCAGCCGGTCAGCACACAGGCGGCGAGGATGGAGATGAGAGAATAGAGGATGTTTTTTTTCATGGTTTGGTCTTTGGTTTGATATTTTGTTTTCAAAATTGAAACGCCGCCATGAAACCTTGTGAAGATGAACGCCCGCTGAACAGTGCATGACAATTTTGTCACCTCAGACCTTCGTTGAAACGGCGCGGCTTACGTTCTTGCCGCGGGTTTTTTGGCAGCCGCGTCCAAAATCTTGTTCAAGACACTGCTCGGAACCTGCTCGAAGGTTAATGGCTCCATCGAATAGGACGCGCGGCCTTTCGAGAGTGAACGAATCGCTGTGGCGTAACCGAACATTTCGGCCAGCGGCACCTGCGCGTTGAGAATCGTCTGGCCGCTCTTGGCCTCGATATGGAGGATGTGGCCGCGACGGCGGTTGATGTCGCCTAGCAAATCGCCCTGATATTCGTCGGGCGTGGCGACTTCGACCTTCATGATCGGCTCGAGCAAAATCGGATGCGCTTTTTTGAAGGCATCCTTGAGCGCAAAAATGCCGGCCATCTTGAACGCCAATTCGCTGGAGTCCACTTCGTGGAACGTGCCGTCCACAATCTGCACTTTTACATCAATGACCTGATACCCGGCATAAACGCCGCCCTTGATGGCTTCTTCAATGCCGTCAACAACCGCCGGGATGTATTCCTTGGGAATCGCGCCGCCGACGATTTTGTTTTCGATTTCGATGCCCTTGCCCTTTTCGTTCGGCTGAACCTGGACACAGGCGTGGCCGTATTGACCGCGACCGCCGGATTGGCGGATGAATTTGCCTTCGCCATCGGCGGACTTGGTGATGGTTTCGCGGTAGGCGATTTGCGGCTCGCCGGTGTTGGCATCCACTTTGAATTCGCGTTTCAGGCGGTCGCAAATGATTTCCAGATGCAACTCGCCCATGCCTGCGATGATAAGCTGGCCTGTTTCCTCGTTAGTAAAACAACGGAATGTCGGGTCTTCTTCGGCCAGCCGCTGCAGGCCTTCGGACATTTTGTCGCGGTCGGCCTTCGTCTTCGGTTCGACAGCCATGCTGATGACAGGTTCGGGGAATGTCGGCGGTTCGAGCGCCACGTCGTAATCTTCGTCGCACAAAGTGTCGCCGGTAGTAATGTTCCGCAAGCCGACCAGCGCGGCGATATCGCCGGCATAAGCCCGCTCAATGTCCTTGCGTTCACTGCCTTGAATGATCATCAGGCGGCTGACGCGATCGCGTTTGCGCGTGCGCGTATTGTAAATCATGTCGCCTTTCTTGACCGTGCCGGAATAGACGCGGAAAAAGACCAATTTGCCAGCGTAAACGTCAGTCCAGAGCTTGAACGCCAGCGAACAGAATTTGTTGCTGTCGCTCGTTTCGATCTGCACGACGTCCTCCGTGCCGGGCACCAGGCCCTGCGCGCCGGGAACATCCAGCGGACCCGGCAAATAATCCACAATGGCGTCAATTAACGGCTGCACGCCCTTCTTTTTGAAAGCCGAACCGCACAGGACGGGAATCAATTCGATTTTGCACGTCAACCGGCGGATGGCCGCCTTGAGCGCCAGCGGCTCAACCGGCTTCTCATGGATCACCAGCTCGGCAATCGCATCGTCCTTGTTGGAAACAGCGTCAATCAATTCCGCAAGCGCGGCTTTGGCTTTTTTCCTGAGGCGCTCGGGAATTTCCTTTACCTCGTATTTCAAACCTTCGTTGACAACTTCGCCGACGCCCCAGGTGATTGCCTTCTGGCTGACCACGTCAATGACGCCTTCGAACTTGTCCTCGGCGCCAATCGGCAGATAAATCGGATACGCATACGCGCCGAGTTTTTTCCGCATGTCTTTCAGCGCGTTTTCAAAATT
>JBEKON010000061.1:0-8144 GCA_049521735.1 Verrucomicrobiota bacterium
ACGAAAACAAAAAGGCGCGTTCCCGGTCGGGAACGCGCCCGATTTGACCGCGCAAATTTGACTACTGCATTGACTGCATCCGTGGCGATCTTATCACCTGTATCTGCTTCTTCTGCTTCTGCCGTTGTGACTTCGCCCCTATCGAAAGCGAGGTGGGTTCGTTCGTAGTCAATGTGGGTGTGTTCGTCGTAATGTAGTTCACGATATTGACGCCCTTTATGTTGTTGTAGGTGAATACGAGCCTGTCAAACATTTTGATGTCGCTCAATGGCGCATTGGTCTTGCCGTTGACCGCAATGGTGCAGTTGTCGGCCAGATGAAATTTCTTCGGGTGGTAGTTTAACACCGTTGCTGTCGTTATTGTCCGATTGGTCTGGTTAATCTCAATCACCCTGCCGTTAATAAGCGTGGCGTCTGTCTGGGCAATTTTATGGGCGACAGCCTCGTCACCCTCCGGCGTTTCATAAGTAACCGTCACGTAATTGCCCGACTGAATGTCCGTGACCGCGCCACTTTTGCCGTCAGACAACACAATCTGGCAGTCGTCAGCAATTTTGAACGTCTTATTCAGCACAAGGAAACGCAGCATTAGCGTATGATTCGCCAAGTCATTGGTTCTTACAGTGCCATTACAGGTCATCAGTTCCTGTTGAACACTATCCGCCACAAACACGTCGTTGGTGTAATAATAATTGTTAACCATGATCTTCTGGCCACCCGCCGCGGTCTCCGGCTCCTGCTGGGCGCGATCCGCCGGCAACACCCTGTTGATGTGATAACCGACCGTGACCTGCTGGCCCGGCCGCAAGTCATCAAGCGAACCAGTGTCCTTGCCCACTATCGTGTATGTGCAGGTGTCGCTGAGATTGAATTTTTTGTTTTTTACATCTAGCACACGCCCTTGCGGGTTAATGGCGGTAATTATGCCTGTATAGGTCTCACCCGGTTGAGGGACCGCTGCCGCCGGGTCCGCCGATGACTTGAGTGCCACAGTCATTGCCAAAACAGATACGCAAACAGCCGCCCATTTCTGAGATGAAGGGAATTTCATAGTGGTAATGGGGTAAACCTATTATGCACCGCTGTCAATTTTTATTGCGAATCTTGTCCGCCGAACAAAATCCGTTTGCGATTGCTCGTTACATTCCGCCTTCGGTGTGAGTCCGCTTTCTTCGAAGCAACCTGGAATTTTCTTTTGCGCGATTGAATCCTGCGTTGTGTCAAACCGGCCGGCTGCCGAGTGTGACTTTCATGGTCGAGGATTTGCCGGGTGGAAGCGAAATTTTGTTTTGTTTCAAGTTGCCGGATTCCACACAAATCATGTGCTTGTGTTCCGCCGGGTCGAAATCGTCCGGCATTTTTTGGGTCGTCCACGGGTTCCAGACAACGGTGGAATGGGAATTGAATTTTTCCACGCGGATTGTCCGCTGAAATTTTTTGTCGTGGATTTCCACCGGGCCGGTCGTGTCGTGGTAAATTCGGTTGGTTTCCTTCGTGATGCGTAGCATGGAACTGTTTTCTGCCTTGCGCGTGCCGCCGGCACCGGCGGCGAAATCATCAAACGGCGCGTCCTTCAGGCCGGCAATGGAAACCTGTGCGATGTCGCCAACGGCGAAATAGGTGTGCAGACAGCTTTCAAAGCTGAAATTCTCGTTCGCCGAATTGGTGACGGCCAATTCCATCGTCAGTTTGTCACCGACTGTCACAATAAAACTGACGTTCGCCGCCGGCCAGCCAGCTTTGGCCGCTGCACTTTCCGGCAGATGAAAACACAATGTCACGTCACCATTCGGCGCGGCGGCGGTTTCAACCAATTCCCATTCCGTCAGGCGCGCAAAACCGTGCAGTGCCGCGCCCTCACGCGGACCAAACCACGGAAAACAAATCGGCACGCCGCCTCGGATCGGTTTGTCCGCGGCAAACTGGCTGAGGCGGCTCAGGAACAGTAATGGCGGCTCGCCGTTTTTCTGGAAGGCGGTCACATGCGCGCCGTGCAGATAAATCTCCGCCGTGCTTCGGCCGGTCCTGACGTTGATTTTAGGCAGGTCACCGCCGCCTTTCGTAATGGTGACTCTTCCTGGAATCTGGTGTTTCCGCAGCCGTTCAGGAATGGAGATGTTTTCTATAAAGTGTTGGGCGTTCACACGCGTAATGGAATGATGCAGCCATTTTGTTGTTGCACTTCAAACAAACCTAGCCGCCAAACAAATCCATCTGTGGCGGCGGGGTAAGTTGTTTGAGTTTGTCCCGGTCCTGCTGACGGCGCGCGGATTGGCGCACCGTGCCTTCCGGTGTCAGTTCGGATTCTTCGAGGTTGCCGAGAATCACCTTCGCGCGTTCCAATACTTCCTGGGGCACACCGGCCAGGCGCGCGACGTGGATGCCGTAGCTCTTGTCTGTGCCGCCTTCGACGATTTTGTGCAGGAACACCACCTGGTCGCGCCACTCGCGCACGGCGACGTTGAAGTTCTTCAGCCGCGGCAACCGCTGGGCGAGTTCGGTCAATTCGTGGTAGTGCGTGGCAAACAGCGTTTTCGCACCGACCTGGTTGTGCAGGTGCTCGACGATGCTCCACGCGAGGCTCAGGCCGTCGAATGTGCTCGTGCCACGCCCGATTTCGTCGAGCACGATAAGACTGCGAGACGTGGCGTTATTCAGGATGTTCGCCGTCTCGCACATCTCGACCATGAAGGTGCTTTGCCCGCGCGTAAGATCGTCACTCGCGCCGATGCGCGTGAAAATCCGGTCCACCAGATCAATCCGCGCCTCCACTGCCGGAACGAACGAACCGGTGTGCGCCAGCAGCGTGATGAGCGCCACTTGCCGGATGTAGGTGCTTTTGCCCGCCATGTTCGGTCCGGTGATGAGCGCGATTTGGGGGAGTGTAGGACAGGCATCCTGCCTGTTTCCATCTGAGGGGACTCCGCCTTGAGGCGGGCAGGCTTGTGGATTTGAATCAGAGACAGGCGTGACGCCTGTCCTACTGGAAAGTCCCGCATCATTCGGCACAAACCGCTCATCCATCAAACTTCGCTCCAGCACGGGATGGCGTCCATCGCGGATTTGCAACATGCCTTCGTCAGCGACTTGCGGGCGGCAATAATTGTACAGGCGCGCCGTCTCCGCGAAGGATGCGAGCACATCGAGTTGTGCGAGTGCAGCGGCGGTTTCTTGAATCTGTGGCAATTGACCGAGCACTTCCTCGCGCACGCGCTGGAAGAGTTCGTATTCCAGTTTTACGCTGCGTTCCTCCGCGCCAAGAATTTTGCCTTCCATTTCCTTCAACTCCGGCGTGATGTAACGCTCGCCATTGGCAATGGTTTGCTTGCGGATGTAATGCGGCGGGACCTTGTCGAGGTTCGCCTTGGTGACTTCGATGTAATAGCCGAAGACGGAGTTGAACCTCACCTTGAGCGACGTGATGCCGGTGCGCGCGATTTCCTGTTGCTGGAGCTTTGCAATCCAATCCTTGCCGCCGCGCGTGGCGTCGCGGAGTTCATCGAGCGCGGCGTCGAAACCGTCGCGAATCATGCCACCCTCTTTTACGGCGAGCGGCGGGTCATCCACGATGGCGCGCGAAATCAAATCCACAAGGCCGGGCGATTCAGTAAGTTGGGATTCAAGATTACTCAAGAGTGGGACAGGCATCCTGCCTGTCTCATTTTTCTCCGACCTTTCTTCGAGTCTCGGCAATTCAGATGATGAATTTGGAGACAGGTTGGAAGCCTGTTCCACGTTTTGTAAAATCCCCTTCACCGCCGGAATTTGTTCCAACGCCATGCGCAATGCGACGAGGTCGCGCGCGTTGCCACTGCCGGAACTTAATCGTCCAATCGTGCGCTCCAAATCCCGCACCTGCGCAAGCTGCGCCCGCAAATCATCCAGGCTGGTGGAATTTTCGATGAATGTCTGCACCGCCTCCTGCCGGCGGCGAATCGGTTCAACGGCGGCGAGCGGCTGCGAAAGCCAGTCGCGCAAGCGGCGCGCGCCCATCGGCGTGACGGTGCGATTGACCACGCCGTAAAGCGAAGCGTTGCGCGGCGCGTCGTGGCGCAGCGGCTCCAGAATTTCGAGATGCCGGAGTGTCGTGTAATCGAGCGCGAGGAAATCGCTGCGGCGATAAAACGACAGCCGCGTGAGATGCTTCACATCGCGGCGCAGGTGTTGCGTGAGATAATGCAGCGCCGCGCCCGCCGCGCCGATGGCGGCGGTGCGATCCTTCAGCCCGAAACCGTCGAGCGACGCGACCTTGAAATGGTCGCGCACAGTGTAAAGCGCCGTTTCCGGCGCGAACGTCCAGTCATCATAGCCATTCAAAATTTTAAACGCGCCACGCAGCAAATCCCGCAGCGCGCCCGCCTCGCTCGGATAAATAATTTCCGCCGGACGCAAGCGTTCCAGTTCGGCAAGCAGCGCCGAATTATTCTCGGCTTCCGTCGTCCTGAAATCGCCCGTGGTCAAATCCACGAACGCCAGTCCACAGATTTTTCCGAGCGGATAAACCGCGCCGAGAAAGTTGTTGCGTTCGGCCACGAGCATCCGCTCGTCAAAATGCGTGCCGGGCGAGAGGATTTGGGTGACTTCACGTTTGACGAGCTTGCCGGGTTGGGCGTCTTCCAGTTGATCACAAATGGCGACTTTGCGTCCGGCCTTGAGCAACCGGCCGATGTAAGCATTCGACGCATGGTGCGGCAGGCCGCACATGGGCACGCCATTGCGCGCGGTGAGCGCGAGATTGAGGAGTTGCGCACCGGTCTGCGCGTCCTCAAAAAACATTTCATAGAAATCGCCGAGGCGGAACAATAACAGCGCGTCCTGGGGCAGTTCGCCTTTGATGCGGCGATATTGCGCCATCATGGGCGTAAGCTGGGTGTCGGCGGCCATCGACAACGAAACTAAACATGAACTTCAGCCGCGTCGAAGAATTTTTGTGCGTTGCGAGAGACCCAACGAACCACACTCAACGTTGACAGGGTCGTCAGATTTTGTTCAATTTCCCGCCCGTGAAACAATCCTATTGTGGCAGATTACTGGTTTTACTTTACTTATTTCTCATTTTTGGGGTCGGTTTTGGAAATTTCGCCTGTGCCGCCGACAACTCCCCCAGTCTGGAATCCGTGGCACAATTGGCCCCCGGATCCAGCGGCGGTGGCCTGCCGATCAACTCCGGCGACAACGCCTGGGTGCTCGCCAGCGCGGCGCTGGTGCTGATGATGACGGCACCAGGTCTGATCCTGTTTTACGGCGGGCTGGTGCGGAGCAAAAACGTCCTCTCCACGATGATGCACAGCCTGATTCTCATGGCGGTGGTGTCCACGTTGTGGCTGGTGTTCGGTTACAGCATGGCGTTCAGCGAAGGCAACGCGATTTTCGGCAACCCGTTCAAACATTTGTTTCTGCAAGGCGTCGGGGCGGCGCCGGACCCGGCTTACGCGGGAACGATTCCAGCCCAGACGTTCATGCTGTTCCAGATGATGTTCGCCATCATCACGCCGGCGTTAATCAGCGGCGCGGTCGCGGAACGCATCAAATTCAAGGCGTATCTCCTGTTCATCGTGCTGTGGATAACGGTGGTCTATCTGCCGCTTTGCCACATGATGTGGGGCAAAGGCGGGTTGTTCAACTGGGCGCTCGGCGGGAAAATCCCCGCGCTCGACTTCGCCGGCGGTACGGTGGTGCACATCAGTTCCGGAGTGTCGGCACTCGTGTGCGCGCTGGTGCTGGGCAGACGCGACGGTTACCCGCGTGAACCGATGATGCCTCACAACGTCGTCTATTCACTCATCGGAGCCGGACTTTTATGGGTGGGTTGGTTCGGCTTCAACGCGGGCAGCGCGTTGAACGCGGGTAGCCTTGCCACGAGCGCGTTTGCCGCCACGCATTTTTCGGCGGCAGCGGCGGCATTGAGCTGGACCATCATGGAGTGGCGGCTTAAAGGCAAACCCAGCGTGCTCGGTGCGGCCTCCGGCATGGTGGCGGGGCTGGCAACCATCACACCGGCGTCGGGGTTTGTGACCATACCCTCGGCGTTCTGCATCGGGCTGGTGGCGGGCGTGGTCTGCTACCTCGCAGTGACAAAGCTCAAATCGCGCCTCGGTTACGACGACTCGCTCGACGTTTTCGGCGTGCATGCCGTGGGCAGCACGACGGGCATGCTGATGCTGGGCTTTCTTGCCAGCCAGAAGGTGAACCCGGCCCTCGTGGCCACCTTCAAAGTCAATGGCGTGACCACGGCCATCGCGGGCGGCGCGCACCAGTTTTTCAACCAATTCCAGGCCGTTCTGGTCACAGTGGCGCTGGCGGCAATCGCCACCTGGGTTTTGCTGAAGGTGGTTGACCGGCTTGTTGGATTGCGTGTGGAACCGGAGGATGAGAGCATGGGTTTGGACCTTTCGCAACATGGCGAGCGCGCCTATAACGAATAAATGGGAGACAAATGCATGAAAAAAATTGAAGCCATCATCAAGCCTTTCAAACTGAACGACGTCAAGGAAGCCCTCAATGACATCGGCATTCATGGCATGACCGTCGTGGAAGCCAAGGGCTTTGGACGCCAGAAAGGCCACACCGAGATTTACCGCGGCAGCGAATATACCGTGGATTTTCTTCCCAAAATCAAAATCGAAACCGTCCTGCCGGATGCGCAGGTGGAAGCCGCCGTGCAAGCCATCATTAATGCCGCCAAAACCGGCAAGATTGGCGATGGCAAGGTCTTCGTATCCACCATCGACGACGCCTGGCGTATTCGCACCGACGAACGCGGCGACAGCGCGGTCTAATCCATCACCGCCGCGAATCGCAGGCCGCGGGTGCTGACGCGGAGTTGTGTGAAACCAAATTCCTCCATCACCGCCTCGTAAATCACGACGCCGGTCAGAATCACGTCCGCGTGCAATTTCGGCAGGCCGACGATCTCCTTGCGCCCGGCCAGTGGCAAACTCCACAAATGTCGCCGATGCGCCTTCACCTGCTCCAAATCGAGTCGCGTGGCCTCGATGCGCGCACGGTCATACCGGTCCAGCTTCGATTCAATGCGCGCGAGGATGCTCATCGTGCCGCCGGTGCTGACGAGTTGGATTGCGTCAAATTTGGAACCAACTTCGCGGAGCAGGGCGGGTTCGAGTTTCGGGCGGACTTCACTTTGCAGAAAATCTTTTATCCAGCCGCGGCACGCGGTGAATTCGCCGCGCGTGGGCGGATCGCTGTGCGGGAATTTTTCCATGAGCCGCACTGTGCCGAGCGGAAAACTGTGCGCGAAATGTTTGTGCACGCCCCGGCCGAGAATGAATTCCGTGCTGCCGCCACCGACGTCGAGCAACAGTAGCGGTGTCTTTGCCAATGCTGGATCGGTAGTCACACCCTGAAACACCAACTCCGCCTCACGCTCGCCGGAAATAATTTCCACTTTCACTCCCGATGCTGCTTCAATGGCGGAAATCAAATCCTCGGGATTCACCGCGTCGCGCGCGGCGCTGGTGGCAATGACGCGGACGGATCGGGCGCCATGCTTGTGCGCCGTCCGCGCAAAATCGGTGACGGCATTGGCCGAATAGGCGATGGGCTCCATCTGCAGCCGGCGGGTTTCATAAAAGCCCTGACCGAGGCGGGTTTGCCGGCTTTCCTCGTGCAACGGCAGCACGTCGCGCCCGGCCACGTCGGCCACCAATAATTTGATTGAGTTGGTGCCGACATCAATGACAGCACGGCGAATGGATTTCATCTGGCAATCAGCTTACGAAGCGGGATTGCAGAGACCCAAGTGAAAAAATGTTACTTTTGGCAGGGGTATGGTTTACAATCTTGGTGGGGCGAACGTCCCGCCGGCTTTTCCAAAGCTGAAGTCATCCGACGCGGAACGAAATCCGTTGAATCAGATTTCTTCCGAAGCTGTGCCGCAAGCGGTCAAGAATTTCCTTGCGGCGGTAGCGGACGATTTCCGAGAGCCACACGCTGCTGTCCACGTTCACGAACAACGTGCCTTTGCGCAGGTTGGCCGGTTGCGCGTGCGCGACAATGTTCGGGTCGATCAGCGAGTTCCAGACCTTGACGATTTCCGCCTCGGCGCGACGGTCGTCCATGCGCAGATCCGACATCACGCGCGGCAGCACATCGCCGGCGGAACGGGCGCGCGCGGCCTGCGCGAT
>JBEKON010000062.1:0-10941 GCA_049521735.1 Verrucomicrobiota bacterium
GTGCTGGCAACCTGTCCGCAGGCTTCGCTACGCAACGGCAACAAAGCGGTGGAACTGGCCCAACGGGCGAATCAGCTTACGGGTGATGGAAATCCGGTTGTTCTTGGCACCTTGGCCGCCGCTTACGCCGAGGCCGGGCGATTTCCCGAAGCGGTGGAAACCGCGCAGCGCGCTCTGCAACTGGCCGAGACACAATCCAACACCGCACTGGCCGATGCCATTCGATCACAACTGAAGCTCTATCAAGCAGGCATCCCGTTCCATTTACATTGAACAAAGCGTGTCAGCAACTGTTGCCGTTGCCCGGCGTTCCAGTGCTTGTGACCCGGTCCGGTTTTTGAAGAATCCATGCCGCTATGGTTTCACAATCTGACATCGGAACCTGGACGTGGCCCGTCAGACGGATGCACTTTATCGCCCGCAGCAATGCTTGTATTTCTTGCCGCTGCCGCAAGGGCAGGGGTCGTTGCGCCCCACTTTCGGGCCGGTGCGGACGGGCTTGGCTTTTTCCGCCACCGCCGCCGCCGCTTCGCTGACGACGTCGCTGCCTTTGGCTTGCGCGCCGCCGGAACCGGCGGTTTTCGTGCCGCCGCCAAACGCGCTTGCGGTCTGGTGCAGCATTTGTTGGGGAACGTTTCTCAGGAAATTTTCAAACGCCATCAGGCTGGACGCGCTGCGGAAAATGTTGTGGCAAATCTCGGTCTTCACATTGACCATCAGCTCGTCGAAAATTTTGAACGCCTCGGCCTTGTATTCGACGAGGGGATCGCGCTGGCCGTATTGCCGCAGGCCGATGCTGTAGCGCAGGCTGTCCATTTCGTAGAGATGTTCCTGCCACAGCTTGTCAATCGCGCTTAAAATGGTGAACCGTTCGACTTCCTTGAGCGCGTCGGGATTTTCAAAACTGATTTTGATGTCGTAGGCCTTGCGGACGCTTTCGGAAATGAAATTGCAAACGGCAAATTGCGCCGGACTCAACCCGTCGAAAAACGAGCCGGACACGGGCATCTCTTTGCCGGATTCGGCGGCTTTGATGATTTCGGCCTCGGGCAGGCCGATGGGAAAGTTCAAGTTCACCCAATCCGCCAATGGCCGGACTTTCCAGTCGTTGAATTCGGTGTCAGTGTTTGTGAACTGCGCGACTTTGTCCACGACGACTTCCTCCATGATGTCCATGAGCCGGTCGCGAACATCCCCGGCGTGGATGATTTCGTTGCGGAAGCCGTAGGTGACTTCGCGATGTCTGTTCATCACGTCGTCGTATTCAAGCGTGCGTTTGCGGATTTCGAAATTATGCTGTTCGACGCGCTTTTGCGCCTGCTGAATGGAACGATTCAGAAGTGGATGGGACAATTCCTGGCCTTCTTCGAGGCCCATTTTTTCCATGTATTTGACAATGCGATCGGAGCCGAACAACCGCATCAAATCGTCTTCGAGCGAGATAAAAAAGTGTGACGAACCGGGATCGCCCTGACGCGAGCAGCGGCCGCGCAACTGCCGGTCAATGCGGCGCGCCTCGTGGCGTTCCGTGCCGAGCACGTGCAGGCCGCCAACTTCTGTCACGCCGGGGCCGAGTTTGATGTCGGTGCCGCGGCCTGCCATGTTCGTGGCGATGGTGATAGCGCCCCGCTGGCCGGCGCGCGCGACGATTTCGGCCTCCTGCTGGTGATACTTCGCGTTGAGGACGGAATGGATCAATCCCTCGCGCTTCAGCATCCGCGAAAGCATTTCGCTCGTTTCGACGCTGACGGTGCCGACAAGGATTGGCCGGCCTCGCGCGTGAAGTTCCTTGATTTCCCTGGTGACGGCGTTGAATTTTTCGCGTTTGGTTTTATAGACCGAGTCGTGCGCGTCCTTGCGGATGTTCGGTTTGTTGGTCGGAATCGTCATCACGCCGAGTTTGTAAATGTCCAGAAATTCGGTCGCTTCGGTTTCCGCCGTGCCGGTCATGCCCGCCAGTTTTTGGTAAAGGCGGAAATAATTTTGAATCGTAATGGTCGCGAGCGTTTGGGTCTCCCGCTCAATTTCGACGCCTTCCTTCGCTTCGACGGCCTGATGCAAACCGTCGCTCCAGCGGCGGCCGGTCATAAGCCGGCCGGTGTGCTCGTCAACGATGATGACCTTGTTTTCCTGCACGACGTATTCAACATCCTTTTGATAGATGCTGTAGGCCTTGAGTAATTGCGAGATGGCGTGCATTTTCTGCGCCTTGGTCTCGAAGTCCGCCTGCAATTTCGTCTTCAGTTCCAGGCGCTTGCGCGCATCGGTCTCCGGGCCGACATCAATTTCATGCAACGCCGTCGTCAAATCGGGCAACACGAAGGAGTTCGGGTCCTTGGGGCTGATGAAATTGCGGCCTTTCTCGGTCAAATCGGCCTCATGGCTTTTCTCATCAATCGCAAAAAGCAACTCCTCTTTCTCGCGGTAGAGGTCAACTTTCTTCTGGTCTTTGTGCAATTCCAACTCGGCATGATTCATCATGCGAAGGTTCTCGGGATTCTCCAGCAGTTTCAGCAAACCCTCGGATTTCGGCTGGCCCGTTTTGACACGAAAAAGCAGCAGGCCGATTTCATGTTCAAGCGCGTCGCCATTTTCCACGTTCGACCCGTCGGTGGGATTCGATTTTTTAATCAACGCCTCGGCTTCGGACAAAAACCGGCTGCACAAACGCTCCTGCGCGCGGACGAGCGATTCGACGGGCGACTTCCACTGCGCGTATTGCTCGTCGAATGTGTGCAGGGACGGGCCGCTGATAATGAGCGGCGTGCGCGCTTCATCAATGAGAATCGAGTCCACTTCGTCCACGATGGCGTAATAATGCCCGCGCTGAACTTGCTCCTCCTTGCGCGACGCCATGCCGTTGTCGCGGAGATAATCGAAACCGAATTCGGCGTTTGTGCCGTAGGTGATGTCGCAATCGTATTGCTCGCGACGGACTTTGGGCGACTGGTCGTGCAAAATGACGCCAACCGTGAGGCCGAGAAATTTGTATATCGCGCCCATCCATTCCGAGTCGCGCGCGGCCAGATAATCATTCACCGTTACCACGTGAACGCCGCGTCCGGTGAGCGCATTGAGGTAAATGGGCATGGTGGCGACGCGCACGACAATCTTCTCTTTGCGGTCGAACATCCGGCGGCAGGTGTTTTTCACGGCGGCGAATGCCTCGGGCAAAATCTGATCGAGCCGCAATGCCAGTTGCTTGTTGTCCGTGATTTTGGAAAGCTCGTCCTTCCACACGACGGTTTTCTGGCGCAATTCGTCGTCGGAGAGCTTTTGGAGCCCGGCTTCGATTTCATTGATCCGGGCGACGATCGGCCAGAGTTTTTTCAACTGGCGGTCATTCCTCGACCCGAAGATCATTTTTATGAACCTAATCATGACGATTTGCGAAAAATAGCGTTGGAAACGCTACGCGAGGAAGCGCAGAGCGTCAAAACGAATCGCTATGACCTTACGCTATTTCCCAGTGGGATTTGGCCTGAAGGTAGAGTCGCATCGCCTTGCCGCGCCGAAATGGAATGAAGGCGGACGAGGCGACCGGGTGGGAGGCGGAACTTCTGCCGGAAGAGCGGGCCCAAGCTTCGCCGGAGGCTACGCCGAGGCAGGCCGCGCGTCCCTGCCAGCCAAATCCTGTGCTGGCGTCTTTTGGCCGATTCGCTATTCTCAAGACGGAATCACGCGATGAATACCGCGCCCGCATCTCTCGGCCTGATTGCCGGAAACCGTTCGCTGCCCCTGGAATTCGCCCGGCAGGCGCGCGCCGCCGGCGTCAAACACCTCGTCGCCGTCGCATTTGAAAATGAAACCGACCCGGTGCTCGCGGAATTCGTGGACGAAATTGTCTGGCTCAAGGTCGGACAGTTGTCAAAAATGATTTCCGCCTTCACCGGCCGCGGCATCAAACAATGCGTCATGGTCGGCCAAATCGCGCCCAAGAACCTTTTCGACCTCCGGCCCGATTTGCGTGCGATGTCATTGGCGCTCCGGCTCAAGGAAAGAAACGCGCACACGATTTTCGGGGCCATTGCGGACGAATTGAAAAAGGACGGCGTGGAACTGATTGATGCCACACCGTGGCTCAAGCCGCTCATACCCGCTGTGGGATTTCATCTCGGACCAAAATTGTCGGACGAACGGCGCGCGGATGTGGAATTTGGTTTTCGCATTGCGAAGGAAATTTCGCGCCTGGAAATCGGCCAGACCGTTGTCGTGAAAAATGGCGCGGTGCTGGCGGTGGAAGGATTTGAAGGCACGGACAAATGCCTCGCGCGCGGCGGCGAACTCGCCGGCAAAGATGGCGGCGCGATCGCGGTCAAGGTCGCCAAGGCCACTCATGACATGCGTTTCGACATTCCCTGCATCGGCGCGCAAACTCTGGAGACGTGCGCCGCGTCCGGCGTGGCGGTGCTCGCGCTCGAATCCGGCAGGACACTTTTGCTCGAACAAGAAGCTTGCGCACGTCTCGCGTCACGCCATAAAATCGCTGTCACCACTATTCAATAATAATAGATGCTGAAGTCGCACGAACTTTTCGGTTTCATGTCGCCGGGTCTGGCGAATGAAATTGTCAATGACGCCTACGAGTCGGACAAACCCACTTACAAGGCCACTCTTGGCGCCGTCGCCCAGGTGCGTCATGTGCGTCCGGTCTTTCTTGAACGCCAGCCGCGCGCACAGCGTCACGATGCAATGGTTTCGACCCTGTCCCGTCCGGCGCTCGATGCCGTGGCCGGCGGTCTCATCCACGGGTGGCTCTTAAAAAAACACAAGGCGATGCTCGTGGATTTTCTCAATACGCTCGGCCTTCAAAATAATGAAGGCGTCGTGGACAACCTGCCTGCGGCGATGGACGACGCGAAATTGAAATCCGCCATCGAGACGTTGTTGAAAAAGTATCCGCCCGAGGCCGTCGCCGTTTATTTAAACGCGTTCAACGACATGAACCAGGCGAATTGGGCGAATCTCAAAACCATTTTGGAATCCGATGCGCGTCTGCAATTGGGCGCGCACGCTTGAATCGGCAAAAATTTCTTGCGCTGCCCTGCATGGCCTGTATCCTGCCCGGGTATTTTTATTTATGGAACCCAAGGCTGATATTGCACTCATTGGTCTGGCCGTTATGGGCCAGAATTTGATTTTGAACATGAACGACCACGGCTTCACCGTCGTGGCTTTCAACCGCACCGTTTCCAAGGTGGACGATTTCCTCAACAAGGAGGCGAAGGGCACAAAGGTCATTGGCGCCCATTCGCTCCAGGAAATGGTTGCGCTGCTCAAAAAACCGCGCCGGGTCATGCTCATGGTCAAGGCCGGCCGCGCCGTGGATGAATTCATCGAGCAATTGCTGCCGGTGCTGGAGCCGGGCGATATCATCATTGACGGCGGCAATTCGCTTTTTGAAGACACGAGTCGCCGCACGAAATATGTCGAGAGCAAGGGGTTGCTTTATATCGGCACCGGCGTGAGCGGCGGCGAAGAGGGCGCGCGCCGCGGACCGAGCATCATGCCCGGCGGTTCGCCCGCCGCGTGGCCGCACGTCAAACCGATTTTCCAGGCCATTGCCGCGAAAGTGGACAATGCGCCGTGCTGCGATTGGGTGGGTGAACAGGGCGCGGGCCATTACGTGAAGATGGTTCACAACGGCATCGAATACGGCGACATGGAGTTGATTTGCGAGGCTTACAACATTTTGAAGAACGGCCTCGGCATGAGCGCGCCGGAAATACACGAGGTTTTCAAGGAATGGAACACGGGCGAACTGGACAGTTACCTCATCGAGATCACGCGCGACATCCTGGCTTACAAGGACACCGACGGTGCGCCTCTCGTGGACAAAATCCTCGACACCGCCGGCCAGAAGGGCACGGGTAAATGGACGGTGCAGAGTAGCGCGGATTTGGGAATTCCCATCACGCTCATTGCTGAGGCACTTTATTCCCGTTGCGTTTCCGCGTTGAAAGACGATCGCGTGAAGGCGGCGAAGAAATTGAAAGGACCGAGACCGTTGATGAGCGCTGCCAAAAACGACGCGAAGAAAAAGCAGTTCATCGCCGCCGTTCGCGACGCGCTTTTCGCCTCAAAAATCGTCAGCTACGCGCAGGGTTACATGCTTATGCGCGCCGCCGCCGCCGAAAACAAATGGAACCTCAATTACGGCGGCATCGCGCTCATGTGGCGCGGCGGTTGCATCATCCGCTCGCGTTTCCTTGGCAAAATCAAGGAGGCGTTTGACAAGAACCCGAAGCTGACGAATTTGCTTCTCGACGATTATTTCCGCGGCGAAATCAAACGCTGCCAGAAAAGCTGGCGCAATGTCGTTGTCGCCGCTGCGAAAAAGGGCATTCCCGTTCCCGCGTTCGGCACCGCGCTGGCATTTTATGATTCGTATCGTTCCGCGGTGTTGCCGGCGAATCTGTTGCAGGCGCAGCGCGATTATTTCGGCGCCCACACCTACGAGCGCGTGGACAAACCGCGCGGCGAGTTCTTCCACACCAACTGGACCGGCAAAGGCGGCACGACCGTCAGCGGCACTTACATAGCATAACCTTTTTTTTGTGGAGCGCGATGGAGACCGCATCGAAATCGCCGCCACAAACCGGTTTTCTGCATGCGCAACCGGACGGGACGTTGTTGTCCGTGAAGTTGCAACCGCGCGCGTCCGCCAATGAAATCAACGCGCCACTCGGCAGCGAACTGCGGATCAAAGTCACCGCGCCGCCGGTGGACGCCGCCGCGAATGAAGCGTTGATTCAATTGCTGGCTGAGAAACTGGGTTGCGCACGTGGCCGCGTTGAATTGCTGCGCGGCCACAGGTCACGGCATAAAATCGTCAAACTTCACGGATTCACGCCGGAAGAGGTGCTCAAGAAATTGTAATTTGTCCGGCCAATTCTTCCGCCGGATAAGTCCAGATTTCCGCGAGCGTCGGATGATAATGCGGCATCGCGGCCAGTTCGTGGACGGTCATGCACTTCGCCATTGCCGCAACGATTTCGTGAATCAATTCTCCGCCGACTGGGCCGACGCAACTACCACCAAGGATTTCGCCTGACTTCGGGTCGGCCAGCAGTTTCACAAAACCGTCCTTCGCCTCCATGATGAGCGACTTGCCGTGGTCGTTGAACGGATAGCTCGCCGCCAGATATGAGATGCCGCGCGCTTTCGCTTCCTTTTCGGTCAGGCCGACGAACGCCACCTGCGGCTCAGTGAACACGACGGAAATGAGCAGCCGGTAATCCATCCGGTGTGGTGATGTTGGTTGGGTAATGTTGTGTGCCGCGATCTCGCCTTGTTGCACGGCGATATGCACGATTTCGTGCGGCCCGGTGCAGTCACCCACTGCATAAATATGCGGCGCGCTGGTTTGCATCAGCTCATTTGCGACAACACGGCCGTTTTCTGTGGCAACGCCCGCTTTCTCAAGGGCAAGCGAGGCAGTATTCGGCACGCGACCCAGCGCGAACAGAATTTCCTCGGCGGAAGCTGAGGCAGCTCTCCCCTTATGCTCAAACAAAACGGTCTTCAGCCGGTTTTTGCGCCACGCGCCAATCAACTTGGTGCCGGTGAAAACTTTGATGCCTTCGCGCCGGAAAACTTTTTCGATTTCTGCCGCCGCGTCAGTGTCGAATTCTTTGAGAATGTGTTCGCTGCGCTGGACGAGCGTGACCTTGACGCCGAATCGCGCGAAAAATTGCGCGAATTCGCACGCCACCGGTCCGCCGCCGAGCACGATGAGCGACTTTGGCAACCGCTTTAGCGCCAGCGCATCGTCGCTCGTGATATAACCGGCTTCTCGAAGCGAGGGCAGGGGCGGTTGTGCAACAATCGAGCCGGTAGCGATGACAAAATGCGCTGCGGTGATTTCGGTAGGGACGCGCTGCCGCGCGTCCTGGCCGACCGGCAGGTCGGCCCTACCAAGTCCAATCGTGTGTGCATCCACAAACCGCGCATTGGCGCGGATGAATTTGAATTTGCCACCGACGAGTTGCTCCCGGCGATAATCCGCGAATTCCTTGATGAGCGCGTTTTTGCGCGCCATCACCTTTCTAAAATCAAAGCCGACTTTTCCAGTGTGAATGCCCCATGGTTCGGGATGGCTGGCAAGGTGCATTACTTCGGCGGCGTAAAGCAGCGCCTTGGTCGGCATACAACCGCGCAGGATGCACAACCCGCCGACTTCTTCGCCACCTTCGATGACGATTGTTTTCAAACCCGCGCCCGCCGCCGTCCTGGCTGCTGCGTAACCGGCGCTGCCGCCGCCCAGAATCGCCACGTCATAATCAAATCGGCTCATGTGGAAGAAGATGGTGGCGATTTCAAATTTGACAACCTGATTTAACGATTTAATGGTTAACGAACCATGAGCGACATTATTTATCCGCGCAGCCCGCGCGAAACGATGGACGGCTGGATGTATCTGCCGCGTTACATTGACAAAATCCGCCTGCATCTGGCGGGCAAACTACACGCCGATTATCAGGAGAACTTCAGCAAGGGCTTCGATGGCATGTGGCTCAAATACGCCGGTGTCACGCACGAACAGATGATTGAGGTCGTAAAAAAATCCATCACCGACGGCGAGGTGTGCGACTGGGTTCGCAAAAACGTTAAAAAATCCGCGGCGGAGAAAACTTCGCACCGCAACGACATATTGAGCCGGCCAAAAGCGGGTGATGTGGAGGCTGTGGCGCGGCTCAAAATGCGCAAGGAACAAGCGGGCATGGCAAATCGCAACGACATCAAGACTTTCGTGGACTTTATTGACGCGGATGAGAAACGGATTTAGCAGCCTGATGATTCAAGGCTTGGCCACACGGCCATGGCTCTCGTGACGCCTCGGTTCCAATTGAATGAAAAAAGTATTGAAATGGATTTTGGGCGCGGTTGTTGTGACGTTCGCTTTGTTGCAGTTCGCGAATCCGGCGCGCACGAACCCGCCGGTCGTTCACGATTTTCTGGCCGCGACCATGCCGCCGATTGAAATCACCGGGATGTTCCGCGCGGCGTGTTACGATTGTCATTCCCACCAGACGAAATGGCCGTGGTATAGCCGCGTAGCGCCGGTGTCGTGGCTGGTGGCAAGTGATGTGCAGGAAGGCCGCCGGCATTTGAATTTTTCCGACTGGCCGGTTGGTAATCCAGACCGCGCGGCGAGATGGTTGGAGAACATCAGCGAACAATTGGGATATAACGAAATGCCGCCGGTTCAATATACTTTGATTCACGCCGACGCACGGCTCACCGCCGGCCAGCGCCAGCAATTGATTCATTGGGCGGACCAGGAAGCCGCGCGGCTTAAAGCAAACGGCGGGACCGGCAAAGAATGAGGGGCCATGAAGGCGCCCGCAGCGGCGCTTTGACAAGGCTGGTCGCGCCGCCATCAGCGCGTTGGCCTTTTCGCTGATAGAATGACGACGCCAATTATACACACCGGGATTTAAAACCCGTGCTCAAGGCGAACCCGCTTCGCGTGTAGTTGCTTTCCGGGGAATGAAAGCCGGTCGGAGCGCAGCCCCGTCTCCAACTTACACCCGTGAATCAACGGACGGTCGAAGCCTTCTTGATTTCCAGTGCATGAGCGAGGTTCTGGCGAGCATCGGCATAATCGGGTTTCAGACGGATGGCTTCCTGCAATTGGCTGATCGCCTCGTCGACTTGGCCTTTCACCCCCAAGGCGGTGCCGAGGTTGTAGTGGGCAGTGGCGTCATCCGGCACCAGACGGACGGCTTCCTGGAATTGACTGATGGCCTCGTCGGTTTGGCCTTGCATGCCGAGGATGGCGCCGAGGTTGCTGTGAGACTCAGCGAAATCAGGTTTCAGGCGGATGGCTTCCTGATATTGGCGGATCGCCTCGTCGATTTGGCCTTTCTTTTCGAGGGTGACGCCAAGATTGTTGTGCGCGAGGTAATTGTTCTCTGTGACTTCGAGCGCATGACGGAAAAGGGTTTCATCATCCTTCCAATACCCAAGCTGTTGCCGCGTCATCCCGAAGCACAGGACCATCGCTGCACAACCCGCTATCGACAACGCCAGTCCATGGTACCGCCAGCGGCTGGTCAGTTCGTATATCCCCCAGATTGTCAGGATCAGCACTCCAAGCGACGGTACATAAGTATACCGATCCGCCATCGCCTGGTTGCCCACTTGCACCAACCCGATCACGGGCACCAGCGTCCCACAATACCACAGCCATCCCATCAGCAAAAACGGATGCCGCCTCCACTGCACAATAAACAGAACCGTCAGGCCCAGGAGCAACACACCCGCCAAAACCACCTGCCCCAGCGGCCATTTCCCGGGGTGCGGATAGAAAAAAGCCAGATCCACAGGCCAGAACAGCTTCCCCAGATAGCGGCAATATGAAATCAGCGCGTTCCCGCTGCGCACCCCCAAGGGCAGGTTTTCAACCGGCGTCGAAACATCTGCCTGCTTTTGCACCACAAAGGTCACGATGCTCGTTGCCGCCGCGAGGACAAAGAACGGGATTTTTTCCACCACTAATTGGTTGAGGGTTGAGAGTTGAGGGTTGAGAGTCGTATGACTTTCGCGTATTGGAATGCTTGTCACCTGACACCTGACACCTGACACCCTTCGCAACGGCCACCAATCCAGCAGCAGCATCAGAAACGGCCAGGTCACCAGCATCGGCTTGCTCATCAGGCCTAGCGCAAAACATCCCAACGCCAAGCCGTAAAAAAGTGACGGGTGCCGGGTGCCGGGTGACGAAGTGGGGTTCGTTCGTGTCACCTGACTCCTGCCACTTGTCACACGCCGGGCATAGCCGGCGTAAAAAATAAGCGCCAACAGACCGAAGAACGTGCTCAACACGTCCTTCCGCTCCGACACCCACGCCACCGATTCCACATGCAACGGGTGCAGCCCAAACAATGCCGCCACCAACACACTCCGCCAGATCGCTCCGGTCAGGTTGCGAAGCAA
>JBEKON010000063.1:0-7989 GCA_049521735.1 Verrucomicrobiota bacterium
GCCCGAAAACATCGAAGTCAGCATGCGCGAGAAGGAAGGCACGCGCATTTTCTTTCTGCTCAACCATCAAAATTCGCCCGTTCGCATCCAATTTTACAAACCGATGCACGACTACCTCACGGGCAGCTCCTTCTCCGGTAATTACGACCTTCCGCCATACGGCGTGCTCGTTCTCGACGAGCATTCTGAACCCCCAAAGCCGTCCGGCTTCGGCATCTGATTTGCGGCCGTCTTTTCAAAGGTGAACGCCGCCGCCGTTATTCTTGCCGCGCTCGCGCTCTTGAGCCTCGCCCTCTCGCTCTGGCAATGGCTCGCTACGCGCCGATTTCCACTGCATAAGCGAATCGCCGGACCGAATCTCTCGCCCCCCATCTCAATCCTGAAACCACTCAAAGGCTGCGATAAAACCACTGCTGAATCGCTCCAAAGCTGGTTCAACCAAAATTATGCCGGTCAAACGCAAATTCTTTTCGGCGTCGCGGACGCAAACGACCCCGTATGTAAAATTGTGCGGGAACTCCTTCAGAAAAATTCCGGTCAAGACGCACAACTTCTCGCTTGCAGCGAATCGCTTGGGACAAATGGAAAGGTTTCGACTCTCATCCAACTTGAACGGTCGGCCAAATATTCACTGATTCTCGTCAGCGATGCCGATGTTCGTGTGCCGCCGGATTTTCTGGCCAACATTGTTGCGCCGCTGCGCGACTCCAAAATGGGTTTGGTCAATTGCTTTTACCGGCTCGCGAACGCGACCACGACCGCCATGCGCTGGGAAGCCATCTCCATCAATGCCGATTTCTGGAGCATGGTGCTGCAATACGCCAGCATCAAGCCGATCGACTTCGCGCTCGGCGCGGCAATTCTCGTGCGCCGCGAAGCGCTCGCCGAAACCGGCGGCTTCACCGCGTTGGCCGATTGTCTCGCCGACGATTACCAGCTTGGCCACCGCATTGCCCAAAAAGGCCATCGCACTGCGCTTTGCCCCGTCGTTGTGGAATGTTGGGACGCGCCGATGAATTGGCGCGGCGTTTGGCGGCATCAACTCCGTTGGGCGCGCACGATTCGCGTTTGCCAGCCCCTGCCCTACTTTTTCAGCATCCTGTCCAACGCCACTCTCTGGCCGCTGCTATGGCTGATTGCATCGTTCCTTTTGTCGAAAATGCTTTGCGTTCCGTTGACCGCCATTGCTCTTTTGTTAATTCGAATCGTCATCGCGCAAAATTTCCAGCGCCGATTCATGCAGTCGCGCCACAACATCGCACCGCCGTGGCTCGTGCCAGTGAAGGATTTGCTTCAGGCAGCGATTTGGGCCGGTGCGTTTTTGGGAAACACCGTCAAATGGCGCGGGCAACGGATGAAACTTCGTCGCGACGGGACTTTGGTTGAAGAAAAGTAATCCGTCTGTGCCTGCGCTTCGAAAAGGCTGGCTTGCCAGGCCGAAGCTTGAAGCGAAGCGGAGAGCGAAGACTGGTGGGCGCTGAGGGATTCGAACCCCCGACCTACTCGGTGTAAACGAGACGCGCTAGCCTCTGCGCCAAGCGCCCGCCATCGGAAGGTTAGTCCAATTCGCACGGCTCTGGCAATCCGGCATTGATTACAAATTGATTGCAAAAATGGCAGGGACACCGGGATGGCGGAAAAATGATTTTGAAAACATGCTAAAGTTCTACAACAGGGAAAAACAGGCCGGCCAAGCTGGCCGGCCTGATCGCCAAATTAAAGGAATCGGGGACCTTTACACCGTCTGCTTCCTGAAGAGAGCCCGCACTTTATACATGCCGAGCGGCAGCAAAACTAAAAGGCCAAAGCTCATAGCACTTGGCTCAGGAATCAGATTAATTGAATCAGGAACCACCATCAACTGATCCTGAGCCCCCGCGCCGTTGGAGCCATCCTCGTTGGGAGCCCACAAGTTCAAAGCAACCACGCCATAAGCACCGTTGGCGGCATTGGCGATGTTCCCGCCCAATGCTGATACTGCAGCGTTATAGAAAGCTGTCCCGTCGGCACCACCATTTATCAGACTGGTTTCTTCACCTTGGAGATACCAAATCGTCTGTTGTAGATCGCCAGCCGTAGCTGTGCGACCACTGCCATAAGTATAGTCATACCCGCTTAATATGCCTGCGGCGAACTGGCTATAGAGCCAGGCGGTACCCATCGTGATCGGTTCGCCGCTTGGGAACAGCCCACCATCATACAGGATGTTGTCGCTAATCGTGACATTATAAGCCGACCCAGGAGAAAATTCCTCCCCCGTTTCGATGCAGAACGTCTGAAAATATGGAGCCGTCGAACCTGCTGTCGTCGAGGCGTAACCAGCCAGAGTGGGATTAACGGAGAGCAAAGCTGCATTAGGCAAGGCGCTGAATTCACCACCAACCCCATAACTATAATTTGATAAATCCTGATTGAGAGTGACCTGCATCGCAGCCTGAACTGCGGGCACCGCAAGGACTCCCACTAAACCAGCCAATACGCATAATCTTTTCATAGTTTCCTTTCGAACAGACAAGAAAACCAAACGCTTCGCCTTTTCCGTTTTCCGTTTCGTTTTCCGTAACCCCTCATTATAGCCGTTAAAACAGGAAAGTCAAAAAATGTCACAGTCATCCCACAGGAATTCCACAAAAACCCTCGAAAATTGGGCGTTTTTTGACGTTTCTTTGTGCTATGGGATGGGATGGCTGTGAAAAAATGTTGATATTTTTTAGGCCGGCTGCAAAAGAGATTTCCGGTTGGGAAGCTGGGGGGGGAATTATGCCTTTGAGAGTGGGGTGGTTGAACAGAGTTGATATCTTGCGGGAGACTAACCGCCAGCGGGGATTTACCACGTTATAAATCACGGTGACCGCCGCGAGGCCATTTTTCATGACGACGGTGATCGGGAGTCATTCCCAGTCACATTAGGGGAGGCGTGCGCGGCGGACCAAGGCAACGATTCACGATTCAACGAATCTCATTCCTGAATCCCTGCTGTCGCAATGCCTCGAACAAAACCAATGCCACGCAATTCGACAAGTTCAGTGAACGCGATTTCCCGTTGAACATCGGAATTCGCAGCCAGCGCTCGCGGTTCCGTTGCAAAAGCTGTTTCGGCAACCCGGCGGTTTCGCGTCCGAAGACTAGATAATCATCCGGCGCAAAACCCGCCTCCGTGTAAAGCTTTGGGCCATTCGACTCGATGAGCCACAGCCGCGCGTCCACTGGAAGTTTTTCTTCAAACGCCTTCCAACCCGCCCAGCGATGCCACTCAACATGTTCCCAATAATCCATGCCCGCGCGCTTGAGCCGCGTGTCGTTGAGTTTGAAACCAAACGGTTCAACGAGATGCAGCGCCGTTTTTGTGGCCGCGCAGAGCCGCGCCACGTTGCCCGTGTTCGGCGGGATTTCCGGTTCAACCAAAACAATCTGCATATAAGTCAGTGGTCAGTAGTTAGTAGTCAACAGCAGTGTATTGCGATTGGTCCTACTAACTACTGACTACGAACTGCTGACTGTTTATAAAACACCTTCCACAACACCAAACCATGCGCCGGGGCGGTCATGCCGGCCATGCGCCGGTCCTTTTTCGCCAGCATCCGCCGGATTTCATCCGCCGGAAATTTGCCCAGACCAATCTGCACCAGCGTCCCCACGATGCCCCGGCACATTTTGTAAAGAAAACCGTCGCCCTCAATGACGAAGGTCAGCAACGAGCCGCTCTTTTTGATGTCACAGCGGGTGAGCCGACGCACGGTGGATTTCATCTCATAATTTCGACTCGCGGCAAACGATTTGAAATCACGCCGTCCGACAAACAGCGGCGCGGCGGCGCGCATGGCCTTCAAGTTGAGCCGACGCGGGACCTGCCACGCGCTATGGCGAAGCAATGGATTCATCGCCGTGTGGTTCCAGACAAAATAGCGGTATTGCTTGCCAGCTGTGTCGAACCGGGCATGGAACCTTTTCGGCGCCCGCGCTGCTGACGACACACGAATGTCTTCCGGCAGCCACGCGTTGAGGGCGAGCGCCAATTTGCGCGTGGGTATCTTGAACTCGGCGGCTGGAATTTCAAAATGCGCCACCATGCCGAGCGCGTGAACACCGGTGTCCGTGCGGCTGGAGCCATGCAATCGCGGCGCGCTGGGAAACAATTTCGCCAGCGCCGTTTCGACTTTTTGCTGCACGCCGGTGCCGGTCTTCTGCACCTGCCAGCCTTCGTAAGCCGCGCCGTCGTAGGCAATCACCAGTTTGAATTTGAGCAGATTCATTTTTCAACAACAAAGCAACAAAGGAACAAAGACTGACAAAATAAATTGTTTGGCTCGCATTTGAAAATCCTGGATCACCTTTGTTTCTTGGTTGCTTTGTTGTTCAATTCCGGCAGTTCAAATCCCGTCCAGATAGCTCTGCAACAAAATCGCCGCCGCGGTTTGGTCCACTTTTTCTTTGCGTTTGGCGCGGCGCACTCCGCCCTGAATCAACACGCGATTCGCCTGCGCCGAAGTCAGACGTTCATCCCAAGTTTTGATCGGGACGACCACGGCGTCTTTCAGCGCGGCGACAAACGTTTGCACTTTCTCCGCCGCCAGGCCGTAACTGCCGTCCATGTTGCGTGGCAGGCCGACAAGAATCAGATCGATTTCCTTTTCGACAAGCAATTGCTTCAGTCGCGCCAGAAAATCCGCGAACGGCTCGGCGGGGATGTATTCCAGCGGCTGCGCGATGGTTTTCGTTTCATCGCTCACCGCGACGCCGATGCGCCTGGTTCCGTAATCGAGGGCAAGGATTCGCATGACGCGCATAGTTTTACAGCAAAAGCTTGGCGAAGCGAGCCGATTTCAATTGAATCGTTTTAGCCACAGATGAAACGCAGAAAGACGCGGCAAACAGTTCACCTTCTCCTGGGGGAGACTTGAACCGATTGGGAATCGGTGAAAGGAATTCGGCGAAGCCGAAAGCCCGCAGGGCCGAGCGAGCGGGCGCGAGTGAGTCAACGCCGGGATGAGGGCGAGCGTTCAACTAAACTATTTTTTGTCTTTCGGCTTCGTGTAATCCGGCAACGGATGTGGTGCGCGTTTTTGTAGTTCGTCAAAAATCGTGTCGCGGATGCTTTGCGCGTTCCGGCGCAAATGCGAATTCCAAAACCGCAACACTTTGATTCCTTGCGAAGTCAGGAATTTCTCACGTTCGGCATCATGTTTTTGCTGGTCGGGATGACCGTGCCCAAAACCGTCCAACTCAATGGCGAGGCTCGCTTCTTCACAATAGAAATCAAGATAGTAAATTCCTTCCGGATGCTGGCGGCGGAATTTGTAACCCGCGAAATGACGGTCGCGCAGCCAGCGCCATATGAGTTTTTCTGCCCAAGTTTCCTTTTTGCGAAGTACCCGAGCGCGTTCGACGTTGGCCATGGCAAAAAGATAAAAGAAACAGACCAAAAATGAAGTTGGTTTTTACACTCGCCCTCACCTGTTTCCTCTCCCCCAGGGAGAGGACAGACATTCGACCGTCACTTGGAAATATGTGCGCTGGCTGGCTAATTCCCAATGCACCTGCGGAACAAAGAGCACTGGACAGAAACTGGAGGGCAAAATAAAGTCGTAAACGTGAAATGAAAAATCATATGCCCGTTCCACCGCCGTCAGATGAACCTATCGAGGCGACGCGAAATCGAACTGGATTCTACCGAGGCAAAGAATTTCGGCTTCGCGGAAAATCTCATCTCGTCAATTTGACTAACCGAGCCTGGCTTAAATGGGCATCGCGAAAAATTTCTTTTGAGGAAGATGCTATTTTGGAAGTCAATGCCAGCATTTGGACAGAAGGGCAAAAACAAAAGTCCGGTTATTTCACTGGCTATATCGTTTTTGCAAGTAGAGATTTTCTCGATAGCTCAAATTTGCATTACATTTGTGATGCAGAAAGCCAAACGCTCGCCGATTTTGCCGAGCAATTTTTAATCCATGAAATTGACCTGTCCGAATTTTGTGATGGTGGTGAACTTATGTTCGCTGACCTGTTGGAGATTCGAAAGGAATTTCAAGGTCAGGGATTGGGTGTTTTAGCATTTTCGACAATACTTCAAGAAATGCGTAAGGCATACGACGTTTCGGTATGTCTTTTTCAACCGCATCCTCTTCAATACACATCATCTACTTTAGCAGAACGCGCGAATCCTAAAATCCGTGTAGCATATCACGCTGCGTTTAATCGGCTAAAAACATATTATCGAAATCATCTTGGGGCAACGCAGTTTGCCGCAAAAAGCAAATATTGGTATACGCGAATAACAGACAAAAAGTTTCCACTTGGCTAAATTTCTTTTTCCTCCGCGCGTTTCGTGGTTAAATTTCACTCGCGATGATTCAATACCTCGATCTGCTGCGACACGTCCTTGAACACGGAAAATTCAAGGCCGACCGCACCGGTACCGGCACGTATTCCGTGTTCGGCGCGCAGGCGCGGTTTGATTTGCGGAAAAATTTCCCGCTGCTCACAACGAAGAAGGTCCACACCAAGTCCATCCTTTACGAACTGCTCTGGTTTTTGCGCGGCGACACAAACATCAAGTATCTCAACGACCACGGCGTGACGATCTGGAACGAATGGGCGGACGCCGACGGCAATTTGGGCCGCGTTTATGGCGCGCAATGGTGCGATTGGCGGGCCGCTGACGACCGTTCCATCAACCAGATTGACGGCGTTATCGGGCAAATCAAAAAAAATCCCGACAGCCGCCGGCACATCGTCACTGCATGGAATCCTGGTGAAATTGATAAGATGGCGCTGCCGCCGTGCCACGCGTTGTTCCAGTTTTACGTGAGTGATGGCGAGTTGAGCTGCCAGCTTTACCAGCGCAGCGCGGACATTTTCCTCGGCGTGCCGTTCAACATCGCCAGCTATGCGCTGCTCACGCTAATGGTGGCCCAAGTTTGCGGACTGAAGCCGGGCGAATTTGTTCACACCTTCGGTGACGTGCACCTTTATGCGAACCACATCGAACAGGCGAAGCTGCAACTCGCGCGCGCGCCGCGTCCGCTGCCGCAGATGAAATTGAATCCGGCGGTGAAAAAAATCGACGACTTCAAGTTTGAGGATTTCGAATTGATCGGCTACAATCCGCATCCGGCCATCAAAGCGCCGATTGCGGTGTAATTATGAAACACTTCAAGGCCATTGCTGCGATGTCGCTGAATCGCGTGATTGGTGCGAACGGCAAAATCCCGTGGCATTTGCCGGAAGATTTCAAATGGTTCAAGGAAACAACCATGGGCAACGTTGTCGTCATGGGCCGGAAAACGTTTGAAGCGCTGGGAAAACCGCTGCCGAACCGGAAGAATCTTGTCCTGACCCGGCACCCGCAGCGGCTTATCCGCCAGCATCCGGAAATCTTTGGCGAATATCACGAATGGCGCGGCGGGCGTTATTTGAAAAAGGCCTATCAATTTGAATTCTACACAAAAACAGACAAGGGCCAGCAAACGGACATTTTGATTTTTAACTCACTTGAAAGATTGAATCCGTCGGATTTTCCAGCCGAAATTTTCATTTGCGGCGGTGCGCAAATTTATGAACAGACGTTGCCGCTCTGTTCCGATCTTTATCTCACGCTCGTCAAACGCGAGGTCGAGGGCGATGTGTTCTTCCCGCCGTTTGAGGACCGGTTCGTTCAGGTTGAGGAAATTCGCGACACGCCGGAATTCAAAATCCTGCATTACCGGCATCGGTCATTAGTTTCCCCGGAGGGGCGAGTTACACGAGCCCCTGAATAATTTGGGACTCGCAGAGCTCGTCCCTCCGAAACAAAAAACAGGCGGACCGTTGCTGGCCCGCCTGCGTGATTGGTTTTCCTGACGACGGTTATTCCTTCGATTCCTGCTTTGCTTCGTCGGCGGCGTCGAAGGCGTGTTGCAACGCCACGAGGTCTTCACCGGGCTTGAGCGCGTCGAGGAGTTTTTGTTCCTCCTTGAGCTGCTCCTCGGTATAGCTGGCGGCCTTGATGGA
>JBEKON010000064.1:0-7626 GCA_049521735.1 Verrucomicrobiota bacterium
ATTCTTTGTCTTGTCGGCCCGCCCGGTGTCGGCAAGACATCGCTCGGCAAAAGCGTGGCCGAAGCGCTCGGTCGGAAATTCGCGCGCCTCTCGCTCGGCGGCATGCGCGATGAAGCCGAGATTCGCGGCCACAGGCGCACTTACGTCGGCGCGATGCCCGGACGGATCATCCAGACGCTGCGCCGCGTCGAGAGCCGCAATCCGGTCATCTTGATCGACGAATTGGACAAGATCGGCGCGGATTTTCGAGGCGACCCGGCGGCGGCGTTGCTCGAAGTGCTCGACCCCGAGCAGAATGTCGCGTTTACCGATCATTACCTCGACCTGCCGTTCGACCTGTCGCGCGTGCTGTTCATCACCACGGCAAACTGGCTTGAGCCGATTCATCCCGCATTGCGCGATCGGCTCGAAGTCATTGAACTACCCAGCTACACCGAGTCCGAGAAATTGCAGATCGCCAAACGTTATCTCGCCCCGCGCCAGATCGAGGAGCACGGCCTCACACAGCAGGACCTGAAATTCACCGACGCCGCGCTCCGCAAACTCATCCGTGAATATACACGCGAAGCCGGTGTGCGGCAATTGGAACGCGAGCTCGCCGCGCTGGCGCGCAAGGCCGTGCGGAAAATTATTTCCCGCAACGGCGTGGCCGCGACGCTCAAGCTCGATGCAGGCGGGTTGAAAAAATATTTGGGCTACGCGCCGTTCGTTTCTGAAACGGCGGAGAAAATCACCGAATACGGCATCGCCACCGGCCTCGCCTGGACGCCGGTCGGCGGCGACATTTTGTTCATCGAAGCGACACGGATGAGCGGCAAGGGTAATCTGCTTTTGACCGGTTCACTCGGCGAAGTGATGAAAGAAAGCGCGCAAACGGCGGTAAGTTATTTGCGCAGTCAGGCCAAATCACTTGACTTGGACTTGGGCAATTACAACAAATTCGATTTTCACATTCATGTGCCCGCCGGTGCGACGCCGAAAGACGGGCCAAGCGCGGGCGTGGCCGTCGTCGCGGCACTGGCATCGCTGCTCACCAGACGGCGCGTACGTTTCCGCGTCGCGATGACCGGTGAAATCAGCCTGCGCGGCCGGGTGTTGCGCGTCGGCGGCATCAAGGAAAAGGTGCTGGCCGCGGTGCGCTTTGGCATCAAGGAAGTCATTTTGCCGGAACTAAACAAATCGGACTGGCTGGACGTTCCAGCGGAAGTGCGCGCCAGACTCAAAGTCCATTTCGTCCGGCATATTTCGGACGTTATACGGCTGGCGCTGGAACCGAAATGAAGTCACGGCTTGCAGTCTTTACATGGAGTCTGCTGGCCGCTGTTGGTGCGTTCGCTTCGACGACGAACGATTTGTCCGACGTGGAAATTCAAGGCCGTCAACTCGCCCAACAACTTCTGGAACAACGACCGACAGAAGACTTTACCAACACCGGTGTTTTGAAAATCCGCGATGGCAAAGGCGGGTGTTCTGAAATTCCGGTGAAGTGTGAAATCATCGTCACGGCGACAAACTGGGAAAGCGTTTATGAAGCCACAGATACCGCCAGCAACCGGGTGGTTTTAAGCGTTATGCACAAGGGGGACACACCAAACACTTACTACCTCACCGAGGCAAAAGTTGCGGACGTATGGCGTGTAAAGGCAAAGACTCTTAGCGGCAACGAAGTGATGGTCCCCTTCGCTGGTTCGGATTTTTGGATTGCCGATTTGGGCCTGGAATTTTTCCATTGGCCGGAGCAAAAAATTTTGAGGCATGAAATGCGGCGGGGGTGTTCATGCAAGGTTTTGGAAAGCACAAATCCAAGTCCGTCCACGAACGGCTATTCGCGCGTGGTGTCGTGGATTGATAATGAGAGCGGTGGCATCGTCCACGCCGAGGCTTACGATGCGAAGGGCAGGTTGCTGAAGGAATTCGATCCGAAATCGTTCAAAAAAGTGAACGGCCAATGGGAACTTCAGGACATGGAAATTCGCAACGTCCAGACCGGCTCGCGCACGTGGTTGGAGTTTGATTTGAAGTCAAAGTGAGGGTCGCCTCGCTGAGGCGACCGGACGGCTCGGCGAGCCGTCCCTACCAATGATCGCGGCGCACTTGACATCGTTTTGCCGAACGCCCACGCTGCGCGGCTGGTTATGAAATCCGGCTTTTTCAAAATTTTCCCAGCGGTCTGCCTCGCCGCGCTTTTTGCGGTGCGGAGTCTCGCGGCGGAAACCAATTCAATGTTCATGAACGCCGACGCGGTGGCGAATGGTTATCTGCAAATCCAGGCGCAGCTTTACGACACGCAGCTGGCGCTGGAAAAAAGCCGCGAGGAGTCCCGGCAAAGCGCCGCGGACACAGCCGCGCGCATCCAGGCGCTCGAACAAACCATCGCCGCGCAGCGCGCCGGCGACCTCGCGACGGCGCAGAAAAACCAGCAGTCCATGTTCATGCTGGCGGGTGCGTTCGGGTTGACGGTGCTGGCGGCGGTGCTGTTCATGGCCTACTTCCAATGGCGCTCGGTGGCGCGGCTGGTGGAAATCGCGTCGCGCCAGGGCGCCGCGTTGGCGTCCGCCGGGGCCGTCCAACAACTCGTCGCGCCGGGTCGCGCGACGGTGGAGGTTTCCAATGCACGCCTGCTCGACATCGTCGGACAACTGGAGAAAAAAATCCTCGAACTCGAAAGCAGCGGGCGGCTGCTGGCGGAGCCGGCGGCGAAGTCCGCCGACCCGCTCGCCGAGGGACAGACATTTCTCGACGCGAACGAGCCGCGGAAGGCACTGGACTGTTTTGAAAAATTTCTGTCCGCGCAGCCGCAAAACCCGGAGGCGCTGGTTAAAAAAGCGTCGGCGCTGGAAAAGCTCGGCCGCGTGGACGAGGCGCTGGTGTGTTGCGACCGCGCTATTGCGGCGGACGGCGCGCTGGTCACGGCGTATTTGTATAAAGGCGGATTGCTCAACCGGCTGCAGCGTTACGATGAGGCATTGAAATGCTACGAGCAGGCGATACTGGCGCGGGACAAAAAATCCACGTCGAAGGTCAGTTGAAATTGATGCGGCTGCGCTCGGATTCGAGCTGGCGGTGGGTCATTTCGATTTTCAACTTGAGCAGCTCGCGGTTTTCCTTCGACTGCTCGGAAAGTTCCTTTTCCAAATCCTGAATGCGCTGCTCGTAGGCGCGGAGGCGTTCGAGCATCGGGGTCTGGACGGCTTCGAGGCGGCGCGCGAGTTCGGTGAGTTCCGCCGCCGCCTGCTGCTGGGCGCCGAGCAGTTCGCGGCGCTGGCTGGCCAGTTCCTGCACAACGGCGGCCTTGAGCGCCTCGACCAGGTGCAACTTGAGGCTGGATTGCGCGGCTCGCAACACCGCGACGATGCTGGGCGGCGGCAGAGGCTGCGTTTTACTGCGAAGAATTTTCCGGATGGACTCGTTGGCGGCGGCCGTGCCATCGCGTCTACAGACGGGGCAATTCACCGTCACCGGCATCCGCCCGTCCACCGGCTGCACGTCAAAGGCGTATTTCTGGCCGCAATCGCAGATGATTTTGATGAGAATCATGCCGGTCATGTGCCTTCACCATAAAAATGACTTTTGCTCGCCGATCATTTTGTCGCCCGCCCACAACGTGACGCGCCATGCGACGAGTTCACCGAAATTTTTGTAACCTTCGCCGCCAAGCGTCACCGAAGTCCAGTGATGGAAGAAACCGGGCTTCACGACCTGGTCGAGCGTGGCCTGACGCGGCAATCCGTTCTGGCCGATGCCGCGAAGTTCAACCCACAACTTCAACTCCGCGCTGCCGGTATTTGACGCTTTCCACAAAACATCGAACCGAATGGCCGACCGTTGATCGGGATGCTGGCGGAGATAAACTTGATAGGCGTCGCGGTCGTAAAGGCTCGGCGACACCGCATCGTGGCCTTTGAGGTCGAGAAAGAGTGGCAAGGCTTTGATGACTTGTCCGGAAGCGTCACCCGCAAAGGCCATCGAAAGCGAACCCAGCAAAAGCAGAGCCATCAAAAACCGGCGCATGACGAAACGATAACGGGCGGCGGCGCGAACTCAACTGTAATTCCTATCATTTCCAATAGAAACTCAAGACCTGGATGTCTGTCGGCGAGTTCCGATATAGAATCGCGACATATTCGCGTTTGGAATCGCCGATCCGGGCGGTCACGTGAATTTCAAACGTTTGACTGCGCACGGTGCAAATTCGGCTGAGTTGGGCAACGAGTTGCGGATTTAAGTCTGCTGTGACGAGTTGATTGACGGTGGCAAAAGGCGTGTCGTCTTCGGTGCCTTCCACGCCATCCGGTCCGGCGCGCACTTTGACGATGTTTTGAGCCATGGCTTCATCCACGCCCGGAATCATCTGCAGGACGTTCGTACCGGCGGTGTTAACGTTGATGTGTCCGGTCGAAACAGGCGTAAAAACATCCACCAATCCAAATGGATAATCCGGCGCTTGCCCCGGTGAATGTCCAAAACCGAGTTTATGTTGAAACACCGAGGGCGGACGATTTGTGGCGCTGCCGCCCCAATAAATTTCCGGATGATCAAAAATGCCCCTGACCAGCAGTAATTCGGACAAGTCGTCAACCGGCGCGTTCTTGGCATAGTAAGGCGGATCCAATCTTTGGTAATAATCGCTCTCCGCGCCGGAAAGACGCGGAAGATCATCCGCGTCAATCCAATCCAAAATCGAATCAGAAATGATGGCCATGCTGTCCACATCCACACCCATGAGATTAAGCGCTTGCTGCAACGCCGCGGTGTTGGCCGTGTTGATGTTCGCGTAACGTTCGAGGTCAACGATTTTGACCGAAACCATCCCGTCACCGATTTGATAATTGTCCAGCGAAATTCCGGCCAGCGGGCCGTTGGTCTCGCAATCTGCTCCCGGCCCGCCCGCCCAGATTTGGTTCAAGGAATCATACGGACACTTTTCCTGCGCCAAAACCCAGCGCGCCAATTCCACCCCCGAACGGCCAAGCCAGAGCAATTGCTCCTCGTTTTCGGCATTTTGCGCCAGCTTGGTTTCAACCTTCATTGAATACGCAAATCCCGCCGCCATAACGGACAGCACAAGAATCGCAATCATCACAATGATGAGCGCAATGCCGTTCGATTTGGTTTGAACGGAAATTTTCATTACTGCCCTCCCGGTCTGCCTTGTGTTTGCGCCGCCACCGGCACTGTGCTCGATGGCGTGGCAACGACACGCGTGACGGCCAATTCCGGGCCGGTGTCGCCGAAACCGTTGTCGTTCTTGTTTCTGCCGAGGACGAGCGTGAAGCGCACCATCGGCGGGATTTGATTTGTGTTATTCCATTCATCCACCCAGTTCACAGCGTTTGTATCCCAGCATTCAACGGCGAAACTTTTCACGTTTCGCGCCAGCACCAGCGGGTGATTTTGCTCGTCCTCGTCCATGTCCATGAGAATCGGGTTTTGCCGCAGCACCAAATCTTTTTCAGAATCCGGCCCGGCCTCAACCGTGAACGTCACACGCCGCGAGTTAAAACCGCCGAACCGGCCATTGCGTGGGAAATCGTCCGGCAACCGCGCTGCAAAACTGAGCAATGGCTCGTCACCGTTTTGCACGATAAAGGTGTAATACCGGGCGGACGCTTGAAACGACTGGACGCACGTCAGCGCGTTTTCAATCGTCCGAACGGCAATGCGCTGGCGCTGGACTTGCGCCGCGGCCTCCCTCCCGACCTTCGTGGCGCGCAGGATGAGCGTCCATGACGAATAAATCGCCGCCAACACGAGAGTGAAAATCGTGACGGCGATCATGATTTCGATCAGCGTGAACGCGCGGGTGAATTTCGGATTCCGAATCCCGATTTTCGAGTGGCGGACGCCGCGCAGTGATGCGCAAACGAAATTATCATTCACGATTCGTGATGTTTTTTCCGAATTCATCTTTTTGTTGTTGCTCCATCGAGGCTGCCCGCCGGTGAATATGGGTCAAAAAGCAGAATGCTCATTTTGGAAACGACCGGCCTGCCGGCGTCAGGGCTTTGCACGATGAAGTCCACTTGGAAAAGTTTGTTCGTTTGCACTTCCCGTTTGTCGCGCGTCCATCTGTAGCCTTGATATGATTTGCCGAGCAATTCGCTCATGTCGCCCGACTCCGAACCTTCGACAATCTGATTGGTCAGTGACAATTCGCTCGCCACCGCGCCTGCGTCCACCATCGGCCTCTGCAACCGGCGCGTGTTGTTCAGTGAATTTGAAACCAGCGCCAGAATCGCAAATGTCGCCGTGCAAAAGGCGACGAGCGCGAACATCACTTCCAAAAGTGTAAACGCGCGGTGGGTCGTTCGTGTCCCGGCAGTTTGAATTTTCATCGTATTACTTCCACGGACGCCAGGCCGGTGGTTACCTCCAGTGTGATTTTTAGATATTGATCGCCGGAATGCAGCACGAGCGTCATTTCATCACTGGTGCCGTTCGGAAAAAAACGCACACGCGCCTCGTCCGCGTCTTTGTATTCCAGCAAATTGATGTCAAGCATATCAATGGTGATGCTATCGGCGAACTGTGTGGAGTTCAGCGATGGAGTGCCGGAAGTGGATGGTTTGCTCCCGCCCGCTGGAACAACCGATTGAGCTGAATCGTCCACCGAATTGATGGTTTCAACACCGGCAAGCGCAACCTGCCGCGATTGCGGATGGAAAACGACGGCGGTCGTCACACCCTGGAGAACCGCCTGGGCGCGCGCATGGCTGCAAATTTCCATCACGTCATTGACCGCTTTGCGCATCGGTGCCTGCCGTGTCGTTCGCAGGATCGCCGGCACGCCCATGGTCATCACCAGGCCGATGATGGCCACGACCATCATGATTTCGATGAGCGTGAACGCCCGCAAACTGGCGCGGTGCCGCGACATCAATGTCCTCCCATCGAACTGCCGATGCTGGAAATCATCGAGAACATCGCACCGAGCACGGCCACGAGCAAAAACCCGACCACCGCCGCCATGCAAACGATCAACGTTGGTTCAATCATGTTGGTCATCACGCGCAAGGCGATGTTCAGTTCATTTTCATAAGTTTCGGCGACATTGTTCAACGCGCCGGGCACGTCGCCCGTTTCCTCGCCGATTTTCACCAGGTCCACCATCAATTGCGGGAACACCTTGCTCTGCGCCAATGGTTGGGAGAGCGTCTTGCCGTCCGTCACCGCGTCACGAGTTTTGGCCGCAGCCTCTTTGATGATGCGGTTGGGAATGACCTGCTCGGTGATTTTCAATGCGGTGAGCACCGGGACGCCGTTTTGAAGCAGGGTGCAAAGCGTGCGCGCAAATTGACCATAAAGATTCAGGCGCACCACGCGTCCAAAGATCGGGGCTTTCATTTTCCATTCGTCAATCTGACGCCGCCCCGTTTCAGTCACTTGAAATCGTCTGAATAAAACAATCGCTACAATCATTACCAGCAGCATCAGCCACCAGTAATGTTTGAGAACGTTGCTGATGCCGATCAAAATCACCGTCGCCGTCGGCAACCGGGTAAACCCCACCTCGCCAAAGAGCGACATGAATCTGGGCAACATGACCGTCATAAAAAAAATGACCATGCCCACGCCCACGCAACATACCAGCGCCGGATAAATCAACGCCGAGGTGAATTTCGCCTG
>JBEKON010000065.1:0-7495 GCA_049521735.1 Verrucomicrobiota bacterium
GCCGAAAGTGTTCGCCCAAATGGCGAGGAAACCGGTTGCCAGACAGGCACGCCAAAAATTGGCTTCCACGCCGCCGATTTGCGTGGACGTGCGATGGCCGCAAATTGCGGAAATGGAAAACAGCAGCGTGGTTAAAAGCGCGGCGAGCATGAAGCACGCGTGGGATTACAATTGATCGTAATACTCGTCCGGGGCGATGTCATCGGCGTCTTCGGCTTTCACGCCGCTATCCTCGGGAATTTTGGCGATGTCCGGCTCAACCAAGAGCTTGTTCCTGTCTTTCCTGGAAACCGGCTTGATGCGAAAATGTCCGGTAGCGTCTGATTCGAGAATGCCGCGTCCCGCCATGCGAAGGAGAGTCGGCATGGCCCAATCCGGTTCTTCCTGAGCCCGCCGCCTGCCCCCGGCGCGACGGCAAATCTCGCGCGCGGCAATAAACTGACTTCCCCATGATTTCAGGAAACGAAAAATCTCGCGCTCATCCGCATCCATAACATGAAACTGGCAGAATACACCGGTGGAGTCGAACAATTAAAGTGCCGGCCATCCGCCTTTGCCCCACGGCAATCTTTTTGACACCGCATTTGCGCGCCGCATAAGATGCCGCGTTTTCAAAGAAAGCTATTCATGGAACAACGCACGATTCCTGGTTTCCGCTCCGTTCCGCGAACGGGCGTGATTTACGTCACGCACGAAGCGACGCGGCACGGCTTTTCCTATAACAACGACGAGTGGGCAAACCTCGGCCAGGGGTCGCCGGAGACCGGTCCGATTCCCGGTGCGCCGCCGCGCGTCACCAAAGTGACCATTTCGCCGCCGAGCCAGCAATACAGTCCGATTGCCGGCAACAAGGCGCTTTGCCAGGCCGTTGCCGATTTTTACAACGCCACGCATCGCCGCGGCAAAAAATCCAAATACACCGCCGACAACGTCAGCATCGCCAGCGGCGGACGCCTTGCGCTGACGCGTCTCGCCAGCGCGCTCGGCAACATCAACATGGGCCATTTCATTCCCGACTACACCGCGTACGAAGAATTGTTGAGCGTGTTCAAGGCGTTCACGCCCATTCCCATTTTGCTCCGCGCCGGGGACGGCTACAAAATTTCGCCCGCCGGTTTAAAGGAGGAAATTCTCGGACGCGGCTTGAGCGCGCTGCTCGTCAGCAATCCGTGCAATCCCACCGGCCAGCTCATGGAAGGCAAAGAACTCGCCGCGTGGTGCGACCTCGCGCGCGAGTGCCTGTGCTCGATGATCTTCGACGAATTTTATTCGCACTACATTTACACCGGCGCAAATCCGGAGAAACCGAAAATGGTTTCCGCCGCCGAATTCGTGGAGGACGTGGAACGCGACCCGATTGTTGTCGTGGATGGCCTGACGAAAAACTGGCGTTATCCCGGCTGGCGCATTAGTTGGACACTCGGTCCGAAGGCCGTGATTGAAGCCATTGCGAGCGCCGGTTCGTTTCTCGACGGCGGCGCAAATCATCCGTTCCAAAACGCCGCGCTGGCACTGCTCGACCCCAGGAATGCCGGGCAGGAAACACTCGCCATCCAAAAACATTTCGGACGCAAACGCGCGCTGTTGTTGAAACGGCTCAAGGCACTGAACATCGGTGTGGATGCCGCGCCTGCCGGCGCGTTTTACGTCTGGGCAAATCTGGCGAAATTGCCCAAGCCGCTTGACGATGGCATGAACTTTTTTAGGGAAGGTCTGAAGGAGAAAGTCATCGTCGTGCCCGGCGTGTTTTTCGACGTGAACCCCGGCAACCGCCGCGCCATCGAGCGCTACAAAAATTACTGCCGCATCAGCTTCGGTCTGGAAATCGACAAACTTGAACTCGGCCTCGATGCCTTCGAGCGCGTCATCGCGAAGTTCAAATGAAATGGTAGGGACGGCTCGCCGAGCCGTCCATTGGGAAGCGGAACTTCCGCCGGACACGCGGGCCCAAGCTTCGCCGGAGGCTACGCCGAGGCAAGCCGCGCGTCCCCACCTAAAACTGTTTTTCCTTTTCCCTTTCTCCATTCGCCTTCATTCTGACGGCGTGAAACTGTCCGCCAAAGAAATCCGCAACGCCGTCCAGGCCGCCCTGGCCGAAGACATCGGCAGCGGCGACGCGACGACGCTTGCCATCGTGCCCGAAACCGCAACGGCCAAAGCCGTCATGCGCGCGCGCGAACCGCTCGTCGTAGCCGGACTTGATTTCGCCCAAGCCGCGTTCCGCGAACTTTCGACCGCCGTCAAAATCGAGCGCCTGGCAAAAGACGGCCAGCGCACCGGCAATGACGAAATTCTGCTGAAGATTTCCGGTTCGGCGCGTGCCATTTTGAGCGCCGAGCGCGTCGCGCTGAATTTTGTCCAGCGGCTTTCCGGCATCGCCACGCTTACCGCGCGATTCGTGGATGCCGCCAAAGACACCCGTGTACAAATTCTCGACACGCGCAAGACCACGCCCGGCTGGCGGCGATTTGAGAAATACGCCATCACGTGCGGCGGCGGGGAAAATCACCGGATCGGCCTTTACGACATGGTTCTCATCAAGGACAACCACCTCGCTGTCCCGCAAATACGGGACGCCATGCCCAATGCCATCGCCGCTGCCGTCCGGCGCGCACGCGAAAAATTTCCACAACTAAAAACCGGGGTTGAAGCCGACACGCTGGAACAGGTCGAGCAGGCTGCCGACGCGGGCGCGGACGTCATTTTGCTCGACAACATGAATCCGGTGCAGTTGCGGCTCGCGGTGCAAAAAATCAAAGGCCGCGCAAAGACTGAAGCCAGCGGCGGCATCAATCTGGCAAATGTTCGCATCATTGCCGAAACGGGTGTGGATTTTATTTCCGTCGGCGCGCTCACGCACGCCGCGCGCGCGGTGGACATTGGTTTAGACTTTGAATGACAACAGACGCAAAAATTCTTTCGGCGTTACGCGCCAATCCCGACGGTGTGTCAGGCACTGAACTCGCGGAGAAATTGCGCATCAGCCGGGCGGCAATTTGGGCGCGCATCGAGGAATTACGCCGTCTTGGTTACGACATTGAGGCCGGACCCCATTCCGGCTACCGGCTCATTAGTGTCCCGGACGTGCTGCATGCGGACGATTTGCTCGCACGCCTCTATAAAACGAAAATCATTGGCCGCGACGTCCGCGTGTTCGAGCAGACGACGTCGACAAACGACGTGATTGAAAAGCTCGCACGCGACGGCGTGAAGGAAGGCGTCGTCGTTTTTGCAGAATCGCAAACGAAAGGCCGCGGCCGGCTTGGACGAAAATGGCTTTCTCCCGCGCACAAAGGGCTTTGGTTTTCCCTTTTGCTTCGACCCGATTTGCGCCCGCAGGAAGCGACGCAGTTGACGGTTGCTTCCGCAACGGCTTTGCGCCGCGCCATCCACTCCGAAACCGGTTTGAACCCCGAAATCAAATGGCCGAATGATATTTTGGTTCGCGGGAAAAAAGTCGCGGGCATCCTTACGGAAATGAGCGCGGAGTTGGACAGGGTTCAGCATGTCATTCTCGGCATCGGCGTGAATGTGAATACGGGCGCGGGCGAATTTCAGCCGGAACTGCGCAAGCTCGCGACTTCCCTTAAAATTGAGTCGGGCAGAGCCATTTCGCGAGCGGACCTGGCGACAACGATTTTGTATGAACTGGATCGCAACTACGCGCGCGTTTGCGCCGGCGGATTTGCGGTGCTCGCGGACGAATGGGAAGCGCATTGCACGACCATTGGCCGCAACGTAACGATCCAAGTCGGCGAACGCCGCCTTCGCGGCCGGGCCGAATCGCTCAGCGACGAAGGCGCGCTGTTGCTGCGCACGGAACACGGACATCTTGAATCCATCATCGGCGGGGACGTAACGTTGGAAAAATGAATCCGCCAATTTCACCAATTAATACGAATTCCTTGAAAACAAGACCTTTTTCGCGTGAATTGGCGCAATTTGCGGATTTATGATTCTGCTTTTCGACATCGGCAACACGCACACGCACATCGGTCTGGCGAATGACCGGCGCATCGTGAAGCAAGCCGACATTCCCACGGCGAACTGGTTCAATGGCGCAGCGGCGAAACTCGCGAGAAAATTTGTTGGCCGCGCCAAGCTCGACGGCACGGCACTTTGCAGCGTTGTACCGCGCGCGACGCCGTTTGTGCGCAGAGCCGTCCGGCAAATTTGGAATTTAGATACGCTTGAACTTACGCCGAAAACTTTGCGCGGTGTGGGCATTGATTATCCAAAACCAAATTCAATCGGCCCGGATCGTCTGGCAAACGCGGTCGCCGCGCGGCATCACTTTGGCGCGCCGGTGGTGGTGGTGGATTTCGGCACAGCGGTGACATTCGATGTTGTGAATCGCGTCGGTAATTACGTCGGCGGCATCATCACGCCCGGCCTCGCGGCGATGACGGATTATCTGCACGAAAAAACCGCGCTGCTACCGCGCATCAAGATTCGCGAAATTAGCGGCGTCATCGGTAAAAGCACCGAGGAAGCGATGCTGGTCGGCACAGTGCATGGTTATCGCGGGCTGGTTCGTGAATTGATTGCCGAGTTGAAGCGCGAGTTGAAGGCGAAGCATTTGCCGGTCGTCGCCACAGGCGGTTGCGCGGAATTGATTGCGGCGGAATTAGCCGAAATTACCGCTGTAGAACCGAACCTGACGCTCGAGGGGTTGCGTCTTGTCTGGCAAGCAAAAGTCCAATGTCCAATGTCCAATGTCCAATGTCATTCCATCGTCCGAAAGCCGTGACTTTGGATTTTGAACTTTGGGCCTTGAACCCGGATTTCCCGAATTCGCTTTACAAGTCAATGTCATTGACATACAATGGAGCCGCGTAAATCAGGCTGTGGTTAACGTTAAAGCAACGAAAAACGGGGAATCCAATGGGTGCAGGCAACAAGCAGGCTCTGCGGGTGACTTTCGATAGTCATTTGAAGCTGGAGTTTCACGGTTCCAAAGTCACGTCCGACGCCGGGTTATTGGCCTACCGGGAACTCGAATGAAAACAATTATGAAAACAATTTGCCTGTCACGAGCTGCTGCCATGTGGGGCAGTCTGCTGCTTCTGTTCACAACACCCGGTTGGTCGGCTGGGATCCAAGTCCTGCGTGGGCACGTGCCGGCCGTGGTGGCGCGCTTGCAACCAACGAGCCGCCTTCCGGGCACAAATCGTTTGAACCTAGCCATCGGTCTGCCGCTGCGGGAGCAAGCAGAGCTCTCCAACCTGCTCCGGCAAATTTACGATCCGGCCAGTCCCAATTACCGTCACTATCTGACACCAGAGCAATTCACAGAACAGTTTGGGCCGACGGAAAGGGATTATCAGGCAGTCATCGCTTTTGCGAAGGCGAACGGTTTGACGGTAACCGACACGCATCCCAATCGTATGTTGGTGGATGTGAGTGGATCGGTGGCGGACATCGAGCGTGCGTTGCACGTGACGTTACGTGTCTATCAGCATCCGACGGAAAATCGCGCGTTTTATGCGCCGGACACCGAACCGTCGCTGGATCTGGCGGTTCCGATTTTGAGTATCAGTGGTTTGGATAATTACTCGCTGCCTCGTCCACGGCTCCAGGCAACCCCTCTGGCCAATGCCAATGCATCGAACGTATCGCCGAACGCCGGCTCGGGTCCCGGCGGTACTTACATGGGAAAAGATTTCCGGGCGGCTTACGTTCCGGATTCGTCACTCAATGGTTCCGGGCAGATCGTGGGACTGCTGCAGTTTGACGGTTACACTGCCAGCGATATCACCTATTACGAAAACCAGGCAGGCTTGCCGCGCATCACCCTTTTGAATGTGTTGATTGATGGAGCCAGCGGACTTCCCAGCGGCGGGGGTGGGGAAGTTGAGGTGTCTTTGGACATTGAAATGGCGATTTCCATGGCGACGAATCTGTCCGAGGTGGTGGTTTACATGGCACCCAATCCCAGTCCGTTTGTGGACATTCTAAGCCGGATGGCCAATGACAATGTGGCCAAACAACTCAGTTGTTCGTGGTATATTCCCTATGGTGCGGCGGAGCCAGCGGCCGACCAGATTTTCCAGCAGATGGCGGCGCAGGGGCAGTCGTTCTTCAACGCCTCAGGCGATGATGATGCCTACACCGGCTTGATTGATTTTCCGGGTGACACACCCTACATCACGCAAGTCGGCGGAACCACGTTGACGACGAGTGGGCCGGGCGGCTCGTGGGTTTCAGAAACGGTTTGGAACTGGGGTGGCGGCATCGGCAGCGGCGGCGGCATCAGCACCCAGTATCCCATTCCGAGCTGGCAGACGAACATCAGCATGATGGCCAATCAGGGATCAACAACGATGCGCAACACGCCGGACGTGGCTCTGACCGCAGACAACGTTTACGTCCGCGCCGATGGTCGGAATTATACGATAGGTGGTACAAGTTGTGCGGCCCCGTTGTGGGCGGGCTTTGCGGCGCTGGTCAATCAGCAGGCTGCGGCCAGCGGGAGGCCAACGATTGGTTTTATCAACCCGGCCGTGGACGCGATTGGAAGCGGACCAAATTACACCTCCGCCTTTCACGACATCACGACCGGCAACAACACTTGGAGTGGCAGCCCTGCCAAGTTCTACGCCGTCTCCGGCTATGATCTTTGCACCGGTTGGGGCACTCCGGCCGGACAGAACCTGATCAATGCCCTGGCAAACCCCGAGGCTTTGTTAATCACTCCAGGCTCCGGCTTCACTTCCATCGGCGGGGTTGGCGGACCGTTCACCGTGACTTCTGAGAGTCTGTCTTTGACCAACGCGGGGACAAATTCACTGACTTGGACTCTGGTCAACACTTCACTTTGGCTCAACGCCTCGCCCGGTGGCGGCGCGCTAACGCCCGGTGGATCTGCGGCCACCGTGACCGTGAGCCTGAACTCGGCAGCCAGCAACCTATTGGTGGGAACCTACAGCGCAACGGTGTGGTTCACCAACCTGAACAGCGGTGTCGGACAAGGCCGCCAGTTCAGTTTGTCGGTGATCAGCCCGCCGACGATTACGGCACAGCCGGCGGATCAGGCGGTATTGGAAGGGGCTACCGCGACGTTTACCGTGGGGGCCGCTGGCGGTTTGCCGTTGAATTACCAATGGCAGGATAACGGAACAAACCTGACCGACGGCGGAAACATTTTCGGTTCCACAACCACCAACCTGATCATCAGCAACGTATCCGCAGCCAACGTCGGAACTTACACGGTCGTCGTGACAAATCTCGCAGGTACGGTAACCAGTTCCAATGCGTATCTGACCATTACACCCTCTCCGCCGGTCATTGTCATGCAACCTTCCAACCAAACGGTGCTTGCGGGCGGGGCGGCCAGCTTCAGTGTAACCGCCATCGGCAGCACACCTTTATATTATCAATGGAGTTTCAACACGACCAACATTGTGGGGGCGACCAACGCCACGCTGACCCTGGCCAACGTGCAGTTGACCAACGCCGGCAACTATGCGGTCACCATCACCAACCTTTACGGCTC
>JBEKON010000066.1:0-7022 GCA_049521735.1 Verrucomicrobiota bacterium
TGCTCTGGCGGCTTACGATGCCATCATCTCCGAACATCCTGAAGAAGTCGTGACTAGGTGCGGGCGGGCGGAGGTGCTCAAAGCGCTCAATCGTTTGCCGGATGCTCTGGCGGCTTACGATGCCATCATCTCCGAACATCCCGAATATGTCGTGGCCAAGAGCGGGCGGGCGGAGGTGCTCAAAGCGCTCAATCGGTTGCCGGATGCTCTGGCGGCTTACGATGCCATCATCTCCGAACATCCCGAATATGTCGTGGCCAGGTGCGGGCAGGCGGAGGTGCTCAAAGCGCTCAATCGGTTGCCGGATGCTCTGGCGGCTTACGATGCCATCATCTCCGAACATCCTGAAGAAGTCGTGACTAGGTGCGGGCGGGCGGAGGTGCTGAAAGCGCTCAATCGTTTGCCGGATGCTCTGGCGGCTTACGATGCCATCATCTCCGAACATCCCGAACATGTTGTGGCCAAAAACGGGCGGGCTACGGTATTAGTGATAATGGGAGAATTTAATAAAGCATTGAGTGCGCTGCCGATTGTTAAGCCGATCACGGAGGAAGAGTGGGTTAGCTATCATATCAGAGGGACGATTCTCTTGCGACAGAACAAACTGGCAGATGCAATCGCGGTTTTTGAATGTGGTGCCAAAGAGAATCCACGACCAGCTGATCGTGATTACTTTCGCACTAGCCTTGCCGTTGTTCTCATTCGCCAACGCAAACTAGAACAAGTGCCTAAAATCTTGGAAATAGTGAGCAAACCTGCTTTATTAATCCCCGCTATGCTTTTAAAAACCCACGCTTGGGGGATAATCGGGGATACAAAGCGGTTGTATAAAATCGGTTCAGTTATCCCTGCTGTGGTATACCCATTATTTCAACCGTTACGAGATGAAATCAATCGGCGCTACCTTCAACGGCAACCCGCCCAATACGATGACGAATGGTTGTTTCAACGAGAAGCAGATATGACTCTTGCTGCCTAGCCTACGCAGTTTTGCCGGTGGATTCGGCAAGTTCAAATATCCCCTGATTCCCGGCTGATTCAGCTTTTTTACGACCACTGCCCGCGCTTTTCTTTTTGTTGAATAACGACTCCAACACAGTTTTCGTTTTTGTCTTAATGCAATAGGCGCACTCAAACTATTCTCTCGCAATGGGGACATTTTTAAATTGTATGTGAAATGCTTTCCTACCCGCCATATCATCACTTATGAAGCCGACATCCAGAACGCCAAGCGATTTCGCGTCAGGTGAAAAATATCCAATACCAACGCGCACATCCACGCCAAAAACCAACACCGCTTTGACCGGCACGCTCGACGGGAGGACTAGCGCAGCATTAGCACCGTCAGGCCAAGCAAACCTCATGCACGTTAATGGGCTAGTGCCTAAAGTTCCACCGGAAAAATCGTATTCAGTGCCCATATCGTCTATGACTCTCGTGCGTGCGCCGTCAACATTGCCATGCATATTGAGTGTCCTATCTCCCGTCTTATTTATTACTAAGACGCTACATACGAGTTGTTTGTGGGGCCGTCCATCATTTACTTGCTTATCCTCCCGATCCGCCAGTCTACATTCCTTCAATTCAAAAATGTAGTCATCATATTCCTGCACTTGTCTCAGATTCTCTTGAGAAGGAGCGGAAGAGATTGAAGAATTTTGTGCGGTTGGCTTTTGTTCATTCCGAACTGGCTTTTGACCGCTTTGAGCATGAGGATTGACTGGTGTAATTTCCGGTTGATGAACTGCTGGATTTTCCGGTTGGTGATTATGGTTGGGAAACACCCCATACCATACAGCGACACCTGTTATAGCGGCTATTATGGCACTAGCCAAAGCGATTTGTTCCTTTCGTGTCCAAGGCTTTTTTATATCGTCGGTATTATTTGGAACGCTCTGACTCGCCATATTGTTTTCCGATTTCTTTGCCACGCGACGAGTATGCGCCCTAAATCCGGCAGCGTCAATTCCTGTCCCTTCAACGGATACTGTTGCGGGTTGCAACACTACGAAAGTTACTTACACGGCAAGTTGTGGCGGCTTGTGATGGCTTGGCGTATCTCTCGACGGGCGCTTCGGAGTGTTTGTGCCATCCGATCCAAGCCAGTAGCGCACAGGTTTGAATTAAAATTCCGCGTCGCGGCGTTTTTCGTCGAGCACGACAATTATTCGTCAGACTTGCTGCCCGTTATAACTTCCGCGTCGGCGGCGCGCTTTGGTTTGCTAAACGATGCTGGCAAAGTGCGTTTGCATTTCGTCCGGCGCGGTTCAACTTTGAATCGCTACCTTATAAGGTTTTCCACGCATCGAATTGCCCAGCGATATTCTTAAGGAAAAAGTTCTTTCTATGGAATGAGCAAGGGAGCCAACTGGCCTGCCGGCTTTAGGTCACCGGGACACCGTTCATTCTCACACAAAAGTGGCGAGAGGCAGAAAAGGGGACGTGAACAAGCTGGATTTTGAGATTTTTGTTCCGGCGATAATCCTTGATAGAAATTCGCAGGTCTGCTTTCATAGAAGCAGGGTTACAAAAACAAATCGTGCGCGATGTCATGCACGACCAATCGTATAACCCTAGATTAGGCGACAATCACATTTATGAAAACCACACGCATCAAAGCTATCGGATGGTTGCTGATTCTGCTTGGGGCTCTGGCTGTCATCTTCAGCGGTGTCATCTTCAGCGGGCCGAATGCTGGCGCGGTGGTGCGACGGATGACTTTGGTCGCCGCGGTTGGAGTTCTGATTTGCTTGTCGGGCATCTGGGTGTTATTTAGAACAGTATTTAGAACAGTAAAAACGTTTCGGTGGATTGCTCGGATACTCAGCGTTCTGATTATACTTTTCTGGGGGGTTTTTATCGTGGGGAGCTTTTTAGATAGCATCCGGGGAGGGCATACATCTGGGTCGCTTTCCATGCATGACCGCATGGGCTTGACTCTGATGTTTGCTTGGCTTCTAGGTCTTGCTCTTGCGTGGAGATGGGAACTCGCAGGCGCAGCCTTAACGCTTGCGGCAATATTGATTCAGGCATTTTTTATCAATTGGAGAGTGGTGGTGGGTTTTGGCATATTGCCGCCGATTACCGCCCTTTTGTTTTTGCTCTGTTGGTGGATGGGCAGACAATCGCGCCAAGTCAAGCATGACGCCTAACAAGTCGCCGGAGTCAAAACGCCGGTTGGCGCTTTCAGTTTCCGCTTCACGGTTGACATTGCAACCCCGGCGTGGCTCGGTTCTCGTCGTTAGGCGGCACTATAAGGTTTTCCACGCATCGAATTGCCCAGCGATATTCTTAAGGAAAAAGTTCTTTCTATGGAATGAGCAAGGGAGCCAATCCTTCGGTCGAGGTTTATATTTTAGGTTTACGCCCGTTATAAATTGGTAGGGATACACAAAAAGAACCCTCCCGGCATGAATCGGGAGGGTTCTTTGAGATTCAACGGTTATTTTTTCATCTGCTGGTCTGCGGGAATCCGCATCGCATAAAACGAGCGATAGACGAAAATCAGCGCCACCAGAAAGAAGCCTGCGCCGATAATGGTTTTCAATTCCTGGCTTTTCATCGTCACGGCGATTTCCGCCGCGAGCAGGCCGAAGAGCGTGGTGAACTTGATGATGGGATTCATGGCCACCGAGCTGGTGTCCTTGAACGGATCGCCGACGGTATCGCCGACGACGGTTGCGGCGTGAAGTTCGGTGCCTTTTTGTTTCAAATCCACTTCGACGATTTTCTTGGCGTTGTCCCACGCGCCGCCGGCGTTGGCCATGAAGATGGCCTGGAACAAGCCGAAGAACGCAATGCCCACGAGGTAGCCGATGAAGAAATAGGGATTGAAAAATGAGATCGCCAGCGCCATGCAGAAAACAACGATGAAAATGTTGATCATACCTTTCTGTGCGTAGATGGTGCAGATTTCAACGACCCTTTTGCTGTCAGCGATGGAAGCCTCCGCTTTGTCGAGTTTGAGATGTTCCTTGATGAACACGACCGCGCGATACGCGCCGGTGGCGACAGCTTGTGTGCTGGCGCCAGTGAACCAGTAAATCACCGCGCCGCCCATGAGCAGGCCGAGAATAATTTCGGGCTGCACGAGGCTCAGATGGGCGATGACGCCGCCATAGACTTTTTCGAGCAGCATGATGATGCCGAAGATCATCGTGGTCGCGCCGACGACCGCCGTGCCAATGAGCACGGGTTTGGCCGTGGCTTTGAACGTATTGCCCGCACCGTCACCTTTTTCCAGTTCGAGCTTGGCATTTTCAAAATCGGGCTTGAATCCAAAATCCTTTTCGATTTCCGCGCGGACATTCGGCACGGCTTCGATGCGGCTCAATTCATAAATGGACTGGGCGTTGTCGGTCACGGGACCGAAACTATCCACGGCGATGATCACCGGCGCCATCGCCAGAAAACCGAATGCCACGAGGCCGAAGGCGAAGATTGGCGCGGCAAACTCGAATTGTTCGGGCATGAGCGCCAGCACGGCCGGATTTTGCGACAACAGATAGGCTGCGAACATGAGCGAAAGAATAACCAATCCCATCCAGAACGCGCAGAAATTGCCAGCGACGAAGCCGGACAGAATGTTCAACGACGCGCCGCCCTGGCCTGACGCGGTGACGATTTCGCGCACGTGCCGCGAATGAGTGCTGACAAAGATTTTGGTGAACTCCATGATGAGCGGACCAGCCAGCGTGCCGCAGGAGACGATGCCGGCCAGCACCCACCAGAGATTTGGGTCCGCATTGCCCGCCGCATCCGTAAAATCACCCAGCAGCAACTTGCTTGCGATGAAGGCGCACACGATGGAAACAATGGAGGTCAGCCACACCAGATTTGTCAGCGGCTGTTCCCAATTGAAATTCTTTTTATTGTCGTAAAGTGAGTGGCTGACGGTTTTGTTGACGTAAAATGAGCCCAGCGACGCCAGCACCATCAGGCTTTGAATCGCAAAAATCCAGACGATGAGCTTGGCGCCAATGGCCGGCACCGCGGCCAGGGCCAGCGACAGAAACGCGATCAACGCCACACCCGTCACGCCGTAGGTCTCGAAGCCGTCGGCGGTCGGGCCGACGGAATCGCCCGCATTGTCGCCGGTGCAATCGGCGATGACACCGGGATTTTTCGGATCATCTTCCGGCAGGTTAAAAACAATTTTCATCAGGTCCGACCCGATGTCGGCGATCTTGGTGAAGATACCGCCGCCAATGCGCAACGCCGCCGCGCCGAGCGATTCGCCGATGGCGAAGCCGATGAAACAGGGACCGGCCAACGTCGGCGGAATGAACAACAGAATGCCGATCATGCAAACCAGTTCCACGCAGACCAGCAGCAGGCCGATGCTCATGCCTGAACGCAGCGGGATCAACAGCGTTTGGAGCGAATTACCCCGGAGCGAGGCGAACGCGGCGCGGCTGTTGGCGAAAGTGTTAATGCGAATGCCGAACCACGCCACGCCGTAACTACCCAATATCCCCGCCACGGAACTGGCCAGAATCACCAGCACCGAGCCGATGGTCTTTTCCTGCAGAAAATAGAAGTAATAAACGATGCACGCGGCAATCAACGCCCAGAGCAGCGTAAGGAATTTGCCCTGCTGCCACAGATAGGTTTTGCATGTCTCCCAAATCATGTTGGAGACGCTGCTCATGGACTTGTGCACCGGCAGTGCGCGGCACCGGCCGTATTCCCAAAAGCCGAACGCCGCGCCGATTGCGCAAGCGACCAGCCCCAGATACAAAAGGGCATGACCACCCAGGCCAACGCCCGGAAATGTCACTTGCGTCAAGTCTGGCAAGTTGATGTCGGCATCTCCAGCCATGGCGGTTGATGAAGTTAACATGGTGAATAGAACTACACTCCAGCTGAACAGTTTATTTTTTTGCATAAGCTTGTGTAACAGCTAACGGGTTTTTATTTTTCTGTTTTTACTTCTTTTTCGAGGTCTGCGCGGCTTCTTCTTCCAGCGCCGCTTGGGCGGCAGCGAGGCGCGCCACCGGGACGCGGAATGGCGAGCAGCTCACGTAGGTGAGGCCGAGTTTGTGGCAGAACTTCACACTGGACGGGTCGCCACCATGTTCGCCACAAATGCCCAACTTGATATTGGGGCGCGTGCTCCGGCCTTTCTCAACCGCGATCTTCATGAGCTGGCCGACGCCGGCCTGGTCAATCGTCGCAAACGGATTCGTCTTCACAATTTCCAATTCCGCATACGGGGGCAGGAAGCTTCCGGAATCGTCGCGGCTCATGCCCAGACACGTCTGTGTGAGGTCGTTGGTGCCAAAGCTGAAGAACTCGGCGGTCTCCGCGATTTCGTCTGCCGTGAGCGCACCGCGCGGGATTTCGATCATCGTGCCGACCATGTAGTCCAGCTTCACATTCTTTTCGGCCATGACGGCCTTGGCCGCGCGATGGACGACTTCGACCTGGAGATCGAGCTCCTTCTTGAACCCGACGAGCGGGATCATGACTTCGGGCTTCACCTTGATGCCGGATTTCTGGACTTCGGCGGCGGCCTCAAAGATGGCGCGGGATTGCATCTCGGAAATTTCCGGATAGACAATGCCGAGACGGCAGCCGCGGAAACCGAGCATGGGGTTGAACTCGTGAAGTTCCTTCACGCGCTGTTTGATCTTCGCGACGGGCACGCCCATTTTCTTGGCGAGGTCCTGCTGCGCGGCGTCTTCGTGCGGGAGGAATTCGTGCAGCGGCGGGTCAAGGAAACGAATGGTGGCCGGGTAGCCCTTCAACGCCTTGAAGATGCCGACGAAATCCTCCTTCTGGTAGGGCAGGATCAGCGCCATCGCTTTCTTCCGGTCCTCGACGTTGTCGGCGAGAATCATTTCGCGCATGGCGTCAATGCGATTGCCTTCAAAGAACATGTGTTCAGTGCGGGTGAGGCCGATGCCGGTCGCGCCAAACGCGATGGCGTTGGCCGCCTGTTCCGGCAAATCCGCGTTGGCGCGCACTTGCAGACGCGAGACCTTCGAGCACCAATCCATCAGCTTCTTGAACATCTGGTA
>JBEKON010000067.1:0-6740 GCA_049521735.1 Verrucomicrobiota bacterium
GCCCGCAGCGCCGGCAAACCCTGAATCTGCCGCACGACCTCGCGCATTTTTTGCGGGGACATCGGCACGTTTTTCAAAATCGCGTGAACTTCCATATTTACTTCCCCTTCGCCTCCACCTTGACCGTGTGTGCGCCGTGTTTCCTGAATATGCGCGTCGGCGAAAACTCGCCAAGCTTATGGCCGACCATATTTTCCGTCACAAACACCGGGTTGAAAACCTTGCCGTTATGCACAGTGAACGTCAGCCCGACGAAATCCGGCGTGATGGTCGAACGCCGCGACCACGTTTTGATCGGCGTCTTGGACTTCGTGTCCTTCGCCTCCTGGATTTTGTCCAGCAGATGCAAATCAACAAACGGACCTTTTTTAATCGAACGTCCCATAAAATTACCTGATCTTCATCGGCAACCCGTTCCTCCGAACAACGATAAACCGGTTCGAATGTTTGTATTTGGGCCGCGTCTTGCCGCCCTTGGCAATCTTGCCCCACGGTGACATCAATTGCTGCCAGCCGCCGCCGGATTTCGACTTGCCCGCGCCACCACCGTTCGGATGGTCAACCGGATTGCGCGCCACACCACGGCTGATGCCGCGAATGCCGCGATGCCGCGAACGGCCGGCCTTGCCCAAAATGACATTTTCGTGCTCCGCGTTGCCGACCTGGCCGATGGTCGCATAGCAATCGCCATTCACCTTGCGGATTTCGCCCGAAGGCAGACGAATCTGCGCGTAACCTTCGTCGCGCGACATCAACGTCGCCGCGCCGCCCGCCGTGCGCACCACCTGTCCGCCACGACCCGGTGTCAGTTCGATGTTATGGATCGCAATACCGACCGGAATGGATTTGAGCGGAAGCGCGTTGCCGATTTCAGGAGGAGCCGTCGGACCGCTGGAAATGGTTCCACCCACCTTGATGCCCGCCGGCGCAATGATGTAACGCTTCTCGCCGTCCTTGTATTGCAGCAACGCCAGACGCGCCGAACGCATCGGATCATATTCAATCGCCGCGACCGTTGCCTCCACGCCATGCTTGTTGCGCTTGAAATCCACAAGGCGGATTTTTTGCTTGTGACCGCCGCCGAGGCCGCGCACGGTCACGCGACCGTAGTGGTTGCGACCACCGGTCTTCTTCCGCGTGACGACCAGCCCCTTTTCCGGGCGCGTCTTCGTAATGTCGCTGAAATCTGCGAACGTGATGTAGCGCAGAGACGGCGTTAGCGGTCTAAATGTCTTGACTGGCATAAAAACAATGATTTCAGCAACAACTCAGGGAGTCGGCAGGCCATTATTCCTGTCCCTGCTGGGAATCAGTTATCGGCCCGCAACCGTGCTGACCATTAAGCTTTTCAGGCGAAACGGAGTTGAGAAAATATCAAATACACGCCCTGTTGCAAGGGGTTTTTTGAAGAATTTTGGGACTCGCTATCGCAGATAAAGATAAAAAAATAAGCTTATAAACCTGATCCCCTCGGGAATCGAAAGTTTCAATGCCCAAACTGTGGCTGCTTGCTGACTTTGGACAGACGTTTTTCCCAGTCGCCCTTGTGCGCTAAGGGGTCGGCATCCGTGCCCCAGAGTTTCTTTACCATCTCGCGCTGCGGTGCAAATGGGCATTTCGCCTTCGGATTTTTGAAAGCGTCTTCCATTTCGCGCAAAGCCAGTTGCGCGCCGGTCATTATCGCAGTCGGGCCGAACTGCCGGTTGAGCGCGTGCGCCGCGTCGTCGAGCGCCCCCCAGCGTTCGGCGTCGGCGCGCCCCCAAAGCGTCGGCTGCGTGTCCAACCGCGCGAGGTTCCAAAACGCAATGCGGATTTGCCGCACGGGTTTGGCTTGATCGCCCATGATGTCGCGGAAAATTTGTTCAAGCACGGCATTAATGACGGAATTTTGAAACTGCGGCTCGCGGAAACGATGCCTGCCGCTAACTTCGCTAAAATCGTTGAACCGAACCGTCAACGCCAGTTCACGCGCCTGCAATTGCTCGCGGCGCAATTGGCCGACCAGCCGCGTCGCTTCACTGAAAATGAAAGTGAGGGCCGCTTCGTAGTCCGGCTCGTCGTAAGGCAGCGTGGTATTGCTGGAAATCGTCGTGCGGTCCTTGACTTCGAGCAGCAGCGGCTCGCTCCACAGGCCATTGGCGAACAGCCAGAGCTGCTGGCCCCAAATACCGAACTTTTGCCGAAGCAGGGTCGAAGGCAATTTTGCAACTTCGCCAAATTTTTGCGCACCGAGCACCGCCAGTGCGCGTTGCCGGTTTTTGCCGATGCCGGAAAGTTCGCGCACAGAGCGGTCCTTCAAAAATTCCTTTTCCGAACCGATGGGAATTTCGATGAATCCAGGCTTGGCCGCGTCGGTCGCGAGTTTTGCAAGGCGCGACGAATTGGCCAAGCCGGCGGAAACGGGCAACCGCACTTCGCGCAGGATCCGCTGACAGATTTCCTTCGCGTATTTTTCCGGCGAAGTGTTCCGCCAGACATGGCGATCCATCGTTGTGAAATCGAGAAAGCCCTCATCAATCGAGATGGGCACAAGTGTGGGCGAGTATTCTTCGAGAATGTGGAACATGCGCCGCGAAAGTTCCCGATAATCATCGTAGTGCGGCTTGCAAAGCACACCACGCGGACACAGCGATTTCGCCTCGAAGCACGCCATGCCTGTTTTGACGCCGAATTTTTTGGCCGCGCGATTGGCGGCGATGACGATACCGTCCCCTCGCCTGCCGCCACCCACCCACACCGGACGACCTTGTAACGTGGGATTCAAGGCGATCTCGCAACTGGCGAAGAAGCTGTCGCCGTCCACGTGCAGGATGCGAATGGGTGTTTTTGCATTCACGGGCAAACTTTAATTGAACCCAAAACCAGGCTATGTCAAATCCAGTCGTTGGTAGGGACGGTCCGCCGGGCCGTCCGTTTCTGGGAGGCGGAACTTCCGCCGGACGCGCCCGTCCTCCGTAGCAGCACTGCGGAGGGTGGACGGGCCACGCGTCCCTACCTTTGCATTACGAGAATCCTCGCATGCCGGCAGGGACAAAGACTGTTCAACCCCAGTTTGGCTCAACCGGAGCAAACAATTTCGCGCGTTCACCAGTCCTTGTTGCGATACACCACGACCTTGGGCGGATGACTTGAGTTGTACATGGACAGCAAATCATCAAGCCGCATCAACATCCACGGGTGCGAAAAGTTGCTGCCGTTCTTGGTAAAGACAATGCCATCGGCCAGATACACCGCCGAATGGACCGCGATATTCTGGTCATCGATGAACATGATGATGTCTCCATACGCAATGGGCTTGGCCACCTCGTAATAATGTGCCCTGACATAGGCGAGAATATAGGCAGGGTCGTCGAAATGGTTGTCCGGCGTTTCATTGAAAAAATTCATCGTGCTCCAATGACAATCCATGACGGGGTCGCCGGGGCCGGCAGGCAGTGGATAAGTGTAAAGCCGTTGCCGGGCAAAAGGCGGCAGAAAAAAGAGGATGCTGGCGGAGCCGCCGTTCGGACAGCGTTGCAACGATTCCAGCAAGGGTCGGATGTTGATGAGCCGGACCGACGGTGGCCGGTCCCAGTAACCCATCAATTTGTCAATATCGGTGTCCGGCCGGACGTAGATTCCAACCAGCACCGCAGCCTGGCGCGAAAGGGCCCGGATCAAACGGATGCGCTCCGTGTCATCCGGCACACGCCGCATCAGCGGAGCCAGATCGCTCAAGCATTGGATGTCGCCCCGGCGGTACGCCAGCTTCTTGATCAGGGAAAAAGTCCCGGCGCTCAATTTGCCGTTGCCGAACCAGGCGTCAAAAGCCGGCCCGCGAAGAGAAACCGGAGACTGCATGAATTGATTTGCCTCAAAACGCCCCAATTCATCGTAAAGTTTTGCCCGGACCAGCGGTGGCAGGGAAAATACCAGGTCGTCATCCGGCAGCACAACCGTATTGGAAGATGTGGACAAAACGGATGACGGTAACAGGGCATGTTCGGTTTGACTGGTTGTCAATCCGCAGGACAGCATCAATGCCCGGACTTGGGCCGGATCCATGCCTTCGAACGTCCATCGCTCCACTTGATTGGTGCTGTCGCTATAAGCAGCGTATTCCTCCGGCTGTTCGAGTTCAAAATCGCGGATGATCAACTCGCCCCACGGCGGCATGGGCTGCGGCTCAGGAGCGGAATAATCGTCGGCACTCCTCTCAGCAGCGAGCAGGGAAGCCTGCCCCTTGCCGGCGCGATTTTGGAAACCGCTGTTCCGCAATCCATATGTCACCAACCCTGCCGCGGCGACCAGCGCAACACCAATGACAACCGCTCCAACGAAACTCAATCGAATGGTTACCCCGTTGCCAATCCGGGATTCATCTGGTCTCTTTATGACCATGCAATGCACGATCCTGGCATATTGAGCAGAAATCGCAAGCTGTGTTCGTCGTTAACACGGCAAACGGAAATTTCCATCAAAGCACCTCAAACTTATCGGCGTTGTATCTGTCAAAACCGTGAGCGCACCAGAAAAAAAGCGCGAAGTGAATTTTCACTCCGCGCCTTGAAATTTCAATGCCGCTCTATGTCAAAACAATCTTGTCGCCTTCCTTGAGCGTCACGATGGCTTTTTTCCAATCGGGCGCCCTGCCAGCCTGTGTCGTGCGCTGGCGGCGCAGTTTGCCGTGGACGTTCAGCGTGTTGACCTTCGTGACTTTGACCTTGAACAGTTCCTGCACGGCCTGGCGGATTTCCGCCTTGTTCGCGCGGCGGTCGGCAACGACGGTGTATTGGTTATACTTTTCGCCCTGGCGCGTTCCTTTTTCCGTCAAGCGGACGGTCTTGATGACTTCAAAAGTGTTCATGTTATTCCTTCGTCAAACGGGCTTCGACCTTTTCGAACGCGCTTTTGGTGAAGAGCAGTTTGTCGGGCCGCAAAATGTCGTAGGTGTTCAGCGAATCGCTCGTGGCCAGCGCGACGTTTTCAATGTTGCGCGAGGCGAGCGCGAGGTTTTTGTCCGCCGGCGCAACGATCAACGTCGTGCCTTTCAACTCCAGCGTGGACATCATGCCGGCAAAATCCTTCGTCTTCGGTGAAGTAAGTTTCAAATCGTCCACCACCACCACATCGCCTGCCTTGAGCCGTTCGCTCAACGCCTTGCGCAATGCGAGGGCGCGGGTTTTCTTGGAGACCTTTTTACTGAAATCGCGTGGCCTCGGACCGAAGACCACGCCGCCACCAACCCACAACGGCGATTGATTAGAACCGGCGCGCGCGCGGCCCGTTCCTTTTTGTTTCCACGGCTTTTTGTTCGAGCCGGAGACTTCGCCGACGTTTTTGGTGCAGGCGGTGCCCATGCGTTGCGCCGCCTGGTGCGCCACGACGACATCGTGGACGGCTTGCGTGCCTTTTCCGTCCTCAATCAGCGGGAACTTCACTTCGAGTTCGCCCTGCTGTTTCCCTTCGATATTTTTAATGGCAATCTTCATGGCATATTATTGGTAGGGACGGCCCGCCGGGCCGTCCGCGGACGCCGCGGCGCGGCGTCCCTACCTGCTAATTACTTTTTGGCCGCCGCAGCAGCAGCGGCAGGCTTGGGTTCGGCCTTCGCGGCAGCGCCGCCCTTCCTCTTCATCGGCGCGGTGCTGACCGGCGGTTTCCAGCCCTTGGGCCGTTTCTTGGATTCGCGGATGATGACATAATCGCCTTCCGCGCCGGGAATCGCACCTTTGATGAGCAAAAGATTCTCGGCCTCGCGCACTTGAATGACTTCAAGATTTTGCGTCGTGCGCTGAACCTGCCCCATGTGACCGGGCATTTTCAAACCGCGCATGACCGTGCCGGGAAACAAACGCTGACCAATCGCGCCGATGCGCCGATGCCAGCCTTTCGCGCCGTGCGTTGAATCGCCGCCGCGAAAACCGTGACGCTTCACCACACCTTCAAATCCGCGGCCTTTCGTAAGACCAATCGCATCCACAAAATCGCCGGGCGTGAAAAGGGCTGGGCCGACAATGTCGCCGGGTTTCACTTCCCTGGAAAAATTGCGAAATTCCTTGATTTTCGCCACCCCCGCCAGCGCGGTTTTGTCGCCCTTCTCGCGCGCCTTTTCCGCCGCCGCCTTGTCGAGCGCGCCGTGCTTGACGAGGTGTCCCAGCGCGGGTTTCGCAATGCGCTGCGGCTTCTGACTGCCAAAGCCGAGCTGCACGGCGTTATAGCCATCCTTCCCGGCCTGGGTTTTGACTTGAAGCACGCGATTGGGACCCGCGAGCACGACCGTGACCGGGACGACGACGCCGCGTGGATCATACACGCGCGTGCTTCCGAGTTTTTTTGCAAGAAGTCCGAGGGGCATAAATTCGTCGAATCGTTAAATCGTTGAATCGTTACAGCGATTAAATTTTGATGGTGATGTCCACGCCGGCGGGCAAATTGAGCTTTTTCAATTCGTCCACGGTCTTGGCGGTCGGGTCGAGAATGTCAATCAGCCGCTTGTGGGTGCGTTGCTCGAAAGTTTCCTGCGACTTTTTGTCCGCGTGCGGCGAGCGCAGCACAGTGAAGCGCTCGATGCGGGTGGGAAGCGGGATTGGCCCGGCGACGCGCGCACCGGTGCGTTTGACGGTATCCGCAATTTCACGCGCGGACTGGTCTATGACGCGATGGTCATAGGCCTTGAGACGGATTCGAATGTTTTGTCCAGCCATACAAAGAACAATTGTCTGTTAATGGTTTGATTACATTGGTCGCTTCACTTCTTG
>JBEKON010000068.1:0-6034 GCA_049521735.1 Verrucomicrobiota bacterium
AATCAAATCGAGGAACGACTGGCCACGATTGGTATATTTTTTGGCGACGGAAACAACGAGGCGCAAATTGGCCTCGGCCATGTGCGTCTTGGCCTTCAGCCCGCGGTCGGCGGCGGCTTTCAAAGCGTTGAACGTCCCGGAAAATTCCTCGCGCGGCATCCGGACGAATTGTTCGAGCGTCTGGATTTTGGCGCGTTCAGCTTCAATCGTCGCGCGGCGCTCGGCAGTCGAACGCTGCGATTCAAGTTCCTGAATATGCCGCAGGCTGGCCTGGAATTTTTCGCGGACGTTGCCGGCCACAATGATCATTTCCTCGATGACCTTTTGTTTGTAAAAAAATCTTGTGAAGATTTCCTGCAACTTGAAGCTGAGTTTCTTCAACTCGCGCTGCAATTTTTCCTTGCGGCCTTTTTGCAGGGCTTTCTGCCACGTGAAATACTTCGCATCCACCTTTTGGTCGAGCGTGCGGACTTTTTTAATAAGCTTGCGCAACTCGCGCAGATGGCCTTCGCGATTGGCGATTTTCTTGTCCACGATGACGCGGTCGAAACGCTCCTTCGGCGGCTCGGACAACAGTTTTTCCGCGATGGCAATGTGTTCCTTTGCCGTGAAGCCGAGGCTGTAAACGATGGTTTTCATCGCAACTTCAGCCTCTTCAATGCGCTTGCAAATCTCGACTTCCTGTTCGCGCGTGAGCAAAGGGACTTTACCCATCTGGTTCATGTACATGCGAACCGGGTCGTCGAGAATCTCGAGCCGCGCGTCTTCGTCTTCTTCCTGCTGCGCGGGTTCGGGTTGCTTGGCGCGTTCGGCGTGTTCCACCTCCGCCTGATCCATGACGATTTCCACGTCGAGGCCGCGAAGCTTGGACAGCAACGCGTCAAGGTCTTCAGGACTAAGATTGTCCGGCAAAACGTCGTTGATGTCGTCGTAAGTGACGTAGCCATGCTCCTGTGCGAGATGCAGCAGCGTCTTGATCGTTTCCGTCAGGTCCACCGTGGACTGGGCTGAAGCCGAAGCAGTCGCGCCGTTGTGTTGAAGGCGTTTTTCCGCTTCCGCAATTGAAGTCACCGTATGTGTCCTGCTTTTTTTATTGGATTCCGGCAACCTGGAGATGTTCCGTCGCGTGCTGCTGGAAATAACAAAACGCCGGCGCTTCGGAGATAATTTCACTCCGGCACCTCGTCTCACGTCGCGGCGACGATTACGCACTGTGCTGTTCGACGTCCTTGTTTTTCGATTCCGCATAAGTAAAAGACCCACATTAACCCGTTTTGGTTCAGAGAAATCTACAGAGTCTCCACCAAACGAATTCACGTCGTCTTTGCACAACTGCTCATTCGCCCATTGAACTTCGGGAGACAGCAAACACCAGAAGACTGACGCGCCGCCATCCTAGCTCCTTTTTGCGGGAAATTCAAGCGGAATCGCAGTGGCACGGAATGAACCCAAAAACAGCTGGAAATGAAACGAATTATAGGGTTGGTTATATAATCGCAACACGTTGAAAATAAACGCCTTAACCTTATTTAAGGCTGGAAGTCACGGCGGCGATGTCGCGGACAATTTGCTCGCGTAATTCAGCCACGGATGCAAATTTTTTTTCTTCGCGCAATTTCCCGCCGATTTCGACCTCCAATTCTTCGCCGTAAAGTTCGCCGTGGAAATCCAGCAGGTGCGCCTCAACGCGAAGTTGTCGCGCGCCGGACGTTACCGTCGGTCGAAAACCAATGTTGAGGGCGACGCGATACGCTTTTCCCTTTACGTTTGCAAAACCGGCGTAAACGCCGTTGGGTGGAAGCTCCAATCCGGTCACATCAAGATTTGCCGTTGGAAAACCAATTTGTTGTCCCAAACGATCGCCTTCAACCACGCGACCCGAAATCGTGTAAGGCCGTCCGAGCATCTGGCTGGCCGCGTCAAGATCGCCCGTGCGAATGGCTTCGCGAATGCGCGTGCTGCTCACAACATGGCCGTCGAGCGACACGGCGGCAAGTCCGTGCAGGGTAAAACCCAGTTTGGCGCCGAGTTTTTCAAGCAATGCAACGTTGCCGCTGCGTCTGTGTCCAAAAACAAAATCCGCGCCAACGGAAATGCTGTGAATCGAGCCAAAGTCACGCGCCAGACCGCAAATAAATTCCTCCCCGGATTGCCGGCTGAATTTTTCATTGAAGCGAACCAGCAACAGCGTATCCATGCCGAGCGATTCAATCGCGCGCAATTTTTGCGGCAGCGAATAAATCAACGGCGGCACGCGGTCGGGCGCGACGACGGCATTTGGATGCCGGTCGAACGTGAGCACGAGCGCAACGGCATCATGCTGGTGCGCGTCGGCGATGGTTTGGCGGATGATTTGTTGATGACCGAGATGCACGCCGTCGAAAAAGCCAATGGCCAGACAGACCTTGCGGCCGGCGGGCTTCAATTCATTTGCGGCGTGAATGATTTTCATGTCTGCGCCAGTTTCAAAAACGGAATCACTTTTTTCTCCAATTCAGCCAGGGTCAATCTTAACACATCGGCCAGTGATATCGCATCAGCCACGTCGAATTTTCCGGACATGATGCGGCGAAGCGCGGCAAGGTGCGCGCCGCAGCCGATTTTTTGGCCAAGCTCGTGCGCGATGCTGCGGACATAAGTGCCTTTTGTGCAGGCGATTCGAAATTCACCGGCCGGTGATTCGTACCTTGTGAAACGGAAATTGTAAATGTGAACCAGCCGTGGTTCGCGTTCCACCTCGATGCCTTTGCGGGCGAGCTTGTAAAGCGGCACCCCTTTTACCTTGATGGCCGAAACCATCGGTGGCGTTTGCATTTGGTCGCCGATGAAGGCGGCGGCGGCTTCGTTCAATTGTTCGAGCGTCAACGGCGGGACGGCTTTTGTTTCAAGAATTTCGCCATCCGCGTCATAGCTGTTCGTCGTCTCGCCGAATTTAATCTCGCCCTCATAAACCTTGTCACCGCCCATCAATTTTTCGGAGAGCTTGGTGCCGCGACCGAAAACGATGACGAGCAGGCCGGTGGCATTGGGGTCGAGCGTGCCGCAGTGGCCGACCTTTTTGATCCCGAATTTGCGGCGAATCGCATCCACCACGTCGTGCGAAGTCGGACCGGCGGGCTTATCAATGAGAATCGCGCCATCGAGCGGGGAAAATTCTTGCATGAAAATTATCCGGCGGAGTTCAACGCGCGCTTGATGGCGGCAATGACGCGGCGTTGGACGGACAGTGGTTTGCCTGGAATGCGCGCGCCCGCCGCCGCCGGATGCCCGCCGCCGCCGAATTGCGCGGCAATTTCGTTTACGTTCACCCTGTCACTTTTCGAGCGAAGACTGATGCGTGTGAGTTCCGGTTCGAGTTCTTCAAAAACGCACGCGACAACGACCGGTTCAATGGCGCGGATGTGGTCTATGAGTCCCTCCGTGTCCACGCTTTCGGCGCCGGTGCGGGCGAAATCAATTTTCTTCAGCCAGAACCATGCGATGCAGTCGTCGTGTGTGAGGCGGAAACGGCCGTAGATATGTTTGAGCAGCCGAGCGCGCGAAAGCGGATAGGATTGATAAACCTCGTTGCAAATTTTGGCGAGGTTCGCGCCGCGCGTGACCAGTTCCGCGGCCACATGGAACGTGCCCGGCCGGGTCGTGGCATATTGAAACGAGCCGGTGTCGGTGGAAACGGCGGTGAACAGACAATCGGCAATCGGCTTGGTGATGGGCCAGCGCGCAACCTTGAGCAGCCGGTAAATTAATTCGCCGGTCGAAGGTTCGCGCCCGGAAATCCAATTGATGTCGCCATAGCGTGTGTTGCTTTCGTGATGGTCAATGTTGATGAGAATTTTCCGATGGCTGATGCACCTGCCGACCTTGCCCAGACGCTCGAAACTCGCGCAGTCGGTGGCGATGACGCAGTCAAATTTCATGCCGCGTTTCGGCTGTTGGAACAATCCATCCTGATTGAGGAATTTGTATTTTTGCGGGATGGGATCTTCATTCCAGCAAAAAACCTTTTTGCCTTCGTTTTGGAGCGCCAGTGCAAGACCGAGTTGCGAGCCGACACAATCCCCATCGGGCCGGATGTGCCCAAAGACGCAAATCGTTTTGCTTTTGCGGATGACGTCAAGAATCCGGTCGATGATTTTTGGATAACTTTTCATCAGTAATGGGTGGGGCGGGCAGTCCTCTGCCCGCCGCTCGTCCGCCAACCAAGGACGGCGCGCACGGAGTGACGCGCCCTACCTTCAAAGCAGTTGTACGACAGAAACATTTTCATTCTTCGGAATCCTTTGCCGCCGGTGAGGCCTTTTCCAATTCCTCCATGATTTGCAGCACGCGATTGCCACGCACGATGGAATCGTCAAAAATAAATTTCAACGTCGGCGTGTATTTCAAAACAACGGCGCGCCCGACCAAACCCTGAATGCGGACACGACGCTCGTTGAGCATTTGAAAGCCGTGCTTTTGCTGGTCGGGAGTGCCAAGGATGCTGATAAAAACGGTCGCGGACTTGAGGTCGCCCTTCACGTCCACGTCGTTGACGGTAATCAACCCGGCTTCGCTGACAAGAAATTCGCGGCGGATGGCCTCGCCGATTTCGCGCTTGAGCAATTCGCGGACGCGTTGGAGTCGGAGTGAAATCATGGGTTTCGTTAAATTGTTAAATCGTGAATCGGCGCGCCGTTTTGACGGTGCAACGGTTCAACGGTCATAATTTCGCCGCCACTTTTTCGATGGTGTAGCTTTCAATCACATCGCCGGCTTGAAAAGCGTTGTAGCCTCCGATGCAGATGCCGCATTCCATGCCGGCGCGGACTTCGTTGACTTCATCCTGGAACCGGCGCAGCGATTGCGCGATGCCTTCATAAATGACATCCTTGCGCCGGCGCACGCGGACTTTGCCTTTGACAATGCGGCCGCTGGCGACCATGCAACCGGCCACCGACGTGCCTTTGGACAATTCAAAAATCTGCCGGACTTCGGCCGAGCCGATGACATTCTCTTTGACGTCCGGTTCAAGCAATCCGACCATCGCTTCTTTGACCTGATCAATCAATTCGTAAATGATCGCGTAAAGTTTGATCTGCACGCCTTCGTGCTTGGCCTTCTCGGCGGCGGTGCTGTCCACGCGGGCGTGAAAGCCAAGGATGACCGCGTTGGAAGCGGAGGCCAGCGCGACATCATTTTCCGAAATGGTGCCCACGTCGCTGTGGATGATTTCGAGCGAAATTTTGTCCGACTCAATTTTTTTCAATGCCTCGACAATGGCCTCGACGGAACCCTGCATGTCGGCCTTGACGACGACTTTGAGCGCTTTGCTTTGCGTCGCTTCGAGCGTGGCAAAGAGATTTTCGAGCGTCACCTTGCGGTCTTCCTGACCTTCAGCCCTGGCCTCAAACTGACGCTGCTCGGCCAGTTCGCGCGCGGCCTTTTCGTCCTCGACGACGCTGAATTCCAAACCCGCCTCCGGCACACCATTCAAGCCGAGCACTTTGACCGCGACGGACGGTCCGGCTTCCTTGAGCCGCTGGCCTTCCTCGTCAATCAAGGCGCGCACTTTGCCGTAAAATTCGCCGCACAAGGTCACATCGCCGATGCGCAACGTGCCTTTGCGCACGAGCACCGTCGCAGTCGGGCCGCCAGGCTCCACGCCGGATTCGATGACGTTGCCCTTGGCCCGGCGATTCGGATTGGCTTTCAACTCCAGCAAATCGGCCTGGAGCAAAATCATTTCCAACAGTTTGTCTATGCCCTGTTTCGTCGTCGCGGAAACATCCACAAAAATGGTTTCACCGCCCCAATCATCCGGCACAAGACCCTTGTCCTGCAATTGCTGCCGCACCATCATCGAATTCGCGTTCGGGAGATCGGTTTTATTGACTGCGACCAGAATCGGCACTTTCGCCGCCTTCGCGTGATTCATGGCTTCCAGCGTTTGCGGCATGACACCGTCGTTCGCCGCGACGACGAGCACGACGATATCCGTGACATTCGCGCCGCGCGCGCGCATGGAACTGAACGCCGCGTGGCCGGGCGTGTCGAG
>JBEKON010000069.1:0-5669 GCA_049521735.1 Verrucomicrobiota bacterium
CCGGGTTCGGCGGCAATTCCCAATGGCCCGACACCCATTGATACCCATTGTCGCGCCATGTCCAATAGCCTGCGATCCACACATAGTTGGGAGACGGCTGAGCCAGCACGACCTCCGACTGGGGCGCTGGCGGTGCTTCGGTCACGATGATGGTTCTTCCGCCGGGCGTTGTAGTCGCAATTGTCACATTGGCGGGGTTTCCGGCGACCACGGCGGGCATTGTGTCTGGGGTCGTCGTGGTGGTGGTCGTCGTCACCGAGCGGGTAGGCGCAGGTGGCGGTGGTGCAGAAACTATGTGCGACTCGGGCTCGGAAACGCAACCAGTCAGGAGACCGAGAGCCCCGCAACATGCGAAGACCGATGTGAGTTGCCTCACCGCGCGGACGGAGGCTGAACGAGACAGTAGGATAATAATTTTTGATTTCATTTGCCGGAGGATACGCCCGAATTCGTTCCAGCACTATGGGGTATAACCCTACCGTGGATGGGAACATCAAGTACTTAACCCTGCGGCGTGAACTTGGGGGGTGTGTCCGCATTTTCAATGGTTCCGCAAAGAGTGTATCTCGGCAGGCAGGCACTCCACTTCCCCGCCTGTGTCCGTTTCAGATCTAACCCAACTTCACCGCCATCTTGCCAACATTTTTCCTTCGAAGAGACCAATGAAAGCGCCCACCGTCTGGCCGATTCCTTCCACCACGGTTTTTTTGTTCTTCAGTTTGCCGGCCCGGAAATAGCCGCCCACTTCTTTTTCAAATTCGCCCTGACGATCCAGCCAATCGCGAACAATAAAACCTTTCATCGTCAACCGTTTGGTAATCATGTTAAAATAATCTGGTTTGGCAGATCAATGATGGACGCCAGACGCTGATTCATTTGAGATGACCGCCGCATCCGGGTGGCCCTCCCGGCGAATCAATTCTGTCTGGCCGGCGCTCGACTCTTCTCTTGCCTTTCGGGCGAGCCGCTCGAAGCGCGCCTTGATTCGGTCCAGGTCTGCCTCGGACAATTCCTCGATATCCAGCAGTGTGTTTTGCGCCGCCTTGGTGGCGCGGATCAGTTCATCGAGTTTTAACTGCACGGCTTCACTCTCCCGGTTCTGGGCGTTGCGAATCAGAAAGATCATCAAAAAAGTGATGATGCTGGCGACGGTGTTAATGACGAGCAGCCAAGCATTGCTATAGCGAAACAATGATCCGGTCAGCGCCCAGATCACAATGATACCGATGGCGAGACCGAAAGCCATGGGATGTCCGCTCGTCCGCACAACCGTCCGGGCAAATTTCTGAAAGCCGCCCAGCACCAGGGCGCCCACAAGCCGTTCCAAATTTGGTTTGCCGTTGTTTTTCATTCAATCAAAGCCATCAAGCTGCTTCACAATACGCACAGAAAGACCAGTAGATCGCCTTTTTCTTACGCGCTCAACATAGCCAGTTAAAACTCAAGGCTCTCATTTATCCTTTTTTGCGGCTTCTTTGGTGGCTTGGAGACTTTGATCATGCTCCGCTCCGGCGATGCCTTCATCGACGAGCCGTTCATTATCGCTTCGGCCTTCGTCGTCCTCATCTTCGCTGGCAGCCACTGGCACTTTGTGTCCGGTCGAGCCGGGCACCGGGTCCCAGCGTTCGGATTCGGGCGCCGATTCAAAGGCCGCTTCATTCTGGTCTGTGTCCGAATCACCCGTTAATTCCCGTTCGGCCTGTTCCAAATCGGATTGCGACACCTCCTGCGTGGAACGTCCGTTGATGACCGCCAGTTCAACCGCGCGTTTCCGCACCATCTTACGGGTCACCGTGCCGAGGCCGGCGGAATTTTCGGTCAAGACGCCTTCCTTCACTGGATTTGTTTTCATGCGTTAAACCAATCAGTTTGATACAATCGCTTCGTGGGCAGATTCAATGCCGTCCGCTTTCAGGTTTCTGGCGCGCGGGAAGGTGAACGCCGGAGCTTCCGACGCGAGGGCTAAACCAAAATTTAGCATCGCTTCGTTGCCGGCGGGTTCCACGGAGATCGGCTTGAGAAGCAGGTTCACCGTGGTCGCCTTCAGGCCGCCCATGAGGTTCTGCCAAAAGCTGTCACCGGCGCCCTTCCGTTTCACCGACGCCACCGTAATATCCATTTTGGGCGGACCTGGCTTTCTTCGAAAAATCAGGGTGTTGACGCGGGCAACACTTTCGTTGCGGAGCCGGAATGCGCCGTCGGAATACCGGATGTCGTGAAGACCAATGGTCACGGAGCTCGGCTGGCCGTGGCCATTGAATCGCAGCCGAACTTCCGTGACGGTCGGAACGTGGCCGGTCATCGTTCCCTCCACCTCGATGCTGACGCTGCCTGCCCCTTCGACGTTGATGGAACCGAGCTGATGGTTGAGCGAGCCGCCTTCCTTGAGCTCCCGCTCGTGCCGGCGGATATTCTCCGTGTGGTCAAAAATGTTTTGTTGATTGCCTTCGCCAGCGAACTCGAATTCGCAGGTCACCAGGAATGACCTGGCCGTGAAGGACCGCGTGGCGGACACCATCCGCGCGCGCTGCGTGTTGCCGGGACTCTTGACGACGGAAACCGGCTCCAGCGAGATCAGCGGCACAAAATACATGAATTCGGCAACCGGATTGCCTGGCGATTCGCCATGACCATAGTCCAAGTGAAGGGTTGGCCCGGCCGATTCGGGCGCCGGGCTGGCCTCGCTTTTTCCCGTGGGTGGAACCAATGGCGCGCCAGCCAGCCGTGAGGTCGGAGTGAAACATCCAATCAGCAACAGTAAACCAAGCATGATCGCGGCGAAGCCCGGTGGCCTTGAGCCGCCTCCAACCCTGCAAGCCTCCGGCTTTGTCCGAGATCGCTGATTGGAGGTTTTCATCAGTTGATTCTTCAGATTCTTCAAATCTGTCTTTCTTGACCATTGCATGGGCCGCTGCCCAAGAAGATAACTCGCCGGGCATTCGATCCCATTCAACTGCCGACCCTTCTTGCTACCGATGGAGCACAGCCCATCCTATTCAAATTCTGCCCAGCAAAAGCAGGATAATCAGAATAATTAAAAGCAAGCCCAGTCCGCCGCTCGGGTAATAACCCCAACTCCGGCTGTGTGGCCACGTAGGGAGTGCGCCAAGCAACATAAGAATGAGTATCACCAATAGAATAGTTCCTAACATAATGTTCCTTTCAATGTGCGAATTGGTTCGCTTGTTTATCTTCCGTTATTTTCCCCGCGCCCGTCGCGTTTGTTGTCCTTCTTATTTTCTTTCTGGCCTTGATTCGAGCCGGGCGGCTTCCAGTTTTTCGGATACTGCTTAACCACGGCGGCGTGGTGCTGTGCCGGGGAATCGTGGAAATCCATCCTCACGGACGGTGAAGCCAGCAGCACGTCAACCGAGACACCGCGCGGCGCTGGCCGCGCAACCCACGCGTTGCCTTCCCGATACGCGTATTGGTGCCGGCTAACGCTGTAATAGCATTCATAGTTGGGGTAATAAACGTAGTCATCCTGCACGGCGAACGCATACGGTTCCACCTGAATCCCGGCGCCCGGCCCCTCAACGTAACCCACGCATCCGGTCATTGTTACCAGGAGCACGGCACCCAACACGAATCCGGCTTTGTCGGCCTTGAAGAAAAGTTTTTTGATATTCATGGAATGAGAATAATCCCAAAAACCGCACTGGCGCTATGGGGTGTTACCCTACCCGCGGATCTACGAATTTAATTCCGTCGCGGCGTGTCGCGATGAACGCGGTCAGCGCGTGAAGGGAGGAGGAAAACCTGGAAACGGCCAAGTTGTGAATTCTGTCGAGTTTTTGTTGGCCCTGTGACCCCGAAAAATTCGGGGCCGCAGGGCCGGATTGGCATTGAAGGCGAGGTCACTGCGAGCGGCCTCGAATGCACGCGAAGCCGCCTCGGAGGAACGTGACACGCACCCGGTTGCCAAAGTGTTTTGTTGTTGTTGGTTTCTGGTTTCTTGGCCGCCCGATCCGGTCGCGGCCATGAACCGGCTCAAATGTCACTGAACCCGCGGAACACGGATGTCGCCTGAGTGATGGAGAATGCCGAAGGCAAACAACAGCCACACGACGACACAAATCACCACGACGACATTGAGAATTTTTTTGATCTTTCCGTCCATCGGGATGTAGGTATTGACAAGCCAGAGCAGCACGCCGATGACTATCAGAGTGACGGCGAGAGAAATCAGTGACATAGATTACCTCCATTTTGGATGAGTGTTTTATTATTAATGCTGTGAGTCTAAGCCGAAAAGCGGTCTGGCGCTATGGGGTGTTTCCCTACCGGGAATTTCGCGAAGCCAACGCCCGGCGCAGCGGTCCGAGATGGCGGTGAGCGAAATCTGGTGCGACAGGAAAAAGTCGGAGCGAGGCAGTGAACCCAAAGACTTTCGGTGCTAAACGATGGTCAACTGAACGCTGCTCTCAGTGATGCCCGCGCTGATGGCGTAGCGGGTCAGGCTGGCGATGTCGTGGATGTTGAGCTTTTGCATGAGATGGTCGCGATGTTTTTCGACTGTCTTGATACTGATGCCCAGTTCCGCAGCCGTTTCCTTGTTGGCTTTGCCTTCGGCAATCAATTGGAGCACCTCCATCTCGCGCGAACTCAGGCGGGCGTTGCGCAGCTTCGGCATTCCGGCTCGATCCGGGGACTTGCCATCGAGTTGGTGAAGCCGTCGGGCAACCGTAGGGCTGAAAAACCTGTTTCCTTTTTGGACTTCCCGGATCGCCTCGCACACAACGTGGGAGGAAGTTTGTTTGAGCAGAAATCCCACCGCGCCGGACTCGGTTGCGTTTTTGACATACGCGTCATCGCTGTGCGCGGAGAGAATGAGCACTTTGGTGGCGGGGGCGACTTTGAGCACCTGGCGGGTAGCCTCCAAACCATTGAGCAACGGCATCGCGATGTCCATGAGAACCACGGCGGGACGAAGTTTTTTGACCATGGCGACCGCCTGACGGCCGTTTTGCGCTTCGCCGACTACTTCAAGATCGTCTTCAAGCTCGAGCATCTTGCGAAAACCCTCGCGCACGATCATGTGGTCTTCGGCCAGCAGAACACTAATTCGTTTCATATAGATTCAAGGTTTGGCTTTAGCTGGCTCCATCAGCGGGTTTTCCGCCCCCCCCCATGCGCGGCGGTCGGCGAGTGGAATCTGTGCCCGGATGGTGGTGCCCTTGCCCGGCGCCGATTCGACGCTGAAGCTGCCGCCGACCATCTCCAGCCGCTCGCGCATGCCGATCAGCCCCAGGCGTGTATTCCGTTTGGAGTGCATGACGCGTTGCGCCTGAAAGGATTTGCCGTCGTCTTTGATCTTCAAACAAATGGCGTTGGGGAGTTTCTCGAAGTTCACTTCCACCCGGCTGGCCTGCGCATGCCGCGCCACATTGGTCAGCGCTTCCTGGGCGACGCGGTAAAACACCGTGCGCGTGGCATTGTTCAATTGTTCAATCCTGCTGGAGGAAAAGGTCCTGAAATGAATGTGGATACCCGTCCGCCTCGAAAATCCTTTCATATATGAGTGCAGGGCGGGAATCAGCCCCAGGTCGTCCAACACCGTCGGGCGCAGTTCCCGGGCGAACCGATGCACGATGTCCACCGACTTCTCGACCATCCGTTGCGTGCGGGTGATCTTTTTCTGGAGGCCTTTGACGTTGACCGCGGCCTCC
>JBEKON010000070.1:0-5188 GCA_049521735.1 Verrucomicrobiota bacterium
AAACCGCGCTTGGGAATGCGGCGGATGAGCGGCATCTGGCCGCCTTCAAAACCGATGCGAATCGAACTGCCGGAACGCGCTGTCTGGCCTTTGCCGCCGCGACCGCTCGTTTTGCCGTGACCACTGGATTCGCCCTGGCCGAGCCGCTTGGTGCGATGTTTCGCACCCGGACGGGGTTTAAGATTGTGTAGTCGCATAAAAATCAAGCCGTTGCCGGAGCCGCTTCAGGCGCTTTCGGCGCTTCCACCTTTCTGATTTCCAAACCGCGGCCCTTGTAAATGTCTTCCCGCAATCGGAGGCTCAACAGCGCCTTGAGCGTGGCTTTGACGACGTTGGCCGCGTTTTTCGAACCGAGTGATTTGCTCAAAACATCCTTGATACCGGCGGCTTCCAAAACTGCGCGAACCGCCCGGCCCGCGATAATTCCAGTTCCCGGCGAGGCGGGACGCAATAGAACCCTCCCGCCGCCATATGCGGAGAAAACCTCGTGAGGAATCGTTGCGTCTTTGAGCGCGACGGAAACCATTTGATTGCGGGCGAGTTCGCCACCGCGACGAATCGCGTCAGCCACTTCGCCGGCCTTGCCGAGCCCAACGCCGACGCGGCCCCGCTTGTCGCCGACGACGATGAGCGCGCTGAAATTGAAACGGCGTCCGCCTTTGACAACCTTTGAGGAGCGATTGATGAACACGACCTTCTCAGTCAGTTCATGGGAATCCTGCCCATCGAACCCGAGTTTGGGTATTTCGGAAACAGGTTTGTTGCGACGCCCGCGTCCGCCGCGCGGCATTCGCTGCCCTCCGCCTTCAGTTTTGGTGATGTCTGCCACAGTTTCCATCTCCGTTATATGTTAGAATTTCAAACCCGCCTCGCGCGCAGCCCCGGCCAGCGCCGCCAGCTTGCCGGGCACCGTCACCGGCTTGCCATCCTTGCCCTTGCCGACGCTCCGGTGATAGCGGGCGCCGCCGCGATCAAAAACCACAGCCTTGATGCCCTTGGCGAGCGCGGCTTCCGCCGCCAGCTTGCCGATAATTCTGGCACTGGCCACATTTGCCGCGAGCTTGTCGCGATCCGGCGCGTTTTTGCTTAGCGACGATGCCGCGGCAAGCGTCCTGCCCGCCGTGTCATCAATGAACTGAACGTGGATGTTTTTGTTCGTAAAACAAACGCTCATCCGCGGCCGGTCTTTCGTGCCGCAGACCTTGCTGCGCACGCGCCAGTGGCGGAGTTGCTTCTGCCGGTGTTTTTTTTCCGTTCTCATCTCAATGCGTCATCCCGACATCGGATGTCGGGATGAACTAAAATTCACTTTACTGGACGGTCTTGCCTTCCTTGCGCTGGACGTGTTCGCCCACATAGCGCACGCCCTTGCCCTTGTAGGGTTCAGGCGGATAGAAGCTGCGAATCTCGGCGGCGACTTCACCCACCACCTGTTTGTCCGGGCCTTCGATGGTCAGCTTGGTGTTTTCCTCGACGGTCACTTTGATTTGCCCGGGAATCTGGTAATTGATCGGATGTGAATAGCCGAGGTTCAGGTTCACGCTCTTGCCCTGAACGGCGGCTTTGAAGCCGACGCCCTGAATCTCGAGCTTTTTGACAAAACCTTCGGCCACACCCTTGACCATGTTGTTGACGAGCGCGCGGCTCAGGCCATGCAACGCCTTGGCCTGCGCGTCATCCCCATCGCGGCTCACGACAATTTTGCCGTCCTGCACCTTGAGGCTGGTGCGGCGCGGCAATTCCCAGTCGAGCTTGCCCTTCGGACCTTCGACAAAAACTTTCTGCCCCTTCACTTCCACCTTCACTGTGGGAGGAATGGCAATCGGTTGTTTTCCAATTCGCGACATGATTGTGTTAAATTGTTAAATCGTCACCAAATATGGCAAAGCAATTCGCCGCCCAGGTTTTTCTTGCGCGCCTGCGTGCCGGTCATCACACCTTCCGGCGTGGAAATCACCGACACACCCATACCGCCGAGCACGCGCGGGATTTCCGTCGCGCCGACATAACGGCGCAGACCCGGCTTGCTGATGCGGCGCAATCCTTCAATCACACTTTTCTTACCCTGATACTTGAGTTGAATTTTCAGCTTTTTAATCGTTTTACCATCAACGGACACATCCGCGACGTAGCCTTCCTTCTTCAAGATGTTCGCAAGACTTTCCTTCATCCGCGAGTGCGGCATTTCCACCGTCGGCAGCAACGCGCGACCGGCGTTGCGGATGCGGGTCAACATGTCAGAAATTGGATCGGTCATATCAAAATCGTAATCTTAATCCGCTTACCAACTGGCCTTCACAACACCCGGAATCAAGCCGTTTAACGCGGCCTCACGAAACGTGAGACGCGAAACGCCAAACTTGCGGAGGTAGCCATGACGTCGCCCGCTGGCCGCGCATCGGTTCACCAGACGCACGGGGCTGGCGTCGCGCGGCAGCTTCGCGAGCCCGGCGTAGTCGCGCCTGGCCTTCAATTCCGCGCGAATCGCGGCGTATTTTTTTACCGTTTCAGTCTTGCGCTTGTTGCGTTCAAACCATGCTTTCTTGGCCATAAATTCGTTTATTGTTTCGCTGCTTCTTTGGCCGCGTCTCTCGCTGCTTTTTGGGACGCTTCTTGTTTGGCCAGTTCCATTGCGGCCGCTTTGGCGGCTTCCTTGCCCGCTTCCATGGCGGTATCTTTGGCCACGTCTTTCGCCGACGCTTCTTTCACCTCCGCCAATGGAAATCCCATCAGCTTCAACAAATCCAGCGCCTCGGCGTCGTTCCGCGCGCTGGTCACAACTGTGATGTCCATACCCTGCTGGCGTTTGATTTTGTCCAGTTCGATTTCCGGGAAAATCGTCTGGTCCGCAACCCCGAACGTGTAATTGCCGCGCCCATCAAACTTGCGCGGTGACAATCCGCGAAAGTCGCGAATGCGCGGCAACGCGGTGGCGATGAGCCGGTCAAAAAATTCATACATCGCGTCCCGGCGCAGCGTGACCCGGCAGCCGATGGGCTGGCCTTCGCGCAACTTGAAATTCGCGATGCTGTGGCGCGACTTGCTGATGACCGCTTTGCGGCCGGTGATCAACGCGAGTTCCCTGGCGGCGTCGTCAATCGCGTTCTTTTCCAGCGACGCGCTCACGCCCATGTTCACCACGATTTTCTCCAAGCGCGGAATCTGGTGCACGTTCCCGTATTTATGCTTGGCCTTGAGGGCGGGCACCACGTCGCTGACATATTTGTTGTAAAGTCTGGCTTTCATCACTCTGCGTCACAATTTCGTCTTTTTCATCCTAATCGTAATCTCAAGCTGGTGCTGGCGCCGCCGTGCCGCGTTTGGCCACGCGCGCATCGAACAAATCGGCCCTTGTCAAGTTTGAGAGGTGAATCGTGCCTTCACGTTCCACAATCGCGCCTTGCGGATGGTCCTGGCTCTTGCGCGTATGGCGCTTGATCATTTTCAGGCCCTCGACAATCGCCCGGTTTTTTTTCGGACTGACGGCAATGATCTTGCCGCGCTTGCCTTTTTCCGCGCCGGCCAGCACGACCACTTCATCGCCTTTTTTCACATGACACTTCATATTTTGAAATCCGTTACATCGTTACATCGTTAAATTGTCAAATCGGCTCAAACAATTCACGATCCAACGATTTAACACTTCAACGCCCTGCTTCATATCACTTCCGGGGCGAGCGAAATAATTTTCATGAATTTTTTGTCGCGTAACTCGCGCGCCACCGGCCCGAAAATGCGCGTGCCCTTCGGGTTCTGTTCCTCGTCAATGATGACGCAGGCGTTGCTGTCAAAGCGCAGATACGAACCGTCGCTGCGGCGGATCGCCTGGCGCGTGCGGACGATCACCGCGTTATGCACTTCGCCCTTTTTGACCTGCCCATCCGGCGCGGCAATCTTGATATGCACCTTGATAAGATCGCCGATCCGCGCATAACGCTGGTTGCGGCCCAACACGCCGATCGCCCAGGCGACTTTCGCGCCTGTGTTGTCCGCTACATCCAAATGGGAACGAATTTGCAACATAAAATCCGGTCAAGCCTCCGCGGAGGGTTCCGCCGTATTCCGCTCGACTATTTCAATCAGCCGCCAGCATTTGGTTTTCGACAATGGCCGCGTTTCCTCAATGCGCACGCGGTCGCCCGGCTTTGCCTCGCCTTTTTCATCATGGGCGTAAAATTTTTTGTAAGCGGTCACGACTTTATGATACCGCAGATGCGGAAAACGGCGCTCGACGCGCACGACAATGGTCTTGGCCATCTTGTTCGCGATAACCTCGCCGACGCGCTGTTTGCGATGTCCACGCGCCACTTCCGTTAAATTCACAGTGTCAGCCATACTCAATTTCAAGCCGTTTTGTTTGGCAGCTCCGCTTTGCGAGAGCGGAGTTGCGAGACGCGCGTTTCCAGCCGCGCGATGTCCCGGCGCAGCATCTGCAGGCGCGCCGGCTTTTCCAGTTGGGCGCTCGCCTGCTGCAAACGCAGGTTGAACATCTCATGGCGCAGGTCCCGGCTCTTGGCCGACAACTCCACCAGCGTCATGTCTTTCATTTCCGAAAATTTCATAAGATTTCCGCCTACCTCGCGCGATAATGCCGCGAGACGAATTTGGTCCGGATCGGCAACTTCGTGGCCGCCAGACGCAACGACTCGCGTGCTTCCGCCTCCGTCACGCCATCCACTTCCAACAGCACGTTCGCCGGGCGGATCACCGCCACCCATGATTCCAGCGGGCCTTTGCCCTTGCCCATGCGCGTCTCCAGCGGTTTTTTTGTGAACGATTTTTGCGGGAAAATGCGAATCCACATTTTCCCGTGCCGCTTCATATTGCGGGCAACCGCCACGCGCGCCGCCTCGATCTGCTTCGTGTCGAGCCAGCAACGCTCCAGCGACATCAATCCATACTCGCCAAACGCCACCGTGTTTCCCCTGTAAGCCGTGCCGGCGCGGTTGCCGCGGTGCATCTTGCGGTATTTCACTCTTTCAGGCATCAACGGCATAACAAAAAAATCCTTTCTAAAAAATCAGTTCGCGGGGGCCTCAACCGGCGCCGACACGGCAACTTTCTCCTTCTCCGGCTTGTTTTCGCCTTTGCAAATCCAGCATTTGATGCCGAGCTTGCCGTAAAGCGTGTGCGCCTCGGCAAATCCATAATCAATGTTCGCGCGCAGCGTGTGCAACGGCACGCGGCC
>JBEKON010000071.1:0-4941 GCA_049521735.1 Verrucomicrobiota bacterium
GGTTGTGACAGCAATTGATTCAAAAGGTTGATCCGGCTGTTAATGACCTGCGGATCGGTGGGACTGGGGGAACTGAACGGGCCAAAGCCGCCCCCAGCCAGTTGCGCGACGATAAAGGCCTTCGCCCGGGAATCCAGGTCGGTATTGTTCAACGTTTCCACAAACAGCGCGTTGGCTTGTGAATTCTGGCCGACGTAATTCAGCACCTCCCGGCCCAGCGACATTTTGTCGAACTGATTGGTCAGATTCGGATTCTCGTAGGCCTGATAGAGCGCGGAAGCAGATTGATCTTTCAAGACTTCCGTGAGGTAACTCATCGCGTCCATGTCCAGCCGGCCATCCGTGCCGACGAGCATCTGCTGCGCATTCACCGTGAACGACGTGTCGTGGAAAAATTCAAGCACGCCAAAAAGATAGGCCCGGGACAAGTCATCAAGCCGGTTGGGATTGTCAATCGACGGCGGGCTCATCAGCAACTCCTTCGCGGCGGCGATGGCGGCATCGCGATATTTGCCAGGCGCGATTTCCTCGAGCACCCGCGCCAGATAGGCAATCTCGACGCCGCGCCCCGTGCTGCTCAACATTTCCGCCAGCGCCTCTTCCCCCTCGGGGCCGCCGATTTCCTTCAACGTGCCGACCAATCCCAGACGCAGCGATGGCGGCACCACCCAGTCGGTTTGCAGATTTTGAATGCGGCGAAGACGTCCGCCCCGGCCACCACGACCGCCGGGTCCGCCGATAAATCCGCCGGTGTTATTGAGCTGGTTGGTTGAACCCCCGGCATTCGTCTGGTTGTTGGCATTGCTTTGCTCACTGTATTCCACGTCCACGTTACGTCCCAGAAACGCGCGGATGGCCGGCACAGCCGCCTTGCCGCGCTGCACAAGACTTTCCAATTTGAAAACAATCATCCGCAAACCAGTGTTGCGTTCGCTTCCCGTTCCAAGTTTCGCGTTGAGCAAATCATTGAGAATGTCCTGCGGCGATTCTTCCGCCGGAGCAGACACAGCGGCCATAATCACCTTTTCCACCGGAGCAGGCGTGGAATTGGTTTGGGGTTGTGTCTGTTGCGCTTTTAATTGTTCAAGCAGCGCGTCTTTCTGTTTTGAGACCACGACGTAAGCCGCGGCAAACCCGACACCGAGGGCCAAAATAACGGCAATCAAAGTTTTCATGCTAAAATCAGGACTTCACGACCAGTATAGGACGCTCCAAGCCAAGTTACAGTTATAAAAATTATTCCGGTGGTTAGGAAATACGGCCATCTTTTCTAGTGAAAAAGCCCGAGGAACAATTTCTTCCCGCCGAAAATCCAGATCACCGCTACGAGGGCGATATAAGGGCCATAAGGCATCCGCGACGACCATTCGCGCCGGCGCATCGCGATGAGCGTGACGCCCACCGCCGCGCCAATCATCGAGCTGATCATCAACGAAAACAGCACACCCTGCCAGCCGATGAATGCGCCGATTGCACCCATGAACTTCACGTCGCCCAGACCCATTGCTTCACGTGGCAAAATAATTTCCGAACCAACAATTTCCATGTGACGAACATTTTCTGGATCAAATTCTTCAGTTTCAAATTTATCCTGATCAATTGTTAATGACGACGGAGACAGCCTGATAACCGCGTCGAAATAGCTTCTGTCAATCATTTCAACTCTTTTTGCCCTTGCTACAATCACGTCCGACTGGCGGTAAAACAATTCTTCGTAGGGAATTTCCTTGTCCGGCAAACACACCGCCGTTTCCGAGAAAACGATTTTTGCGTCCCTCGGCAATTTTAATCGCTGCCGGCCAAACAGTAATTTTCCCATCCGCAAAATCGCATAAACGATTCCCGCACCGGCACCCATGCCAATCAGACTTTGCCACATTCCGGCGGTCAATGTTTTCACGTCATGCAGTGATGGCAGCAAAAACGACGCGATGAAACCGACAATCATGCCGCCAAACGTGATTTCGTCGGGGATGATGAAATGCTCGAAGTCAATGAATGCCGCCACAATCAATCCCGCCAGAAAAACCGCGTAAACGAGAGCGATTGGCATGGATTGAAACGGATGATTCGGATCGCCGAATTTCAGCCAGCAACCCAAAAACGCCACGCCGCTCAACAATTCCACGGTGAAATAGCGCGGTAAAATCGGCGCGCCGCAATTTTTGCAGCGACCGTGCAACGCGAGCCACGTCACCAGCGGGATGTTCAGATACCACGGGATGAAATACTCGCAGTGCGGGCAATGCGACTTCGGCGTGACGATGCTCATGTCCAGTGGCAGCCGGTAAATGCACACGTTCAAAAAACTGCCGACAATGCAGCCGAACACGAAAAACACCAGCGACCAGAAATGAAACGGCACCGCCATCCAATTCCTGGCGTCGAAAATCGCGTCAATGCCCATAAATGCTTTGTTCGAGCGCGCGGCGCATCACGTCGAGCGGCGCGGGTTTGCCCGTCCAGATTTCAAACGCCTTCGCGCCCTGATGCAGCAACATGCCAAGGCCGTTTGCCGTTTTGCAGCCCGCCGCTTTCGCGGCGGCAAGCAACTTCGTCTCAGCCGGCTTGTAAATCATGTCATAAACCGCGCGGGCTTGACGCAGCGAAAACTGTTTTTCATCCAGCGGTGATGGATCGTTTTCCTTCAAGCCGATCGGCGTGGCATTCAACAATAAATCCACCGGACCCTTGGGAAAGCCGGTCGCCACTTTCACCTGCGGATGCCGCTTGCGGATTTCCTGCGCCACCGCCCCGGCCTTGGCAGCCACGTAATCCACCAGAAATAACTCAGACACGTTTTCTGCTGCCAGCCTTAAAGCCGCCACCTGCCCCGCCCCGCCCGTGCCGAGCAAAAACACTTTTGCGCCGCGCAATTCCAATTTCAAATCCTCGCGCAACGCAGTGACAATCCCGTCGGCGTCCGTATTAAAACCGTGCGTGCGGATTTCACCTTGTGTTCCTCCGTCAAATTCACGGAGCGGCAGCCACTTGCCGCTGGCGTTGCGGCCTTCAAATCGGATGGTGTTGACCGCGCCCCACGTTTTTGCCGATTCATCAAGCTCATCGAGCATTTCCATCGCGAGCAATTTGTGCGGCACCGTCAAATTCAGGCCGGTGAATTGCATCGCCCTGGCTCCGGCGATGGCGGCACGCAGATTATCGGGATGGACTTCAAACGCGAGGTAACGCCAGTTCAGGCCGAGCGCGGCGAACGCGGCGTTGTGCATCGCCGGCGACGCGGAATGGCGGATGGGAAAGCCATAGACCGCGCAACAGCGCGTGGCGGCATTGATGGCGGGTTGAACCGGTTCAGGCACGCGCAATTTATAAACGGCAACGGCACGAGTTCAAAGCGCAAAGTCCGGGCGTATTGTCTTGCAACCGATGAATCACTACTATCCCGGCCTTAAATATGAGCGAATCGTCGAAAAAGAGAATGTCGAACCAAAATCCAGCTTTTGAGAAATGCCCGCAGAATCGGCTGCTGTCCGGCCAGCGCATTGTCGTCACCCGCGCACGCGAGCAGGCTGGCGACTTTTCGCAAAAGCTCACTGAACTCGGCGCGGACGTGCTCCAAATTCCCGTCATTAAAATCGTTCAACCGACGCGCAAACGGGACATTGTGGACGCGTTGCTGGGATTGAACGCCTACGATTGGCTCGTATTCACAAGCGCGAATGGGGTCACGGCATTTTTCGATTTTTTCTTCAAGCGGTTCCGGGATTTGCGCGACATCGGCGGCGTGCGCATCGCAGCAGTCGGACCGGCAACAGCGGCCAAATTGCGCGAACTGCATTTGCAGGTGGATTTGACGCCGGATGAATTTACCGGAAAAAAAATCGCCGGGGCGCTCGCCAAATTCGAGAGCATCGAGAATTTGAAAATCTGCCTGCTGCGCGCCGAAGACGCGAACCCGGATTTGCCGCGCGCGCTGGAAGAACTCGGCGCGATTGTGGACGACATCGCGGTTTATAAAACCGTGGCCGAAACCGAAGACCCGGCAGGCGCAAGCGCCGCACTTTTGGAAAATGGCGCGGATTGGATCACATTCACAAGCGGCTCGGCGGTGGAGCATTTCCACGCGCGTTTTGATCTGGCAAAGCTGTTGAAAAAATTTCCGCAACTGAAACTGGCGTCCATTGGCCCGGAAACCAGCAAAGCCATCCGTGCTTTGAAAATCGAGCCGGCACTCGAGGCGAAAACACACACGACGGATGGCTTGATTGCGGCCTTGTCCAAAGTGAAAATGTGAGCTTTGCGCGCAAGCGTTTTGGAGACAAATCGAAAGTGGTGGCTGGGGGCGGAATTGAACCGCCGACACAAGGATTTTCAGTCCTCTGCTCTACCGACTGAGCTACCCAGCCTCCGGCGGTGGGCGCACATTCAACTTGGCTTGTGCCTGTTTGGCAAGGCGGAATTCATCAAGTGACGCTCAAAGTGCTGCGCTGGGAAGAACGGGATAAGCGCCTGGTCATCAAGGATGCGGAATTGATGATCGGAAATCAATTTGGGCAATCGGTATAGTACCGTCGCTTTTTGATTCCTACCACGAATAGCTCAATCCACCGGAGACGGCGTGGGAACTCATCCGCGTATTCAGGTTGGCGTCATAGTTCACAAACCCCTGTATCGCTTTGTTGAACGACACGGTCAGGCCGACGCCCAATACCCCGCTGTCAGCGCCCAACTCCACACCGCGCACAATAAAGTCGCCGCTCCCGCCAATGAAGCTCGCATTCACATCGGCGGTCTTGTCCGCGAATTCATGTTCCCAACCAGCGCGCAACGTAGGAATGAATTGCACGCCATCGTTCTTGCCGAACTGCGCGGCCAGCCGCACGCCCAAAGCGGTGCGAACACTGTCCATATCCACACTGTGCACATTCAAGCCATTTGGCCCGGCGCCCGTTTCCTGGAAACTATCCTGCGACAAGTGCG
>JBEKON010000072.1:0-4597 GCA_049521735.1 Verrucomicrobiota bacterium
CGCGCCGGCGTCGTGGCCATCACTGACGACGGCCACTGCGTGCAAAACAACGAACTCATGCGTCGGGCGTGTGAATACGCAAAAATGTTCGGTCTGCCGGTGATGGATCATTGTCAGGATTATTCGCTCGTGACCGACGGCGTGATGAACGAAGGTTATTGGAGCACGGTACTCGGCCTGCGCGGCTGGCCGGCGGCTGGCGAGGAAATGATTGTCGCGCGGAATATTTTGCTGGCTGAACTGACCGGCGCACGCGTCCATTGCCAGCACTTGAGCGCGGCAGGCAGCGTGCGGTTGTTGCGCGAAGCGAAAAAACGCGGCGTGCCGATTTCCAGTGAAGCATGTCCGCACCATTTCACGCTCACGGATGCGGCAGTGGCCGGCAGTGAAAAATTCTGGGGCAACGACGGAAAAATTCCGGCGAAATTCCAAAATGGCGAACTTCCCGAATGGCCGGCTTACGACACGAATTTTAAAATGAATCCGCCGTTGCGTTCCGCGCGCGACCGCGAGGCGATTCTCGAGGGACTGGCTGATGGGACGATTGAAATTCTGTGCAGCGATCACGCGCCACATTGCGATTACGAAAAGGAAGTCGAATTTGATTACGCACCGTTCGGTGTCACCGGGCTCGAAACCGAACTTGCGCTCGCGCTGATGCAATTGGTTCACGCCAAACGGATTTCGCTGCCGGACTTGGTTGCGAAATTCACTGTCAATCCGGCGCGCCTGCTGAATTTGGAAAAAGGCACGTTGAGCATTGGATCGGACGCGGACGTGACGGTGTTCGATCCTGACCGCGAGTGGGTTTTTAGTGCGGAAGAATCGGCGAGCAAATCGAAAAACAGCCCGTTCTTTAACTGGAAGCTTAAAGGTAAAGCGGTGGCAACGATTGTCGGCGGCAAAAAGGTTCATGTTGAGCAGCCGGAACTGGCGGCAGTCTGATGCAGGAACCTCGAATTAAATCATGAAAAAAATTCTCATCGCAATGCTGGCTGCCACGGTGTTTTGGCAGGTGAACGCGGCGGAATCCACATGGCTGACCGATCTGCCCAAGGCCGAGGCCAAGGCGAAAGCCGAAAACAAAATCGTGCTCGTGGACTTCACAGGCTCGGACTGGTGCGGCTGGTGCATCAAGTTCAAGAAGGAAGTACTCGACACGGCGGAATTTCAGGAATACGCCGCGAAAAACGTCGTGCTCGTGGAACTGGATTATCCCCACAAAAAAGTCCAGGCGGACGACTTAAAGAAAGCCAACGCCGCGTTGAAAACCCAATTCAACGTTCACGGTTTTCCGACGCTGCTCGTGTTGGACAAGAACGGCAAGGAAATCGGCAGGCAGGTCGGCTATTCCAAGGGCGGTCCCCAGGCGTTCATCGCCAAGCTGGAAGGATTCAAAAAATAAGGTTTTTCCTGGTCGTTTGTTTTCGGGCGCGGCAAAAAACTGCCGCGCCTGTTTTGTTAAAACTTGAACCGACAGCGCCGCGACTTTAGCATGACTCGATTTTGATGAAAGCGATTCTGGCACTTGAAGACGGTTCCGTATTTCACGGGGAGGGTTTTGGCGCATGCGCGTCCGCGTGCGGCGAAGTCTGCTTCAACACCTCGATGACCGGCTATCAGGAAATCCTCACCGACCCCTCCTACAAAGCCCAGATCGTCACGATGACCTATCCGCTCATCGGTAATTACGGCGTCAATGCGGTGGACGTTGAATCATGGCAGCCACACGTCTCGGGTTTTGTGATTCGCGAACTGTCACCGGTCATGAGCAATTGGCGTGCGGATTTTTCGCTCGCGGAATATCTGGAAAAAAACGGGATTCCCGGAATTCAAGGCGTGGACACGCGCGCGTTGACCAAAAAACTTCGTGTGCGTGGCGCGCTCAACGGTTTTATCTCGACGGAGAAAACTTCGGACGCCGAAGCGGTTTCGCGCGCAAAAAGCTGGCCGGGATTGGTCGGCGTGGATTACGTCAGGGAAGTCACGCACAAGGAGGCATTTCGCTGGGACGAAAGGGACGGGCAAAGCGCGAACTTCAGGCTCATCTCCGGCAACACGCCGACTGAAGCCCGCAGTGTGCGCGACCCGTTGCCGCCGGCGGATATTCCCATCGTTGCGTTCGATTACGGAATGAAATACAACATCCTGCGGCGGTTGAGGCAGCACGGTTTCGCGGTACAGGTATTGCCGGCCACTGCGTCGGCTGCGGATGCGCTCAAATATAAACCGGCGGGCATTTTTCTCTCGAACGGTCCCGGCGATCCGGCGGCGCTCGACTACATCGTGCGCGAGGTCAAAGCGCTCGTGGACAACGGCATTCCCATTTTCGGGATTTGCCTCGGCCTCCAGATTCTCGGCCAGGCATTCGGCGGGAAAACCTTCAAACTGAAGTTTGGTCATCGTGGCGCGAATCAGCCGGTGAAGGATTTGGAATCCGGCAAGGTTGAAATCACGGCGCAAAATCACGGCTTTGCCATTGACCCCCAAAGTTTGCCATCGGACGTTTTCATTGACCGAATCAATTTAAACGACCAGACCGTTGAAGGGATGAGGCACAAAACGAAGCCGATTTTTTGCGTGCAATATCACCCTGAAGCCTCACCCGGCCCGCATGATTCAACGCCATTATTCGCCAGATTTCGCACGATGATTGAGCGGCGGAATTGAGCCTTTATTTGCGTTTGACTTGAAACGAGCCATGGTCATAATCAGCTTACCGTGAATATGGCTAGGCTTGTTATCCTAACTCAGGGCATGAGCGGTCGCGCCTGTGAATTGAAAGCGGACAAAACCACCATTGGTCGCGTCGAGGATAACATGTTCCAAATCTCCGATCAGTCCGTTTCCAGCCATCATTGCGAGGTGCTCTTGCGTGGAAGCGATGTGGTCGTCAAGGATTTGAATTCCACAAATGGCACGTTCATCGGCGAAGAAAAAATCACCGAAAGCGTCTTGAAACCGGGCCAGACGCTGCGGCTCGGCCAGGTGGAATTGCGACTCGAAACCGGTGCGGCAGGAACGCCAACCGCATCTGCGCCACCGGCAGCCCCAACACCACCGCGAGGCAAGAAGAAGGATTCCACCATGGTTATGCCGCGCGGTGTCAGCCTGAGCGATCTGGAAAGCGGTGGCGAACGCACGGTGGCTCTCGATGCCAACAAGGCGTTTTCCAAAAAGCGCAATCAGATCGGCATCTATTTCTGGCTTTTCGCCGGGGTTGTTATTCTCGTCATTTTTGTTTTGCTCATCATCGCCTTCTCGCAGGTCAAAAAGGGGCACTAAAAGCCAGCCGCGGCCATGAAACCGCGCTTCTCAAATCAAAGAACCATCGCATTGACGATGGTTGAAGTGTTGGTGGTAATTGTCGTGCTAATAACTGTGTTGGCCTTGCTGTTGCCCGCACTGGCTGCTCGGAAACGTGCCACGCAGAGGATCAGCTGCGTCAGCAACCTCAAACAAATTGGCCTCGCCTATCGAATTTGGGAAGGTGACCACAACGATAAATATCCGATGCAGGTTTCCGTAACAAATGGCGGTGCGATGGAGATAATTGGCGACAGCAACGCTTATCTCTTATGGCAAACCATATCCAATCAACTCAGTTCCCCAAAAATTTTGTGGTGTCCAGCGGATACCAACACCTTCCCAGCAACAAGTTTTTCAACCGGTTTCAGCGATGCCAACATCAGCTATTTCCTCAATTTGGATGCTGATGAAGGGTATCCGCAAATGATAATAAACGGTGATGATAATTTGCTGGTTGATGGCAAGCCCGTTCGGCCGGGAATTTTGAACCTTTGGACCAATCAAATAATCGTATGGACCAAAGACCGGCATCATGACGTGGGCAACATTGGCCTCGCCGACGGCAGTGTTCAAGGATTGACTACAGAAGGGTTGCAACAGGCGCTTCAGCAAACCGGCGTTGCCACGAATCGGTTGGCGATTCCATGATAAGGTAGGGCTCACTGTCCCAGCGAGCCGCGGCGCGATAGGGACATCGCGCCCTACCAATTTCCAATTCGCGTCAATTCGTGAAATTCGCGTCGCAATTTTCCCTTCTGGCTTCCGGCTTCTGACTGCTGTATTCTCTCTTGCCATGTTCGACACGGTTAAAACGGAAATTGCCACGGCTACGGAGAAACTTGCGCATCTGCGGAGGTTTCTTTGACGTATCCGCCGCGCAAAAACGTCTGGGCGAACTCAACGCCCTGATGGCCGCCGATAATTTTTGGAACAACCGCGAAAAGGCGCAGGCGCTGATTGACGAGGCCAATTCGCTTCGTAACAAAATTGAGCCGCTGCTTCAGGCGGAAAAACAGCTGGACGATTTCCGAGTCATGCTCGAACTCGGCGAGGCCGAACCGCCCGAAGCGCAGCCGAAAATTCTTCAGGAACTCGAGACCGACCTCAAAAGATTTTTACAGGAACTCGATTCGCTCGAATTGAAGGTTTTTTTGAGCGGACCGCATGACCGGAAGAATTGCATCCTGAGCATCAACGCCGGCGCGGGTGGCACCGAGGCGCAGGATTGGGCGGAAATGCTCTCGCGCATGTATCAGCGCTGGGCCGAATCGCGCGGCTGGGAAATCGA
>JBEKON010000073.1:0-4517 GCA_049521735.1 Verrucomicrobiota bacterium
TCGCCTGCCTGCGTTTCGATGATGGGCAGTGCCGTGAGCGAGCCGTTGCCATAATTTTCAGAAACGCGCGCGCTGCGTTCCAACAAACGGCTGTGCAAATAAAACACGTCGCCCGGATACGCCTCGCGACCCGATGGGCGCTTGAGCACGAGTGAAACTTGCCGATACGCGACGGCGTGTTTGGACAAATCATCATAAATAATGAGAGCGTCCATGCCATTATCCATGAACCACTCGCCCATCGCCGCGCCGGCGAACGGCGCGAGATATTGATTGGTGGCCGAGTCGGACGCCGAGGCGTCCACGATAATCGTGTAAGGCAGCGCGCCAGCCTCTTCGAGTATGTTGAGCATGCGCGCCACATTCGATTGCTTCTGGCCGATGGCGACGTAAATGGAATACAGCGGACGATAATCATTGTTGCCGGTTTGCTGCGCGACAAGATTGAGCCGCGCGTTGTTGATGATGGTGTCAATGCCGATGGTCGTCTTGCCTGTCGAACGGTCGCCGATGATCAATTCGCGCTGGCCGCGGCCAATCGGAATCATCACGTCAATTGCCATGATGCCGGTTTGAACCGGCTGGCTGACGGGTTTGCGTTTGACGATGCCGGGAGCAATTTTTTCAACCGGATAAAATGTAGTTTCCTTGATCGGCCCCTTTTCGTCGAGCGGCTGGCCGAGCGCGTCGACAACGCGGCCCAGCAGGCCTTTGCCGACGGGCACTTGCAGCAACCTGCCGGTCGTGCGGACTTCCTGCCCTTCCTTGACCTTGGTGTAATCACCAAGAATGATCGCGCCGACTTCGGTTTCTTCAAGGTTGAGGGCGATGCCGGTAATGCCGTTGCCGAAGTCGAGCATCTCGTTGAGCATCGCGTCGGTAAGGCCTTCGAGTTTGGCCACGCCGTCGCCGATTTCGCGGACGACCCCCACGTTTTGTTTCACTGTCGCGGTTTTCACACCCGCGATCTGGGTTTCAATCTCCCGTAACAAGTTGCTCATAAAGCTCCGTTAAAACTTTGTCTCAATCTCTCCAAACGCGCTTTCACACTGCCATCGTAAAGGTCACTGCCCACTTGAATGCGCAGCCCGCCAATCAACGCCGGATTTTGACTGAACGTAATGTCCGCGCCGGCTCCGTAGATTTTCCTGATCCGATTTGCCACGTCCGCCTGCAAACCGGCAGATAACGGCGCCGCGCTTTCGATGCGCGCGGCGCGCTGTTCCAAATCCAGTTTCACCAGCCGGTGCAGACGCGATAAAATTTCGACATAGCCGCGTGGTTTTTGCGCGAGCACGAGCGCGACGGCCTGCCGGACGCGGTTTTCGTCCAGCACACCGCTGATCCGGCAACTGCGGAATAGTTGTCGGGTTTCACGCTGCGCTTGTTTGGAAATTTTCATTTTGATTTCAGGTAGGGTCGCCTCGCCAAGGCGACCGGACGGCTCGGCGAGCCGTCCCCACCGATAATAATGTTACGCCGTCAATTGCTTCTCCGTTTCCTCCGCCAGTCGCCGCTGATCGTCCGGCGTGAGAATTTTGCCGGTAACGGTTGCGGTGGTTTGCACGACGAGCCGCCCAACTTCGCGTTTCAACTCCACGAGCATCCGCGCGCGATCCTGGGCGGTGGCCTCGCGCGCCCTGGCGATGATTCGTCCGGCGGCGGCAACGGCCTTTTGCGTTTCCTGCTCACGCATTCGCGCGGCGGCTTCGCGGACTTCCGCAATGATTTGATTCGCCTGATCACCGGCCTTGGCCAGAATTTCCTGGCGACCGGCCTCGGTCCTGGCCAGTTCGGCCTTGATTTTCTCCGCGTTGGCAAGGCCTTCGGCAATTTTCTCCCGGCGCGCTTCCAGCATCGCGAAGACAGGCTTATAAGCAAACCGCCATAATACAAACAGCACGACGGAGAAGTTGATGAATTGCGCGATCAACTTTGGCCATGTGATGCCGAGGGTTTGAAGCGTATCACTCATAAACCGGCCTTGGGAATGAGGACATAGGCGAGAATCGCCATTCCCTCGGCCAGCGCCATGCCAAGCAGCAAGACCATAAAAATTTTGCCGAACTGGGCGGGGTTGCGACTGATGGCCACTACGCCGCCCGCCGCGGCGATGCCAATCCCGATGGCGGCGCCGCCAAAGGCGAGCCCGATGTGAACGTTGCCGTAAACTTCTGCGAGCATCATATATTTTGTTTTGGTTGTTGGTTTTGGTTGCCGCAACCCCGGCATCGTATGCCAGGGTTGCAAATCCATAATTCAATGGCCGTTTTCCTCAACCGAGGGCGTGCACAGCGTTCCGACGAAAGCAATGGTCAGCATCGCGAACACAAACGCCTGCAAAAAACAGACCAGCAATTCAAAAAAGTAAAAAGGCAGCGAACTGAGAATGCCCAAAATCAGCGGCTTGTGCGTCAGCGTCATTGTCAGCAAACTTTCACCGCCGAAAATGTTCCCGTAAAGCCGCATGGCCAGCGCCACCGGCCGGACGATGACAATTGAAATCATTTCCGTCAGCCCGATGAAAATAAAGAGCAGCAGCAACGGCGGGAAAAACCATTTGCTCGTTTTCAGCTTCACGCCAAAAATGTGTTTCACCAGCCCGATCGGCCCGTTGTAGCGCAACGCCCAAAAAGTACTCATTACAAAATAGATCGCCGCCATTGCGACGGTGAGGTTGGCATCGGTGGTAGGCGGACGGAAGAAGGGTGTTTCCGCGTGCTGAATCGCAAATGGCAACGAACTGCTTTTGTCTGGAATTCCGTATCCGATGCTGCCCATGCCCGGCAGCAAATCCATCAAATTGGAGATGAGGATGAAAATAAAAAACGTCGCCGCATAAGGAAAAACCCAGCGGGCAACTTTGGGCTCCAGCACACTTTCGGCCAAATTTCGCCAGCCTTCGATGACCGTCTCCATCACATTTTGCGCGCCCGACGGCACTTCTTTCATATTCCACGTGCTGAATCGCACGATGACAAAAATGATCGCCGCAACAATCCACGTGCAAACCATCGAATTTGTCACCGGCAACGGCCCAATTTTGAACAGCGTCTGCGCAATTTCCGATGTCAATGGTTTTCCCGTTTCCGCCCCGGCTTGCACGGACGCAGCCGACGCCACGGCAACGGCATTTTGCGCCGACGGGTTCGCGACCGGCGGCAAAGTTGGCTGTGCATTCGCGCTTATCGCCAATACTGCAATAAAAAACGCACCAACCAAAAAAAATTTGAACCCTTTCACATTCAGAATCCACGTCAGGTAACACGAATCCCCCGTTTAATCAAACCGATTGTGTATCCGAATGAGAGGATTCGCGCCGGTGATCCACGCAAGAGGTTTTTGGCACGGTTCAATCAACGAATCGCTTCGTCAAATTTCCGTAGGCATCAATCCGCCGGTCGCGCAGGAACGGCCAGTGCGTGCGCGTCACGTCCACCTTGCCGAGGTCAACGGGCACAATCAAAATTTCCTCTTTGCTCGCGCCGGCCCTGGCAAGGATTTCGCCGGACGTTCCGGCCACAAAACTCTGTCCCCAGAATTCAATGCCCCTGCCCGCGAGTTTTTCATGGCCGACACGATTAACGACGGCGACGTAACAACCGTTGGCGACAGCGTGCGAACGTTGAATGGTTTCCCAGGCGTTGTGCTGGTCCACGCCGTGTTTCTTTTTTTCACCCGGATGCCAGCCGATGGCGGTTGGATAAAACAGGATTTGCGCGCCTTGCAACGCGGTGAGCCGCGCGGCTTCGGGATACCATTGGTCCCAGCAAATCAGCACACCGATTTTGCCATAACGCGTCCGCCACGCTTTGAAGCCAAGATCGCCGGGCGTGAAATAAAATTTCTCGTAGAATAACGGGTCGTCGGGAATGTGCATCTTGCGGTAGATGCCGAGCAACGAACCGTCGGCGTCAATGATAGCGGCAGTGTTGTGATAAACACCGGCGGTGCGTTTCTCGAAGAGCGAAGCGATGATGACGACCTTGTGTTTTCTGGCGAATTTGCAGAAGGCCCCTGTGCTCGGGCCGGGAATGGGTTCGGCGAGCCGGAAATATTTGTAGTCCTCACTCTGGCAAAAATACTGCGAACGAAACAACTCCTGTGTGCAGATGATTTGCGCGCCGCGTCCGGCCGCGCGTCCGGCAAGCGCGAGAGCTTTCTCAAGATTCGCGCCGGGGTTCGCGGAACAAGCGGTTTGAATCAGCCCGATTTTTACGGTATTGGCGGGAACACGTTTCATTCACTTGGCGCGCTGGTTGAGCCGTGACGGATAGTGGAAAAAGATTGCTCGAAGTCAAGCTCAGGCGCCCGGCAAATAAATGGTGATTTTTTGCGTTTTTTTGCTTGCACGACGCGGGTGAAGGACTTTAACTCGGGTCAAGTCACGTGACTTTTTGACGAAAACCAGAAACAACAACCGAAGGACACCGACATTATGGCAAATGCAATCTCGAAATCCCAACTTGCCGCCGCAATTGCTGAGAAGGCTGAAATCTCCAAAAAGCAGGCGGTGG
>JBEKON010000074.1:0-4146 GCA_049521735.1 Verrucomicrobiota bacterium
ATCGTCGCGCAACTGGCTGGGGGCGGCTTTGGCCCGTTCAGTTCCCCCAGTCCCACCGATCCGCAGGTCATTAACAGCCGGATCAACCTTTTGAATCAATTGCTGTCACAACCAGCATACGCCAGCGACGAGACCATGGTGCAGGCAATCAACGCGACCGTTAACGCGCTTCAAAACGGCACGTCGGTGGACATGCGGCAATTCTTCGGCGGCGGTCGTGGTGGACGCGGTTTTGGCGGCGGTGGCGGAGGTAATGGCGGCAATCAATAATTTCAAGCCGCTGGAGCGAATCGTTGAAGTCCCAGCGTCGCGCCGAACAAGATTAAAAATGTGATGCTCAATTCGCGCGGGCATTCCGGTGCGACCGCCAGCCAGTCCACAAAAACGATTCCTGCGAGCAGGCCGGATACAGTTCGTGCAATGCTGGCTTCACCCGCCTGAAAAATTGGCCGCACACAACGCGTGACCCACAGCGCGAGAATGAGCGACAGCCAGATTGCCGGAGCGCGATTTTCTCCGGTGTCCATCAGCATTGCCCAAAAAATCGGTGTGGCCAGCGCCGCCAGCGGCCAGTAAGAAATGGGTCCGCGCAAACCTTCCCGCCGCGCCGTGTAACTCAACCCGGCCACATAAAACGCCAGCGCTGCGCCGCACCAAATGGCCCAGCCGTTGACACCCCGCATGCTTACCGACGCAGCGATGACGTAAACCCAGAACCGGCACGTGCCCATCAGCCACGGCGAGGCGGTGATGACTTTGTGCGTCGCGTCGTAGATGATGATGCACAGCAGCAGCGCCAGCGCGAGCATGCCGGTCGTTTTACTCACTGCAATCAAACTCAACGCGCCCAAACCGAGCCAGGCCAGTCCCCAGCGCCAGACCGCTTGCAGCGAAATGACGTCGGATGGAATCGGCCGTTCTGCGCGGCGCTGGCGGTCGAAGTCGGCATCGAATGCGTCGTTCAAAAACATTCCACCCAGGTAGAGTGAGCTGACACCAAAGAACAGCAGGGGCAATTTCTGGAAATTTCCGCCACCGCCCAGCCACCAGCCGGCGAGACAATTCGACCAAACCGTCGGCAAATTTGAAATGCGGCCCAAAACGAACAGTGTGCGGAGTTGGCGGACGACATCCCGGTTCATCACAAATAGGAAATCAGAAAAATTTCCGGTTGGCCAGCCCCCGTTCAGCGAATCGCGCGAGCGTCCATTCGTGTTTCGCCGCGGCAGACAGCCACGGCAGCCACAATGCCGGTGAGGGCAAAAATTGTCCACGAAGCGTGCTGCGACCACAGTTTGGCATCCGGCTGGAACTGCAAACACTTGAATTGTTCAGTATCCATGCCCAAAAGATGAGGTGAAATTGAGGTTTGGCAATGTGCAAACCGGCATTGACACGGTCGGGGCAAAAGTTTAGTGTAGCGAAAACTGCAACTGATTGAACCATGTTGATTCGCATTAGTCTGATTGTGGCAATCGTCGCGGCGCTGGCCGTTGGCGGGCTCAACATCTCCAAAGTTCGGGACAAAATCGACACGTTGATTACCCAGCGTAACAACGAGCGCAGCCAGAAACAAAAAGCCCTGGGCGATCTTGCCAGCAAGAGCCAGGAATTGGCCAAAACAAAAGATACTTTGACGCAGACGCAACAGGAATTGACTGACACAAAATCCCAGCGTGACAAGGCCGTGGCCGACGACAAGGAACAGATCAAGCGTGCCAGTGAATGGGCCGATAAACTGGCCAAAGAGACGCAGGAACTCAACGATACACAGGCACAGCTGGGTGCTTATACGGCAACAACCCTTTCACCCGAGCAGGTGATGACACTGAACAAGATGCTTAAAAATACGCAGACCGCGCTCGAAGCCGTCAAAGAAGAAAATGTTGTTTTGCAACGCGCCGTCAGCCGTTTGAACAATCAACTCGCCGGATTCGTGGGAACAAACTACGTTGTCAAGTTGCGCGCCAATCTCGAAGGCAAAATTGTCGCCGTGGATCCCAAGTGGAACTTTGTTGTGTTGAACGTTGGCGAAGATCAAGGCGTGCTCGAGGACGGCGAAATGCTCGTCAGCCGCAACGGCAAGCTCGTCGCCAAAGTCATCGTCCGTAGCGTCCAAAAAGATCACAGCATCGCCAACGTCGTGCCGAATTGGCGTCTCGGTGACGTGATCGAAGGCGACGAAGTTACTCCGGCCCATCCTGCTTCTTGAGATGAGACGCGGGGCTGTCAAATGGCTTTTGCTGCTCGTCCTCGGCGCCATACTCACCGGCGTCGGCGGTTGTGCAACGAATGAGCCTGATAATGCTTCAGTTCGTCCGTGGAACGCGCCTCAAAGCTGGGAAAATGGCATACCCGGGATGAGCCAGCAGCATGAATAAATTGTCGCCGCGGGTCATTCTTCAACTTTCACGCAGCGGGTTGCCGTTAAAATAAAGTTCACCTGAACGTCCAGCATTCCCGCTGGAACTTCACTTGCAAGTTGCTCGTCAAAGGCCACGCCGCATTTGACTCCACGCACTTCAGCCAGCAATCGATCATAGAATCCTCTGCCGCGACCGAGTCTGTGGCCTTGCAAATCAAAAGCTACGCCGGGAACAAGAACCAAATCAAATTTGCTGAGGGGAATTTCCACGCATTTCGCCGCCGGTTCACGGATGCCGAATTCTCCCGCCACAATCTCGCTCCGCAAATTTTGGACGCGGCATGCAACATAACTTTGGTCGGTTGAATCAAAGCGTGGCAGGGCGGCGGTTTTTCCCGCGTTGAGGGCTTCTTCCAGCAGCGGCCATACATCCACTTCGTTTGACGCCGGTGCAAAAAACAAAACCGATCCGGTGTTTTTCCAAAACACCTGTTCCTTGAGCCGGTCGCGAATTTGAGCGGACAGCGCGCCGCGCGCCGCCGGGGGAATTTTTTGCAATATGCCGCGAATTTGTTTTCGCAGCGCGGCTTTTTGAAAGTTCAGATCAGCAGTCATTTCTTGTTCTTTCGCGCTTCAACCAATGCCTTGTGCCACTGCTCGATGCGCTCTTTGATTTTTTTCTCCACGCCTTGCTCGGTCGGTTCGTAATAGCGCCTGTCTGCGCCGAGATAATCCTGCGCCACGAAATGTCCGGGATGATCGTGTGCGTATTCGTAACCTTTGCCATGACCAAGCCGTTCGGCGCCTTTGTAATGCGTGTCGCGCAAATGCTCCGGCACGGGCAGCGTGCGGCCGGACCGCACGTCTTCGAGCGCCGCGTCAATCGCCAGGTAAGCGCTGTTGCTTTTGTTGGCTGTGGCAATATAAATCGTCGTCTCGGCCAGCGGAATGCGCGCCTCCGGCCAGCCGACAAATTCTGCAACTTGCAATGCCGCATTTGCCAGCACCAAAGCCATCGGATCGGCGAGCCCGACATCTTCCGCCGCGCAAATGACGATTCGCCGCGCGATAAATCGCGGGTCCTCACCGGCGTGAATCATCTTCGCCAGCCAGTAAAGCGCCGCGTCCGGGTCGCTGCCGCGCATGGATTTGATGAAAGCCGAAATTGTGTCGTAATGCGCGTCTTCGTCGTCATAGACGACGGCCTTTTTTTGAATGCTTTGCTCGGCGGCGGCGAGGTCAATGTGAATGACACCGTTTTTTTCCGGCGCAGTCGTGAGTGCGGCGATTTCCAGCGCGTTGAGCGCTTTGCGCGCGTCGCCGTCGGAGATTTTTGCAAGATGGCGCAAGGCATTTTCGGCTGCGCGAATTTTCATGTGGCCGAGACCGCGTTCGACATCACCCAGGGCGCGTTGCAGCAACGAAAAAAGTTCATCCTCGGACAGCGGGCGCAGTTCAAAGATTTGCGAACGCGAGACCAGCGGCGAGTTGACAAAGAAAAATGGATTGTGCGTCGTCGCGCCGATGAGCCGGATGACGCCGCTTTCGACGTCCGGCAGCAGCACATCCTGCTGCGCCTTGTTGAACCGATGGATTTCGTCGATGAACAGAATCGTGGGCTGGCCGGTATTTTCAAGACGGTTCGCGGCGGCGGACAGGACGCGGCGCATGTCGGCAACGTTGGATTCCGCACCGCTCAAACGCTCGAATTTGCTTTTGGTCTGGCGCGCGATGATTTGCGCGAGCGACGTTTTGCCCGTGCCGGGCGGCCCGAAGAAAAT
>JBEKON010000075.1:0-3654 GCA_049521735.1 Verrucomicrobiota bacterium
CCGGGAAGTTTTTGTTTTCATAACTCTATTTTTCTTTCTTTTGTTTCGCGGCGTGAACCGCGCAGCAGGCGGGTTATTTATGATTTCAGCCCTGTTCACTTATTGCCTGCTGCAACCGCACCGTTAAAGGGCAGCAACCCCAATGCCAGAAAGCAAAAACAAGCGCTGGCTTCCTTTTTTGAGTTGCTGTCGGCAATTTTACGGCTTTTTTCCCGTATTTATCGGCAATGGCAACCAGTATGTCCGGCTTCGACGTAGGATGTAACATTCCTGGACACCACCAAAAACCGCCATAGCCCACCATGATTTATACCAATTCCCGGAGACATTTGGCACATTCCCTTACGTTGGTAAGGGACGCACGGCTTGCCTCGGCGTAGCCTCCGGCGAAGCTTGGGCCCCGCGCATCCGCTTCGGTCGCCTCGGCGATGCGACCCTACTTTTTTTGCACCGATTATCACTGGGAATTGGTATTATACTCGACAGACAAGCTCACTCGCACTTCGTTCACTCGACTTTGCCCATCGGTTTGTTACATTTGAGCCGTGAGTTTTGTCGCTGAATTCAATTCACTGCCTGTGCAAACTCTTTTGCGGCGGTCGCCCGACATCACTGCCGATGCCGTCCGCAGAAGTCTGGCGAAATCGAAATCGTCACTGACGGATTTCGCGCACTTGATTTCCCCGGCGGCTTCGGAATTTCTTGAAATACTTTCGCAGCGGTCGCGACAATTGACGCAGCAGCGTTTCGGCAGGGTCATTCGCCTTTTCGCGCCGCTGTATCTTTCCAACGAGTGCGTCAATAACTGCCTATACTGCGGCTTTTCACGCGACAACCCCATCCTGCGCGTGACGCTCTCGCTTGACGAAGTGAAACAGGAGGCGGACGCGCTGCGCGAACAGGGCTTTCGCAACATCCTGCTCGTCGCAGGCGAGCATCCGAAATTTGTTTCCAACGATTATCTGCGCGATTGCATCGCCGCGCTCCATCCAGACTGGCCGGGCATTTCGCTCGAAGTCGGACCGCTGGAAACGGCGGATTATCGTCCGCTCGTGACGGCGGGCGCGGACGGTCTGGTCGTTTATCAGGAGACCTACGACCGCGGCGTTTACGCGGAAATGCACACCGCCGGCCCGAAACGAAATTTTGACTGGCGGCTCGAAACGCCCGAGCGCGCCTATGCCGCCGGTTTTCGGCGGCTCGGCATCAGCCCGCTTTACGGATTGGCGGACTGGCGTTACGAGGCGATTTGCGCCGCGGCGCATGCGGATTATTTGCTGCGGAATTGCTGGAAAGCGGCGCTGACCATTTCGCTGGCGCGGTTGCGTCCGTGCGCCGGGGAATTCCAGCCGCTCACGCGCATGAGCGACCGCGACCTGGCGCAACTGGTTTGCGCATTTCGCATCCTGTTTCCGGACGTGGGACTGGTTCTCTCGACGCGCGAATCGCCGGGATTGCGTGATGTCCTGATTCCGCTCGGCATCACCCTGATGAGCGCAGGCAGCCACACCGAACCGGGCGGTTACACCGGCGCGGGCAGGGAAAAATTGCATCAAACCGTGCGCGGGCGGATTGTGGAGCTGGCGTCCGGCGCCAGCGAATGGGCGCCGCAGCCGAATCGTGTGACGAACGCGACCGGGCAATTTGAAATCGCCGACGAACGTTCCGCCGGCGAAGTCGCGGATTTGATCCGCCGCCTCGGTTACGAACCCGTGTGGAAGGATTGGGACGCGGCGTTGACGGCCTGATGAAATTTATGTTTATCACCGCCAACGGGAAGCAAATCGAGGCGCAACTGCCATGTTCAATTGAGAAATTTTTGGCCGCGCAACAACTTCCGCCGCGCAGCGTCGTGGTGGAACACAACGGCGAGGCGGTCGCGCCGTCGGAATTTTCCCGGCGGCAGTTGAATGCGGGCGACAAATTGGAAATTGTAAAGATTGTCGCGGGCGGCTGAACTGTTTTAACCGCCAGGATGCCAAGGTGCGGAGTTTACGCTTTCGATTTCAGCGCGCGGGTTTAAGCTGTGGCCGTCATGGACTGGCTGATTAATCTGATCTGGCACAACGGCGAATTGTTTGGCGTGGCGTGGAGCGTCTGGAAAGTCGTCGGCTGGCTGGGCAACGCGGTCTTCTTCACACGCTTTTTCGTCCAGTGGTATGCCACCGAAAAGAAAAAACGCGTCGTCGTGCCAACGGCATTTTGGTGGTTGAGTCTGACGGGTTCCCTCTTGTTGCTGACCTATTCACTGCACCAGCAGGATTCCGTGTTTATCTTTGCCTACATCTTCACATGGATTCCGTATATCCGGAATCTCATCATTCACCGGCGGCACAAAGAGGCGCACATGGCTTGTTCCGGCTGTGGAAAAAGCTGCCCGCCGCAATCCAATTTCTGTCCGAACTGCGGCGCGAAATTGTCAGCGACTACTTCTTAGCCGCTGGTTTGGCGGCGACGGAATTGGTCAACGCGATTCCGTATTTTTTCAGAATGGGCTGGAAGTCCGGATGCGTCCGCCCGTAATCAACGACTTGCGTGACAAGTTTTTCCAGAACGGGCCTTCTTTGATTGAACACTTGCACAATCTGCATCGCCTGCGGTCGGATGACATTAATTTCCTTTCCGACAACGCGGGACTGATACCACAAATAAACTGCGAGTGTGCCGCTTACGACGATGAGCGCCAGCAGCAGCGTGATCATTTGGCGACGCAATGCCGTGACTTGATCCGTCAGTTCGGTCGATGGGAAAGAATTCATTTCAGATTTATTCATGGCAATCAATGGATGGCGGGTTTTGCCTCAAAGGGTTGAAGGATGTGATTGATGTCTGGATGCGTCTTGCCGTATTCGAGGCAATCGTTGAAAAAGGCCTGTTCACGAACAAGTCCCGTGTTGGCAGTCATGGCCTGACTCGTAAGCAAGCGCAGTTCGCGCGTGCGATTAATTGTTTTCAGCGCAAAAATCACGCCCAAGAGCACGAGCGCACCCAGGATAAAAGTTAAAACCGTGTTTGTTGTTTCGTATTTCATAATGAGTCCGGCAAGTCTAACGAATCGGCGGGGGCATGTCCAATGTATTTTCGCAGCGTAAAAAACTGATTTTGCGCGAAGGTCACACAGTGTTTTCCCCCATCCGTCCTGCGGACACCCTCTTCCTGCCTGGCGGGGAGGAGAGCGCGTTTCTTCATCTCTCGACTTTCACCGGAAGCGCGGCATCCTTGCGCCATGCGAATCCAGTTCTTCGGCGCGACGCGCACGACCACCGGCTCGATGTACCTGTTCGAGATCAACGGCAAACGGCTGTTGCTCGAATGCGGCCTGTTCCAGGGCCGACGCGAGGAATCCATCCAGCGCAACTGCTGCTTTCCCTTCGACCCGAAGCAGATTGACGCGGTGGTGTTGAGTCACGCGCATATGGATCACGCGGGCAACCTGCCGAACCTCGTCAAGCAAGGCTACACCGGCAACATCCATTGCACTTTCGCCACGCGCGACCTTTGCAGCATCATGCTCGTGGATTCCGCGTATATTCAGATGGACGACGCCGCATTCGTCTCGAAACAGCGCGCGAAAAAACATCTGCCGCCGGTCGAACCGCTATACATCATCGCCGACGCCGAGAAAACATTGCATCAATTCGTCGCTGTCGGCTA
>JBEKON010000076.1:0-3645 GCA_049521735.1 Verrucomicrobiota bacterium
CACGCGTTTGCCGAGCAGATTTTGGCGGAAGCGGCCGCTCTTGCCTTTGAGCATGTCGGAGAGCGATTTCAACGGGCGATTGCCAGCGCTGGTCACGGGACGGCCATGGCGACCGTTATCGAACAGCGCGTCCACGGCTTCCTGCAACATCCGCTTTTCGTTGCGGATGATGACTTCGGGCGTCTTGAGCTGGAGCAGCGTCTTGAGACGGTTGTTCCGGTTGATGACGCGGCGGTAAAGGTCGTTGAGGTCGGACGTGGCAAATCGTCCGCCTTCGAGCGGCACCAGCGGACGCAAGTCCGGCGGAATCACCGGCAGCACCGTCAAAATCATCCATTCCGGCCGGCTTTTGGAAAGCATGAGTCCCTGCAACAACTTGATCCGCTTTGCGAGTTTCTTGCGGATTTGTTTGCTCTTGGTTTCGGTCATGGCCTCTTGCAATTGATCCGCCTGCTTGGCCAGATCCACTTTCGCCAGCGCGTCGCGCACGGCTTCCGCGCCTACTTTGGCGACGAATGCGTCGGCACCGTAGGTCTCGCGCGCCTCGCGATATTCGTGCTCGGTGAGCAGTGAATTTTGCTTCAATGGCGTGTTGCCCGGATCAATCACGAGATAATCCTCGTAATAAATCACGCGTTCCAGATTGCGCGCCGTCATGTCAAGCACGAGGCCGATGCGCGACGGCATGCACTTGAAAAACCAGATGTGGCAGATAGGCACGGCCAGTTCGATATGCCCCATGCGCTCGCGGCGGACGCGCGCCAGTGTCACCTCGACGCCGCAACGATCGCAGACAACACCGCGATGCTTGATGCGCTTGTATTTGCCGCAGGAACATTCCCAGTCCTTGACCGGACCGAAAATACGCTCGCAGAACAAGCCGCCCTTTTCCGGCTTGAACGTGCGGTAGTTGATGGTTTCGGGATTCTTGACCTCGCCCTTGCTCCACGACCGGATGGCGTCAGGCGACGCGACAGCAATCGCGACGTAATCCACCTGGTTGACCTTTTCGAGGCCGAGCAATTCGCGGGCATTTTCCTTGGTGCTAATCATACGCTGGTTTGTTTCACCAATAATTTCAGATTAAATTTTTCAACCAAACCTTGTCAGTTCCGCAACGTTTTCCGCGGGCTGATCAACCGGATTCGAGTAACCGACCTTCACGTCGAGGCAGAGCGACTGCATTTCCTTCACGAGCACGTTGAAGGATTCGGGAATACCCGCTTCGAGCGAGTTGTCACCCTTGACAATGCTTTCGTAAATGTGCGTGCGGCCCTGAACGTCGTCGGATTTGACCGTGAGCAGTTCCTGCAACGTGTAAGCCGCGCCGTAGGCTTCCATCGCCCACACTTCCATTTCGCCAAAGCGCTGGCCGCCGTATTGCGCCTTGCCGCCAAGCGGCTGTTGCGTGACGAGTGAATACGGCCCAACCGCGCGAGCGTGGATTTTGTCCGCGACGAGGTGGCCGAGCTTCATCATGTAAATGTAGCCAACGACAATTTCCTGGTCGAACGGCTCGCCGGTGCGACCGTCGTAAAGAATCGTCTTGCCGTGCTCCGGTAATTTCGCCTCTTTCAAATAATTACGAATGTCCTTTTCCTTGATGCCGTCGAACACCGGCGTGGCGATTCTCAAGCCGAGAATCTTTGCCGACCAACCCAGGTGCGTTTCGAGCACCTGGCCGACGTTCATGCGTGACGGCACACCCAGCGGATTCAACACGATGTCCACCGGCGTCCCGTCCGCGAGAAACGGCATGTCCTCTTCCTTGACAATGCGTGCGACAACGCCCTTGTTGCCGTGACGTCCGGCCATTTTGTCACCGACGGAAAGTTTGCGCTTCGAGGCGACATAAACCTTTACCGATTTCACGATGCCGGCCTCAACGCCTTCACCCGCCTCGGCGCGCTCCATTTCCTCGTCGTATTGCATCTGCAAATCGTCGAACCTCTTTTTGAAGCTGCCGATGATTTCGTTGATCTTGTTGCGGATCGGCGACGGATCAATTTCGATGCGGTCGTAGACCGTCGCGAGTTTGCGCAGCAGCGTTTTTGTGATCTTGCGGTTCGCCGGAATGATGATCTCACCGGTTTCAGAATTGACCACGTCGAGCGGAATTTTTTCGCCGAGCAGAATGTTGCTCAACGCCTCGGTCAATTGATCGCGCAATTCGTCGGTCTTTTTCCTGTGATCCTCTTCAATCTGCTTCGCATGGCGCTTTTCCTCGCCGACGGACGGTTTGCTGCTCTTTTCGCTGTCCTTTTTGGACGACACTTTCACGTCCATCACAATGCCGTAGGTGCCGGAAGGAACTTTGAGTGAAGTATCTTTCACATCGGCGGCTTTCTCGCCGAAAATGGCGCGGAGCAATCGTTCTTCCGGCGCAAGCTCGGTCTCGGATTTCGGCGTGATTTTGCCGACCAAAATGTCGCCGGGCTTCACTTCTGCGCCGACACGAATGACACCATCGGGACTGAGATTTTTGAGCGCCTCATCACCGAGGTTCGGAATGTCGCGGGTGATTTCCTCGGGGCCGAGCTTTGTGTCGCGCGCGGCCACTTCAAATTCGTCAATGTGAATGCTCGTGAAAACGTCGTCCTTCACAATGCGCTCACTGATGAGAATCGCGTCCTCGAAGTTATAGCCATTCCACGGCATGAATGAGACGAGCACGTTGCGGCCGAGCGCGAGTTCGCCGTTGCGCGTGCACGGGCCGTCGGCGATGACCTGCCCTTTTTTCACATGGTCGCCTTTGTTGACCAGAATTTTCTGATTGATACACGTTGCCGCGTTCGAACGCATGAATTTGCGGATTGGATAAACCCAAACGCCCTTTTCCGGATCATGCTTGATCTTCTTTTTGCCTTCGGGCAATTCGCCATCGTCGGTAACGATGACCTGATTGCCATTGACAGACGCGACCCTGCCACTCTCCTCCGCAACCACAACAGCGCGCGAGTCATGAGCGACCTGGTATTCGAGGCCGGTTGCCACGAGTGGCGCTTCGGTCACAAGCAGCGGCACGGCCTGGCGTTGCATGTTTGAACCCATCAACGCGCGGTTTGCATCGTCGTGCTCCAAAAATGGAATCAGCGACGCGGCGACCGAGACAAGCTGCTTCGGCGATACGTCCATGTAATTCACGCGCGACGGCTCGGCATCAATAAAGTCCGTCCGGGCGCGGCAAACGACACGGTCGGTTATGAAATTGCCCTTGCTGTCCATCAGCGAGTTCGCCTGCGCGATGATGTATTGTTCCTCGCGATCGGCGGTCAGATAATCAATGTGATTGGTGACGCGTCCGTTTTCGACCTTGCGATAAGGCGTTTCGAGGAAACCAAAATCATTGATGCGCGCGAACGTCGCCAGTGAAGCGATCAAACCAATGTTGGGACCTTCCGGTGTTTCAATCGGGCAAATGCGGCCATAATGTGACGGATGCACGTCGCGAACTTCAAAGCCCGCACGGTCGCGACTCAAGCCGCCCGGCCCAAGCGCGCTGAGGCGCCGCTTGTGTGTCAATTCGGCCAGCGGGTTGATTTGATCCATGAACTGGCTCAATTGCGAACGACCGAAGAAATCCCGAATAACCGCCGACAGCGCTTTCGGATTGATGAGCTTCTGTGGCGTCATTTGCTCGACGGT
>JBEKON010000077.1:0-4824 GCA_049521735.1 Verrucomicrobiota bacterium
TTGGTAGAGCGCATCCTTGGTAAGGATGAGGTCATCAGTTCAATCCTGATCATGGGCTCCAGTTTAACGAACGAAAACTAAACGCAGGAGACAACAATGGCTAAAGAACAATTTCAACGAACAAAGCCGCACGTCAACGTCGGCACCATCGGACATATTGACCATGGCAAATCCACTTTGACGGCTGCAATTGTCAAGGTGCAGGCTGGAAAGGGCCTGGCACAGATCAAGTCTTACGCGGAGATTACGAAGGGCGGCACGATCCGCGACGAGACCAAGACCCTGACCATTGCCGTGTCCCACACGGAGTACCAGAGCGACAAGCGTCATTACGCCCACATCGACTGCCCGGGTCATGCCGACTTCATCAAGAACATGATTACCGGCGCGGCCCAGATGGACGGCGCCATCCTCGTTGTGGATGCTTCGGAAGGTCCGATGCCTCAAACCAAAGAGCACGTGCTGCTGGCCCGCCAGGTTGGGGTGCCCGCCATCGTTGTTTACCTGAACAAGGTTGACCTCGTGGACGACAAGGAACTGCTCGACTTGGTGGAAATGGAAGTCCGCGATCTACTGACCAAATATGAATTTCCGGGTGACAAGACGCCCATCATTCGCGGCAGCGCCAAACTGGCGTTGGCGGGCGAAAAGGAACACGTGGACTCCATTCAAAAATTGATGGAAGCCATTGATGCGTTCATTCCGCTGCCGACACGCGAGATTGACAAGCCGTTCCTGATGTGCATCGAGGACGTATTCAACATTGAAGGTCGTGGCACGGTTGTCACCGGGCGTGTGGAGCGCGGGCAGCTCAAGCGCATGGAGGAAGTGGCAATCGTTGGTTTGGGCGAAACGCGCAAGACTGTGGCAACCGACATCGAGATGTTCCGCAAACTTCTCGACTCGGCGCAGTGCGGTGACAATGTCGGCGTGCTGTTGCGCGGCATCAAGAAGGAAGAGGTCGAACGCGGCATGGTGCTGGCCAAGCCGGGGACAATTACGCCGCATACGCACTTCAAGGCGGAGGTTTATGTGTTGTCCAAGGAGGAAGGCGGCCGGCATACGCCGTTCTTTACGAACTATCGTCCGCAATTTTATTTTCGCACCACCGACGTAACCGGCACGGTGACACTCGCGCAGGGGGTGGAAATGGTCATGCCGGGTGACAACGTTTCGGTGGAGGTAAAGGTTATCGCGCCGGTGGCCATGGAAAAGGGCCAGCGTTTTGCGATCCGCGAAGGTGGCCGCACAATTGGCGCGGGCCGCGTGACGGAAGTCATTGCCTAAGGCGGTTTTCAAAATTTGGAGCACGGGGACAGATGAATTCCCCGGCTCCTTTCCTGTCTGAATAAATGAACATGACTCGACGGCTTAGGGCGTTAGCTCAATTGGTAGAGTAGCGGTCTCCAAAACCGTTGGTTGGGGGTTCGAGTCCCTCACTGAATATTTGTGAGTAACTGGACGACAATTTTGTTTTGGACGGTGGTGGTTGGCATTGTCTTTGGTTACCTCTGGTGGCAGGGACAGATTAAGCGGCTGGCTGCTTATGTGCAGGAAACACGCGAAGAATTGAAGAAATGTTCGTGGCCGACGTGGGATGAATTAAAAGGCTCGACGGTGGTCATCGTGATTACAATTGCTTTACTCGGCGGGTTCACCGTCGTGGTGGATTTGGTGTTCAATTATATATTTTTTAAGCTTTAAGCGCCATGCGCAGCCAATGGTTTGTCATCCATACGCTTTCAGGCCAGGAACAGAAGGTCAAGGAAAGTATTGAGAAACGCATCAAGACCGACGAGATGCAGGACTGTATCCGTGAAGTCCTCGTCCCGATGGAGAAAGTGGTCGAGGTGCGCAATCAGAGGAAAACCGTGTCCAGCCGCAAATTGTGGCCTGGCTACGTTTTTGTGGACATGGTGTTGCTGGATGAGAACAACCGCATCATCGAAAAGCCGTGGTATTTTATAAAAGAAACGCAGGGCGTGATTGGTTTTGTCGGTGGCGAACCGCCGGTGCCAACGCCGACGGAAGAAGTCGAATCCATCAAGGCGCAAATTTCCGCGTCGGAAGAGACGGAGAAACCAAAAGTCAATTTTGAAGTCGGCGAAACGGTCAAGATCAACAATGGCCCGTTCCTCAATTTCAGCGGCGTGATTGAGGAAATTGATCCTGAACGCGGTAAATTAAAGGTCACCGTCAATATTTTCGGACGCAACACGCCTGTGGAACTTGAATATTGGCAGGTGGAAAAATCGTAATGAGAGTGAATGGTTAAACCGGTTGAACAAGTTAAATGAGCTGGCAATGGCGCCACTCGTTTAACTCATTTAACCAATCACTTGTTTAATAAATAACATGGCGAAGAAAGTCACAGCACAGATTAAGTTGCAGATTCCGGCGGGTCAGGCGAATCCCGCGCCGCCGGTCGGTCCGGCGCTCGGTCAGCACGGCGTCAATATCATGGGCTTTTGCAAGGAGTTTAACACCAAGACCAAAGACCAGGCCGGCATGGTGATTCCCGTGGTCATCACGGTTTACCAGGACAAGTCATTTACGTTCATCACCAAATCGCCACCCGCATCCGTGCTGCTGAAGAAGGCCGCCGGGGTCACCGCCGGGTCGAAAGAGCCGAACAAGGAAAAAGTCGGCAAGGTGACGCGCAAACAGGTTTTGGACATCGTGAAAATGAAGTCGAAGGATTTGAATGCGACTTCGGAGGAGGCTGCATTCCGTATCATCGCTGGCACGGCGCGCAGCATGGGAATTGAAGTCGTCGGATAAACCAAACAACCGCGGGAGAGTCATTAAAGGCTCGCTTGTACCGCAACCAAACAAATGCCCAGTAAACGATACAAAAAAGCACTGGAAGTGGTGGACACCAAGAAAATGTATCCGCTTAAGGATGCCGTTGGCGTCCTGGCGAAATTTCCGAAAGCGAAATTCAACGAGACGATTGATCTCGCATTCCGCCTCGGCGTGGACCCGAAGCAATCCGACCAGATGGTTCGCGGCACGGTCCCGCTTCCGCATGGCAGCGGCAAGACCGTGCGCGTGCTCGTTTTCGCCAAAAGCGGTGCGGCGGCGGATGCGGCCAAAGCCGCCGGTGCGGAATACATCGGATTTGAGGACATGATTGCAAAATGTCAGGGCGGCTGGGCTGATTTTGATGTCGCCGTTGCCACGCCGGAAGCGATGGTCGAAGTGCGCAAGCTCGGCAAGGTGCTCGGACCACGCGGCCTGATGCCGAACCCAAAGACCGGCACCGTGACAGACGACACAGCCAAGGCGATCAAGGAAGTCAAAGCGGGTCGCGTCGAGTTCAAAGTGGACAAGGTAGGCAACGTTCATGTGGCTGTTGGCAAAGCGTCGTTTGCGGCGAATCAAATTGAGGAAAACGTGCGTGCGGTGATTGAAGCGGTGGCGAAGGCGCGCCCGAGCAGCGTCAAAGGCACCTATATTCATTCCTGCACGATTTCGGCGACGATGAGTCCGCCGGTGCGCCTGGATTTGCGCGAATTCACGACCCATTAACCAGAAACCATTTTTGATCCATGCGTGCTGAAAAACAAATTTTGACGAAAGAATATGTCGTGCGGCTGAATGCCTCGCCGTTCTTCATCGTGGTGAATTACAAGGGACTCAAAGTGTCCCATATGACCGAGCTGCGGAAACGCCTGCAAAAGGCCGGCACGGAGATTCATATAGTCAAGAACTCCATCTTTCGCATTGCGGCCAAAGAGTCCGGCGTCGGCGAATTGACCGCCGAGCTTGCGGGACAACTCGCCGTTGTCACCGGGCAAAAGGACATTTCCGCCGCCGCCAAGACGGTCAAGAATTTCGGCGCGGAGTTCGACAAGCTGAAGGTGCAGTTTGGTTATCTGAACAACCAGCGCCTTGAACAGGCGGCGATTGTGGCCTTGGCCGATCTGCCGAGTCTGGACGTATTGCGCGCCATGCTGCTGGGTCTGCTTAACGCGCCGGCAACGAAGCTGGTCGTTTTGATCAACACACCCGCGACGCAACTCGCGCGTGTGGTCAAGGCGAAGGCCGAGAAAAGCCAGAACAATTTCCGTCCGCTGGGCAGCGGGTCGGACAAACAAACAACAACAACGTAAATCGTCGGTTCACGAACGAACTTAAAAAAGCCGTGGCGTGTCGTGCCGAAGCAAAGCGAAGGCGGACCGCGGCAGACGACGAGACGACAAGAAAGGTAATATGGCTGACATTGCAAAAATCGTGGAAGAATTGAGCAAGTTGACGGTTCTCGAAGCCGCCGACCTGGTGAAACAATTGGAAACCAAATGGGGCGTGACTGCCGCCGCGCCGGTCGCGGTCGCGGCTGCTCCGGCTGCGGGTGCTGCTGCGCCTGCCGCTGAAGCAAAGACCATGTTCGACGTGATTCTCGTGTCAGTCCCGGCAGAGAAGAAAATTGCCGCCATCAAGGCTGTTCGCGAAGTGAAAGCCGGCCTGGGTCTGGCGGAAGCCAAGGCGCTGGTCGAAGGCGCGCCCAAACCGGTGCTGGAAGGCGCACCGAAAGCCGATGCCGACGCGGCCAAGAAGAAGCTCGAAGAAGCGGGCGCCAAAGTGGAGGTCAAGTAACTGGCGAACTTTTGGGGCGGTGGTTCCGCGGGCCGGGACCGTCACCCCATTTTCGCAATGTGGAACAGAATTTTTATTAGTTACAAACAGCAGCAACAAACAGCCGCCGGTAGCGGTCTGAGTTCAGGCAAGTTCACTGTTAAACGCAGCGTGCTTGCCTTGTGTCGTTGATTAAAAATTGCCGGCTGGCGTTGTTGTCGGCCAAACCAGAAAGTTCAAATGCCA
>JBEKON010000078.1:0-3863 GCA_049521735.1 Verrucomicrobiota bacterium
TCAATGACGCCTTCGAACTTGTCCTCGGCGCCAATCGGCAGATAAATCGGATACGCATACGCGCCGAGTTTTTTCCGCATGTCTTTCAGCGCGTTTTCAAAATTCGCGCCGGTGCGGTCCATTTTGTTGACAAACGCGATGCGTGGAACATTGTATTTGGTCGCCTGACGCCAGACCGTCTCGGATTGCGGCTGAACGCCCGCGACACCGCAGAACACCGCGACCGCGCCGTCCAAAACGCGCATGGAACGTTCGACTTCGGCGGTAAAATCAACGTGGCCGGGTGTGTCAATGATGTTGATGCGATGCGGCACGCCCATAAAGGACTTGATCAGGCCCTCTTCTTTTTTCTGCGTCCAAAAGCACGTCACCGCGGCGGACGTGATGGTGATGCCGCGTTCGCGCTCCTGCTCCATCCAGTCGGTGACGGTGTTGCCGTCGTCCACGTCGCCGATTTTGTGGATGAGACCGGCGTAAAAGAGGATGCGCTCGGTTGTGGTCGTTTTGCCCGCGTCAATGTGCGCGGCGATGCCAATGTTGCGCGTGCGCTCCAGCGTGTATTCACGCTTGGGCGAATTGACCGATTTCGTTGTTGTATTACCAGCGGAAATGCGCAAAGGCCTTGTTCGCCTGCGCCATCTTGTGGACGTCGTCGCGTTTGCGAATGGCGTTGCCTTGTCCCTGATACGCTTCCAAAATTTCCGCCGCGAGCGCGTCGCGCATGGGCATGCCCTTGCGCGCGTCCGCAAAATTCACGATCCACCGCAAGGCCAGCGAAGCCTGCCGGTCGGACGGCACCTCCAGCGGCACCTGATACGTGGCGCCGCCGACGCGGCGCGGCTTGGTCTCAATGCGCGGTTTGGCGTTGTCCACCGCGCGCTGCAAAATTTCCACCGGATTGCTCGCCGGGTTTTTTTGCGAAATGCTGTCGAACGCGCCATAGACAATCCGCTGCGCCGTGCTTTTCTTGCCGCACGTCATCACGGTGTTGACCAGCCGCGAAACCAAAGCGCTTTGAAACTTTCCATCTTTGGCAATCTTCCGTCTGGTGGCTTGTCGTCTGCGGGACATGGGATTTGTTAAATCGTTAAATCGTTAAACCGTGAATTGGGTTAGGCGGCGGGTGCTTCCGCCGGAGCGGCGGCGGCCGCGGGAGCGGGGGCGGCGGGCTTGGAACCCGGTTTCGGACGTTTTACGCCGTATTTCGAGCGGCTGACCCTGCGTTTTTCCACACCGGCGGCGTCGAGCCGGCCGCGAACGATGTGATAACGCACACCGGGCAAATCCTTCACGCGTCCGCCGCGCACCATCACAATCGAGTGTTCCTGCAAATTATGGCCTTCGTCCGGGATGTAGGCGATGATCTCGTAACCGTTCGTCAGGCGGACCTTGGCGACCTTGCGCATGGCCGAGTTCGGCTTCTTGGGCGTGCGCGTCATGACCTGGATGCACACACCGCGGCGAAACGGCGAACCTCCCAAGGCTGGCGACTTGGACTTATATTTCACTTTGCGCCGGCCCTTGTGGACCAATTGGTTGATTGTCGGCATTGCGTCTTAAAAATGGAACGCGGAGCATAGCAAATAAGCCTTCGGTTGCAACAACAATTTCGGCCATTTGAGGATGAAACCGCGAAATTCGCGGAACAAGCTGCGGTTCATTACTCCGTTTCAATTCATGCTGCCAAATCCGCAATACTCTCCAGCCTCGCTTACGAAGCTCTGCCCTTATGCCAGCAACGGATTCTCTGCTTCCGCCGGCTCCGGTTTATCCTCAACTTCGACCAACGGCTTGAGACGCGCCCTGCGATGCAGATCAAAACCAGTGCCCGCCGGAATGAGGTGTCCCATGATGACGTTTTCCTTGAAACCGCGCAGGCTATCCACCTTGGAACGCGTTGCGGCTTCGGTAAGCACGCGCGTCGTGTCTTGAAATGACGCAGCGCTTAAGAAGCTGTCGGTTTCGAGCGACGCCTTCGTGATGCCGAGCAACACGGGCGAGGCTTCGGCGGGTTTGCCGCCCTTTTTTTCGACACGTTCGTTTTCTTCCTCGAACTCCAGCTTGTCAATTTGTTCGCCCCAAAGGAACTGTGTGTCACCCGGTTCGGTGATACGAACCTTGCGGAGCATCTGGCGCACGATGATTTCGACATGCTTGTCATTGATGGTGACGCCTTGGAGGCGATAAACTTCCTGCACTTCGCTCACGAGGTGCTCCTGTAATTCCTGTGGACCGCACACTTCAAGAATTTCATGCGGGTCCATCGGACCTTCGGTCAACTGCTGGCCTTTCTTCACATAGTCGCCCTTGAAAACGATGACGTGCTTGCCAATCGGAATAAGATGTTCCTCTTCCGAAGCGGTCTGGGCGTCTTTGATGAGAATGCAGCGTTTGCCACGCACGCTCGGACCAAAATCCACCATGCCGTCAATTTTGGAAATTTCCGACGCGTCCTTCGGTCGGCGCGCTTCAAACAATTCAGCCACGCGCGGCAGACCGCCGGTGATGTCTTTGGTCTTTGAAGTTTTGCGCGGCGTTTTGGCCATCAGGGTTCCAGCAACAATCTTTTCACCTTCGCTCACGACAATGTGCGCGCCGGACGGAATTGGATAATTGGCCACGACTTCGCCCCTGTCATCGCTGATGATGACTTGCGGGTGCAAATCCTCCTTGTGCTCGATGACGACCATGGCTTCCTGGCTGGTTGTCTCGTCCGTTTCCTGCTTCATCGTCACGCCTTCGATGATGTCGTGGAACTTCACCTTGCCGGCCTTTTCAGAAAGAATCGGCACGTTATATGGATCCCATTGCACGAAGGTCTCGCCCTTCTTTACCTTGGAGCCGTCCTTGAATGAAATGACCGCGCCGATGACGATGTTATGGTTTTCCAATTCGCGGCCGTCGTCGGCAAGAATGGAAACGGAACCATTTTTGTTCAGCACGATGTTGTTGCCATCCTCCAGTTGAACGACGCGGAGTTCGTTGTAACGGATTGTGCCGTCGTGCTTGGACTTGATTTGCGGAATCTTGAACACCTGCGCCGCCGTGCCGCCGATGTGGAACGTCCGCATCGTCAACTGTGTGCCCGGCTCGCCGATGGACTGCGCGGCGATGATGCCCACGGCTTCGCCGAGTTTCACGAGACTGCCGGTCGCGAGATTGCGCCCGTAACAATTGACGCAAACGCCTTGTTTGCTCTCGCATGTAAGCACCGAGCGGATGCGCACGCGTTCAACACCCGCAGCTTCAATGTGTCTGGCTTTTTCCTCGTCAATTTCCTCGTTAACGTGAATGAGCAACTCCTTCGGGTTGGTCGGATTCACAATATCATCACACGCGAAACGGCCCACAAGACGATCGCCGAGTTTAACGACCTCGTCTTCACCCTCATAAACCGTCGAGACCCAAATGCCGTTCGTCGTGCCGCAATCCACTTCCCGGGTGATCACGTCCTGCGCCACGTCCACAAGCTTGCGGGTCATGTAACCGGAGTCGGCGGTCTTGAGCGCCGTGTCGGCCAGACCTTTGCGCGCGCCGTGCGTGGAAATGAAGTATTCGAGCACGGTGAGACCTTCACGAAAGTTCGCGAGAATCGGTTTCTCGATGATGTCGCCGCTGGGCTTGGCCATGAGGCCGCGCACGCCGGCGAGCTGGCGCACCTGCTGGCGGTTGCCGCGCGCGCCGGAATCCACCATGAGATAAACGGGGTTGAATTCCTCCTTGCCATTATTCGCTTCGAGCGTGCGGAACATGACGTTGGAAATCTGGTCGGTGCAATGCGTCCAGATGTCCACGATTTTGTTGTAACGTTCGCCGGGCGTGATGACGCCTTTGCGATATTGTTTCTCGACTTCCTTGATCTG
>JBEKON010000079.1:0-10850 GCA_049521735.1 Verrucomicrobiota bacterium
GCCGTCACCGTGAAGGTGCGCGTCAGGGTGCAACCGCTGGTGGCATCCGTATGCCCCACGTTGATGGCCGGCGTGCCGCTGCAATTATCCGTGGCCGTCACCAACGCCATGACACTGGCGTCCGTCGGCAGATTCGTTGGATTGCAGCCTAAATTGCTGCCTGCCGGAACCGTAACAACCGGCGGCGTCGTATCGACCGTCCAGGTGTAAACCACCGTCTTGGCAGCCGAGGTGTTGCCGCAGCCGTCAGTCGCCGTCACCGTGAACGTGCGGGTCAGGGTGCAACCGCTGGTGGCATCCGTATGCCCCACGTTGATGGCCGGCATGCCGCTGCAATTATCCGTGGCCGTCACCAACGCCATGACACTGGCGTCAGAGGGCGGATTCGTTGGATTGCAGCCCAGGTTCGAGCCGGTCGGGACCGTGACGGTCGGCGGCGTCGTATCGACCGTCCAGGTGTAAACCACCGTCTTGGCAGCCGAGGTGTTGCCGCAGCCGTCAGTCGCCGTCACCGTGAAGGTGCGCGTCAGGGTGCAACCGCTGGTGGCATCCGTATGCCCCACGTTGATGGCCGGCGTGCCGCTGCAATTATCCGTGGCCGTCACCAACGCCATGACACTGGCGTCACGGTCGGCGGCGTCGTATCAATAAAGGTGATGTGTTGGACGCAGGTGGAACTATTGCCACTGGCATCCGTGGCCGTCCAGGTGCGGTCGATGCCAGCATTGCCCGTGCAGTTAGCGGGCGTGGCGACATCGGTGAAGGTAATTGTGACGTTGGTGCTGCAGGTGTCGATGGCTGTGGCCGTGCCGGTGTTGGCCGGCGCAGTGGAATCGCCGCACTGTAACTGCTTGTCCGGCGGGCAGGTAATCACCGGCGGCGTAGTGTCCTGAACGGTGATAATCTGAACGCAGGAATTGGAATTGCCACTATTGTCCGTGGCTGTCCAGGTGCGAGTAATGATTTGTGGGGAATTGCCTGAGACGGCATCAGTGAACGTCACCGTCGGGCTTGAATCGCAAGTGTCCGAGGCTGTAGCCATGCCAGTGCTGCTGGGAGCAATGGACTGTCCGCACTCCACCGTGACATTAGTCGGACAGGCAATCGTGGGTGGAGTGGTGTCCTGCACGGTCACATAGAACGCGCATTGGTTCGTGTTGCCGCTGCAGTCGATTACGGTGCAGACGATCTGGTGCGAGCCAATACCCAACGCGCTGCCGTTGGTCGGCGTGCAGGAATAAGTCACATTCGGACAATTGTCATAGACGATCGGTTCTTGAAAGAAGATCTGACCGCCGGTGCATTCCACAACCTGGTTGGTGGGGCAGTTGATCACGGGCGGTTCAGTGTCTATAACCACAACGCCACAGAGATGCTGCGCCGAATTGCCGCGCCCGTCGTTGGCCGTTGTTACCACCGTGCTTACGTTTGTGCCCACCGGGAACTGGCCCTGCAACATCCCATTGCCGAGGTCGGTCAGTTTGATCACGGCGCCGTTTTCATCCACTGCACTCACGATCGTGGAGATTATGAGCGGACAGCAAAGATCTATGGCCTCCGGTGTCGGGAAGGTTAAGGTGGCATAGCATACGCCCGGATCGTTGGTCAGTATAATCGGGACGCACAGGCTGCAGCTGATTATCGGATTGTTTGTATCCGCAAACTCCGGAGCCAGCGTGTCCTGAACGGTGATGTTAAACGTGCAGGTGTTCGAGTTGCCGGCGGCGTCCCTGGCCACACAGGTCACCACATAATTGCTTGAATTGGCAGGCGCCGGCGGCAAGGCAAAGAAGCTGCCCGAAGGCGGAGTGCAGACAATGGTGGGATTCGGATCACAATTATCCGTTACCGTCGGTGTGGAATAGCTGACATACGCGCCGCCCGAGCCGCTGTTGTTGGTGCTGTGGCACTCGACCACCATGTTGGTGGGACAAATGATAGTCGGCGGGGTGAGGTCCTCCGCGCCGACAAGGTTTTTAGCACGCCCCATGAAATTCGTGTTAAAACTGCCTGTGAACGTCGAGTTGTCACTGGTTAACTGAACACAAATCTGTTCACAGAATAAACTGGCCATCGCTCCGCCCGTGATGCTGAAGCGGAAGTCAAACCGAGGAGAAGAGGTGCTTCCGTTGTACTGAAAGCCGAATGCCATCACCTTGCCCTTCAACAGGACACCGGTGTACGTGTTGGTCACGCCACCAACAACAACTCCGGGTACGGTCCCGCTCACCACTAAATCGTCGCCTCCTGCCCCGCCCACTAGCGCGCCTGTGTTATCAACGATAATGTTGATCTGCAAGTTCCTGGGGGCGTTGATTGGCTTTGTTTGAGAGCTGGAAATATTCACGGTGGACGGCGTCGCAGTGACCGAAAAAAGCCCGCTCGATGCCGTGTAACTAACCGCGTTCGAGACGGTGCTCGAATAATTGATTTTGGGATAGGTCGGGTTTACATTCAAGAGTGCCGCAAAGGACGATAATGCCAATACCGCAAACGCCGACGTTAGAACTACCAACTTCATCCAATGTTTCATAATTTTCCCTTTCTAAATTAATTGCCCCAATTCAATTGTTTGGTGTTAACAGGAATATTGAATTAACAATAATGCTAAGTTCTAAATTAACGGCAACGCTCCGTATTGCGTCAAACACTCAACGTGTTAACGTGTTTCGGCGGCGACGTTGCGCCATCAACCACGCAGCACCACCCATCAAGAAAACCAAAGTTGACGAGGGCTCAGGAACATAGGGAACAGTGTCAGCGACGCCAGAATACCCGGTATCGCTACTGCCGGGGTTCTGAAAACTCGCCCCAAAGCTACCGTCCCAATAATCTGCGGACCACCACGGGCTGAGACTGATGTACCCCGTCGCATTCTCACCGCCGAAATCCGCCTTATAGTCGCCACCGGTGATAGTGAAGAGAAAAGCAAAGGTCGACCCACCGAGATCGTAGTCGTAACCATTACCCTTTGGTCCCGCAACCAAGTTCCCCGAGAGCAAAGTACTGTCGTCGATGGGAGCAAGTGTGACGGGGTCTTGAGCCCAAGTCGAGTCACCCATGGCAGCCAACGTTCCACTAATCAAGTTACCACTATGATCAATGGTGGCACTTAAAGTGAATGAGCCGAACACTGACGTGTAATTGTCCGGGTTGCTCGGGTCTGCCCCAAGAGCGATGTAAGAGCTCTCCTGCCCGCTTACCAAGAATTGCATACTCGTGTAATCGTAAGACACACTAAGGTTTGCTGAGAACAAGTCAGGCGACGCAGGTTGCACATAATTCAACAGCTGCTGCGCCGGTGATGGAAGGAGGGTCAGCAAAAAAGCCGCACTGCACAAAAATAAAACTTTTAGGGTTTTCATGGTGTTAGGGGTTTGAAAAGACCCAGCATTCGCAAAACTTCATAAGTTTGTGACTTCTCGGCCTTCATTTTATATTTTTCTTTAGGCTGTGTCAACAGTATTCTTTAGGCTGCACACCAACAGCATGTCGTTTATTGTTAGGAGGTTATGCCCGGTTCGGTGGACGCTGCTGTAGGCATTGACGCGCGTGGATTCATTTTTGCCGCCGCCGCCGCCGCGTTGATCAAAAAACTCGGCGCGCAGATTCTGGAAGTGACTTTCCTCATTGAATTGAAGTTTCTGAACGGTCGAGAAAAATTAAAGGATTATCCGGTGCGTTCCATCATCGCCTTTTAAGATGGAGAAAAAGAACCGCTCATCTGGCAACTCGGCCACAAGTTCAAAGTGGTGACGAACATCAGGCAGGCTAGCGTGACCGATGAAATCGGCATCGTTTGTCTGGAAGCAGATGGCAAGCGCGATGAAGTGAAAGCCGCCATCAAATGGCTGGAGAAACCCGGCGTGAGCGTGGAACCGGTGGAAATCAGCGTGATTGAAAGCTGATTGTTTTTCAGCACCCTGCTCTTCCAACGCCAAGTCCACCGGAACGGCGGCAGATATAGTTTGCCATGCCCCTGTCTGGACGCCGATTGGCGATTCCATCAAGGTGTTACGACAATATTCGCCCTGGCCTTGAGTTGGGCCATGTATGCATCCAGCTGTTGTTGGTATTTGGCTCGCGCTCCCGCCGCCAATTGCCCGCGAATCTGGAAATCAATCGCCTGCCAGGCTTGCTGACGTGCCTGCGGATCAGCGGGCAACTCGCCAAATTCGGCAATGTGAGCCTGGTAATACTGTTCAACTTGATCGGGAGTAACATTGGGCGTCGCACCCGCCTGCGCCATAAGAGCCGTTTGCAACATAAATGCCTGCGCATCCCGAAGCTCAAACTCGATCTCTGCCGCATTCACCGTCAGTTGGCTGACCATGCCTGGATACGGCTGTTCCCGTTCCGCCTGGAATTTTGTCAATTGATCTTGCTGGGCTTGGTTCAAGGTGACATTTTGCGCCTTGGCGGCCTGTAAGACCAATTCGCGATTAATGGCGCGTTGAAGGAAATAATCATATGTTACCGGATCAATTTTTTGCTCTGCCTCTGAATTGGTCGATTGGAGCGGCATCAAGTCTCCGAGAGTGATGGGTGTGCCATTGACCGTTGCCAGCACTTGATTCGGGCGCGCCAGAAATACCCTGTTGGTGGATTGAATTTCGCCGCCTGGGGATTGCTCCACGGCCTTGTTTGGATGGCTCGCCCTGCCTTTGGCCTCACCAGACCGGGAAGGGGCAGTCGCCCGACCCTGAAGATGCCAATATACAAGCAGCGCTGTCACCGCTGTTGCGGCCGCCAACAGCAGCCAGATCGAATTGCGGCCTCTCATCTTTGCCTTGACTCAGTTCCTTGCCATCGAGATTCCGTCTTGGCACCTCCGGCCTACGCTGAGTTCCACGCTATCGCAATTCTCCATCAGCACCAGGACACCGGTGGGTCATTACCTGCTTTTCAAAATGACATCTTCCATGCCCACAGGCACGCCCGGCGAACTGTTATATTCGACCCATACGCATGAGCGGAAGAACAACTGGTTGTTATTCGACATGCCTTTTTGATAGCCTGTTGTGTCCAAGTTGTATCGGAATTCGCTGTATTGGTTGTATTGGTTGTATTGGTTGCAGTTCAGAACCATTATGCCTCCGGGACTGCCTATGCAGGTGAAGTTCTGGGGCACATCGGCAACGGGAATTGAATCGCTGTAAGTACCCTGACGTTCCGTCACGTCAATATGCACTGTGACGAATGGGCCGACAGTGCACGTCACATCGTTGCCATTGCAATCCAAAAGCCTGACCGCGTGCAGAATCTTGTCACCACTGCAAAACCAAGTGATGATCTCCGGCGTGGAAGGATCGTCCGGGCAATTCATGCCCGAGAAACCAGCATCCGGCTCGCTGGTGTTATCAGCCAAGTTGTCATCCGGCGGCGTGTCAAACACCACCTGCAACGGAGACAGCACGGTGAGGTTGAACGTGCACTGGTTGGTGTTGCCGCTCGAGTCGGTCGCCACGGCCGTCACGGTGTACACTCCCGGCCCCAAGATGCTGCCGGGCGGAGGCGTGCAAACCACAGACACCGGTTTGCCACAGTTGTCAATTGCCAGTGGCGGTGTAAACTCAACCGCGCCCAGACAAATCGATCCAAGACCGAGATTGGCGCGTTTGCAATCGCTCAAGATACCGGTGCAATCCGGCTGCCGGTTGAAACCCGATCCGCACCAGCCATTGCCACAGGCGCCACCGGTCAGGAATGATTTGAAGTTCTCGCACGCACCGGCAGGATCCGAATTCTTCCAGCAACTGCTGCGATTGTCATCAACCGGTTTGATACCGAACGCATTGCAATTGGTGTTCAGGGTGGTCTCCACGACCGCTCCCCATTGCCACTGGATCACCACCCCGGGCGTGTCAACCGCAAATCGGGCACACCACGTTGCCGTGTTGACCTGGCAGCGGCTGTTCCACGGATTACACGAGTCCTTGCCCCAGCAATGGCTGGTACGGCTGTTTATAGTGTTGTTCAAACTAAAGGGAATCCGCCATGCCAGCCCGGACAGGAAAGTATTCCCGTTAAGACCGGGTTTCGTGCATGTGAACCATTGCCCGTTGGTGAACGTCGCTGTCGAAGTGGCCACGCCGTTCGAGAACGTAACGTACGCATCCGGCACATTCAAAGTAATGTTGGTGTTGTCCACCGCGAGTTGAATGGTCTGGTCAAAGACATGCACCGTGAACGAACCCTTGTTATAACAGGAAGGATTTCGTATCACACTGCTGAACCAGATGTAGTTGTTGGAAACAATGCATATGTTATTAAAATTCGCACTGATGCAACTCAGGGCATTGGTAAGGACCGGCTTAAACGTAGTCGTCTGGTCGCTGCAGAACAAAGTCGGCGGCTGCTTGTCCAGCACCAGCACAGGCGTTTGACATTGCGCCGAATTGCCCCGCCCGTCATCGGCTGTGACGGTAATCAGATTCGTTCCCGTCACGTCCACCGGAAATTCCCCTTGCAAACTGCCATTGCCCAGATTGGTAAAAACAATGGTGGCTCCATTCTCGTCAATGGCGCTCACGCTCACCGTGTCAGTGTTTCCGCAGCAATCCGTTGCCGTCGGTATAGGGAACGTGAATGTCGCATAGCACTCGCCCGGATCGTTGGTCAGAACGATTAGGCCGCCGCCCGCCCCGCACTGAACCACCGGATTGTTCGTATCCGCAAACTCGGGCGGCATCGTGTCCTGAACGATGATGTTGAAACTGCATGTAGCTGTATTGCCGGCCGCATCTTTAGCCACGCAGGTCACCACATAATTGGTCGAGTTGGCAGGCGGCGGCGGCAGGATGAAGAAGCTGCCCGAAGGCGGTGTGCAGACCACCGTCGGATTCGGATCGCAATTGTCCGTCACCACCGGCGTGGGATAACTGACATACGCCCCGGCCAATCCGTTGGTATAATGGCATTGGGCCGTGATGCCTTGCGGACAAACAATCGTTGGAGGCGTGGTATCCTCGGAGCCGGCAGTAATTTTGGCCTGGCCGTTGAAATTGGTCGTGAAATCATTGTTGAACGTCGAGGCTCCACTCGCAATCTGAACCGCGATGTTCCCACAGAACAAACTGGCAAGCGGCCCGCCATTCGGCGTGAAGCGAAAATCATATTCACTCGACGATCCTCCCGCCAGGTAACCGAATCCAATCACTCGGCCGGTCAACAACGTGCCAGAGTAGGTATTGGTTACGCCTCCGATAACTGCCGTCACGGTGCCGGACAAAACAAAATCATTGCCCCCATCCCCGGGTGCGCTGCCTATCAAGGCACCGGTGTTGTCCACGGCAATTTGGATTTGGAGATTCCTTGTGCCGCTGATCAGTTTTGTCGTATTGCCGAACGCCACCAGCGATGGCGTGGCACTAATGGACAGAAGTTGATTCGTGGGCGTGTAAGTAAGGGCATACGCGCTGGCACTATTGGCAGTGATTTCCGGATAGGTCAAAGTCACGTTTAACAGGCTGGCATACGACGGTGTGACCAATGCCATAAACGCCAATACGATTAATTTTATCTGTTTTTTCATAATGGTCCCTTTCAAGACTGATTCATCCAGTCTATTACACAACTCGACTTTCCTGGTTATCACACTTGATAAATCAAACTTGCTCTGAAAATAGCAATGCTCCGTGTCGCATTAAACACGCAATGCGCTTCGACGACAACGATATCCTCCTACCAACAAGATACTGCCAACCAATACGAGCACAATTGAAGAAGGTTCTGGAATCATTGCAAAACTGTCCATATCACCAGTTCCGGTGTTGCCAAAGTTGCTGACCCATGAACCGGTGAAGGGATCGCTCGATCCAGAAAAAAACGCTTCAAGAGTAATTCCGCCTACGGCAGTATTCCCACCGAAAGCACTTTTCAACGTGCCACCAGTGGGAGTGAACTTGAATTGAAACTCATCGTTGCCGAGGTCGCCATATCCAAAAGCCGTCCCTGGCGCTCCGGTGACTAAAGTGGCGATTAACAAGAAGGTGTCACCATGCCCGTCACCGATGTCACCGCTAATTGATAGTGTTCCACCTGTCAGGACCGGGGTTGCTCCACTGTTGTTAATGGTCGCCGACAAAGCGTAAGTGTCTGGGTCCTGAAGCACGATGTCGGTTATCCCGCCGTGACCATCAGAGATATTGTAATCCGTTGTCAAACCGTCTGCCGAGAGAGTACCTATTTTTGTCCCCGCATTGTAGCTATAGCCCAAATCTACAAGTTGACCGGTCAAGTCAGGCAAATACACTACGGGCGGAAAATTTATGTCCGTCGGCGAAGCCTTGGATTGTGAGTTCGCAAGCAGCGAAACCATACTGAAAACAAGAACCAGTATTCGCAAAATTTTCATAAGTTTCCGATTTTTTGGCTGTTACAGCCATGACTTTTCTTTAGGCTGCATCAACAGCATCGTCATTCGTTGTTTATCCCGGGGAGCGTTCAGACGACAACGTGCCACCATGCCCAAGATGCCAGCCAACACGAGCAGAATTGAAGAAGGTTCGGGGACTGGGCGTGCGAAGGCGTCTATGACTCCGTCATCAGATCCGTTGCTATTGAAATTACTTGTCCATGAACCGGTAAATGGAGTATCGCCCTGATTGCTGTCGAACCCTGCATCAAAAATTATCCCGCCTTTGGCGCCGTTTCCGCCGAAAGCACTCGCGAGGGAACCACCGCTGACAGTGAAAAGAAACTGAAAAATCTCGTTGCCGCCATCGCCATATCCGAAAGCTGTCCCTGCTGCGCCAGTAGTCAGATTGCCGGTTAGTAGCGTTGTATCACTACCACCACCATTGACTTCACCCTTAATTGTTAGCGTTCCACCCGTCAGTATTGCATTTGTGGTGATGGTCGCCGACAAATTGTAAGAGTCCTGTATTGCAATCCCGACGTCACCACTAGGGATAATGTAATCATGTGTCAACCCATCCACCACGAAGGCACCATTGCTCGCAGTGTACTTCACATCCATCTCAAAACCGGTCAAGTCGGGCAAACCCAGGGTCAAAGGTAAGTCCGTCGCCGCCTTGGATTGTGAGTTCGCCCACAGCGCAATCATACTGAAAATAAGAACCAGTATTCGCAAAGTTTTCATAAGTTTCTCTCCATCCCAAGACTCAAAGCCATTGGAACACTGCCCGTAATGCTTCCCACCCGCGAAGAAACTTTCTTCGCTTCCGCCTTTCAATTCAGGTATCAAGCCGCACACAATTTTGTTCCGATGTGTATTGAGCTATTGTAGACTCTCGGTGTTTATTCTAAAAAGTCAAGAGGAGGGCTGGTTATTGCAACTTTCCTAACGCTGAAAGGGTTTGATGGACAACATGTTACCCCAGTTTCAGGTAATGCAACACTAGATACTGGATAACACAAGCCGTCTTCAGCACAATCTAGTGTTGCATTGCCTTTGAGTCATGTGAGTCATGTAACTACCCTATCCACCAGAGTAACTCACAAACCTGAAATCCCTTGTAATTTATAATTTTATTTCCGGCGCTGGCGTTTGACCTTGAGCTGGATGGCCGCGTGGGCGAGCGCTGCGTTAACGCGGGCGGCTTCTTCGTCAGTGATTTTTTGAGCAAGGCGCGCTTCGGCGCGCTGGCGGGCTTCCTCGGCCCTGGCTTCATCAATGTCATCAGCGCGAATCGCCATATCGGTAAGAATGGCGACGCGGTCGCCGGTGACCTGCACAAAGCCGTCGCCGACGGCCAGGAAAATGATTTCCCTGCCTTTCTGCGCAACGACTTCGCCCGCGACGAGCTGCGTCATCAACGGCATGTGCTGCGGTAGAATGCCCATCTCACCTTCAGTGCCGGTGAGTGTGACCATGTTCACGTCGTCGGAGAAAATTTTCGCCTCCGGCGTGACGATTTCGAGTTTGATTGTGTCAGCCATCGCAATCTTTATTCTTTAATTTCTTCAATGCCGCCCTTCATGTAAAAGTTTTGCTCCGGCACGTCGTCGTGTTTGCCTTCCAAAATTTCCTTGAAGCCGCGAACCGTTTCGGCGACGGGCACTTGTTTGCCCGGCAGTCCTGTAAACACTTCCGCGACGGAGAATGGCTGGCTTAGGAAGCGCTGGATTTTGCGCGCGCGATAGACGGTGAGCTTGTCATCGGGCGAAAGCTCGTCCATGCCGAGAATCGCGACGATGTCCTGCAAATCCTTGTAACGTTGCAAAACTTTTTGCACGCCGCGCGCGACCTCGTAGTGCTCCTGCCCGACGATTTCCGGCATGAGCGCGCGGCTCGTCGAGGACAGCGGGTCCACGGCGGGATAAATGCCGAGTTCGGTAATGGAACGCTCCAACACAATCGTCGCATCGAGGTGCGCGAACGTGGTGGCGGGTGCTGGATCGGTCAAGTCATCGGCGGGCACATACACGGCCTGGAACGACGTGATGGAGCCTTTCTTGGTCGAAGTGATGCGCTCCTGCAACTCGCCCATTTCGGCGGCGAGTGTCGGTTGATAACCGACCGCGCTCGGCGTGCGGCCCAACAATGCGGACACTTCCGAACCGGCCTGCGAGAAACGGAAGATGTTGTCTATGAACAGGAGCACGTCCTGATTTTTTTCGTCGCGGAAATACTCGGTCACGGCGAGCGCCGAAAGCGCGACGCGGAGACGCGCGCCGGGCGGCTCGTTCATCTGGCCATAAACCAGACCAATCTTTGAGCCCGGCGCGATTATCGGCAGACCGTTCGGGCCTTTTTTGGGATGACCTTTTTCGTCCCTCTCGACTTTGATGACGCCGGCTTCGATCATTTCGTTGTAAAGGTCGTTGCCTTCGCGCGTGCGTTCGCCCACTCCCGCGAACATGGAAATGCCGCCGTGCAGTTTGGC